>CAWKDJ010000012.1:0-64448 GCA_963848325.1 uncultured Acidobacteriaceae bacterium
CAATCGCCGGATGTCATACTGCTCGCGAACGCCGGGAGCTTGTCTCTGAAGCGCACGGGACCAATTCTGGTTGTCGCCGGAGGCCCGCTATCTTCCGGCGAGGCCAAGGCGCTGCTGGCATCGGTCAACTACGACGCCAACGTAACCTGGAACGAGAACACATACTTCACCAAGAGAGACAATCTCGCCAATCTGCTGGTGAACGTCATTATTCTGTGTTTCATCATTATTGGCTTCGCGCTGGTGGCGGGAGTGGCGTTTGGAGGCTTCCGAGTCCTCGCGAAACGCCTTTTCCCGGATCGGTTTTTTGACCGGGCCGAGGACGTAGAATTCATCTCTTTGCACCTCTCCGAGCGGGGTGGACGGCCGGAAAAGGGGATGTAAGCCCATCAATTGAAGCGGTTTAGTGACTTTCCGAAGGCCATTTGTCTCAGAATGAGGCTGCACAGCCTAGCTACAAACTATTTTGCAAGTGATTGATTATAAATAGACTTATTTCACAAAATTCGCTTGACACCCCCCTTTTTCGGCCCATAAGATTTCGCCAGAAAGTTTTGACGGTTCGGAACACCTCCGTTGGAACTATTCTCCCTTGAAGAAAAGGTCGCCTTTTGCCGGGCGGCCTTTTCGTTTTGCTTCGGTCACTGCAAATGGGAACCTTCCTTAGGTATAGTTCGTAGGTTTGTTGGAGGCCGATATGTTCTGCGACAAGTGTGGTGCTCCAGCGCAGCCGGGACAACGTTTCTGCAGCCGGTGCGGAAAAGAGTTTGCCGGCGGCGCGATCAGTTTTCCGCGGCGCAACCGTGTGGCCGAACACATTCGTTTGCTGGGAATCTTGTGGCTGGCGCTCTCGGCGCTCAACGCAGTGGGTGGTTTGGTATTGCTGATTCTTGCCAACACCATCTTTGCGCACTTGCACGAACTGGGCGTGCCGTCCGACGTGCCTGCCGGGTTCCTGCATTCGCTCTTTTCGACGCTGGGCGCGCTGGTGCTGGTCAAAGCTGCTGCCGGCTTCGTCGCCGGATGGGGTCTGCTGCAGCGCGAACCCTGGGCGCGCATGTTGACGATCGTGCTGGCCTTCTTCGCTTTGTTCCACATTCCGTTCGGTACGGCGCTGGGAATTTATACGCTGTGGGTAGTGCTTCCGGCGGGTGCAGATGCGGAATACGAAGAGCAGGTGCGCAGCACCGGGGCGGCTTGAAGAATCTCAGCCACGGATTGCGCGGATTTTCACGGATCAAGAAACTAGATTCGAATCCGTATAGATCCTCGGAAGTCCGTGTCGATCCGGCTTCTCTACGAACTTCCGATCAGAACTCCGGTGAGAAACACCAGCGCGCCGCCCAAGCCCCACCTGCAGCGCCGCCGACCAGATCGGCGTGTCCATGTAGCGGTGGCGAATCCAGGAAATCACCGCGAGCTCGACCACCACCACCGACATCGCCACGCCCATGGCGACGCGAAAGTCGTGGACCAGAAACGGCAGCGTGTGGCCGATGCCGCCCAGCGCCGTCATCGATCCCGCAAATGACGCCGCGCACCCACGGATGTCCGCGGCCGGTGAGGCTGCCGTCGTCGGAGAGCGCCTCGGCGAATCCCATGCTGATGCCCGCGCCGACCGACGCCGCCAGGCCCACCAGAAACGCGGCCCAGGAATTGTGCGTGGCCAGCGCGGCCGCGAACACCGGCGCGAGCGTCGACACCGAGCCGTCCATCAATCCCGCCAGGCCCGGCTGCACGATCTGGAGCACGAACAGACGCCGCCTGGCCTGCTCCTCCGCCTGCTTGGCGTCGGGCGGGAGCAGGGATTTCCTTCCAATTCCTCGGCTCGATCCTCGTGCGAGCGTTCTTCCTGCGCCAGATCGTCGAGCAATTGCCGGATGCTGCGCGTCGCTGCGCTCGGGCCGCAGCCTTGTAGATAGAACTGGCGGCTCTCCACCTCCATTGCGCTGGCCTGTTTGCGCACCGGTCCAGGCGCAGCGGCCGCACCAGCCAGACCGGCTTGCGCTGCACGAAGCCCTTCACGTCCTGGCGTCGAATCAGTGGGATGTGCTCGCCGAACTTCTGGCGGTACAGCTCGATCAGTCTGCCGCCGGTGGCCGGACTCCTCCTCGCGCATGCCGTCGAACACCGCGGCCGAAGCGGCGAAATCCTCGCGCAGACCTTCGGCGTAGTCGGCGTAAACGCGTTCGTCTTCTTCTTCCAGGGAGATGGCCAGCGCCAGCATTTCGCGCTCGGAAAGATCGTCAAATTTCTTCATGCGGGGTAGTGTAGCAGTGAAGATGGCTGGGCGGACGAGGGCGTCCGCCCCTACGTGAGTTGTGGCGGACGAAACGGACTTGCCGAGACCCGATGCCACAACCACGGATATTCATGCCAATCTCTCACCAAACCCTTTCGAATCGGGTTCTCCAGAACATAAGCGATCTTTTCATCCAGCTTTTCAGAAGACCGCAGCACACGATCGAACGACTCTTCTTGCCAGACCGGCCCATGTTTCCAATTCGCTGGTTGATAAGGTGAGCAGACGCTCCTTGGATTGCCCGCATAATTTCGAGCAATGACCAAACGGCCCGTTCTTCTTCATCAATCTGAGGAGTGAGGATCAGATGAACGTGATCGGGCATGACAACCGCGGCGTGAAGCTGATACTTGGCTTCATCGTCGTAGCGGCAGCATCTCAGAACGATTTCCCGCGCCCATTCTGGCAGGATCGAGCGATGTTTTGTAACGAAGGTTATGAAATGGGGCTTGTTGTCACGCTGAAGATGAGGCAGATTACGGCGATAAAATGTCATCTCTCATTCTTAGGCTAAACCAACGTGCAACGAAGAAATATATCGTCGGAGTGAAGGCCTTGTTCCCATTCCGGATCAAGTAGGCCCGGACGCCCCCGGACGGGAGGGTGAGCGGAGCTCGCTAGAAAGCGTCACAAGAATTGCTGCCGAGCAATGGGCGCGGCTGGGCGGACGAGGGCGTCCGCCCCTACGTGATTTGTGGTGATGAATAATAAAGGGGCGAACGATTAAGTTCGCCCCGCAGGAAGATTAGTACGCGAACCACGGTGGCGTGGGCGCGGTTGCCGGAACGCTTTGCCCGTCAATTGAGGTAAATATTGTGTTTCCGTAAAAGAAGGTGAAGCCGAAGTCGAAGGTGCAGTCGCCGGAGAGGGTGCCATTGTTATTCACGCATGTCGCTGGCGAGCTGCCTGCCTGTTCCGGCCCGGCGAGATTATTGAAAGCCTGAGCGCCGGAGTTGCTGAACAGCGTGTCCGCGTTGTCGACAGTAAAGTTGACTGCGCTCTGGAAGTTGTTGGTGCCGATGTTGACTGCCGACAATGCCGCCGGACTCGATGGGCAATAGAAATCGGGGTTGTCCGAGCAGATTGTCAAGCTCGGCCAGTTCGGGAAGAATAGCGCGTTCGAGCCGCTGTCAATGAAGCTGGCAAAAAGGCTCTGCCCCTCGAATGCGGTTTCAAACTCGTCGCTCTGATTCAGCGTGAGTATGTTCGCCGCAGTCAGGGCATTGTTAGTTTCAGTCCCGATGCCAAAGGTCAATGTGCCTGTGGCCGTTGGCGCGGCGCCGCCTGCTGGCGGTGTCATCGCAATCACGGTACCGTTATTGTCGGTTCCAAATCCTATGACCGGGTTCGTTACTTGCTGGTCGGCGGTTGAATCCTGGCACTCCGAGCCGCACGAGGCAAACACTGGCTGGCAGCCCGAGGCCGAGGAGCACGACGCGTAATAGACAGGTGCCGGCGGAGCGCTAAGGCCTCCGTTCACGTCGCACGCCAAGCCGCAATCGAACGGCTCAGGGCCAACGCCGATAATGCCATTCGCGCTCAAAGTCGCTTGCGTGTCTTCATTGGCGCCGCCGTTGGAGCAGGCCGTCGGAATTGAGAATCCAGTGGGATTGGCGATGACTTGCACCGGCAGGCCGGTGGCTGCCTCCCCGCCAATATTAATGGTGGCCTGCGAAACCGTACCCCATAGGAACGAGCCATCAAGGAACTGCACGCACTCGTTCAATGCGCTACCGTCGGAATAAGTTACCGGCGTCAGCGCAATGTTGGGAATAGCAGTCGCCAGAATCCTGAGCCCGACTGAGCCGGTGTCGACCAGAACGCTATCGACAGTGGTGCAGTTGGTGGTGGATCCGGTCGCGCAAATTTGTACGCTGGTGAGCACGCCGTTCGCGTAGGCGACAGGGCCGGTGCCCACGGTGAGGGCTGCCACGTTCGGGCCTGCGCCTGAAGTCAGAACCGTGACTTCAAGAGTCTGGGTCGCCATCCCCGAGGTCGCGGTCACCGTGACAGAGCCTGCGGCCTTGCCGGTGAGAGTTACAGGACTCCCACTCGTGCTGCTCAACGAAGCGATATTCGAGTTTGAGCTCGCCCAACTCACCGAGGTCGAGCCGGTGTTGTTCAGAGTCGCAGTGATCGGCAGCGCTTCTGCCACATTGATCGTCTGCGGAGCGCCGGGTGACAAAGCGATCGTGCCGGCCGAGCTTTGCACCGTGATCTGCGCAGTCGCAGTTACGCTGGAGCTGGCGGCAGCGGTCGCCATAATCGTCACCAGCGTGGTCTTGGAGACGCTCGTTGGCGCGGTGTAGGTCACCGGGTTCGCCGTGGTGCTGCTCAAAGTTCCAAAGCCCGCGGGAGACGCGATGCTCCAAGTAACCCCGGTATTGCTGCTATTCACCACCGACGCGGTGAGGGTCGAGCTCTGCCCGGGATTGATCGTTGTAGGACTGGCCGTCACCGAGAGGGTAATCGGCACTCCGGAGGGCGTTCCGCCGCCACATGCCGCCAACAAAACCAAACTGCCGAGTATCAGGGAAATAGAAAAGCTGCGCACGGCTTCCTCCTCAAGATATCGATCGATTATCGAATTGCGCTCGCCGCGATGCCCTTGGGCAACAGGCTCGGATCATAAGCTTTGCCGTAGAACGACCGCATGTGCCCGGTGTTGTGCACAACCAGCGTTGGTTGTTCAATGCGGAGCGGCCGGCGGCCGGGGCCAGCTTCGTGTTGCGCCTTCACTCCCGCAGAATATTGCTGGAAGTAGGCCCCGAGAAGCTGCTGCATCTCGGGAATGACCCGGCCTTGCCAGGTGACGCCGAAAACGCGGCCGTCCGAGGACAGGTATTCGCGCACCACGACGCCGTCCGGGCTCTTGATTTCATGCACCGTGTAGCCTTGGGCTTCAGTGGTGTTCAGCGTAGCTTGCATGTGGGCGCGGTCGGCTTCGATCGACATCTCAGTTCCGCCGAGCGCGGCAAAAGCGGGCAGCGCCACTGCCAGAGTTAGAAGAATCGCGCCCGGCACTTTCAGGCGCACCACTGCCGCATGCGTTATGCGCAAAATAGATGTTTGCATATCGCTAATCCTAATCCTTTTCCTGTGAAAACGATGTAAAGAAGTCTACAGCAAGTAACCCGGAAGATTCCCGCGAGTTGCGGTGGCGGGATGGGATTTTTTGCGGGGGATGAATTTCGGTTTGTGTAGGCCTGGACGCCCTCGTCTTGACGAGGGATCACGTAGGGGCGGACGCCCTCGTCCGCCCAGCCCAGCGGAACTCGGCAGCTTTCGTTGAGCTTGAGTAAAACTTGGCGAGCTGCGCCCGCCCGGACGAGGGCGTCCGGGCCTACGTGGTTCACAAGACGGGCGAGGGCGTCCCTACGTGGTTTATTTTGCGCTGCCTACCAGCTTCTCCATGTCCGCCATTTCCTTGGGCACGGCCGAAGACAATATTTCCGGGCCGTTATCGGTCACCAGAATCGTGTCCTCGACGCGGAAGTGCATCTGTTTGTCGGGAAATTCGACGATCGGCTCAACCGTGACCACCTGTCCGGCCTTGACCGGGCCTTTGGGCAACATAACATCGTGGGTCGCCAGGCCAACAAAGTGGCCGGGAAATCCATACCACTGCTTCTCGATGCCGTACTTCGCGAACACCGCTTTGCCGGCGTCGGCAACCTGCTCGTAGGTGTTGCCCGGCTTCAACATCGCAATGGACGCCTTTTGCGATTCGAGGTCGACCGCGTACCATTTGGCTTGCTCGGGCGTAAATTTTCCGCTGATGTTGAAAGTCCGGGTTATGTCCATGGTCATGTGCTCGAGGTCGGCGGCGAAGTCGAACACGACCAGATCATTCGGCTGAATCTGACGGCGGTCGCTGAAGTAATGCCAGGTGTTAATGTTTTCTCCGCTGCCGACGATCGCTGGGTAGGCCCATCCCTGTGCGCCACCGTTGCGAAAGACGTAATCCGCCCGCGCCTCGATCTGATATTCGTACATCGGCGGATGCGCGTTGGCGATGGCTTCCTTCAGGCCCTGAGCGCTCAAATTGCCATTGCGCCGCAGCAGGGCGATCTCCTGCGGAGTCTTAATATTACGCATGGCGTCGATGAAGGGAGTTGCGTCGCGCTGGTGCGCCGCCGGATAGTGTTCCGCCAACCGCTTGATGGCCGCGCGGTCGCCGGGAGTGGGATCGCCGTACGGGTGATTGTATTGTTCAGCATAGTCGCGGCCGACTTCAAAGCGCGCGCCATCGGCTTTGTCGGGATAGGTCAGGCGCAGCCACAGGTCGGTTTCTTTGCCGAGCGCGTACGCGAGAAAGCCATCCAGCGTACTGAGCGGCAAGACCGTCTTGTATCCAAGCTTTTCTTTTTGCTCATCGCTCAACGAGAGCAAATTCGCGCCGTAAACCTGCTTGACCCGCGCACTCTGTTCCGGCTCGAAGATCATTGCGGCCCCGCGCTCAACATCCATGAGCATGACGGCGCCGGGATCGCCCAGGCCGGTGTAATAAAAGAAGTCGTTGTCTTCGCGATAGTGGTTGGCCTCGGGGGTCACGATCCGCGCAAAAAGGATCAGGTAGCCGGTCTTCAGTTGTTTAGCCAATTCCTGACGGCGGCGGGCGAACTCCTGCGCGCCGCCCAGATCGTTGAAAGTGGCTGAGTCGGTATACTGCGCAAACGCTGGCAAGGCAGCCAGCACGGCCAGCAGACACACAAACAGACGGAAAAAACTGGATGAAAGCTTCACAACGCCCCTCCCGTGAAAGGGATGAGTGTAGCGTGTTGTGAGGATCGCTGACAAATGCCGGGCGTCCAAAACTTGGCTCCGAAGGCTTATACTTTTTCGATCCATATAGAGAGGAACTCCCCATGAGACTAGAGTGGGCCGTGGTGCTGGTCTTGATTGCCTCAGCGTCGCCGGTCGTCGCGCAGCAGCGCGAAATTCCGCCGCAGGCAATCCAGCGCATTCAGAAAGAAGTGCGGCACGAACTGGTGATGCTGCCGTTTGTCACTGTCTTTGACAATCTCGCTTTCCGGGTCGATGGATACAACGTCACGCTGCTCGGGCAGGTGACCAATCCCACGGTGAAATCGAGCGCGGAAAGTGCGGCGAAGGGCGTTGAAGGCGTCGAAAAAGTGGACAACCAGATCGAAGTCCTGCCGGTCTCTCCCATGGACGACCGGCTTCGCCGCCAACTTTACCGTGCCATTTATGGATATCCGCCGCTGCAGCGTTACTCGCTGCCAGTGATCAAACCGATCCGCATTATCGTAAAGAACGGCCGCGTGACGCTTGAAGGCGTGGTGAACCGGGAAGCGGACAAGAGTATGGTTGGCATTCGCGCCAACGGCGTTTCCGGAGTGTTTTCTGTGACCAACAACTTGAATATCGCGAAGTGATTACGGCGAAGTCTCGAAACCATGACAGATGCGCCCCAGTTCGGACAGAAGCGGTCTTCTCATCGCGTAAAGGTCAGTGTGCCGCTGGAATTGTTCGCCGATGGCAGCGATACTCCCATTCGCGGCGCGACCGCCGACTTGAGCGCGGCTGGCTGCTACCTTGAAACCATGTTTCCGTTCGCGGTGGGAACGAAACTTGACCTGAAATTACAACTGGAGAATACCCTGCTGATTGAAGCGCTGGTTGTGACTTCGCATCCGCAGGTGGGAAATGGAATTCAGTTCACCAAAATGCTTCCCGAAGACCGGGAAGAACTGAAAGCGTTCGTCGACGCTACAGCAGCGGCGGAGGATGCGAAGCCATAGCTCCAATCGAACCAGTCGATCGGCCGCGCGCGCTTATACCAGGTTCAACGCGCCTTCAGTCGTGATCCGGCTGGCCTTCAAGACTTCTTGTGCCATTTTCGCGCCGGCCTCGTTGGCTTTGACCGCACCTTCGGCCGACATCGCCGAACTGGCAGCCAGTGTGAACAGCAGCGCATCCTCCTGCTTTTCGAAATAGAGCACTACCTGATTTGCTGCCACAGTGAGTACCTCCGGGAAACGGGATCGTTAGGGAAATGATAGGCCGAATCTAGGCGCGGAGCCGTTGACTTTGTTGATGCCGCTGCACTCGGAAGGACGCGCCGTCTATCACGTTCCTGAAAATGCTACATTCTAAGTTCCATGTCTGCTCCCGAATCCCGCTTCGTAAGAGCCTGCAAGGCCTTACCCGTAGACCGCACGCCGGTGTGGTTCATGCGCCAGGCGGGGCGCTACATGGCCGAATATCGCGCAGTGCGCAAGAACTATTCGCTGGTTGAAATTTGCAAACGGCCGAACATCGCTGCCGAAGTCACGATCACCGCCGCGGAAATCTTGGGCGTGGATGCAGCCATCATTTTTGCTGACCTGCTTCTGCCTCTCGAAGTCATGGGCTTGCCGTTTCACTTCGCCGCGGGCGAAGGGCCGGTGATTGATAAGCCGGTGCGAGTGAAGGAAGACGTTGCGAGCCTGCGCACCGACGATGCAGCGGAACTGGGATACGTTTCCGAGGCCGTGGGACTGGTTTCGAAGCACTTCGGCGACCAGCTGCCGGTCATCGGTTTTTGCGGCGCGCCATTCACCCTCGCCAGTTACATGATTGAGGGCGGCGGCTCGCGCAACTACGTTCACACCAAGAAAATGATGTATCTCGTCGCCCGCGCGTTTGGGATGAACTCCTGCGGAAACTGGTCGCAGTGACCTCGCGAATACGCTGCCGACCAGGTCCGCGAGCAGGCGCGGATGTCATCCAGGTTTTCGACAGTTGGGTCGGGTGCCTGAGCGTCGAAGACTATCGCCGCTACGTTTTGCCGCGCACCACGGAACTGGTGCAACGCGCTGCAGAAAACCGGTGCGCCGGTTATTTATTTCGGCACCGACAGCGCAACTCTGCTGCCCTCGATGCAGGAAACGGGGGCCGAAGTAATCGGCCTCGACTGGCGCATTCCGCTCGATGAAGGCTGGCGCAGCTTGGCTTCAAAGGTGCGGTTCAGGGAAATCTGGATCCGGTGTTGCTGTTCGCGGATTGGAAGGAACTGAAATCGCGGGCGCAAGATATTTTGCGCCGCGCGGCAGGGAGGCCGGGACACATCTTTAATCTTGGCCACGGCATTCTGCCGGAGACTCCGGTCGAGAACGTGAAAGCGCTGGCAAAATTCTTGCGGGAGTTTGAATAGTCTTAAACCCCTTGTCATTCCGAGAAGCGCAGCGACGAGGAATCTGTAGTTTGTTAGTCGGAAATGCAGATCCCTCGCTTCGCGAGGGATGACAACTGGTAAAGGTGAGTAGAGCAGCACACGATGATGTCCCCCTCCAAATCCGAAACGAGTGCCGTCCTGCTGCTCGCCCACGGCAGCCCCGATTCCGTCGAGGAAGTGCCGGAATTCCTGCTGCAGGTCACCGGAGGCCGTCCGCTGCCGCCGCATGTTGTCGAAGAGGTGAAGCATCGTTATGGATTGATTGGCCGCTCTCCGCTCACGCGAGATTACCCTGAAACAAGGCCAGCTTCTTGAGCGCGAGCTCGGCATTCCGGTGCATGTGGGCATGCGCAATTGGAAACCGTTCATCGCCGACGCGGTCGAAGGAAATGATCGCCGAAGGAACTCGGCGCGCGTTCGTGATTTGTCTGGCACCGCAGAATTCCCGCACCAGCGTCGGACTTTATCGCGGCTGCGTTGGACAGCGACGCTCCGCTTTTGCCAGTCGATTTCGTGGAGTCTTGGCACGATCATCCGCTGCTGATTCAGGCGTTCGCGGAGAGGCTGAAGACCGGCAGGCACAAGCTTGTGAGGAAGCGAAAACCAGCGTTCCGATCATCTTCACCGCGCATAGCGTGCCCACAGCGCACGGTCGACGGAAGGCGATCCGTACGAGGCGCAGGCGAAAGAAACTGCGTCACTGGTGGCCGCGCGAAGCCGCGCTTGAACGCCGGGCAGTGGACATTCGCCTTTCAAAGCCAGGGCATGTCCGGCGGAGAGTGGCTTGGCCCGACGGTCGAGGACACGATTCTCGCGCTCAAAGCGAAAGGACATCAGCGGCGTTTTCATTCAGCCCATCGGCTTCCTCTGCGATCACGTGGAAGTACTGTACGACATTGACATCGGCTTTAAGCAGTTCGCCGAGAAGCAGGGCATGCGGCTCTGGCGCGCCGAATCGTTGAACGATCTCGTCTCTGCCTGCGTGCAGCCGAGCGCTGGCTGACAGTCGGCGTTTCTCGGCTCGGTCTCGAAGCGCATGAAGCGAATTGCCATCATCGGCGGCGGCATCTCGGGCCTTGCCGCCGCATTCGCGCTGGAAAAGCAGCGGCGCAACGGCTGGCGCCGATTCGAGTACGTTCTCTACGAATCGAGTCCGCGCCTCGGCGGCGTGCTGCGTCACCGAGCACGTCGATGGATGCCTGATCGAAGCCGGCCCCGATTCTTTCCTCACCGAAAAACCCTGGGCCTCAGATCTCTGCCGAGAACTTCGGCTTCGGCGATCAACTCATCGGCTCCAACGACGCCGACCGCAAAACTTACATTCTGGTGAACGGCCGGACTGGTCCCCATTCCCGATGGCCTGATGTTCATGGTCCCAACCAAAATTCTGCCGACAATTTTGTCGCCGCTTTTTTCGACGGCGACCAAGTTGCGGATGGTGCGGCGAGTGGTTTCATCCTCCCACAAAGCCGATGAGCGACGAAACCGTGGCCGCTTTCGTCGAGCGCCACTACGGCCCCGAAATGGTCGATCGGCTGGCTGATCCGCTGCTCTCTGGCGTATATGGCGGCGAAGCAACTCAGCTCAGCTTGCGCGCCGTGCTGCCGCGTTTCGCCGAGATGGAAGCCCAGTACGGCAGCCTGGGCCGCGCCATGCTGGCAGCCCGCAAGAAAACGGCGCAAGCGGCCAAGGGGCCAGAGCGGCCATTGTTCACGTCTTTGAAAAACGGCATGCAGCAGATGGTGGATGCGATCGTGGCGACGGCTGAATTCGTCGTGCTTTAAACACGGATGCGGCAGTTTCACGCCTCACGCGTCAGGAAGGCGGCTGGCTGGTTTCTGCGGCATGGAGAGTCGAGCTATTCGATGCAGTCATTCTTTCGACGCCCGCGCACGACGGCTGCGCAACTGGTGCGCGAGTCCGCGCCTGCTCTGGCATACGAACTTAATGGCATTCAGTACACCTCGTCCGTCACGATGAATCTTGGTTATCGATCGCGCGGTGCGCGAGTCGCTGCCGCCCGGCTTCGGCTTTCTGGTTCCTCGCAGCGAAGGCAAGCGAATGCTGGCAGCAACTTTTGTTCACAATAAATTTCCGCATCGGGCGCCGGAAGATCGCGCTTTGCTTCGCTGTTTTATCGGCGGCAAGAGCAGCACGCGCGCTTTCAATCTTGCCGACGACCAAATTGCAGCCATCGTGCGGGAGGATCTGCGTCAGATCATCGGCCTTACTGCAACCCCGCTGTTCACGCGTATTTATCGCTGGCATGGCGCGATGGCGCAGTATGCCGTTGGACACCTGGAGCGGCTGCAGAGGATTGAAAATCAGTTGCGCGACCTTCCTGGTCTGGCGCTGGCCGGCAACGGATACCGCGGCATTGGCGTGCCGGACTGCATCCGTTCTGGAAACGAAGGTGCCAGCCGGATTCTCGTAGGATTAGGATTAACGGAAAAGCCTGTCGCCACGGTTTAAGTAACTGGAAATTACTCCGGTAACCACAGAAAGATCTCTTCTATTGCGGAAACATCTGGCATTGGGCAGGGTTGAACCATAGAGGATGGCCAATATGAATCGTCGCACTACCGTACTTCCAGCACTGGCCTTTTTTGCAGCGTCATTTTGTGCCGCGCAGTCGCAGCCGGCGTCGGGCATGTCGGGCCACGATATGTCGAACATGAACATGTCGGGCAACTCTTCCACAGCCACATCGACCGACGACGGCGCGATGCACGCCATGCATTCCATGGAAGGTCATCACATGGACATGGGGCCGCACATGAAGATGACCGCAATGCGTGAAATCAAGCCGGGCGATCAGGAACGCGCTGATGCGGTGGTGCAGGCCGCCCGCAGCGTGGCCCAAAAATACTCCGACTACAAAGTGGCGCTGGCCGACGGGTTCCAAATCTTCATGCCCAACCATCCGCAAAAAAATATCACTTCACCAACTATCGCTACGCATTCGAAACCAGGATGCATTTCAATCCCGACCATCCGACCTCGCTGCTCTACGAAAAACACGGTGACGACTACAAACTGATCGGCGTGATGTATACAGCGCCCAAGGGCGAGACCGAAGACGAACTCGACGCGCGCATTCCGCTGAGCATCGCGCAATGGCACGCCCATGTGAATCTCTGCGTACCGCCCGCCGGATTGAAGCAGGCAGCGTTGGGACCCAACGCCAAGTTTGGGCTTGCAGGTTCCATCTCACCGAACAGGATTGCGATGCGGCGGGCGGCCATTTCCTCCCGCAAGTTTTTGGCTGGATGGTGCACGTTTATCCCTTCGAGCAGAAGCCGGAAGATGTCTGGTCGGTCGAACGGCAGATGCACAATCACGCAGACTAACTTGACCCGCCGCTGACAAGCGTTTTTCCGGCATCCCTTATAATCGAGGGGCGCCGTATGCCCGCCAATCTTGACCAAATCGTTGCTTCAACCCGCAAACGCATCGCTCTAGCGAAGGCCTCCGCCGATCTCCGTGACCTTGAGCGGCGAGCGGAACAGCATGTTCCGCGCGGCTTTCGGGGCGCTCTGCGGCGAAGGAGTCGAGACGGGCCGGCGATCATTGCGGAGCTGAAGAAAGCTTCGCCGTCGCGTGGTCTGATTCGAGCGGAGTTCGATGTTGCCACACTTGCCAGTGAACTGGAACGCGCCGGGGCCGCTGCGTTGTCCGTGCTGACCGATGAGGAGTTCTTTCAAGGTTCGCTGGCGAACTTGCAGTGTGCCTGGTCGAGAACGAAACTGCCCTGCCTGCGTAAAGACTTTATTGTGGATGAATTTCAATTGCTGGAAGCGCGGGCTTATTCGGCGGACGCGATTCTGCTGATCGTCGCGGCGTTGGCGCAGCCTGAACTTACGACATTGGCGAGCCGGGCGAAAGATGCTTCGCTGGACGTTCTCTGCGAAGTCCACGACGAAGAAGAGTTGAAACGGGCAATCGATATGGGCTGCGATTTGATTGGCGTTAACAGCCGTGACTTGCGGACATTTCAAGTCGATTTGCGAACCACATTGCGGTTGGCCGAGTCAATCCCCGGCGATGTAGTTCGAGTTGCCGAGAGCGGAATTCACAGCGGCGCAGATGTTGCCCGGTTGCGTTCTGTTGGTTACGACGCGTTTCTCATCGGCGAATCGCTAATGAAAGCGGCATCTCCTGGGGAGGCGCTGCACAAATTGATTGCGGAGTCGCAGCCGGAAGTGAAATTTCCCGTGTGACTGAACTCTGAGGTTATGACCTGGGTCAAGATTTGCGGGATTACGAATCTCGAGGATGCATTGACGGCGGTGGACGCTGGAGCGGATGCGCTGGGATTTGTGTTCTATGACAAAAGCTCCCGATATGTTGATCCGCAGACTGCGCAGGAGATCGTGGCGAAATTGCCGGTAGGAGTCGAGAAGGTAGGTGTGTTCGTGGGCGGATATACTGAAAACCTGGTTCAGCTGATTTCGCGGGTCGGCTTAACTGCGACGCAGCTTCACTTCGGCCCCCACATCGACTTCGTTTCCAACACTACAGCCTATGGTGCTGGTCGTTTCCCGCCGGGATTCAGGAGCTATCTATCTCTGCCCGCAGCGGCTTTCACGGAGAACGTGGAGACTTCGAAAAGATTCGTCTCGAGTATTGCCGCTGTAGCAGAGTCTATGCGATCTCATTCAGGCGGGACCGTATTGCGAATCATTTTCAAACCATCTTCCTCGATGCCGGTACAACTCAGCAGCCGGGCGGGACGGGGACCGTTTTTGATTGGCAGAAGGCGGTACCGGTGGTGGAGTACATGAGGCGGACGCTAAGGATCGTCGTGGCGGGAGGGCTGGCACCGGCGAACGTTGCGCAAGCGATGTGTCTCTTGAAGCCTTGGGGCGTCGATGTTTCTACTGGCGTGGAAGCCCGGCCCGGGAAAAAAGATCCGGAGAAAGTTCGAGCGTTTGTTGCCGCCGTGCGGCGGGAAGACGCGAAACACTGATGGCGACTGCGATTACACCGCGGCAAAAGAATAGCCCTGCTGGCCGCTTTGGAGCCTACGGTGGCCGCTATGTGCCGGAAACGCTGATGGCCGCGCTCGAAGAGCTCGAGCGCGAATACGAAAAAGCCAAACGCGACCGGAAATTTCAGCAGCGTCTCGCCGAGTTGCTCAAAACTTACGCTGGGCGCCCAACGCCGCTTTTCTTTGCGCAACGTCTGACGAAAAAACTCGGCGGCGCAAAGATCTATCTCAAGCGCGAAGACCTGCTCCACACCGGGGCGCACAAAATTAACAACTGCCTCGGCCAGGCGCTGCTTGCCGAGCGCATGGGCAAGCGCCGCATCATTGCAGAAACCGGCGCTGGACAGCACGGAGTCGCCACTGCCACAGTCTGCGCCCTCTTCGGTGTCGATTGTGTCGTTTACATGGGCACGGAAGATATGCGCCGCCAGGAGTTGAATGTCTTCCGCATGAAGTTGCTCGGCGCCGAAGTGCGTGGTGTCGATTCCGGCTCACGCACGTTGAAGGACGCAATCAACGAAGCCATGCGCGATTGGGTTACTAACGTTCGCACCACGCATTACCTGCTGGGCAGCGTGCTCGGCGCCCATCCTTATCCAACCATGGTGCGCGACTTTCACAAGGTCATCGGACGCGAAGCGCGGGCGCAGATTATGAAAGCCGAAGGCAAGCTGCCAGCGGCGATCATCGCCTGCGTCGGCGGCGGATCAAATGCCATCGGCATCTTCCATGCTTTTCTCAAAGACAAGCGCGTGACGTTGATCGGCGTGGAAGCTGGCGGACGAGGCGACGCGCTCGGCGAACATGCCGCCCGCTTCCACGGTGGCGCTCCCGGCGTATTGCAGGGCACTTACTCTTACGTTCTTCAAGATGACGCCGGCCAGGTAGCAACTACACACTCTGTTTCCGCTGGACTCGACTATCCTTCGATCGGTCCGGAGCACGCGTGGCTGAAAGATTCGGCGCGCGCGGAGTACACGGCAGCCTCGGATGCAGAGGCACTCGCAGCCTGCACGACCCTGGCGCGCACGGAAGGAATCATTCCGGCGCTCGAATCGGCCCATGCCGTCGCCGAATCGATCAAGCGCGCGGCTAAGATGAAGAAATCGGATGTCATGATTGTGAACATTTCCGGGCGTGGCGACAAAGACATCGGTATCTTGCGAGAAAATCTGAATCTGGGATGACTGCGCCTCATCAATGTCACTTTCCTTTACAACCCGGCCGGCTTTAGTCGCCTACGTGACCTGCGGCGATCCCAATCTCGCCACCACACGCGATATCGTCCTCGCCGCGATTGGAGCAGGCGCGAGCATCGTCGAGCTCGGCGTTCCTTTTAGCGATCCCCTGGCCGATGGCCCGGTGATTCAACGGGCAAGCCAGCGCGCGCTGCAACACGGCACGACGCTTAAACAAGTGATCGATCTTGCGAGAGACATCCGCAAGCAATCGCAAGCTGGATTGATCGTTTTTTCCTATCTGAATCCGGTCCTGCGAATGGGGATCGCTAAATTTGCGGCCACCGCAGAAGATGCTGGGATTGATGGCGCTCTGATCACCGATCTACCTGTCGAAGAAGCCGGCGATTACCTGCAAGAAATGCGTCAGCGGAAGTTGGCTACGATATTTCTGGCTGCGCCTACCAGCACCGACGAACGCCTGCGTCAGATCGCGCAAGTTTCTACCGGGTTTGTGTATGCTGTGTCACGCACAGGAGTGACCGGCGCGCGCAAGCAGTTGACCGACGACGCCCAGAAACTGGTGCGCCGGATTCGTAAACACACGAAGCTGCCGGTTGCGGTTGGTTTCGGCATTTCTACCGCAGAGCAGTTTGCCGAGGTCGGGAAATTCGCCGATGCCGTCGTGGTTGGCAGCGCGATCGTCGAGACTATCGAACGCAATCCAGGCAAGGAATCCCAGGCTGTGGCAGAATTTGTAAAGCAGCTCTCCGCTGGGAGCCGTCAGCTTTCAGCGAAACCAATGGCTGAGAGCTGAAGCCTGAGAGCCGAAGCTGTTCTTATGGACATTCCCGATTGGCGCAAGAAAATCGACGAGCTTGACCGCCAGCTGGTGCAACTGCTGAGCCAGCGCGCCCAGGCTGCGCACGAGATCGGCAAATTGAAGCAGAATTCGGGCATGCCGATCTACGAACCGGAGCGTGAGCAGGCAGTGTTCGACAACGTGCGCCGCGCCAATCCCGGGCCTTTGTCGGACCACGATGTGCTCAATATTTACGAGCGCATCATGGACATTATGCGCCAGATTCAGCAGGAAGAGATGCAGCCGCAGCGCGCAAAGAGCGGTACGCTCGGCAACACTGAACTCGATGCCGAGGTGAATGATTAACGTCGTTCGTCCTTCGTCGTGGGTCGCTCGCAAGCATCGCGGCCAAAGACGAACGACCGACGGCCAACGACCTCTATGATCGTCGCCATGCAAGAATCCGCGAACGAGGAGCAGATTCAGGGCGTCATTGAACACCTGATTCAGCTGGGCTTCGCCGTGCATCGCTCCACTGGGGCGCGGCAAACCGTGGTCGCCGCGGTTGGCGAACGTGCCGAGTTCGATATCCGCATCCTCGAAGTTCTGCCGGGCGTCGAACAGGTCCATCGCATCAGTGCTCCGTACAAGCTTGCCGGGCGAAGTTTCCGGCCGCACGGAACCGTGCTGCAATTCGAGAACGGGCTGCGCATTGGCGGCGATGAGGTTGTCGTGATGGCCGGGCCTTGCTCGGTGGAATCGCGCGAACAGCTTTTTACCGTTGCCGAGCAAGTCGCCAAAGCGGGCGCTCGGGCGCTGCGTGGCGGCGCGTTCAAGCCGCGAAGCTCTCCGTATTCGTTTCAAGGTCTGGGCCTCGAAGCCCTCAAGCTTCTGCGCGAAGCCGGCGACCGCTTTCGCCTGCTCGTGATCAGCGAAGTCATGGAAATCTCGCAGATCGAACAGATGTTGCCTTACGTTGACATTCTGCAGGTGGGCGCGCGCAATATGCAGAACTTCAATCTGCTGCGCGAATTGGGCAAGGTCAAGAAGCCGATTCTCCTCAAACGCGGCATCGCCGCCACGCTCGAGGAGTTACTGCTATCCGCCGAATACATTCTGGCTGGCGGAAATTATCAGGTGATTTTGTGCGAGCGAGGCATTCGCACCTTCGAAACCTACACTCGCAACACCATGGATATTTCCGCGATCCCGATCATCCACAAGCTTTCGCATCTGCCTATGGCTGGCGATCCTTCGCACGGAACCGGACGCCGCGATAAAGTTGCGCCTATGGCGCGGGCCGCGCTTGCCGCCGGGGCCGATGCTCTGCTCATCGAAGTCCATCACGATCCCGACAAGGCCCTTTCCGATGGCGCTCAATCGCTCTATCCGCAACAATTTTCCGACTTGATGGAGCAATTACGCATCATAGCTCCGGCGGTGGGCCGCAAGATTGCCTGACCGCTCCGTTCCCATTGAGCAGGCAGCTATGGACAAACTCCACGAAATCAGGCGCAGTCCGGAGCATGGCAAAGCCAAGTCTCCGGATGCTTTGCGTCTCGACGAGTGGCTGAAAATGCTGGTGGAACAAGGCGGCAGCGATTTGCTGCTCATTCCCGGCGCGCCGCCGTGCATTCGTTTTGAAGGCGAAGTAAATAAAATTGACAGCGCAGTGCTCACCGGCCCGGAGGTCGAGGCTGCTGTGCTCCCCGCGCTCTCTCCTCACGCCCTGCAGCTTTATCAACAGAACCAGATCGGCGATTCTTCCTATCGCATCGAAGGCGTCGGACGGTTTCGCATCAACTTGCACCACGAGCGCGGCGCGGCCGCAGCTGCAATTCGGGCGCTGCCCTCTCAACTGCCGTCGATTCGCGATCTTCATCTGCCGCCGCAGGTGGAATCGCTCGCCCGCCTGCGCCGAGGGTTGGTGCTGATCGGCGGAGCGACGGGCTCGGGAAAATCCACGACTCTCGCTGCGCTCATCCACGAGATCAATCGCCGCGAGGCTCGCCACATCATCACCATCGAGGATCCGGTTGAGTACGAGCATCTGCACGACAAAAGCGTGGTCGAGCAGGTGGAAATCGGCGTAGACGCACCCGATTTTCCTACTGCCTTGCGGGCGGCGTTGCGCCAGGCGCCAGACATTATTGTTGTCGGCGAGATGCGCGATCCCGAAACCATGCGCATCGCGGTGGCAGCCGCCGAAACCGGCCACCTGGTATTTTCCACTCTGCACACCACTGACGTGCCTTCAACCGTATCTCGGGTTTCGGATTCGTTTCCTCTCGAGCGGCAGCACACCATCCGGCAAGAGTTGGCCATGGCGCTGGCGGCGGTTCTGGTGCAGGTGCTGCTTCCAGCCAAGAGCGGCGGACGCGTACCCGCGGCGGAATTGCTGATGGTCGGCTACGGCGCGCGCCAGCACATTCGCCGCAATGCGCTGCAGCATCTCAACCAGGAAATCACCATCACCAAGAACAAAGGTTCGTTCACGCTGGAGGAATCTCTGGCGGAACTGGTGACCGCGGCCTCGTCGGACCGTGAGGATGCGCGCTTGAACGCCATCCATCCCGACGACCTCACCAGCCTGCTCAAGGGCTGAGACTCTGACAACTCGAACCGCGCGCGAGTTACAATTTCCATTTCTGACGATTGACGCTCATGCCCATCCGGCAAATTACCATTATCGGCACCGGCTTGATCGGCGGCTCATTGGCGCTGGCCCTCCGCAAGCACGGATTCGATGGCCGCATCGTCGGCTGCGATCGCGCGGCGGTGCTTGAAAAGGCGCGGAAGGCCGGAATATTCGACGAAGGCTTTGCTCGTCCCGCCGAGGCGGTGCAAAAAAGTCAGGTCGTCATTTTAGCGACGCCCGTGCTCGGGATCATCGATCTCATCAATAAGCTCGCTCCTTCGCTACCGCCGAAGACTTTGCTGACCGATGTCGGCAGCACGAAATTGCAAATCGTTACCCAGGCGCAAGCGGCTCTCGGAAAGAGCGCCGGTAATCGTTTTCTCGGCGGACATCCCATGGCCGGCAAAGAGCAGTCGGGCGTCGAGTTCGTCGACGCCGATCTTTTCCAGGGAGCGGTCTGGTTCGTCACTCCGATGGAAGGGCAAAGAGCTTTCGATGGCATGAGCGGCGAATATCTGGGCTGGCTGAAGAAAATTGGCGCGCGCGTGGCCAGCATGGACGCCGCCGAGCACGACGAACTTTGCGCCTGGATCAGCCATTTGCCGCAGATGATCTCAACCGCGCTGGCCGCAACTTTGGTCGACGAATATGGCGCGGACGCTCCGCTGCTTACCGCCGGCGGGCGCGCCCTGCGCGAGATGACCCGCATTTCGAGCAGTCCGTACTCCTGGTGGCGCGACGTTGCGATCACCAACAAAAGCAACATCGCGACGGCGCTGCTGAAGCTCGAACAACGCCTCGCGCACATCCGCGAAAATCTTGACACGCGCGAACTGGCCGGAGAGTTTGAACGCGCCCACCAACTGCAAAAACCAGCGCCCCTGAAGCGGCCGGATCCCGCCTAAAGTCGGCGATAGGCGCCGTTTCGGCTGAAATCTTCAGGTGTCGAAGTCGGACGATTTGCGATATATTGGGTGCCACTTCCGGGGACCAATCTCGAATCCACACCAGGTTCCCGTCAAGAAAGAGAGGCCCAGTATGACCAGCCCGACATTCTCCTCAAAACTTCAAACCATGGTCACGAAAAAAACCTTGCTTCCCCTAGTTCTTCTCGTCTTAGGATGGAGCGTCGCTGCCAATGCGGCGGAGCGTCTAGTCAAGTTCGACGCGCCGGGCGCGGGGACCGGCTCCGGCGAAGGCACTCAGAGCATCGCCATCAATTCCTCCGCAACCGTCATCGGATATTACATCGACAACAACAACGTCTATCACGGCTTTCAGCGTGACGCCAGCGGCACCATTGTTAGCGCAGATGCGCCGGGAGCGGGAACGCAAGCCGGCCAGGGCACTTACGCTTACAGTCTCAACAACTCGGGGACAGCCACCGGTTTTTATATCGACGGCAGCGGGTTGTATCACGGTTTCGTCGGCGCCCTCAGCGGTACGCTTACAACCTTTGAGGCCCCGGGTGCGGGCAGCAGCGCAGGAACCGGCACGCTGGCCGCTAACATCAACTCTGGCGGCACCGTGGCGGGCGAGTATCTGGATGCGAGCTCCGTTTTCCACGGTTTCGTGCGCTCCTCCAGCGGCGCATTCACCACCTTCGATGTAACTGGCGCGGGCACCGGCGCGGGCCAGGGCACGCTGACCGGAGGGGGCGACTGCATTAACACTGCGGGGCCGATTGCCGGAAGTTACATTGACGCGAACGGCGTTTATCACGGCTATCTGCGCACCGCCGCTGGCGCGGTCACACCCTTCGACGCTCCCGGCGCCGGAACCGGCAGCGGTCAGGGAACCGAACCTTCGGGAGTGGACGTTAACGGGGTATCGATTGGCATTTACATCGATTCCAACGGCACCGATCACGGCTATGTGCGCTCAGCCACCGGCACGTTTACCACGTTCGACGTAAAGGGCGCTGGCACCGGATCGGGCCAGGGAACCGAGCCTGAAAACATCAACGCCTCGGGTGTGATTGTGGGGCAATACATTGACGCGAACGGAGTCAATCACGGCTTCCAGCGCAACGCCAAGGGCACAATCGCTACCGGGAATGTTCCGGGCGCCGGCAAAGCCAGCGGCCAGGGAACGGTGCCTTATACGAATGATGCCTCGGGATCCATCGCCGGATACTGGATCGATTCGAGCGGCGTGAGCCATGGTTTTCTGTTGATCCCATAAACAGTTGTGGTCCGTTGCTGGAACGTTGGCGGCGGACCACAATTTTCTTCGCTTCTTGCCTCCGCGCTTCTTTTGGTTCTCTGCTTCTTGGCTTTGCCGCAACGCGCCTGCTGCTAAACTACTGGAAGGCCAACCGGAGGGATGCGTGAGCGGTTGAAACGGGTGGTCTTGAAAACCACTGTACGGGGAACCGTACCGGGGGTTCGAATCCCTCTCCCTCCGCCATGCCAAGCCCTAAAGGGAAACCCAGGCCGAACTTTATCAACTACGACGAGCGGCCCTGCTGACACTCTTCTTGCGCGACTTCAAGTTTTTCTCGACCCGCAACTTCCACGCCGCATGCAGCGCACCAGAGAGCACATCTTCAGTCGCGGCGGCCAGTCGAATATGCGTCATCCCCATTCGTCCCCAACCGCCAGCAATTGGTAGAAAGACTTCCGGCATCTCTTCGATGAAGGTTTGTTGCTGCTCCAGCGACAGCATCAAATTGCCATAGCCATGCTCTGCCGATGCGAGGGTAGCGAAAATGTGGCCGCCCACGCGGAAGTCGGCTTTGCCCATGTGCGAGCTTTCTTCTGCGCCCTCAAGCGCAAGGGCGATCCGTCGAAAATCGTGAATGTTCGTAGGCCGACCCCTTACATCGCGCCGGGCGGAAGCGCGAAGTCGATGCCGCGATCGTCGTTGGCTTTGGCGGTCGCGTCGAGGTCCAAGTCGGAAAGGGCGATTTTGTGTCGCGTGCCGCCGGTCAAATCGTACAGCGTGCTGCCGACGATGGCGTAATTCTCCACTTCCTGCCGATGACCGTCTTTGAAAACCAGCACAGTCTCAGGCTGATCGGCGGGTGGAGGATCCGGAGGGTCTGATGCCACGGGCGCTAACTCGGTTTGGGCATAAGTATCCGCGGGTGCGCGAGAGGCCGCGCCTGCGCCGCGGCGGTCAAAAATCGTCGGGCCGCCGCTGTATTGGTCGTCGGGAACAGAATTGTTGGCGTCTTCCGGCTGGTCGGCATAGCCGTATCCGTAAATGGGCACCGCGTAGACGCTGGCGCCGAGTGGAACGTATCCATGGTAGTGGTGGTGTGTGCCTTGGTTCGGGCCGAAAACCGGCCGGCTGTTGGGGTACGCCGGGTTAAAGCCGGGAGTGTATCCGCGCGGCCCCAGCGACGTGACGCTGGGAGGCGCACCGTTGAACGCGCGGCCTCCGAAGCCCATGGATGTCACCGACGGCGGCGCAGCGTTGATTTGGGCCAAACTCGCCGCTGCAAATAAAAGTACGAACCCAAGAACCGCAACTGCCTTGTTGCTGGCCCGATTCAAGCTCTTCACCCGGCCATCGTATCCCAAAGTCAGAGCCATGGCGCACTCCCCCTACCCTATTAGAACATTCACGATAAGCCGAAGTTGCGCATTTGCAATGAAATTTACTTTTCGTTACAGAACGGGCCGGGCACTGATCAGCCCAAGCCTGCCTAACTGGCTGAAAATCCTAATTCGGCCGGAAAATAGGTCAGATCGGCTCGTGCCGTTTCAGCTTCACGCTGCCATTTACGGTTTCAACTTTCAGGTCCCGGCCACCGTTCCCGATCTTCCCTTGCATCAGGTGCCGCCCCATCTTGCCGCTCACGGTAAAGGGGAAATCGGATTCCAGGCTGCCGTTGATGGAAGCGAAGCTGACTTCGGTGTTGATGTCGTCGGGGAGTTCGAGGGTGATGGAGCCATTGACGCTCTGGATCTTGAGATTGCCATTCCAGTCGGCGCTGCCCATGCTTGCCTGAATGCTGCCGTTCACCGTGGATGCCTCGACCCAAGACTTGGTCGAAGCCTTCACTGACCCGTTGACGCTGCTGGCGTGCACAAAGCGGCCAAGGTGTTCGGCAGTGACACTGCCGTTCACGTTTTCCGCATGAAAGCGAATATTTTCGGGCACGCGCACGGTGAAGTGCACTTTGGTGCGGTCATTGTGCGAGTTCGAGGGGTGCCATTCATCGCAGTGGTTGCTGCTGAACCATCCGGGATAGACGGCACAAATCATCACCCCATCGGGGAGCTGCACCAGCTCAATCTTGACGCGGTCGGCTTCCGGGCCGCTTTTTTCCGCGGTGACTTCAGCTTCGTCGCCCGTGGCCGGCTCGGCGTCGATATCGCCATTCACATTCTTGATCATGATTATGTTCTCGGCGGCCAGCTTGCCCTTCCAGTGGAAATCCTTGCCTTCGTCTTGGGCCTGTGCGGATACGGCGGCAATCAGGAAAATTGTGGCGAGAACATAGTGACTTCGAGTGCGCATGGCGGGTGCTCCTCCTCAACTATCAGACGCTGTTACGTTATAAGGGTAAGCAAAGTTCCACTCAGGGTTGTCCGCTATCCTCGCCCCACCCGGGCCAGTTCCATCACGTTCCATAAGGCGTTCGCAGACAAGAGTCCCCAAATCACTGCCAGCACGACGTTACGTTGCGGAGTTTCCAGCAAATCGCTGGCGATGCCAGCTACGAACAAGAATAGAAACGGCACCGCCATGAGGCGAAAGCCGGCCCCGGCGTAGTGTGGCGCCCCAATCGCTGCGAGCAAAAACAGGGCCAGCACCAACAGTGGCGTCGTGTTTCCAAAATAGCGCGAACGCGGCCAGGCAAAATAAACCACCAGCGCGATCGGAATCACCACCAGAAACGACGGCCCGCTCTGCACCAGCTGATCCATAATTCGGGCATAGCTGCCCTGCATGAGGAACGCTCGCCAGGTAACTTCAAAAAACCGCGCGTGGCGAAGCCCCTGCCAGAATGCCCCCGGGTGAAAAGCGTACGCCGCATATAAAAGAAAGACAGCCACTGCGAAGGATGCGGCCCAGATGGTGATTGCCGCCATGCGCCGCGTGGGAGCGACATACAACATGAACGCTAACGTCAGAGGAACGATGAGGATCAGCGAAAACTGGCATCCTACGGCCAGCGCCAGAGAAAGTCCAAGCAAAATAATGCGCCGCCAGTTCCACAACACCACTTCACGCGGAGCATACAAAGTGTGCGCCACGGCGATCGCGGTGAAGATTGCACCAAAAGTGCCCCACGCCGCGCCCATTTCCGGCTGCGCCGACCACAGCGTGCTCGCTCGAATAATGGCAGGAGAAAAACAATAAAAGCCGAGCGCGATATAGCCGCCGGCGTTCCCGTAGAGCCGGCGCGCCACATACCACAACGATGCGCCGAGCAAAGCGCCAAAAATGATATAGACCAGCCGGGCCAGCCACGCCCAGTAGCGCATGGAGTTCATCTCGTTGGCGCCGTGCCACCGCACCAATGCCACCGACGACAGCAGATACCAAAGCGGAGAGTGGTCGGGATCGTAGCCGTCGTTTTGCTCAATCTCGACGGGCGGTGAAGATGCGGCTTCCATCCTTTCGGGCGACGGCGTGCCGGCGATGCCCGCGCCTTGCCACTGCCGCAGGCCCTCCTGTACGCGAAAAAGCTCGTCGGAATCAACGTTCGAGCGGCTGCGTGCCCCGCACCAGTAGCCAGAAACACTGTCCCATGAAGACGATCAAAAGCAAACCCGCGAGCACCTGCGGCTGTCCGAATCGTTCTCGCGTGAAAAATTTAACCATGAAGGGACGCGGGAGTGTTTTACCATTTTCCAGGGCAAGTTGGGAAACTGAATGACCGAAGGAACCGAAGAAAAGCGTAGCGGCACGGGCAGCGTAGGGACAGACTCACCCGTCCGCCCGGCGGAGCAAAGCGCGACGCCGATCTCGGGCGGGGCCACAAATTCAATGTTCATGGGCCCCCACGGCCTGCTTCCCGGCTGGCGGATCTTTCTTTATCTCGGCATGGGCGTGATCGTATTTTTTGCCCTGTCGCCGCTGGAACACCTGATTCCCCTGCGCGGTGCCGGCCGCCTTTGGCGCGATTTTCTTCATTCAGGCGGTGCTCGCGATTGCGTCACTGGCTCCCGCACTCGTAATGGGAGCAATTGAACGCCGGTCGTTTCGCGATTACGGCTTGCCGCTCCGCTCGGCATTCGGCAAATTGTTTTGGATCGGATCGCTGTGGGGCATCGTGTCGCTTTCCGTGCTCATGTTGCTGATGCGCGCGGCCGGCGTCTTTTCCTTCGGCGATCTTGCCGTGCACGGAGGCCGGGTTGTGAGCTTCGGCATCTTCTGGGGAGCTTATTTCGTGCTGGTGGGCTTCTTCGAAGAGTTCACCTTCCGCGGATATACGCTTTTCACGTTGTCTGGCACTGCGGGGTTCTGGCCGACGGCGATCATTCTCTCGCTGGTCTTTGGCGGAGGGCACCTGCTGAACTCCGGCGAAGCGTGGATCGGGGCGCTGGCGGCGTCGCTGATCGGACTTTTTTTCTGCTTCACCGTCCGCCGCACCGGAAGCCTGTGGTTTGCGGTCGGAATGCACGCATCGTGGGATTGGGGTGAAAGTTTTCTGTACTCCGTGCCCGATAGCGGCAGCATGGTTCCGGGGCATCTGTTGAAAACGTCGTTTCACGGCTCACCCTGGCTGACGGGCGGGTCGGTCGGCCCGGAGGGAAGCGTGCTCCTGTTCGTGGTGGTGGCGATGCTTTGGGTGATGTTTGACCGGGTGTATCCGACAGTCAGAACGATGGAGGGTGAGCGTCCCCTGCCTACGTATTCTCCCGAATCCACTCCGCCAGACGTTTTTCCGTGAGTTTGCCGGCGGCCAGCTGAAAAATCTTTTCCGCCGCCTCCGCTTGCTCCACGCGCAGCTCTTTTCCGTTCAGCGACAGGAATAAACCCAATGCCAGAAACCCAGCCCGCTTATTGCCGTCGTTGAATGGATGATCGCGAACCAAGCCAAAGCAGTATGCCGCGGCCAGTCTCGCCGGATCCGCCGCAGGCTCGTAGGCATGAACGTGCTTTGGCCGGGCCAGCGCCGCGTCTAAGGGCAGCCTTCATCGCGCAAGCCTGGTAACCCGCCATGCTCCGCCAGCGTCTCCTGGTGAAGTAGCAGCAACGCTAACCGATCGATCCAGTGCGGAGATTTCACTTGGCTAACGCGCGGAAGGTATCACGGTATTTCTTCATGAAGTCGCGGCCATGTTTGAGCTGTCGTTCTACCTCGGGGTCGTAAGGCGTGAGCAGATATCCTTCCGGCGTCTCCACGGCAAAAAGCGTGTCGTTCCGCTTGAGCTTGAGCCGGACCAGCATCTCTTTAGGGAGCAAGACACCCGTGGATGTTCCTACCGCTCGCAATTTGAGTTTCATAGAGCTACATACCCATGAATCATTATAATACATCGAGCTGATCCCTGCACATAGACGATGCTGTTTATTTCAGTCCTATCCGCGTTCATCCGCGAAAATCCGCGGCGCATATTCTGAAGGAAAAATAGAAAAAAGGCGGCCCGTCAGGCCGCCCGTTCGCTCTTAATCGGTGAAAATCCGTGGCTGATTATCTAGATGTCCAAATTCTTCACATCCAGCGCGTTGTCTTCGATGAACTTGCGGCGCGCTTCAACGTCTTCGCCCATGAGCGTGGTGAAGATGGTCTCGCACTCGGCAATGTCTTCCAGCTTCACCGAAAGCAGCGTGCGCCGCTCGGGATCCATGGTGGTTTCCCAGAGTTGCGGCGCGTCATTTCCCCCAGGCCCTTATAGCGCTGCACGTCGTAGACCTTGCGGCCTTCGGCCAGCACATAGTCGCGCAGCTCGCGCGGCGAAGTCTTTTCCGCGATTTCGCGGCTCGGTCTTTTTCTTGGCACAGCTTTCGCCGGAACTTCTTTGCTGGTCTTCTTCTGCGTCTTTTCCAAGTCTTCGCGTTCGGCGTCGCTAAGCTCTTCGTGGTATCGCCATTGTGCTGGCAGTGGTTGCAGCGCCTTTCGCAATGCGTTTCAACCACGAACGGCGGCTCCATGTAGGGCCCGATCTGCTTGAACTTCGAAAGCAGCTGTCGAAACTCCGCGGCCGAAGCCAGCTCCCAATTGATGAGGTGTTCCGCGCCTTGCGAATTCACGTACGCGTACTTCCCACAGCGTGTGCTCTTCGTCGAAGCGCATTTCGACTTCTTTGAACTGCCGCTCTTTCTGCAATTTTCTTCAGTTCTTTTTCGAGCTTCTCGATCTTTCTTCGGCGGCGTTTTCTTGTCGCCTTCGAAATCGGCGCGCTTCGAAAGATCAAGCTTGGGCAGCAGTTCGGTGACGCGCTCATCGCGCACCCGCTTGTCGACTTTCTCGAAGAGCTTCAGATACTCGTCGAGCACGGTGATGAACTTGGCCAGAGTCGCGCCTTCCAGTTTGGCTGCGCCTTCGCCATAACGAACGCTCAGGCCTTCCGACGCGCGCTTCACCATCACCTTCACGTATTCTTTATCGTCTTTGATGTACTGCAGCGACTTGCCCTTTTTGATCGAGTACAGCGGCGGCTGCGCAATGAAAACGTTGCCGCGCTTGATCAGCTCCTGCATGTGGCGGAAGAAAAACGTCAGCAGCAGTGTGCGGATGTGGCTTCCGTCGACATCGGCGTCAGTCATCAGAATGATTTTGCCGTAGCGCAGTTTGGCCGCGTCGAAATCTTCCTTCGAAATGCCGGTGCCCAGCGCCGTAATCATGGCGCGAATTTCTTCGTGCGCCAGCATCTTGTCGTAGCGCGCTTTTTCGACGTTGAGAATTTTGCCTTTCAACGGCAGGATGGCCTGGAACCGCCGGTCGCGGCCTTGTTTCGCGGTGCCACCTGCGGACTCGCCCTCGACCAGGAACAGCTCGCAGCGTTCCGGTTGCCGCTCAGAGCAATCTGCGAGTTTGCCCGGCAGACCTCCGCCATCGAGCGCGCCTTTGCGCCGAGTCAAGATCGCGGGCCTTGCGCGCGGCTTCCCGGGCGCGGGCGGCGTCGATCGCTTTATTGATGATCTTCCGTGCCGACCGTCTGGTTCTGCTCAAGATACGCGCCCAGCCGTTCGTTCACGAACGCCTGCACAATGCCGGCAATATCGGAATTCAGCTTGCCCTTGGTCTGGCCTTCAAACTGCGGTTGCGGCAGCTTCACGCTGATCACGGCGACCAGGCCTTCACGCACGTCGTCGCCGGTGAGATTTTCTTTTACGTCTTTGAACAAGCCCATCTGCTGCCCGGCGTAATTGATGGTGCGGGTCAGCGAGGTGCGGAAACCGGAAAGATGCGTTCCGCCATCAACCGTGTTGATGTTGTTGGCGAAGCTGAAAACCGTTTCCGAATATCCGTCGTTGTACTGCAGCCCGATTTCCATGGCCACGCCGTCGCGCTCCGCTTCCATGTAAATCGGCTTATCGTGCAATACGTTTTTGCCGCGATTGAGGTGCTTGATGAATTCGGCGATGCCGCCGTTGTATTTGAACTCCGCTGTCTTTGGCTCGCCGGTCTTCGGATCGGTCGTGCGCTCATCGGTAAGCGTAATGAGCAGGCCTTTGTTCAGGAAAGCTAGTTCGCGCAGGCGCTGGGCGAGAGTGTCGTAGTTATATTCCGTGACGGAGAAAATGCTTTTGTCGGGCAGAAAATGAACTTTGGTGCCACGCTTCTTGCTGGCGCCCGCTTTCTTCAGCTTGGTGACGGGTTCGCCTTTGGAATACTCTGCTCCCAGGTGAAGCCGTCGCGCCAGATCTCCAGCTCCAGTTCTTCGCTGAGCGCGTTGACCACGGAAACGCCGACCCCGTGCAGACCGCCCGAAACTTTATAGGTAGAAGTGTCGAACTTGCCGCCGGCGTGCAGCTTGGTCATTACAACTTCCGCTGCAGAAACCTTCTCGCCATCGATGTCCATGGTGTCGACAGGAATGCCGCGGCCGTTATCGATGACCGTGATCGAGTTGTCGAGATGGATGGTGACTTCAATCTTGTCGGCGTATCCGGCGAGCGCTTCGTCAACTGAGTTATCGACGACTTCGTAGACCAGGTGATGCAATCCCATGCTCGCCGGTCGATCCAATGTACATTGCGGGACGTTTGCGGACGGCTTCCATGCCGCCCAACACTTTGATGGAGTCGGCAGTGTAGTCGCCATTTCCGTTGGCGGACTTTTCTTCTTTTGCTTGGTATCTTCAATGGCTGCGGTGATTCCTTTTGTTGCCATTCCACTCCCTGAAAAATGCCGGATTTTCGCTTGGAGCCGGTGGCCGGTTCGGCGACCCTAAAACCGCTTCAAAGTACTGAAATTACAAATATTTATCGCCCCGTCGATTACTTTAAATTCTAGCACAGTTTGGGTGCTTTTTCGACCCTGTACCGGGGCGGTAAACCATGAGTTTTTTATGAGTTACAGGCAGGAAAATTTCACGGGTTGGAAGCTTGCGGCTTGCTCTTTGCCGGCTTCACCGAATAGCCAAATTTCAAGCCTTCAATCAGGTGTTGCACTTCGTCGTCATCGCTGCCCATGAAGGTGAAGGAAACCACGTAACCCCTCGTCAGCCAGGCGAGGGTGCTTTGGTGAAGAGCGACTGCGCCCATCCTTTTGATGAAGTCCTCGCGCACAATGGGCTTGCCGTCGACGGGGAATTCGTAGACTTCGTTGACTTTGGTCAAGCCCCGCGCGTTAGTTACTTCGTTCAGCGGGCCGAAATATTGCGCGGCATGTTTGATCCCCGGGTAAGCGGATGCCGCCTCGGCCGCAATCACGACGCTCGAATTTACGGTGCTGCCAGTTGCCTCGGGCGGACGCTCGAAAGCCCCAAGCAGCACGCTGGCTTTGTGAGAATCGTCGGAAGATTCGCGCATGGTGTCGGTGCGATCAACCCAGCCATAGGGAACGCTGCAAGTGAAGCCGAAGCCCGAGTTGCGATAGACGTTGTCGAAAAACTCCCCAGGCTCAATGTTCGAAGAGTGCGCGCTTGCCGGAGGGGCTTTGGCTTGCTGCGCTGGCACTGCGTAGAACGCCAGCGCAACGAGAATCGAGACGAGAGAAGCAGGCCTATGCACGCATTCATTCTACACAGGCAGAGCTTGCGGAGCGGCAGACAGCCTCGCCCCCCGGAATTAACAGCGCTTCACGCCGCCATTCCCACGGTTACCGGCTGAGTGCAATGGGCACAGCGCCGCGCGTCAATCGGAATCTCGCTCAGGCACTCTGGACACTTCTTCGTGGTCGGGTCGGCCGGCGCAGGGGCTTTGCGCATTCTCGCCACCAGCAAATTTACCGGCGTCACTACAAAGAAGTACACCGCCGCGGCGACCAGCAAGAACGAGATTGCCGCGTTGATGAAGTCTCCGATGGCGAACGTGCTGCCGTGCACTGAGAAATGAATGGCGGAAAAATCCGGTTTTCCTGCCAGTGCCGCAATCAGCGGTGTGAGTAAGTCTTTGGTAAATGCGGAAACTACGGTCGCGAACGCCGCCCCGACCACGACGCCCACTGCCATATCGATCACGTTGCCGCGAAGAATAAACTGCTTGAATCCGCTGAGCATGAGATCCCTCCTGACGATTGCCCGCAACTGTAAGTCGGAGACCGTGCCCCGGTCAAGCGCTTCGACCGCGACATGCTGCGGAATGCTACGGCCACGGACGATGCCATCTTGTTTGAACCTCTTTTCGCTGCTACTTTGTCTACATCGAAAGCAATTCATCTCAATGTGGCCAAGAGGAGGCCAAGCATGAGCGAACACTACCACGATGTTGGCGATTTGAGGTTCTTGAAGGACATGGGCAAACTCGCGCCCACTGAATTCAACGCCTGGCTGAATTTGGACAAGATCGTTGGCCGCGAGGACGGCAAAATCCCCAGAAAGTATCGGGAACTGATCGCCTTGGGTGTCGCATTCACCACCCAATGTCCTTACTGCGTCGAAGTCCACACCAAGAACGCGAAGGCGGCAGGCGCTTCGCGCGAGGAAGTTACCGAAGCGGCACTGATTGCGGCCGCCCTGCGCGCCGGCGGAGCCGCAACTCACGGCGCTATGGCGCTGAAATTTTACGATCAAACGTAAATGCTGGACCGGGTTTCGATTTACGCAGGACATTCGTCCCCCGAGCGCCGACCTATCGACTAAAATGCAAGCATGACGGCGGTGAAATTAATTCCGATTCACTCCGTCGTGCTACCATTTTGAGAGGCGCAGAGTCGGCAAACTTCTTATGTGGCGCGGCTTCTCCAACTCCCGGCGGCAAACCCTACATAGGCCGAAGGCTTACATCATCACTTTTCTGTTAGTAGTTTTTGCGTCCGCCGCACATGCGCAAACGCGCGGCGGCTTTAATGGCGGATTTCACGGAGGCTTCCACAACAATGGCGGATTCGCGGGGAACCGCGGCCGCTATCCGGCGTTCTGGGGCGATCCCTACTTCTATGCGGATTATCCTTATCTATCGTTGGCTTCGGCGCCGGCAGCTTCGCCGGTCGTGATTGTTCAACCCGCCGCAACCACTGGGCCGGAGCCGGAGCGTCCGCCTGAATCAGTCATGATTGAATGGCAAGACGATCATTATGTGCGGTCGAATGGGCAACATCCGGCAAGCGCGTCGCAGGACTTCTCATCAACTTCTGCGGCTTCGATTTCAAGCGAAGTTCCCGTCGGACAATCCGAACTTCCGCCTGCGACCCTGGTTTACCGCGACGGCCATCGCGAGCAGGTGGCCGATTACGTCATTGCCAGCGGCAATCTTTATGCGCACGGCGACTATTACCGCGACGGATATTGGACGAAAAACGTTCAGCTCGCTGCACTCGACATTCCTGCCACCATAATGGCCAATCAGCGTAGTGGCGTGAAATTTGTGCTTCCTTCCGGCCCCAACCAAGTAGTCACGCGTCCCTAGTTTGCTCTGTCCAGGTTTCCGCGCGCTCTTTCGCCAATTCTCCGAACTTTATTCCTATAATGGTCTCTCCCGAGTAGCATTAGTGAGAGAACATGTCTCCGATCCGCATCCCGTGGTGGATTTGGTTGGCCGCAGCGTGTTTCATCACCTGCTTCGTGGTGGGGTTTCTCTACCTGCCGCTCCAACTTCCTGAGGCGGCTGGAATCAACCCCAGCTTTCCCAGCAACCAGGTGTCAAGTGTAACTCCCGGGAGCCCAGGCGACGTGGCGGGCTTCAAAAAGGGTGACCGAATTGTCGACATAAACGGGCGCATTGTCCGAAACGTGCTTCAGTTCGGGAGTGCATTGAGCAACACGACGTTCGACCATCCGGTGCCTATTGTCGTGTTGCGCGGAGGACAGGAAGTTCATCTGCAGTTGAGTTTGAAGCGGACGCTGATGGAAGCGTGGACGCCCAAAGAACAGGTGGGTTGGTGGGTAGAAGTGGCGGTCAGTCTGATTCAACTGCTGTCGGTAGCAAGTTAAAATGTCCGGTTTTTGTAGCAAGTGAAATGTCCGGTTTCAAAGTTGTGCCCTCGCCGTTTGGGTGGGGTTGGTTTTGGGGATGGGGTTGCAGGGGAAGGGGGCAGTTCCCCTTCCCCTGCTCGTCTCTGTAGAAGCTTTGGCCGACAAGGGTGTTCCGCTGGCGTCATAGCGACCCAGGCAATGCGGTCCGTGGGTGAGACTCAAGGTTCCATTCAGGTGTTGATGCACCACCACCTGGCAACCCGCCAACGTCGCCCGCCAGCGCACCCGCTCGATCTGCAAGCTCAGATTCTGAAAGCTCACCGTGTTGTCGCGGTTCACGCTGCGTTCGAACTGCAGCGAGAAAATCCGTTCCAGGTCACGATTCCGGCAGGGCACAAAAGCATGGCCCCGCTGCCTGGGTGCGACCTGAAAACGGCGATTGAACTCGGCGATGTAATCTTCCCGCAGGAACCGGTTCGCCGCCTCCAGCGTCTCCAGCTGGCGCAGCCGCAACTCCTGCGGCAAGCGGCCCTGCCAAGTGCCGAAGTTGCGCTCGCTGCGCCCACGCGCTTCCGGCGAGTAGGCCGGGATCATCTGCACTCCCAACTCCTGCAACGCCCGCCCCACCTGCGTGCGGCGATGGGAGTCCACCTTGCCGCCCACCTTCGGCGTCAGCCAGAAATGGCTGCCCCGATCGCTGTACAGCGCGCAGAACACGCCTTTGCGCTCGATCACCTCCCACAGTCCGGCCATCACCGTCGCCGTCGATTCCTCCTCCACCAGTTGGGCGTAGTAAATCTCGCTGGTGGCATCGTCCAGAATCACGATCAGGTCATACCAACGTTCGTCCTGAAACCACTGGTGGCGGCTGCCGTCGATGTGCAACAGCATCCCCGGCAACGGCCGCCGCTCGCGCCGTTTGCGATGCGCCCCGCGCTTGCGTCCTCGCGCCACCAGCCCCGCTCCCTGCAGCGCCTGCTTCACCCAGCTGTAACTCAGTTCGATCTCGTGCTCGGCCTGCAGCTTCTCGTGAAAGTGCTGCACGTTCAGATCGAAATACTTCTCCCGGTACAAGGCGAACACCTTCTCCACCGTCGCCATCGGCACCCGGCGCCGCGACGGCTTGCCCCGCCGCCGGTCCAGCAACCCGTTGTAGCCTTCTTCCACGTAGCGCTCCCGAATCCGGCGCATACGCCGGTCGCTGATGCCCAGAATCTCCGCCGCCTGCCACCACGTGATCTTCTTCGCCATCGCCTGCAACATCACGTCCTGTACTTTCATCGCCCGCTCCATCGCGGCCCTCGGATAAGCTTCCATGCTCCGCATGGTCTCTCATCCTCGCCGCCCGCAAAGCGGACATATCACGTGCTATCTCAACCGGACATATCATGTGCTACCGACAAGTCTGATTCAACTGCTGGTCGGGCTGGTGGTTCTCTTTAAACGGCCGCGCGATCTCACCGCCATCGCCGCCGGCATATTTCTCTGCAGTTTGGGAACGGGCAACCCTTACTTTGTTTCGCCGCATGCCGGGGTGGCGTGGAGAAACCTGCCGCTCGTCATTCAGTGGCTTGTATTCCCAGTACTGACGCTCGGGGTCAACGGCTTTCCCAGCGCAACCATGCTGTGGTTTGCGGTGTCGTTTCCCGAGCCGCTGTTGCGTCGCCGATGGGCATGGCTGCTGTTGACGGTGGTCACCGCGCCCCTGGTGGCCGTGACAGCCGCTATCGATTACCTCGTGCTCTTTGCTGCGAAGGCGCCTGTGGGCGATCTGCCGGGCTGGTTGAGCGGGACCACGGGGATTGCCTTCCTGGCTGCCTTTCTGGCCTCCATAGTGATCCTGGCAGTGAATTATTTCCGGCTCCAGGACGTGAATGAAAGGCGCCGGATACGACTGGTGGTGTTTGGCCTGTTGCTGTTCGTCTTCGGCAACTTTTTGCAGCGATTGTTTTCTCCCTTTCCGAAAAGACGGCCCGGCTTTCTCAGATTGCCACTTCACCTCTGGTATTTGGTCTTGTGCAGGTGCCTTTCACGATTTGTGTGGCCTATGCGGTCCTGAAGCAGCGGCTGTTCCAGGTCAGTTTCATCGTTCGCCAGAGCCTGCAATATGCGGTAGCGCGGGGCGCGCTGCTCATTCCCATCCCAATCCTCGCGGGAATTCTCATCTTCGATTTGGTAGTGCACAAAGACCAGCCCCTCGCAGTCCTGCTCTCTTCGCACGGATGGGTGTATGCGTTGATGGGAGTAGCGGGAATCATCGCCCACACCAAGAAATCGCGATGGATGGAGGTACTGGACCGCCGTTTTTATCGCGAACACTACAACGCGCAGCACCTGCTCCGGCAGACAGTGGATGAGATTCGGGCCGCCTCCAACCTCGCGGAGGTTGCGCCCAAGGTAGTGGCCCGCATCGAGCTGGCGCTGCATCCAGAGTTTGTGTCGATCCTAATGCGCGAGGGCGACGAGCCGTTTTATCGTTGCGTGGCATCGGCGCCGCCGGAAGTTTATCCCCATGGGCTGAGTGCCGAGAGCAAGCTCATGTCGGCTTTTCGCCTTTTTGCCAAGCCCTTGCAAATCTCACTGGCCGAAAGCGGATGGCTGAAACAGCAGCTTCCCTCAGAAGATACGAACTTCCTGCGGGACGCGCATATCGACCTGATGGTGCCTATCGCGATTGCACCGCATGGCCGCGAGGCGCTTATGGTTTTGGGTCCGAAGAAATCCGAGGAGCCCTACGGCAGTGAGGACCAAGAATTACTCTCCGGGATTGGCAGCGCACTCGCGTTGCTTCTGGAGCGCCCGGTGAGCGGTGCGTTGGGCGGATTTGAGGAGTGTCCGCGTTGCGGCTTGTGCTATGAGAGCGGCATGGGCCGCTGCGGCAACGATGGCGCACAACTTACGCGCATGCCGTTCAAGCGCTTGCTGGGCTCGCGCTATCGGCTGGAACGGAGGCTGGGCCGGGGCGGAATGGGCACGGTTTATAAGGCGATGGATACATCCCTGGAACGCGCCGTGGCGGTCAAGCTGATTCGCGACGACCTGGTCACCAGCAGTGAGGCTGCCGAACGCTTCAAGCGCGAAGCCAAAGCCACAGCCGCCTTCGCACACCCCAATCTTGTCACCGTGCACGACTTTGGCGTGGATGCGGATTCCCGTGTGTTCCTGGTGATGGAACTGCTCGAAGGCTCCACGTTGCGGCAACGAATGGAGCTGCAAAAGAGATTCGCGCCGCAACAAATTTCGCAGGTTCTCGCCGGCGTGTGTGCGGGTCTGGAAGCGGCCCACGAGCGCGGCTTAGTCCATCGCGACCTGAAGCCCGAGAATATTTTTCTGGCACGGAGCAGCGAAGGCGAAGTGACCAAGATCCTGGACTTCGGTCTGGCCAAGTTTCTGGTTTCGCCGAGCGCTTCCGCGGCGACGATTGATACGGTGGCAGGTGTTTTGATGGGCACGCCGCAGTACATGTCACCGGATCAGCTCAGCGGTGAAGCCGCTTCTCCGGCGTGGGACATTTGGGCGCTGGCGGTGATCACCTACGAGATGTTAACTGGTGCCCATCCCTTTCCAGCAACCTCGGTGGGTCAGATGCACTATTCCATCGTCCACGGCCGGTTCACCCCGCTTTCCACTCACTTGCCCGATGCTCCCGCCGAATGCCAGCAGTTTTTCGAACAGGCGCTCAATCCCAAAGCCGCGGCACGGCCGCAATCGGCAAAGGAATTTGCTTCCAGCCTGGGAAAGACATTCGGATTGGTGGCGAGGAGTATTGCATAAGCCATGCCGATCTGCACCGAAACCTGACGGCTCATGGTGTGCCCTTGTGATCATCAGCCCGCGCCTTCTTGAAGCCCTTCTTGTGGTATAATCTCTGATATACAAATCAAAGCTAACATCCTGTGATTGCAATTATTTAGAAGATATTTAAGGAGTTGGAAATGACCGACTCCTTGACCTGTCTGGCGAGAAATCTGTGCCAACAAAACGACAGTGTTTTTTGAGCAGTAGCTAGAGGCTAGGAGCCAGCAGCTAGGAGCTATAAGCTTTTATGGCAGACGATCAGAATCCAGAACTTCCATTGACTCCGCCGGGCGGAGACGGCACCGGCATTCCCGGCGCCGCCAACATTCAGCCGGTCAACATTGAAGACGAGATGCGGCGGTCGTATCTCGACTATTCCATGTCGGTCATCATTGGCCGCGCCTTGCCTGACGTGCGCGACGGATTGAAGCCGGTGCATCGCCGCATTCTTTACGCCATGCACGACATGGGCATTCTGCACAACCGCAAGTATGTGAAGTGCGCCAAGGTGGTCGGCGAATGTCTGGGAAAATATCATCCGCACGGCGACACCGCGCTCTATGACTCGCTGGTACGCATGGCGCAGCCGTTTTCGTTGCGCTATCCGCTGGTGGATGGTCAGGGAAATTTCGGTTCGGTCGATGGCGACCCGCCCGCAGCCTATCGTTATACCGAATGCCGCATGACTCGCCTTTCGGAAGAGATGCTGAGCGACATTGATAAAGATACGGTCGACTTCGTTCCTAACTTCGACGAGTCCACGGGTGAGCCGGTGGTTCTGCCCAGCCGGATTCCAAATCTGCTGATCAACGGTTCCAACGGAATTGCTGTCGGAATGGCCACGAACATCCCGCCGCACAATCTGACTGAGATTGTGGACGCGACCATCACCCTGATCAACAATCCTCACGCGACGCTGCCTGAGATTTTGAAGTTCGTGCAAGGCCCGGATTTCCCAACCTACGGAATCATTCATGGCAAGGCGGGGATTCTTGAAGCCTACCGAACCGGACGCGGCCGCTTCATGATGCGCGCCAAAGCCGCGATCGAGAACATTACCAAAGAGCGGCAGGCCATCGTCATCACTGAAATTCCCTACCAGGTGAACAAGGCGCGACTGATCGAGCGCATCGCCGAGCTTGTAAACAATAAGACCATCGACGATGTCGCCGATGTAAACGATTTCAGCGACCGCGACGGCATGAGGATTGTGGTCGAACTAAAGCGCGGCGGCGAACCGCAGCTCGTCCTCAACCAACTGTTCAAGCACACCTCGATGCAGGAAGGTTTCAGCATGATCTTCCTCGCCGTGGTCAATGGCCAGCCCAAGGAAATGGGACTGATCCAGGCCATCCAGCACTTCATCGATCACCGTGTCGATGTGGTGCGCCGCCGGACGGCGTTCCTGCTGCAGAAAGCGAAAGACCGCGAACACATCCTCGAAGGCTACCTCAAGGCGCTCGACCATCTTGACAACGTGATTACCATCATCCGGGCCAGCGCCAATCGCGCCGAGGCGCGCGAGAATTTAGTCGCGTACTTCGCCGGCAAGAAAATCGACATCAACCTTACGGGCCGCGCGCCGAAGGCGGATCTCGAGAAGCCGTTCACTTCGATCCAGGCCGATGCCATTCTCGAATTGCAATTGCATCGCCTCACCAAGCTCTCGATCGACGAAATCACCAAAGAACTGAGTCTCACCCGCGACAACATCGCCGAATACGAATCCATTCTCGGATCGGAAAAGAAACTGCGCGGCGTGATCATTACAGAGCTGGAAGAGATCAAGAAGCTCTACGGCGACGAGCGCCGCACCCGCATTGAAGACGAAGCCGCGGAGATCATGCTGGAAGATCTGATCGCCGACGAACAAGTCGCGGTGACCGTGAGCCACGGTGGCTATCTCAAGCGCACGCCCATCTCCACCTACCGCATGCAGCGCCGCGGCGGCACCGGACGCACCGGCATGAAGACGCGCGACGAGGATTTCGTCGAGCATCTGTTCATCGCTTCGACCCACGCGTACATTCTCATCTTCACCAACACCGGGCGCGTGTACTGGCTCAAGGTCTACGAAATTCCCAACGTCAGCGCCGCTGGCAAAGGCAAGCACGTGGGCAACCTGGTTGCGTTGCAGCCCGGCGAAACCGTGCGCACTATGCTGGTGGTGCGCAATCTGGAAGAAGAAGGCCGTTACATTTTCTTCGCCACGCGCAACGGCACGGTGAAAAAGACCGAGCTGAAAGATTTTTCGCATGTGATGTCGCGCGGGATTATTGCGATTGGAATTGAGAAGGACGACGAACTGGTCGGCGTCACTTTGACCGACGGCATGCAGATCGTTTTTCTCGCCTCGCACGACGGTCAGGCGATCCGCTTCGAAGAAGGAAGACGTCCGGTCAATGGGACGGCCGGCAACCGGCGTGCGCGGCATGAAGCTCGACGAGGGCGACTACATTGTGGGAATGGCGACTACAACCAAGCCGGGAGCGGCGCCTGCACCGGCAAAAGATGCACCTGCCGAGGTCGCGGATCTTGTCCCGGAAAAGGGCTCGCTGATACTTTCCGTGACCGAAAACGGCTACGGCAAGCGCACCCCCGCCGACGAATATCGTCTGCAGGGACGCGGCGGCTCGGGCGTGATCAACGTCAAGACCACTGCTCGCAACGGCAAAGTCACCGGCATTGCGCAGGTGACGGAACAGTCGGAAGTGATGCTGATCAGCCAGTACGGCAAGATCATCCGCATGGATTCGAGCACCATTCGCGAATCGGGCCGCGCCGCGCAAGGTGTGCGGTTGTTGCAGCTTGAGGCGGGAGACCGGGTCGCGGCAGCGGTGGTAATTCCGGTGGCAGAAGAGCCGCCGAACGGGACGCTGATTCAGTAGATACTCACGTAGGGGCGGACGCCCTCGTCCGCCCACGCAGACTCATACTCCGGACAGCTTCGTCAAATACTCCCTTAACGCCTCTTTCCATTGCGGCATTGCGATTCCGTATTTTTCGCGGCTTTTCGACGACAGCACAGAATACTTCGGTCGCGGAGCGGGGCGGACAAACTTTTCACTCGTCGTCGGCCGAACTTCGGTCTTCAATCCCGCCTGGCAGATGATTTCCCGCGCAAACTCGAACCAGGTGCAATCGCCATCGTTGGTGACGTGAACGATGCCCTTCGCATCCGCGTGGCAAAGTTGAATGATCGCCCGCGCCAGATCGGGCGTGTAGGTAGGAGAGCCGCGCTGGTCGTCAACCACATCAATCGCCGGCCGAGTTTCCGCCAGCTTGAGAATCGTGTCCGGAAAACATTTACCGCCGATTCCAAACACCCAGGCGGTGCGAACGATGCAGCAATCGCGAGAAACTCCCAGGATGCGCACTTCCGCCGAGGCCTTGGAATGTCCATAAACTCCTTGCGGCGATCGCGGATGATCGGTTTCGTAAGGAGCGGCGCTGTTGCCGTCGAAGACGTAATCGGTGCTGAGAAAAAGAAGCCGCGAGCCGCAGGCCTTCGCAGCCTGCGCAACATTCACCGCTCCCTGGCAGTTGACCTCGAAGGCGTAGTCACGATTGGTTTCACAGCCGTCCACGTCGGTGTAGGCGGCGGCCAGAACAATCCAGTCCGGATGAGTTCGCGAGACCATCGCAGCAACCTCGCCCGCATTGCGTATATCGGCGTCTTTTGAGCCGAGCGCGACAACCTCGTCTTGTTTCCATTCTTGCGTCAGCGCTTTGCCGAGCAGTCCGGTAGCGCCGAAGACGGTTATGCGCATGAGCGCCGCGCCATTACGCTGCCACTGCCTGCCTTTCCCCGGTCCTTTTTTCTCATCGCATCCATCTCACGCGACCCGCAGCGTGGATTCGCCTTTGTGCCAGTTGCAGGGGCAGAGTTCCTCGGTTTGCAGCGCGTCCAGGACTCGCAACACTTCTTCCGGATTGCGTCCCACGGGGCCCGCGGTCACATACACAAAACGAATAATGCCATCGAGGTCGACGATAAACGTCGCCCGCTGCGCGACTCCACTCTGCGGATCAAGAATGCCGAGCTGTTCGCACAGGTCGCGCTTGATGTCCGACAGCATCGGGAATGGCAGATTCTTCAAGCCCGGATGATGGTTGCGCCACGCGTGGTGCACCCACTCGGAATCGATGCTGCCGCCGAGGACCTGCGCATTGCGTTCCTGAAATTGTTTGTTCAACTCCCCGAAACCGATGATTTCGGTCGGGCAAAGCAAGGTGAAATCTTTGGGCCAGAAGAAATACACCTTCCACTTTTCAGGATAATCCAGATCGGTAATGAGCCTGAAGGCGGTCTTCGGATCGCTCTCCGCGCTCACGGTTGCGGTCAGCGAGAACGAGGGAAACTTCTCTCCAACAGTCAGCATGTATTTCTCTCTCCTAGAAAGTGAATGCAATGATTAATGATAAAACATACCGTTCGTAACCCGGCAACGCGGCAGACTGCGGATCGCTCAACCTTCGTCCTGTCCCTTCGGCCTAATCAGGCAAATCCACGGTAATCAGGCCCTTCCGTCGTTTGTGACCGGGGTCACTGCGCGGGGTGTGGCGAAAGACAACAATCAAAGTGTAGACAATCTCCGCTGGACGGGGAGGTTTTATGAAGAAGATTGCTTTATTTATGCTCCTGGCAGCAACCCTGTTTGCCCTGGACAAGACGCTCATTACGGTAAAGATCGCGACGGTCAACAACGGCGTAATTCAAGTGGCGATTCAGGATGCCGGCAAAGCTTACGAGCTGCAATGCAACCAGTCGTCGCCCAATTGTGCGCAACCCAAGCCCGGCAGCTACTGGATGGCTCGCCTGGAAAAGAACCACGGAATCTACGACTGCGACAATGTGGATCTCTACTTGCAGTCCGCTGATCCGGCTGCCGAAGACAGTCAGGCGCTGGGCGAGTATTGCATCAACCAGAAGTGAGAGCCCTCGCCTCGGCCAGCAATAGCCCTCCGGAGCGAGCCTGCGCCATTTATTTCAAGGTCGCAGAGCTTCGCTCCGCCCTACCGGATCCCACACAAGCCAGCGCTGCTTCGCGGCTCACCCCTACTCAGCTTGAGGAGAAACTCTCCGCCGCCCATGTCTCTCCGCCGACAAATACGCTCCCGTCAGCAGCAGCATTCCCGAGAGAAATGCCCAGAACATCAAGCTGACCGAGAGCGCGAACGGGCCATAGACTTCCTGAAAATTCAGCCGGGGCAGCGCGAGAATGTAGGCGTACTTCAGCACCTCCGAGAGCAGGCCCATCATGATCGCCGCCGGCAGTACCGCCCGAGCGGGCACTTTTCCGTTGGGCAGCAGCCAATAGATAAGGAAGAAAATCGCGATGCTGGCTACGATGGCGAAACCCTTCATCGCCAAAAAGCGCACGATGCGGGCCAGCAGAAAATCATGGCCGAAAGTCATGGTTCGCAAGAGCACGACGTTGCCTGCGGTCAGACCGATCGAAAGCAGCGCCAGCACCCCGCAAGCAAATGCTAGACCGAGGGCGATCAACTGGTTTCCCAGGTAGGAGCGGTTATTGCGGAAGTGCCACACCCGGTTCATCGCCACTTCCAGCGGCATAAAGACGCCGGTCGAAGTCACCAGCAAAATCAGGAGTGAAAAAATCTGCGCGCGATGCCGCGCTCCGACCAGCGCATTCAAATTGCGAATGACAAAATCCTGCCCGGCTGGCAGATTGTCGCGGAGCAGTTGCACGACGACGTCATACATAAGCGGCGAATGCAGCACGCGGCGGATCACGGTGAGCAGAAGCAGCATGAACGGAAAGAAAGAAAGGATGGCATTGGCCGCGACCGAAAATGCAAAGGTGTGCACCTCGGTGCGCAGCAGATAGCGGGCGGTAGAAGCCAGCAATCCGGAATAAACCTCCGGATCCGTGACCGGGGTGTCGGCGTCGTCGTTTGGCGACGGTGGCAGAATCGAAGATGGCAAGCGCTCGGCCACGGTTTATCTTTAATATTATCAGGAACTTGCAGCGAAACCCAGAATCCAGCAGTCCTGCCGCTTACCGGCCTGCGCAGTGAACTTGTTCGAATTCGGCTGCCGGTCGCGTTCCTGATCTTTTTTTGTTTTGTAAATTTCTTCTCTTGCCAAAACAGCAAGTTCATGAATATGATTCTTTCCTCGTTGCCTCAGGTATGGGGCAGCGATGGTTGTCATTCAGGTTGATGTTTCGTGTCCGGCGGTCGAAATTCGCTCCCCCAGTACAGGCTCCAGGGCCTTGCGCCGAGCTTTCTACGCGCGTCGCAACCCTCTGGAGCCTTTCGTCTTTGGCGCGGGTTAGATGCAGCGCGAAATATTGACTGGCTTGTCACATCCTGAGGGGGAATTAGGAAGCCAGGGTTCGCTTCCCAGAGGATGTGGGATTTCAATCTTTAGCAGAGGCGAAAGGAGTTTTTCCGGTGAGAGAGAAGGGCACTGTTAAGTGGTTCAACGGGGCTAAGGGATATGGTTTCATCCAACGGTCCACGGGGGAGGATGTGTTCGTTCATTTCTCCGCGATTCAAGAGAACGGTTACCGCACCTTGAACGAGGGCGAGACCGTAGAGTTTGACCTGCTCAAGGGACCGAAGGGGTTCCAGGCAGCCAACGTTGTCCGCGCATAAGCCTCCTTCCCGACATTCTCAAGGCCCTCCCGGTAACCGCCGGGAGGGTCTGTTATTTTGTCGCGGATCTTGCTGCTCCCATCTTCCTCTGCTGATAACATCCATGGCTGAGATGAAAAGTACCTGGAGGGCGGTCATCGAGATTGGTTTCATTATGTTTCTCTTTTACGCCAATTTGCTGATGGGCGAGTTTGAACGTTCAGGGCTGGGGCAGAAGCGAGGCCTGGCATCGGCAATCGAAGATGTGTTTACCTTGGCCAACCTGAGCATTGCTGCCTGTGCGGCAATCTTTGGCTACATCCTGTTTGAATTTCTGCGAAAGCGATTCTAGGTCTAGCCGGGAAAGTATTAGTCGCCCTTTTCATCTGCGGCAAACTGCTGCAGCAACTTCCAGTCGTCCATGACTTGCGTAGAAGAAACTCCCGGATCTCCGCGCTGCAATTCCATGCGCAGACGGGCGGCCATCAGTTCGCTGCCCACTTCGGGTGGGGCGTCGGCGATGTTGTCGCGGGAAATGCCGACATCGACCACTTCGCCGTCGAGGTTGACGCGCAACGCCGGGCGTCCGTCTTCGTCGAGCTTCGGCTCTCCCGCCATCTCCAGATGGCTCCAATTTCTGGCTTCGCGGCGGCTACCCTCCGGCGCCAGCACCTGGCTGACCTGGCTCTGGTAGGCGCGACGTTTGCTCGCGGGCAGCGGTTGTTCAAGATCCAGTCCAGATTCGGAAATCATGGCGTGGCGGGAAGGATCGAAGCGCCCATCGCCAACGTAGGCTGCAGCGAGAAACGCCGTCACCACCGGATGCAGCACCGCAACCGGTAGAAGATACTTCTTGGACTTCAGAACCGACTCGACCACACCGTGCACCCGCGTGCTGCGCCCCATGCTGCCGGGAACCTGCGGAATCACGAAGCTCGAAGATTGTAGTTCGGGATGCCGCGCGCTGAATTTCACCAACAGCTTGGCGATCTGTTTGGGCGTAGTTATGCCGGCATCGGCGATCAAATTCCGGTGCAGCGTTTTAGGGTAGTAAAAATTGATTACACCCTTGGCGAAGTCGGCGCAGTTATTGGCCAGCAGGTTGAAGTGAGACTGATTCGGGCGGTCATTATATGCGGCAATGAACAGGTCGTCATCTTCCGGCGAGGTTTCGACGGTGAATCCGTAAATGGTGCGGTCGTAGGAAGCCCCGACCAGCTGCGTCCAGTTGCCCGACGGAGGCTCGCCGTTTTCCGCGTCCGGCGCAATCGACCGCAAATATTTCTTGCGATATTCGTTACGTAGGAACGCGACGATCTTGGGGTTAGCGTACAGCGGAATGTCGTCCGACTCCTCTACCGCATACAAATAGGGCAGAAGCGGAATGGCCAGCCAGTCATAGCCCGCAACTTTGTTATAGCGGCTGAGCACGACTCCGGTTTCGCCTTCGTGGCAGGGACGCAACACTGTGGGAGTTTCCGCACACACCCGGTTCAGATAGACGGCTGCGTGTCCGGTTGCAGTGAACGCGCCAAAGTGCCCGTAAGGTTCTTCCAGCAGCAACGTGGCATCAGCCTTTGCCCACACGAACGCTACGCCCAGGAACAGCCCCAGCGTAGCGAGCCAGCGGAGCTTGGAAGAAGCAGGCATCTGAATGGTCTAAACCCTATCGGCGACGATAAGTTGTTGCAATCGAAGATGTAAGGTGACAAAGGTCATATAAGCCGTTACGCCAGTCCAATCTATACAGAGAGATAGGCGTAGTCCCTGCCGCGTTGTAACTCTCGGCGGCGGCACCGGCCCGCTTACAGCAAACTCCCGCATAGAATCCGGTTTGCCCCGTAGATGTCTCACTTCCCAACTCATGTCTTTCCCGATATTTCGTGAGTGATCTTTTCTTGATGGTGAATTTACCCGCTGTCCATTGCCAAGTCCTAGATTTTCCGCGACCCTGCAAAACATGGAACGCGCTTGCATAGAGAATGAGGCAATTGATCGGCCAAAGAAATCTGCCATTTCCTTTGTCGCCGCGGTGCGTGTGCAGAGGAATTTCGCGGCGGTTGTCGAAAAGCGGACACTCATCTGGCTGGCAAGACATACTCCAGCCGGCGTAAATTCTGACCACCTCACCATCCTGGGATTCGTCGCGCAATGTGGCGCGGGTGCTTGCTACGCCTTGGCGCAACTCCATCCCGGTGCACTGCTTGTGGGAATTTTTTTCCTTGCCCTAAACTGGCTGGGCGACAGCCTGGATGGAACCCTGGCCCGCGTCCGCAATCAGCAGCGGCCGCGCTATGGCTTTTATGTCGACCACATCACTGACACCATCGCCGCATTTTTCCTCATGGGTGGGCTGGCGATCTCCGGATACGTGCATCCCGGCATCGCGTTCGGAATGCTGATTTCATTTCTGATGCTTTCGATTGAGTCTTATCTCGCGACTTATACGCTGGGCGAATTTCAGCTTTCTTATTGGAATTTTGGGCCAACCGAAATCCGCATATTGCTTGCGGCGGGAAACGTAGCGCTATTTCGCAGTCCGGTGATTCATCTTGCGGGAAAATCCGTGCTGCTGTTCGATCTCGGAGGTGCGATCGCGATCGCCGGCATGGGGCTGATGCTGATTGTCGCCGCGATTCGACACACGGTGCAGCTGTACCGGGAGGAGCGCATGGTGTGAAGAGCGCAAGCCGGGTGGGAAAATTCTCGCTGGTGGGAGCGCTTGGAATTGGCGTACAACTCGCCGTCTTAAGCGCTCTGATGCGGCTGCGAATCCACTATCTGCTGGCAACAGCTCTAGCGGTCGAGACTGCAGTCATTCATAATTTTCTGTGGCATCAGCGAATCACCTGGAGTGATCGCACGGCACAGAACGTTTTGCTTCGATTCCTGCGGTTTCATCTGAGTAATGGTGGGATCTCGCTGGTGGGCAATCTGCTGCTGATGCGGCTGCTGGCCGGAAGCTGCGGTCTGCCGGTCATCGTGGCAAACTTGTTGAGCATCTCGACGTGTTTTGCGGCGAACTTCTTTGCGAGCGACCGCTGGGTTTTTGTGGGCGAAGTCAAGACTAGCGCTACTTGCAAAGCAAGGAGTGTCGAGGATGGCGTTCAGGAAACAAGAGTATGCACGAGCTGGGGGTTGTCGCACTGATGAACTCTCTCCTGATTGTCATCCTGAGCGCCGCCATGCCGTTCGCTTGCGAACGGCACGCAAGTCGAAGGACCCCGTGTTCCGCGATATGACCACTAGCGCGTCAGGGAATTCTCTGCACGAACCAATGAGGAAATCCCTGTTCGAGGCCGTGCCAAGGCAGGCGGGCATGAGGTGCTTCGACTCCGTAGCTGCTTCGCTCCGCGAAGCGGCAACTCCGCTCAGCATGACTGGGGGGCAAGCCGCGCTCACTTGCCCCGGCCCCGCATCAGAAGCAAGGTGCGCTGCGAGAAGGGAACATACAGCAGCGCTGCAGTGACGGCGAGCGCAAGACCCAATCCAATTTGCGGGGCGAGCAGGAATGGCGAGAGCGCCCACAGTTCATCGAGCACGAATGTGACCGGGAAAAGTTTGCGGAATTTGCGGCCCAGGTCTTTGATATCGAATGAAACCGCCGAAAGCAGATACAAACGGATGGGAATGCCGATGGCCGCGGTAACGATCAGCACAGCGGCAATCCAGCTGGAGTGCCCGAAGGCCTGTTGCAGGAGATCTTCGACGATGAAAATCCGCGCCAGTGCGACGATATAGAAGATCAGGTACATGACTTGAATCAAAAGAAAGAGAATGCGCACGTAGCCGTGGGGAACGTCGGGCAAGTCTGCGGGATGAGTGAGCAGCGAAGCCGGGCGCACCGGACTTTCCGCCGGTGCGGGAGGTTCGACGGGCGGTTGGATATTATTTGTTAGCGCGGGCGCTGAAACCGAGTTCTTGTCCGGCACCTCCGTCGTTTCCACCCGCACAAGAAATCGGTAGCCGCGCTTGGCCAACGTCTCGATGAAGCGCGGATTGGAGGCGGAGTCGCCCAGCACTTCGCGGAGCTTATTAATGATCGTATTCAGGCTGTGGTCAAAATCGACGAAGGTGTCTGCCGGCCAAAGTCTCTGGCGGAGCTCGTCGCGCCCCACAACTTCTCCCGCGCGCTCAAGAAAGATGACCAGGCACCTGGAAGGGCTGGTCTTGCAACCGCATCCGGACGCCGGACTTGCGGAGTTCGCCGCTCGCCGTGTCAGCCTCAAATACTCCGAAACGAAATATTTTCCTCGGCGTTGCGGCCATTGTGGAACATCATAGCGTAACTATTAGGAGAGCCTGGGCGAAGCTGGCTCTTGTGATCGCGCTCGTCTTCTTCGGCGCGGGCTCGTCGCATGCCGAGCAACTCAAGCCGGAAACTGTCGCTGCCTTTGATCACTATGTTCAACGCAGTGAAGTGCGGATGTCAGAGGAAATTGCATCGCGGAACTTTTTGCGAATCGACGGCCTGCCGCAGCGTGACGCCGATCTGGCGCGATTGAAACACGGCGAAGTGATTGTCCAACGCCTCGAAACGCTCGACCATGGCCGCGCCGTGCCCGTGCCTGGCGGCCTCATTCATCATTGGATGGGGACTGTATTCATTCCCGGCGCAAGCCTTGATCAGACCCTGGCTTTTCTGCAGGACTACGACCATCAATCCAGGTTCTACGCACCCGATGTGGAGCGCTCAAAACTCATCTCTCGAAACGGCGACCACTTCAAGATTTTTCTGCGGCTGCGAAAGCACAAAGTCATTACCGTGATTCTCAACACGGAGTACAACGTCAAATACTCGCGGCTCGCGGCCGACCGCGCAACGTCCGATTCGCGCAGCACGCGGATTGCGGAAGTCGAGAACGCCGGGCAGCCCAACGAATCGGAAAAACCTGTAGGCAACGACAGTGGCTTCCTCTGGCGGCTGAATTCTTATTGGCGGTTCCTGCAGCGCGACGGCGGGGTCTATGTTCAGCTGGAAGCGATTTCGCTGACTCGCGACATTCCCGGTGGGCTGAACTGGCTGATCGGTCCGTTTGTCAGCAGCATTCCGAAGGAGTCACTTGAGTTTACTTTGACACACACGCGCGATGCGCTCGCACACTAAACTCACCGCAGTTCGAGTGAAACCAGGTCGCCATCGGCTTTGCCGCCGCCCACTTTGTAGTTCACCGAGACTGGAAGGTCGGTTCAGGTGCAGGAGAACGCATCCGCTCCAATCAGCGTGAGCGACTTGTAATCCGCCGTCCACAGCTTCTTGGTCTTGCCGCCGGAGGTCACTGTCACCAGCGCAGCCGGACTGTGCGAGCAATCCACCGCGACCAGCTTTCCCTTAAGATATTGAATCGTTCGCCGGTCGGGCGGAGGTTCCGCTGGCCGACTGTCATCTTCGTCGGTCGCATCTTCCGCCGGCTTGGTTGGCGCGGGCTTCTGCGTTGCAGGCGGCATCGGCGGAAACGGCTTGGGCTGTGGCTGCTCCGCGGCCTGCTGCGACGGCACGCCGTACTGTTTGATGAACGGCAGGTCTTTCAATTGCGCCTGCGCTGCGCTGGCAATCTGCGGATCAGGATCGGCCGACAAACGCTCCAGCAGCGCCTGCGCCGCTTCCCAATTCTTGCCAGCCATATAGACGTTCGCCATTTCGAGCAGATAACTTCGATTTCTCGGGGCCAGTCGCGTAGCGGCGCGAATCGAGTCCGTTGCCGCGCGCACGCCTCCGCCTTCAAGTTGGGCGGTCGCAAGCATGGCGTACGCTTCGGCAAACTCCGGATACCAATCGAGCACGATGTGCAGGTCCTGAATCATGTTTGCCAGTCCCTGCGTTGCCTGGCCGGCCGACTTTGCCTTGCGATACTTGCGCTGTGCCAGGTAAAAATGCGTCCAGATATCTTTGTTATCGAGCGCCAGCGCACTGCTTAATTCGTCGTTGGCTTTCGCATAATCCTTCTTGTCGAGGTAATACCAGCCGAGCGCGCGATGCGCGATCGGTGTTTCACCCTTCGGATCGTTGATCAGTTGCTCCAGTTGCAGCCGCGCCTGCTCGCGATGTTCGGGAAGCCGAAGAGTCATCTCTGCCAGCAGGGCCGTAGCGGCGGCGTCCGTGACCTCGTGAGGACTCATTCCGACCTGGTCTGCGGCTAACGGCGCGGGCATTGGCACTAGCCTCGTGTTGGGATCGTGCTGCAGTCGCAGCAGATCCTGGAGCGTGGAGAAGTAATCTCTGATCACGTTGGTCAGTTGGGCGGCGGTCATGCCAAAAGCTTTTTGGATTCCGTCGTCGACGGAGAGCTTTTCGTTCTCCACCAAATCGAAATAAGTTCCGGCGGCCGACATTTTGTCGGCGGCGATCAGATAATGCATCGTCAGCCACGATTGCGCGCAATACAGGGTATGCCGATTAGCGCCGCTTTCCGCTTTACTCGCGAAAAGTTCGGAAAGCTTTTGCCAATTCGTTCCCTTGAGGATCTCGACCAAAGACGCCGCGGCCGGCGCTCCGGCCTGGCTCGGCTGTACCACTTCCGGATCGCCTCCAATCTTCATCTGCTCGTCGGTCAGTTGGACGCTCGAAAAATACTCGGCGAATCCTTCGTCGAACCAAGGCTGGACTGGAGGATAGTTGAAATTCAAAAGCGCTTTGGCAAAGTCATACGAAACCGCTCGCCAACTGTCCTCTTGCGCCAGGTTCAAAACAAAATAAATGCGGTCGTCGCCAAGAAGAAAAAAACCTGCACCCAGCCCTTCGCCTGCGCGCGAGGGAGCAACTTTTTCATACTCCCCCGCAGTTTTGAAGGCGACGATCTCGATCGGCTCCGGCATGTTTACGCGAGTCTTCGCCAGCAGTTCCGCAAACAACGCCCGCATCTGTTCGAAGCGGGCGAGCACTTGCTGGCCTTTGACCTGGTCGTCGGTCAGCATGGAAAAATGGCTGGAATCGAGGCGGACCCAGCGCGACGAGATGCCCTTGATCGGCTCGGCGGACGATGCGAGCCCGAACAGAATTACTGCGAAGAATACTTCTGTCAATAGGCGAGGGAAGCGCATGATTCCACAATAAGATTGGAACTTAAGTCATGCTAGCACGGTCAAGCGTCCAGCTTCCCTATCGCCCACTGCGCACTTTCCGCCACATCTTTATCTTCGTCCGCCGCCAACTTTTCTAACAGCGGCAGAAACTTCCGCTCGCCACTGTTTCCCATCGCAATTGCCGCATTCCGGCGCAGGCCTGTGCGCTTCGTGCGGCGAATGGGAGAGCCACGAAACTTCCGGGTAAACTCTTCCGCGCTCATCTCAGCCAGCCATTCCAGCGCCGGATTGACTAATCCCTCGCGCGGCTGAAATTCGGCCGTCTCAGTACGCGGAGATTTGCGGTTCCATGGACACACGTCCTGGCAAATGTCGCAGCCAAACACGTGCCTGCCGATCCCTTCGCGCATCTCTTCAGGAATCGCGCCGCGCTTTTCAATGGTGAGATATGCAATGCAGCGGTTGGAGTCAAGCTGATACGGCGCGATCAGTGCATCCGTCGGGCACGCATCGATGCAGCGTGTGCAGCTGCCGCAGCGGTCGGGGGCCGGCAAGTCGGGGGTAAGCTCCAGCGAGGTCAGAATCACTCCCAGAAACAGCCACGATCCCATCTTCTGGTTCAGCAGGCAAGTGTTCTTTCCGGCTCGATCCCAGGCCCGCATATTTCGCATACACGCGCTCGACCAGCGGTCCGGTATCGACGTAGCAACGAGTTTGAATCTCCTCAGAAATTTGGGTGCCCCACTCCTTCGCGTTCTTGGCGAAGGGGTGGGAGCAAATCTCTTTCAACTTCTCCTCGACCACCCGCAATCTCCGCATCACCGCATCGTGATAGTCCTCTTTACTCCACGCGTACCGCGAAATCCATCCCCGGTCCGGGTCGTTCACCTGTGTCGAGTACGCCTGCGCGGTGCTGTAGTTGATGGCGCAAACAATCACGCTGCGCGCCCAGGGCGCGACTCGCCGCAATGAGGCGCGCTTAAGCTCGCCAGCCTCATCGCGAGCCTCCATATATTTCATTTCGCCTGCGTGGCCCGCGGCGATCCACTTGGGAAAATGTTCGAGCTCGGCAAACTCGGCGACGGGCGCGATGCCAGCCAGTTCAAACCCGGCCTCGTGGGCTACATCTTTTATCCGGGTTGCAGTCTCTCTGGCCGGCAAACTCATCTATTAAGCATGGCAACCGCGGCGTTTGGGGTCAAGCCGGCTGGACCGCAATCCCGCGTACACTGTTCAAGTCACGAATCCGGTGAGGAGACTGGTTCAATGCCCTTGCTTTCTAAGTCCGCACGAACTCATGCTTATTGGCTTGTCATCTTTGTTTACTTGACTGCGCAAGCGGTTTTCGCCCAGCAGTCTGCGAGCAAGCCGGAAACTACCGCTCCGAGCACCGAGAAGGCACCGGCCGAATCCGCTAAGCCCGTGCCACATCAGGCTGAGATGCAAATCCTGCAGCAGTTCAACATGGCGTTACAGGATTTGGTGGCGAAGGTTTCGCCCGCCGTGGTGCAGATTCAGGTGACCGGCTATGGCGCGCTTGAAGGCAGCAATCCCAGCGAAGCCGCGGTGATCGCCCGTCAACAAGCGATTGGCTCCGGCGTCATCGTCGATCCCGACGGTTATATTATGACCAACGCGCACGTGGTTCGTGGCGCCCAACGCATTCGCGTCATCCTCTCCCAGCCGCTTTCCGATGGCATCGTACCCGTAGGAAAAGAGCACGTGGTCGATGCCAAGCTGATTGGCGTACACGAAGAATCGGACCTCGCGCTGCTTAAGATCGAGCAAGCCAATCTGCCCACGCTTTCGCTCCGCACATCGGGAAGAGTGCGCCAGGGTCAGTTGGTGGTGGCGATCGGAAGTCCGGAAGGGTTGGAGAACAGCGTCACCATGGGCGTGGTCAGTTCGGTAGCGCGGCAACCCGATCCGGATAAACCGATGGTCTACATTCAGACCGATGCGCCCATCAATCCGGGGAATAGCGGCGGCCCGCTAATCGACATGGAAGGTTACGTTCTCGGCATCAATACCATGATTTTGTCGCAGGGCGGAGGCAGTGAAGGCCTTGGATTTGCCATCCCCGCGCGTGTGGTGCGCTTTGTGTACGAGAGTTTGCGCAAGAATGGCCACGTGCACCGCGTGGAAATTGACGCCGCCGCGCAGAGCATCACTCCGATTCTGGCCCAAGGCTTGGGGCTTTCGCAGAGCTACGGTGTTGTCATTTCCGATGTCACGCCCGGTGGCCCGGCCGATTCCGCCGGATTGAAGATCGGCGATATCGTGGTCACTGCCGATGGCCGCATTGTGGATACCCTGCCCAGCTTGACCGCGGCGCTCTATCTGCACCCGCTTGATGAAGTTTTGACCCTGGTGGTGAAGCGGGGAACGACGCAGAAGACTCTTTACATCCCGGTGCGGGAGCATCGCGATGAAATGGACAAGCTCGTCGACCAGATCGATCCGAGCAAAAGTCTGGTGCAGCGCCTGGGAATTTTGGGAATCGATTTGAACGATCAGCTGCGCTCCATGGTGGGCGACGTGAGAATTTCCACTGGCGTCGTGGTGCTGGCCCGCGCCGTGAGCCTGCTCGGGCCCGAAACCGGCCTCAAGACCGGCGACATTATTCATAGCGTGAATGCAAATCCGGTGGATTCGGTAGACTCGCTGCGCGCGTCGCTGCGGGAAATCAAGCCTGGATCCCCGGTAGTGTTGCAGATCGAGCGCGACGACAAACTGGAGTGGCTGGCGTTCGACATGGAATAAGTCCGGCCCGCATCTCGCCAGCGAAACCGCGACCAAGAACGTGGGCAATCCAATGTCTCCCGGCGCGCGTACTTACGACGGGGACAAAGGACAGCCCATGTCTAAGAATGCTCGCGTCGAGCCACAACTCAATATCGATAAGTACATCCGCAACTCAAAGCAAGTCGACATTAGCGATCTGGATTTGTCACAGGCTACCCGTTATCCACTGTCGGATGACGAAATTCGCGCCTTGACCTATATGTGCGATATCGAATCGCACACTGTGGTTTACCTGCGCGCAATCTTGAACACTTGTGCAGTAGAAGATCCACAAACCACCGCCTTCCTGAGTTGCTGGGCATACGAGGAATTTTTTCACGGGTACACGCTGCGCAAGTTTCTTGACGCCGTCGGCGTTCCGCTGTCGCCAACCAGGATTGCGGAAGTGCAGCAGGCCACATCGACAAAGGAGTGGCTCAAAGAAATGGGATCGTCGATTGTGTGCCGCTTCTCGCCCCACTTTCATGCGGCGTACTTAACTTACGGGGCGATCTCCGAGCTTTCCACGTTGGAAGGCTACGGCGTGATGGCCCAACGAACCCAGAATCCGGTGCTGGCGGAAATCGTGCGGCGTCTGGCGAAAGACGAGCGCCGGCACTTTTCGTTCTACTACAACAAGGCCCGTCTGCAACTGCAGCCGCGCAATGCGCAGCGGCTGACCAGTTTCATCATTCGTCATTTTTGGTTGCCGGTCGGAGGAGGCGTCAAGCCGGACAGCGAAGTGAACTGGATTCTGTCATTCATTTTGGGCGATCCACAGGGCGCAGAGATCGCGCAGCGCATCGATTCGACCATCGCCAGGCTCCCGGGTCTCGAGTGGTTTCGCCGGTTATCGGAAAGCCGCGAAGAGGTTCTGGCCGAGGTGAGAAAAGGAGCTGTACCCTCCAGAAAGCCACCGACTCCAATAGCGGAGATGAGCGAGATTCGGGCCTGAATCCTGATTTTCTCCACGCTTATCACAAGCGTCGGTGATGCACTTCATCGCCATCCGCCTGAATTAAGCCTGCAATACAAGCAGAAAGGTAAGAATTTCGGAGGACGTTATGCGCATTGCAATGCTTGCGATTGCGGTGCCTGCTTTCGTTGAGCGTCTGGGGCGCAGACCAGCACACAACCATCAACCAGGTCCCGATCAAGCGGGTTCCCTGGGGATCCGGGGAACAGATGTACCACGAATATTGCGCGGCTTGCCACGGAGGAAAGGCCGATGGACAAGCTGCCGGCCGCAACAGCGTGCAAGAACAAACCAGCAGACCTAACGCTGCTTTCCCGCCGCAACCAAGGCAAATTTCCTTACGACTACTTTTATTCCGTCTTGCAGTTTGGAGCGTTGCTGCCGACGCCTGTCCATGGTTCATCCGACATGCCGGTTCGGTCGCCGCTGTTCAATTCGCTGGACGAGAGCCACAAAGCCGTCGCGGAACAGCGAATGCGGAATATCGCGAAGTACGTGGCATCGTTGCAGGCAAAATAGGCGGACGCGAGCCTAGAACGCGCTGCCGCCGCCTCCGCCAAATCCACCACCGGAGAATCCTCCTCCGCCGCCTCCGCCAAAGCCGGATCCGGTCGAACTCGCCCGCGGCGCAGAAACGAACACCTGTTGCATGTCGTCCGCCATGCTGTGCATGGAATTGGAAAAGAAAATCGGATTGAAGCCCGTAGCGTAGGCGTATCCGCCGGGCCCGACGTACCAGGCCGGAGGGTTCTGCACGATTCCGGCGAAAGCCTGCGCCCAGCGATGCTCGACGCCGAGCGCCATGGCATACGGCAGGTATTTTTCGAATGTGTCGGGCGGCATGCGCTTGAGCCGGTCGGCGTCGACGCGGTTCATGAACTCCTGGAATCCCAGCACGGCTACGCGTGTCCGCCCGCCGGTGACCGTCTTCGCCGTCATCTCTCGCGCGAACAGCCACCAGATGATCGCAGAGATAATTCCGCAGCCCACAAGCAATCCCACTGAGCTGAAAACATTCTTGAATCCGGTGAATTGCGAAGCCAGGAAAGGCGCGACGATTACGAGAAGAGCGACGAAGCTGTATCCGTTGGCGGTATCGGGATCGAGCAGATACATGCCTTTGTTTTTTAACGCCGCCATAATGTCCTGGCGAACCGCGGGGATCGCGGTATAAAAACGGTTCTTGAGGGTGGAAAGGGGGGCTGACTTCGCCGTCCATGAAAATATTTGTGAGCATGACCCGCTCGTGCGGCGCCAGATCGCTCCACTCCGACGTTGGCTTCAACGAATGAAGAATGTAATCTTTGTGATGAAAGACCAGTCCCTTGTCGTCGACTTCTTCAATCTTGATGAAACCACGCACGGCCAAATCTACGATCGTGGAAGTAATATCGCGGGGATGGATTTTATCCTCGAGCAGCGTGCCCGCCTCGGCCGGCGACAATCCTTTCGGGGGCTCGTACATCGGCGCGACCGAGACTCCCGGATCAGGATCGCGTCCCCACTTCCACCAGGTGAAATACATTACCGCGAACGCCCAAAAGGGAAGAAAAACAATCGGATTGCTTCCGATGAACCAGATAAAACGCGTGAAGCCGCTGGGTTCTTTGAGAATGCCTTTGGGAACATAGACGTCGATGGTCAGGCCGCCGCGCATGGGGAGTGGATTGACGGTCTCAAACGAGCAATCTGCGCCTTTGACCTCCGAGGTGGCGTCGCGACCCGTCGATCCGTAAACCCCGGTGAACGCCTGGGCGCGAAGCGAGCCAGCGGCCGATTCCGGAAATGTCACGAATGCAGACGCGTGGTCGATCGGTACCGGCCAGTCATTTCCGGTGACATTCCAATAAAACTCATCGTGGTCTTCAAAGAAACGCATTCCGTTGCGGACGATGTAAGTGATCTCGACCGTGCGCTCCGTGTCGACAGCCCCGGGAATGTAAATCTTCAGGTCGCGAAAGCCGTTGGAGGTGGAAGAGTCGTACTTGAGTTTGCCGCCGCTGCCGTCGGTCACGCTCGAAACATCGAGAAAAAGCGTGTAGTTGGTCCTCGCGTGGCCCAGGATATTCAATGGGAATAAAGCGGTGAATGCCATGCCATTCGCCGGTGAACGATAACGTGATCCTCTCCTGCACGATCGCCGAACCATCGCCCGTGATCGTAATCGTGTCGTGAAAGTCGGCAACCCGCCAGCTCTTGGCGAAAGTTTGCGCGGAGAGGCAAAGAAAGGTGAGGTAAAGAAAAATGACGAGCCAGAAGTAGCGCTTCAGCGTTTGCGTAAGAACTCCTTCCAGGGCTGTCAAGAAAACCTCTGCAAGCAGCCCGCCGTTTCAGTCGCGGCAGCGGGACCTCATCCAGCAGCACACCGCTTCAAATCATCTCCTGTCCTGACCACCGCAGACTGGCGGACCCCGGTAAACCGCCCGCCCGAGACGCGGCGCATTCTCAGTCTTGCTTGAGCCGATAGATCCAAAACGTACGGAGCTTCGCAATACCGTCTTTGTTGAGCGTGGCTGTTCGCGTTCCTAGATCGCCGCGAGGGTTCTTGCGAAAATCCGCGATTGAAACCTGGCCGAGGTAGATTTCCGTGAAGGTCATTGCGGTCCGATCCATCGCAGGCTCAGTGTCTTTATCAACATCGTACACGAATACGCACAGCCACTGGTTCCGTGCACCGTGCATATCAACTGCGCCACCCGCCTTCCGCGTTGTTTTGATTTCTATTCCGTCTGTTCCAGCCTTGACCTTATCGTTCGGGTAGCGGCCCTGCACGATCAGATCAGGATGACCGTTGAAATATTCGTTCTGTACAAGGGTGCGCGAGTGCTTCGCGAGGCTTGCCGTGAGCATGTCGGACAAGAGTCCAGACATGATTGCAGGACGAAGCATATCGTCCAGGCGCTGAAGTCCTTTGCGAGTCAGCAACGTGCTCACGTCAAAAAAGAAATCGTACACATCCTGCACTGCCAATTGAAAATCGGCGATGCGCAGCTCGTAAGGGAGGTTCGCCTCTCGGTTGAACTTGGCCAGATCAGGCTGGTTTCTGCCGATCGGCATCGGCTATGCGAGGTCGTTAATCTGAAGTAATGCCAGTTTCCTGAATGCGGCTTTTGCCATCGCAAAGTACGTTTTGTCAGAATCGGTTCCAATCGATTTGTACCCCACGTGGTGCGAGGCGGCTAGTGTCGAGCCTGATCCTGCGAAGGGATCGTAAATAACGCCGACGCCTAACGGAAGAGCAGCCCTAACCACCCTGCGCATGAATCGCTGTGGTTTGAGCGATGGATGTGGGGCGATGTCTTTTTCCGTGCCACGAGTCGGGGAACACTGGATAACGTCTTTGAACGGCTCCTCGTTAGAAATTCGACGAAGTGCCCCAGCGCCCCACGACCGCAAGTTGTCGGCCACTGTGCCTTCGATTGGCTTGCGAAAAATTCCCCACGGTTCCCAACACGACCTCGGCATTACGCTCACATCCGGGAACTCGCTCTCTGCGCCTTTAGGCCGATCACCGCCTCTGAGCGTCTGAACTAGACGGATCACCTCCCCGCGTTTCTCGAAACCGGATTCCATGAAAGCATGAAATGTCATCGTCGAGACAAGCGGATTAGAAGCAATGAACACGTGCCCCCCCGGTACGAGCGCCCTCAGCAGCTTATGCGCGACGGCGGCAAAAAAGCCGTGGAGATTCGCGATTTCTTCTTTCCGGAGGACAGTGAAGCGGGGTAGTGGCTTGCGTTTGGCGCCGTCAAAGCTTGGCGGGATTCGCCAAACACCGCCCTGGCCATTGCGGAGTTTCGCGTGGTTCTTTTTATCGTACTCCACGATGCCGTATGGCGGATCAGTCACCACAGCATGAATGGAATTCTTAGGTAACTCAGACAGCCAGCTTAGAGCATCGCTCAAGACATATGCTGTTTGGTCGGAGAGGTCGTGCCGCCGATAATTGCCAATCGAGATTAGGTTGACCCAAGTCTCATCTTCACGCTCTTTGAGCGCATCGAGCCACGATTCCTGATTCGAGATTTGGAGACCAGCCGGTACCGCGACCGCGATCTGACCCATTACCGCCACCGTTTCGGAGTTCTCCTTACTTTCCCACAGCGGCAGCTGTGGATGGTTTGCAAAAGAGGTGCGCTTTGTGGAAATGCCGCTCATTATCTTCAGAAGAAATGTCGCACACTAAATTGATGGCGAATAGATAGCGAAGGTTGCAAACTTTGGGTGTCGATAGACGGCCGACCATCCTCAAGCTCTCAGCCGTTGGCTACGATGCTAGCATTTGCGTGACTTCCGGTGCCAAGTGGGGTTGGCGCTACTCTTCGTAAACTACTTCCACATCGGATGAGACGGGAGTGGCAGCGAATGCGCTGTTTCCATGCTCGAATCCTTTTTCAAAGGCCTTGAGATTCAGATCGCGGAAACTGGCGGGGACGGAGTCGGCTACGGCCTTGCGGACGGCGTCCGGCACCGATCAGGTGAGTGACTGCGGTGAAAAACCCAACCATCACCGAATTCAGCACCATGCGTTTGCCGAGTTCTTCGGCGATGCGCGTGGCTGGAACGCTGTAAACCTGCATGTCCGCTGTGCAGATCGCGATGACGCGGCACCAGATCCTGCTCCACGATCAGCATGCCGCCGTCTTTCAACTCGGGCGACAAACCGGGTGTAGGCTTCCTGCGACATGACGACCAGAATGTCCGGCTGAGGTGACGTAGGGATACGGCGATCGGGCGAGTCGGAGAGAATGAGCTGGGCGCTGCATGCGCCGCCGCGGGCCTCCGGGCCGAAGTTCTGCGTCATGGTGGCGAAGCCGTCCTGATAAATCGAAGCGGCCTTGCCCAGGATCACGGCGGAGCAGAATGACTCCCTGGCCGCCGAATCCTGCGACGCGAATTTCGGTTAGCTGCATACCATCTCCTCGCGGTTCGCACGTATCGGTCGCCCAGCGATGTCGGCATATTGCGCCCGCATCATGGTTTGGTAGTCGGGACGGTCGCGGTCGACAAATTTGCCGACTACAATTTCGCCGTCTATGGTGAGACCGACTTCGCTGGTGGGCGCGCCGTTGCGGACTTTGCTTTTTTCCTTGTAGATACTTCATGGTGTCGAGGCCGTCGCCCATTTTGTTGCGGCGCTGGTAGAGCGTGGGGCAGGGCGAGATGACTTCGATGAAGCGAAAATCCTTTTTTGCTGGAACGCCTCGGTAATGGAGCGGGCGAGCTGGCGTACATGGAAAGTGGTCCAGCGCGCCACGTAGACGGCGCCCGCGGCCTCGACCAGATGCGGCAGATTGAAAGACGGGCTCGAAAACGCCATAAGGATTGGTCGAGGTGGTGGCGTGGCCGGGGGTGGTCGGCGCCGTCTGTCCGCCGGTCATGGCATAGATCAGGTTGTTGACGCAGATGACTTTCAGATCGATGTTGCGGCGGGCGGCATGGATCAGGTGATTGCCGCCGATGGCGGAAAGATCGCCGTCGCCCGAGTAGACGACCACATTCAGCTTGGGATTCGCGAGTTTCAGTCCGGTGGCGAAGGGAATTGCACGGCCGTGTGTGGTGTGGAACGAATCGAGCTTGACGTATCCGGCCACGCGGCCGGTGCAGCCGATGCCCGAAACGAGCGCGAGCGATCCAGATCGATTTTCGATTCGATCAGGGCGCGAGCGAAAGCAATTGACCGTAGTGCCGATGCCGCACCCTGGGCACCAGATGTGCGGCATGCGGTCGCTGCGGAGAAACGGCTCGACTGGGTTGACGACGTTCAGCAGATCGCTCATCGGCTTGCCTCCACGATAACTTTCAGAATTTGTTCCGGGCTATGCACACCGCCGCCCGGCGTGCTGAGACGTGGTAAGTTCGTCGCCCGGCCGGCGGCGGCGCGCTCAACTTCAAGCACCATCTGTCCGAGGTTGAGTTCCGGCACGACGAAGGCTTTCACCTTCGCCGCCAGTCCGGAAATTTTATTTTTCGGGGAAAGGCCAGGCGGTGATGAGGCGCAACTTGCCGACTTTGAGTCCGCGTGCGCGGGCCATTTCGATGGCGCGCTGGGCGACGCGGGAGGTGATGCCGTAGGAGACGACGACGACATCGGCATCGTCGAGATGTTCTTCTTCGAAGAGGCAATGCGGTCGACCGGCGATTGAGAACTTTGTTTTGCAGGCGGCGGACCAGCGTGTCCTGCACCTGCGGGGTCATGTTCGGATAGCCGCGCTCGTCGTGGGTGAGTCCGGTGACGTGGAAGTTATAGCCGTCGCCAGCATGGGCCATTTCCGGGACCATGGTCGCCGTTGGTGCCGTAAGGCAAGATAGTCTTCAACTGATTTGTGCGTGTAGTTTGCGCGGCGTGACTTCGATTTCGTCGGCGGGCGGAATGACGACTTTTTCGGTCATGTGGCCGACGCACTTCGTCCATCATGAACATGACCGGGAACGCGGAATTCTTCGGCGAGATTGAAGGCTTTGATGGTGAGATCGAAGCACTCCTGCGGCGAGTTGGGACAGAGCGCGATGATCTCGTAATCGCCGTGCGAACCCCAGCGGGCCTGCATCATGTCGGCTTGCGCGGGGAGCGTGGGAAGGCCGGTGGACGGGCCGCCGCGCTGCACGTCGACGAAGACGCAGGGAGTTTCGGTCATGGCGGCGTAGCCGATGTGCTCCATCATCAGCGAAAAGCCGGGGCCGGAGGTCACGGTAAACGCCTTGGCTCCGCCCCAGACCGCGCCTTGCAAAGTGATGGAGGCGGCGAGTTCGTCTTCCATCTGGATAAAAGTTCCGCCGACGGTCGGCACGCGCGAGGCGAAGCGCTCGACGACTTCGGTGGAAGGCGTAATGGGGTAGCCAGCGGCAAAGCGCGCGCCGGCAGCCAGTGCGCCTTCACAGCAGGCGTGGTCGCCATCAATAAAATGGGCGCCGGTGAGAACGCCGTGAGGATCAGCCTTCATTTTTGCCTCCTGAGCGGCTCGCTGGCCGGTGGGCGCGTTTGGACGCGTAAATCGCGAAATCGGGGCAGTACATGCCGCACAAGTCGCAGCCGCTGCATTTTTCCGGATGCACGACGTGGGGCGGATGATAGCCCTTGGAGTTAAATGCGGAAGAGAGCGCCAGGACTCTTGGTGGGACAAAACTCCACGCAGAAACCGCAGGATTTGCAGCGCTCGACAACAATGGAAACACGTCCTTTTGCCACTTGAACCCCCACTTGCGGAGTGTTGGGCACTCCGAAACTCAATTGCGATTATGCCGGGGCAAAGTACAGCGAGGGTGTGACGGAGATCACCGGGGAACGTGAGGTGGGATACGGGATTCGATTAGAACCCGACACCACGAAGTCGCACGAAGGCCTCACTCCCGAAGCTTTTCTTAGTGTTCCTTGGTGCCCTTGGTGGTTGGAGTACGTTCTATCCCGCCTTCAACTCGTGCAGCACCTGCATGAGCGAACTGTGGCCAAACGGCGCGGGAGCCAGAGTCAGAATAACATCAGCAGCGCAAACACGACCAGCCAGCGGCGAACGCCCGAGATGTCTGGATATTCCACGACAACCGGATGCCGCATTCCGCTGATGCGCAGAAGAATCGCCCAGATCAGCCATCCCGCCCAGAAATAAAGCGCCATCGGAATCAACGCGAGAATGGTCAGCCGCGACACGATCTTGTGTGCCCGCGGCGCCGTCGCGAAAACAATGTGGCCGCCATCGAGTTGACCGCCTGGCAGAAGATTGAGCGCAGTCGCAAACATCCCGACCCAAGCCGCGATCGCGGTGGGATGAAAATAGACACTGCTGAGGCCAATGCCGTGCTGCCCCACGCCGTGAGCGACCACACCATACGAAAAATCAGCGGATATCCCAGTTGGATGTCGGAATCAGCGCCCTCGGCGGCATCAGCCTTGAAAGCGGCAGGGCGAACATCAGCACAGTCGTCGCCACAACAAATCCCGCGATCGGTCCGGCAATGCCGATGTCGAACAACGCCGTGCGCGAGCGGATCGGCGATCGAATGCGAATGAACGCTCCCAGCGTCCCAATCAGAGTTGGCGCGGGAATAAAGAACGGCAGCGTCGCATTCACTCCGTAGTAGCGGCAATACAGATAGTGGCCCATCTCATGCGCCAGCAAAATCAACATGAGAGTGGAGGCGAAAGGCAATCCCAGCAACAGCCGCGACGGTTGTGCAACGCCCAACGCACGGGAAAAAACGGCAGATCGTCGTCGTGATAGCGAAAAAGGCGGCTGATCGTGCTGGAAGTTGTATTCCATGCGCGCGCCCACCACCAGGGTGGTGAAACAAGTGGCCAGCAGCAGCACAATGTGCAGCCAGTAACGCTGCCGGGGCCGGTCAACGTAAAGCATCGGCGGAGCGTGAAGGTCGATTTCGGCAGGGGCTGGAGGAACAATATCAGACATGAAAATTCAGAATACGGGGCGGGCTGAGCCTTTCTCACTGCGTAGATGACCGAAGGGCCGGCTCGGATGCGTCTTGCCGAAGCCCTGCGGCGCCCTTTAGTCGATCGATTGCAGCTCTTTGCCCGGCTTGAAGCGCACCGCCTTGCCCGGCGGAATCGAAACTTCGGCGCCGGTGCGCGGGTTGCGTCCGATGCCGGTCTTGCGCGGACGCACATTGAACACGCCAAATCCGCGCAGCTCAATGCGATCGCCCTTGGCCAGCGAGCGCTTCATGCTCTCAAACACGGTTTCAACGGCCATTTCGGCCTTGGTCTTGGTGATTCCGGTTTTGTTGACCACTTCGTTGATGATGTCGAGCTTGATCACAAGCGGCTCCCGCGGCGAATGGTTGAAGTGCACCAAGTGATTGATGCTAAGGAAGATATGGGAGATTGTCAACGGCTTGGCATCTCCCGTAAGATGACCACACAGCCAATTAGAATTTTGTAATTGGGTAATCGGGAAATTTTGTAATTTGGATCCTCGGGTGTCTGAAACGCCCGATTTGCAAATTACCCAATTACACAATTGCAAAATTACTCAATTCTTAAGGAGCTTCATGCTGAAGAATGACCGCTGGATTCGCAAGATGGCGAAGGAACACGACATGATTAATCCCTTCTCCGAGAAGCAGGTACGGGAAGGCGTCGTCTCCTACGGCCTGTCTTCCTACGGCTATGATCTGCGCGTGGCGGATGAGTTCAAGATATTTACCAATGTGAACTGCACGGTGGTCGATCCCAAACAATTTGATGAACGTTCTTTCGTGCCCATGCGTTCCGATGTTTGCATCGTTCCGCCCAATTCGTTTGCGCTCGCCCGATCGGTCGAATATTTCAAGATTCCGCGCGATTGCCTGACCATTTGCGTGGGCAAGTCTACCTATGCCCGTTGCGGATCATCGTGAACGTCACGCCCTTTGAGCCGGAGTGGGAAGGCTTCGTGACGCTTGAGATCTCGAACACCACTCCGCTTCCCGCCAAAATTTACGCGAACGAAGGGCTATGCCAGATTTTCTTTCAGTCAGACGAAGTCTGCGAAACCAGCTACGCCGACCGGAAGGGTAAGTATCAATCGCAGAAGGGGATTGTGTTGCCGAAGCTGTACAGCGTTGGGGTGAAAATACTCGCGGAGCCAGTATAAGCCGTTGACGGTCGGGGCGGACCGGCGACAGAAACTGTCCCGTCCACCCGCCGTCCCATTCGCGTTCCCGCTGAAGTAAGTTGTCCCATAGAGATTGCCGACTGCATCGAAAACCAAACCCGCCAGGGCTGTCTCCCTCCGAATCGCCCGTCAGCCCCGCCACCTTCGGGAGCATGGCAAACACGTCTATTGCAATGAAGATGGCGAAATGCGTGTAGAATGGGTGCTGTTTTTTTAGACCCCAAGGAGATCCCAGGTGAAACTCGTCGTAAGCCTTACTCGCACTCGCATTGCTCGTTACCACCGCTTCCGCCCAATCCTTTAGCGTCTTCTACAGCTTCAATTTTACCGACGGCAGCGGCCCCAACGGAGGCCTCATCCTCGACTCCGCGGGCAATTTCTACGGAACCACCCAATTTGGAGGGTCGTTCAACCGGGGCGTCATCTTCAAACTGAGCCCATCGGGGCGGGAAACGATTCTCTACACCTTTACCGGATCAACCGACGGCGGAATCCCGATTGGCAGGTTAATCGGAGATGCCAGGGCAACCTCTACGGAATCACTTCGTCCGGCGGTGACCCCACATGCAGTTGCGGCACCGTCTTCCAACTGACAAAGCTGGATCATTGCAGGTGCTGCACGCCTTCCTGGGCGGCTCGGATGGCGCTCAGAATCAGGGCCAGGCTGAGCTTGGGTTGGTCATGGTTAATGGCGATCTTTATGGCAGCGCCAGTTTCGGCGGCGTCTCCGGCTGCGACGGCAGTTTGGGCTGCGGCCTTCTGTTTAAAGTGACGCTGGCCGGCGAAGAGACCGTGCTCTACAGATTTACCGGGCAGGCCGACGGAGCATTTCCTCAAGATCTGATCACCGACGATGCCGGCAACATTTACGGCGCGACGGGCGGCAGCTACATGCGGGGCAATGGCGGAACTCTGTTCAAACTGGATACCACCGGCGCGCTGACGACGCTCTACACATTTCCTGAAGGTGCGGAGGGTACTTCGCCGCGATGGCGCCTATTCCGGACAAAGAATGGCGTCTTCTACGGCACCGACTCAGTTCGGCGGCAACACCGCCAACTGCGTGATTGGTACGGCCGGATGCGGCGTAGCGTTCTCGGTAAATGCCCAAGGTGTGGAAAAGGTCTTGCACACGTTTG
>CAWKDJ010000013.1:0-376254 GCA_963848325.1 uncultured Acidobacteriaceae bacterium
CTTTTTTGCCAGCCTGACTTCATCGTATTGCTCACCCGCGAAAGCTGCAGCATGTTGTAAAGCTGCCGCGCAAACATCACGCTGGTATTCGCCCACTGCGAACGGTCACTCAAATTGATGTGCCGGAAACGCTCCAGAAACTCGACACAGCTTGGCATCAGTCTCCTTTAGGTTTTGTTGTAGCGGATGACGGTGCAATCCTTGGTCATCAACTCGCCCAATTCGCGCCACAGCTCGGAAGGATTCTCCTTGCCCTCGGACTTCATCAGCATGGCGTTATTTTCTTCCTCTGCTTGCGCTCGCGAATCGAAGTGTCCGTTGCTGGCGCAGCTTTCAGATTGCGCGCGTATTGCATCGCCGCCGGCCCGGCGACAAATCCACCGAAAATGCACGAGACCAGCGAATTCGCTCCCAGCCGGTTGGCCCCGTGATATTGATACTCACATTCGCCCGCGGCATAAATCCCGGAATATTCGTCGCCTGATTGAAGTCCACCCACAGCCCGCCCATGGTGTAGTGCATGCCGGGGAAAATCTTCATCGGCGTGTCGCGCGGATCGTCGCCGACAAACTTCTCATAGATTTCCAGAATTCCTTCCAGCTTGCGATCAAGAATCTTGCGGTCGATGTGCGTCAGGTCGAGATACACCATCGGCTTGCCCTCGATACCCAGATTATGTTCAAACACAACCTTGAAAATCGCGCGCGTCGCAATATCGCGCGGTACCAGGTTCCCGTATTTCGGATACCACTCTTCGAGAAAGTACCAGCGGTCTTTCTCTGGAATCGACTTCGGATCGCGCTTGTCGCCCTGCGTCTTCGGGCACCCAAACCCGTCCACCCTCGCCGCGCGCCGACTCTGACATCAAGCGCAATTTATCTTCGCCCGGAATGCACGTGGGATGAACCTGAATGAACTCGCCGTTGGCGTAATAGCATCCTTGCTGATACAAGAGCCGACTGCGCCGAGCCAGTACAGACCACCGAATTCGTAGACTTGCCAAAAATTGCGCCATTGCCGCCGGTGCAGATAATGATTGCGTCGGACGGGAACGTCCGCACTTCCATCGAACGCAAATCCATGGCGCAGATGCCGCGGCAGACGTGATTTCCGTCGAGTACCGCCGACAGAAACTCCCAGTGCTCGTACTTCTTTACTTTTCCTTCGGACTCATACCGCCGAACCTGCTCGTCGAGCGCATAGAGAAGTTGCTGGCCGGTGGTGGCGCCCGCGAACGCCGTGCGGTTATACAGAGTTCCACCAAAGCGCCGGAAATCGAGCAGTCCTTCGGGCGTGCGGTTAAATGGCACGCCCATGCGGTCCAGCAGATCGATGATGCCTGGGGCGGCCTCGCACATGGCTTTTACCGGAGGCTGATTGGCGAGGAAGTCGCCGCCATAAATGGTGTCGTCGAAATGCTTCCAGGTGGAATCGCCTTCGCCCTTCAAATTTTTGGCAGCGTTGATGCCGCCCTGGGCGCACACCGAATGCGATCGCTTGACCGGGACAATCGAAAACAGATCGACCTGTCCGCCCATTTCTGCGATCTTGATGACCGCGGAAAGTCCCGCCAGTCCACCGCCGATTACGATGATTTTTGGAGTGGCCATTTCGATTCTTACTGCGCTCCCTGCGGTCCGGCTTCAATCATGCGCGCGCCGGCTGGATCGGTTGGTTGTTGCGGATATCGTGCGCGGAACGTGTACAAACTCGCCAGACGCCCACCGCGCTCATCACGAAAAAGAACAGCCAAACAAATTTTCAAGAAACCGCTTCGCGCCTTTTCTCCCGTGATTACGCCCCACTTCGCACAGAAGAGCCAGATGCCGTAAGCGAAATGCCAGGAAGCGCAGATGAGGCCGACGACGTAAAACGTCATCAGTAGGGGCGAGAACAGTTCGGCTTGCACTTTGCCAAACGATGCGCCGGGAAATTCGTGCAGGTCGATGCCGGTAAAACGCATCGTCCACGTGTGCCAGAGGATGTAAGCAAAGGCAACAATGCCCGTCCAGCGCTGCGCCGTGTACATCCAGTTTCCCGTCCACGAATATTCGCCGAGATTGCTCTCCCCGCGATACCAGATGTAGATCCCGTACAGCGCGTGGAACAGAATCGGCAGCCAGATGCCAAACAGCTCCAGCGCGGGAACCAACGGAAGCCCAGCGAGAAATCGCACTTGACGCGCATACGCCGCAGGGCCGCCGATTGCAGACGCATTTGAAATCAGAACGTGTTCGAAGAGAAACGCGCCGACAGGAATGATCCCGGTGAGCGAATGCAGGCGGCGCAGCCAGAAGGAATATCCCTGGCCCGCTCGCAACGGAGCCACTCCAGCTTTGATCGCCGGAGCCGAAGCACTTGCTGCCACTGAACGCTCCTTATGAGTTCAAATAAGAATGATGAACCTTTTATTATCTGGTTGCGCGAGAAAGGAGTCAAGAAAGCGGCGGGGCGCTGACCAACCGGCCATGGCATTTCAACCACGAAGGGCACGAGGCATCACGAAGGAAATCCTGGGGATTTGTCTTCGTGTGACTTCGTGTCCTTCGTGGTTAATGAATGAGTTGATTTTCCGCTTCACACCACTCCAGAACCTTCCTGAACGCCGCGCCCCGGTGGCTGTACTTCGACTTCTCTTCTGCACTCAACTCAGCAAAAGTCTTATTAATCGCCGGAAAGAGAAACACGGGGATCGTAGCCAAAGCCATTCTTGCCGCGCGGCGCACCGAGAATCACTCCCTCTGCCTGTCCGCGAAACATTTCTAACGTGCGCCCATCCCGCCCCGCTGCGATTACGCACACGAACCTCGCCGGTCCTCTTTTTCGGAGGAACATTTTTCAACTCGCGCAATAGCCGAGCATTGTTCGCCCCGTCGTCGGTGTTCTCATCTGCCAGATGAGGCGCGTCGGCCGCGTAACGCGCCGAATGCACCCCCGGAGCGCCACCCAACGCATCCACTTCCAGCCCGGAGTCATCCGCCAGAACAATTTCGCCGGGCGCGTAGCGGCTATACTCCTCGGCTTTTTTACGTGCATTCGCTGCGAAGGTCGCACCGTCTTCGACGACTGGCCGCAGGCTGGAAAAATTCGGGATTTCCGCGATTTCTACTCCAAGGACAGCTGCCGCGCCAGAAAAGTCGCGCAGCTTACCCGGGTTCGAAGTCGCAATCAGAACGCGTTTCATGCCAACGATTTGCTCGCAAGCGCTTGACACGGCATCGGATCACGGCCGCGTTTTCCACCGTTCAGTAGCTCGGATTTTACAGGATTTTAACTTGCCTGAAACCTTCCCGGGGTAGGCGCTGGACTAGACTTTGGCTATTCGAGGTGGAACTTAACCTTACCGGTAAGGGGGCCTGCGCGAGAGACGGCGTGCAGGCCCTTTAAATTTCCAGATAACTATCTAGGAAGCAACGGTCTCGCCGCTGCGCTGGCCCTGCAGCTCTTTCAGAAAATCTTCCTGCGTGAGCGACGGACGTGCCCGCAGCAATTCGAGAAGCGGATCGTCGGCCTGGCCTTCTGTGGCTGGAGTTGGGGTGGCATCGGCGCGCAAGGCACGTGGAACTACGGAAACTTCTGGCACAATTCCCGGCTGACTGCTCAGAAACTCAATAAAGTTGACGCGCGCCTGCGGCTGCTCTGACGACGCCGCAACAAATTCCAATCCCATTCCAAATTCCGGATGCATCACGCGGACAACCGCGTCAGCCCGCTCCTCTTTGTTGCCAGCTTTCATGCGAAGCGTCAAAAGAGAATCCTGCGGGAACGGCCCCTGGGTTTCGACGTAGCAAGCCCCGGCGCTAAGGTCGGTCAGCTTGCAGGCTGGAAGCGGGTCGGGCGTTTGCGGCATACCGGCGGGCGACCTCGCAGCCAGCCAGGCTTTTACCGTGGCGTACAGTTCGTCGGGAAGTTCCACGAACCGCACCCCGGTCTGCCCGTTGGGATTCGTCCAGGCAACTTCTCCCCGGGCTTCAATCTGCTTTTCGGTGTCGGGTAAGGTGAACTGCAAAGTCAGGGCGGTGGAAAGATTGAGCGCCTGGGCCGCCAGAATATGCATTCCATCTTCGCTCAAGTCGAGCAGGATGCCTTCGATGTGCGATCCACTTTGCAACTTAAGCTGGATCGGCGCCTGCACCGGAACCCGGAACGACCGGCGATGACGCTTCATAAGCGCCGCGGCCGCGCTCAAAGCAGCTTCTGCAGATTGCTGCGAGAGCGGTTTGTAGAGGACGAAGTTCGCGCCTTTGCGCAAAAGGTTCCGCAGTTGACTGCGGTCGCTCAATAGAACTACGGTGACGGCGCGCTCTCCGGAGAACGACTGTTCGACGCTCTGCAGCACCTGCCAGGCGGTGTTGGGATTGTCAAAGTCTGCGATGACCGCATCGAATTTTTGCTCGCGCAGCAGCGAAACCGCTTCCCCATCCTCGCAGGTGACGATGTTTACGCCGAAGATCGACAACACCTGAGTCAGGACGGCAGCCGCCTGGCTGTCCTTGGAAACGAGCAGTGCTTGAAAATTCATAGTGGCGTTCTTCGGCGGTAAGGCGAAATTGCGTTACGGCCAACGGGGCGCGCTGGGACGGCCCGCCTTGCTTGATGTGCCTGAGGCTCCGGCCGCCGCCGCAGATGCTTTCGCACCCGCCGAAGGCTCTTCTACTTCGGCCAGAACAGCGGTGTCATCCTCTTCGCTCTCCGCCAGCAATGGGGCGACCTCGCGCAGCTTCTCCGCCGCCTGTTGCAGCATCTCAATCTGCTTCCCGAGTTGAGCGTACTTGGCCTGCTTCTGCCGCAATACCTCGTGAATGTCCTTCATACAACCCCCTGGGGCGAATTTACGGAGTGCATCGCCGAGCGTCAACCGCATTTGCGGCGACGCCGATTACGGCGGTAACGTTCAGAAGAAAATCCCGGGAAAAGCTACTTCTCGGAAATAACGAAATTCACCACGCTACGTCCGTTTTGATTGACCGTCACACTCTTCTGCCAGCTTTTGGCCTCAGTAAACACCGGCCGCTGGGCCTTGTGCTCGGTCAGTACGTCATAAGCCGCTTCCTGGCGCACCACGCTCCAACCTTCATGCCAGGCGACAATCTCATACTGGCCGGCCGGAACATCGGTGAGCTCAAAGTTGCCATTTTCATCCGTGATTGCATAATACGGATGGGGTGCCACGATCATCTCCGCGTTCATCCACACATGGCCGCCATTGCAGCGCAAATTCACCACGCCTGCCGAATTCATGTCGCGGGAGACTACCTGGTTAGGGAAAGGAAACGGCAGGTTGTAGCTGGCCGCGCCGTCCATATGAATGGTGTGCAGGGTTGCGTCCGAACTCTTCATTTGCAGGGCCGTGCTCTGCGGAACCAGCAGGATGTGCGGTTCATAGCGGCAATGTCTCTGATCGAGAGAACGGCGGGCCTGCGGAAGATCGAACGGCTTGCCTTCGCTGACATTTTTCAAGAACACAACCGTGTTCTTGACCGCGCCCTGCGAGTTCACAATCAGCCGTTCCAGGTCACGAGTCTTTTCCGAATCCGGATCGCAAATCTGCGGATCTTTGGTGATGGGAAAAGAAGACAATTTCGGCATCGGCCCCGACCACTTCACCGTTCCTGTGATAGTGCCACCGTCGTTTACATTAATGACCCGGTAGGTTGACTGGGCCGCCGCCGACACAAATGCAGCGAATAGGAATCCAACAAATAGGAGAACCGCGAGCGCTCGGTTCATTCCAACCTCCGCCTGTGGAAAAATCGTAGCGGTGACGCAGATCACTCAACAAGTAACGGAGGTAATCGGTCGTTGTTGCGATTTGCAAAGTCAAGTGACGAAGGTGTTTTCAAAGATCGAGAAACAAACAAACAGCGGTTATGAGGGCGTTTCTTCGTTGAGACATTAGTGGACTTGTCATCACGCTTTCATGAGCCAAAGTAGTAAGGCAGTGGTGTTGCAGAATTTATGGCATTTGGGGCTGCCGGACTGCTTCTTCGGTGAAGAATTGCGAGCGCCGGGGTGTCGAGAGATAGAGGGCTCGGGAAAATTAGATGGCCGTGCGGTTATTAATGATACCTGCGAGATAAGACGGTTAGGAAAATCCAATAATATTAGAGAACAAAATTCGCTCGAACCTTAGCAACACAATGGCTATTGTTGCGAAGATCATGTCGGAATTACTTCTTAAGAAATAAATATGCCTGTCCAGGCCCCGCTTGGCAAACAGGTTCGCAAGGCGGGAAACTTTCGGCAGCGTATGCGCCTACAACGCCACTTTCACCGCTGACTCCCACCGAACTGCCAAAGAAGTCATACCCATAAGTAAAAGGCACACTGGCCGTGAGCGCAGGCTTTGAACTGTCTTTCCAGCCCCCCGCAGGCTTCAAAAATACATATGCGGCACCAGTTTCCATTGGTGGAGCTAATGGACTGCCGGTGACGAGAACCTCTCCGCTGATAGAAACAGAGTTTCCAACGCCGGCGCTCTTTGGAACCTCGAGTTTAGCCGTCTGGGTCATGGTTGACCAACCCTTAGTAGGTTCAACGAAGATATACAATGCCCCATGACCGTTATCATTTCGAGGAGCCCCGACGACGGCGGTATTGCCGCTTACCGATACAGACTTTCCGAATAAATCGCCGATCTTTCCGTCGGATGCGGTAAGCTTCGCCGTTTCCGTCATGTTGGCCCACCCGCTCGATGGTTCGACAAATAAGTATCCAGCCCCAGGGCCGACATTGCACGTGCATCCGTCTTCATATGCGCCGACTAGAACAGTTCCGTCATCTACGGCGATACTGCTACCAAACTCGTCATATGCACTGGCATCTGATGCGCTCAATTCAGCAGTCTGAGTCATAGTCGCCCATCCGCCGGGAGGCTCGCTGAAGATATATGCAGTCCCTACTGTTGGATCATTGGCGTTGCCGCCTTCGGCGCCGACAGCAACGGTAGTCCCGCTAACTCCTACTGCGGAACCAAAGCCCAAGTCCTCTGCCCCATCCGCCGCGCTAAGCTTCGCAGTTTCGTTGGCGTTGCTCCAGCCACTCGGCGGCTGAACGAATATGTACGCTGCGCCTTGATCGTGGTTCCCGTTGACTGTGGAACCAACAGCCCCTACCACAATTGTCTGACCGCTTATACTCACGGATCCGCCGAATAAGTCACCGCCTATTCCATCTGACGGAGTTAAGATCGCTGTTTGCATCATATTTTCCCAACCCTGTTGTGGCTTTACGAAAACGTAGACTTTACCCGGCTCACCATCTGTCGGAGCGCCTACAACGACTGTATTTCCGTCAATGGCAACTGAAATCCCGAACTTATCTCCATCAGTTCCGTCCGACGCCGTAAGCTTGAAATTCTCTATTGTCGGGTCGATCATTATTGGATATCGTGCGGTTGAGTCATCAATCTCTAACCACAAATGATTTCTACTAACTCTCAATGTTGCCGCCAGTTCTTTGTCATTCGCGTCCCGTACGGACAGACCGCCGTAGCGAAGCACTGAGTCACCGTTTGCAACCGTGAGTCTTAAGCTGCGATTGTCCTCTTCTAAAACCTGAAAATCTCCCGAAAAACCCATCGCGATTTGCAGTATTCGACCCTTAGCGCTGCCTTTGGGTTGGCGACTGAGAGTAAATCCCTGTTCCAGACCCCGATGACCGTTGACATACCACTCAGTTAACAAACCGCGCCGGTATTCAATCCGGTTGTTGTTAGCTACCGGAATGACTTTGGGGGCCATTGTCATTGCTCTGCCGTAACCGTATCCAAGCAGGTCTATCTTCCAATCATGCCCTGAGATCCGGGTGTCGATTCCAGATGCAGAAAGATAGGTCTTGGTAAGCTGCTTCGGATTCTCGACCTCGTATCCATTGTGCGTCGCTCGTGGATGATATTTATTCAAGTCAACGCCCAAGGCAGCAGATATGACAGTCTGTGCCTCATGAGGAAGATTCTCGAGCGTCGTGCCCCTGCCGGGATTTGTCGCAGCAAGTGTACAGGCTGAACTGAAGAGCAATGCAGTGGTGAAGGATAATTTGCTCAACATAAGAGTAAGTCCTCGAAGATACGTTCTCGCACGAACAGGCCGGATTCCTGGTTCGGCTGCCCCGCGATTATACGCTTAATAACACAAGCCACCCGGTCTCTCCAAAGTAATCCCAAAGCCCCGTGCGTAAGACGCTATGCGGTCGCTATTCGTTCGCTGAGCGGTCGCAGAGCGTTCGCATCGTGCCTCCCTGAGACCCAAGCACAGCTCTCCCCGGCCCGGTGAAGGCAGAAAGCCGCCGTCAGGTGAAGGCAGACACACTTCTCCCCCGGAGTGGCAAAGCTCTGCTCGAATCAGATCAGGAATTGGTGGGCCGGATGTGGCCTGAGGCAGGCTATAGTCGATCGCCTCCAGCGTAATAGGGATGCGAGCCGACGGTCAGAGAAGCCTTGCTTCGACAGCATGACCTACGAGCGCACTGTGCAGCGGTAGAACGTCACGAGACCAACAGCAAGGTCTGCACCTACAGCCACACGATTCCCGCAGTGAACCTCTTCTAGCCTTTCCAACGAAACAGGAGAACCACGCATGGCAAAAATCAAAACCATCGCACATCTAGACCCCGAGCAACGCACCGCTCTGGAGAAGCTGTCAGAAAAAACAGGAGCACCAATCGCGGAGCTGATCCGTCGAGCGATTGCCGAGTACTTGCAGAAGAGAAAAGAAAAGTGAAGGGAGAACACCACCTTGGAATATCTCACCCGAAACGAACTACGCAAAACAGATAGAGAGAATGCTATTTCTTTTTTCTGCGTGGGATGCTCTTTTTCTTCTTTCTTACCGCTTTCGCAATCTCCGGCAGCTTGCTGAATAAGGTCGAATACTTCAGCCACAGGCGATGGTCAACCGCCGGAATTCCGCTGACCGTGGCCCCAGGTTCAATGTCGCCGGCCACACCGCTCTGCGGGGTGACGATTGCGCCATCGCCGATGGTGCAGTGTCCGACGACACCGACTTGCCCGGTCAGAATGACCTTGTTCCCAACGACGGTCGACCCTGCCAAGCCGACCTGCGCCGCGATCAACGCATCCTTGCCGATGCGCGAGCCGTGCCCGATCTGCACCAGATTGTCGATCTTCGTCCCCCGGCCGATGTGAGTTTCGCCAACGCTAGCGCGGTCGACGCAGGAGTTGGCCTGGATTTCCACGTCATCTTCGATCACCACCGGTTGCGGTTGCGGGATCTTGTGCCAGCGTCCGCTCTCGTCCCGAGCAAAACCGAGGCCGTCAGCGCCAATGACCACGCCATTCTGCAAAAGAACATTGTTTCCGATGCGGCAACCCTCCCGCACCACGGCCTGGGCGTGGGCGAAGAAGTTGTCACCAATGGTGACTGCCGCATAAATCACCACCTGCGGCAGCAACGTCGCGTTCCGGCCAATAACGACGTTTTCGCCGATGACCACGTAGGGCCCGACGTGCGCGTTCTCCCCGAGCCGCGCCGAGGCATGAATGACCGCAGTGGGATGAATGCCCGGCGCATACTTCGGCGCTTGAAAAAACAGTTCCGCGCAGCGCTGAAACGCGAGATAAGGATTCTTGCTGCGCAGCATGGCCGTGGGCAGCGCGGCAAAATCCTCGCCTAAAATCACGGCTGACGCCTTGGTTTTTCTCGCCGCCGCCGCGTACTTGGGATTGGCCAGAAACGTAATCTGTCCCGGCCTGGCATCTTCAATGCCGGCAATGCCGATGATCTCGGTATCGGGGCGGCCGTTTTCGAGCCTCGCACCCAAAGTGGAAGCAATCTGTGAAAGCTTCATGGTGAATAATCGAGTTAATCATAACTGGTTGTTGGAGGCGAAGTGATAGGCTTGGGGACGCTCAAAAAGCTGAGGAATCGGCACTCACACGGGGCAACTCAGGAAGGGCACGGGCGGGCGTCGTGGAGTTTCATTGAAGCTGTAACGCTTGTCATCCCGACCGAAGCGGAGTGGAGGAGCCTGCTGTTCGGGCTTGCCGGAGGTCCCCGGCGCGATGGCATACGGCGCAACCGTCGAAGAGGCCAAGGCTAGAGCGTACGCTTTGGCTTTATATTCGATTGCCGACAACGTCGAAAAATCGCGGAACATTCCCGACACTATCTCCATCCTCAGTGCCTCGGCTTGACCAATTGGGAAGGGCACGACTTCAGTCGTGCCGATGAAAATCGTCCTTTGATTTCCCCGCGCGGGCCGAAGGCCCGTGCGGATGCTTTATACGAGCCGAGATCTTCGGTGGCAGTTGCGCCCGATAGGCGCGGGTTCGTTCGTGGCGGCGGTGATTGGCACCCTTCGACTTCGCTCAGGGCAGGCTCTTGAAGTCGTGCCCTTCCCGGTGTCGCCGAGCCCACGTTAGCGCCCAAAACCGGGACGCGGAACGTGGGGCATTGGCTTTATATTCCATTCCGACGACGTGGAAAAATCGCGGAAACGTTCCTGAATCGATCTCTGTCCTCAGTGCCTCAGCTTGACCAATTGGGAAGGGCACGACTTCAGTCGTGCCGATGAAAATCGTCCTTTGATTTCCCCGCGCGGGCCGAAGGCCCGTGCGGATGCTTTATACGAGCCGAGATCTTCGGTGGCAGTTGCGCCCGATGGGCGCGACGGTCGATGTTTGCCGCTGAATTTGGCACGACTGAAGTCGTGCCCTTCCCGGAGCGTTGCCGAGCCCGCGTTAGCGTCCAAAACCGGGGCGCGGAACGTGGGGCAGCCGGGCTAAGGAAAGCAGGTTGAGCCTTTCAGTGTATCTCTTGTATCCAGCTGCAGCGAGAAAGCCTTAAGCTGTACGACAAGTGGGATGCCACAGTAGCCAGCGGCCGCGCAATTCTCGATATTCAAAACATTGCCGCCTTTGGCTTTGAATTCCTGCACAAGGGCCATGATTTTGGGAGCCATCAGCTGTTGGTAGTCTGTTTCGCGCTTCAGAAAATAGTTGGTGCATGGCTCGATTGTTTTTCTCTGTTGCTCTGGGGTCATCGTATTGGTCTGTGTGCACATTGGCCCCTTTGGGTATTTCTGCCAAAACTGGTCGTATTCTTCGGCGGCTTCAATCAACCGAACCTTGAGACTTTTGTCGTCTGGCAGCTTCGCCCGCAGCGCATCAGTCTCAGCCTCCAATTCTTCGATCCGCCTGTTTCGTCCGTCTGGAAGGCGCGCCTCGATGATAATCGTCGGCAATGTCGTGTAGCGGAGCGCCGCCACATATACGACGCAGGCGAGAAACGCGACAAAGAAGACGATGCCAAGCACTCCCCATCCGAAAGGAAGTGGCCCTTCGCGGTCCCTAAGTCGCCTAACAAGTAACCACGGGATTCTGAAAGAGTGGACGATGCCGAGGGTAACGAATGTGGCGACACATGCCTCACCCCCAACAGAGAAATCAAGATCGTTGCGGTTTATCAAAAACACGTAGCCTATGGTGAGGGCCGAGGCTAGCATGTCTGCCCTCGATATGTGCAGACACTCCAGCCCGAATTCTTGGGCGAGCGCCCAGTAGTAGGATACCCATGACTCTTGTGCCCACGGCTGGCCTGGCACCCAGTTCCAGCGAGCGCCGCCACCAGGTATCGGTACGTTGGTAGGCATTGCCGTTCCCTCCGATGCAACATAATTTAGGAGATCATGCTCCCGAGTATACGCCTTATCTTCGCCCGTCTAAGCAGCACTACAAAATGCCGCCTACCTTATGGCATAATGTAGCTATGTCTACCGCTTCCCATCAGCAGATCGGGCAATGGCTGGGCCTGCGCCCGCCGCAGACCGAACGCGAACTCCTCGATATCGTCGAGCATCAACTCCCGGCGTCTTCGATCAAGCGATTGCTCGCGCTCGGCATCACGCGGGCTGAGGTCGACTCGCTCGTAATTCCCTTGCGCACGCTGCAGCATCGCCGCTCACGCCATCAGAAACTTACCGTCGACGAATCCGACCGCGTGCTGCGCGTGATGCGCGTGCTCTCAGAGGCCGAAGATTTGTACGGCTCGCGGGAACGGGCGCTGGCGTGGCTGCGCAATGCCAATCCGCGCCTGGGTGATCGCGCTCCCCTGCAATTGCTCAAGACCGACGCGGGCAGCCGCATCGTGGACGAGCTTCTGCTGCAAATCGACGAAGGCATGTTCGTCTGATGCTGCTTTGGCGCATCAGCCGCCATGCGGAGTTGAGCGGCAAGGGCGGATTGCACGCGCCCGGACGCTGGCATCACCGTGGCGCGCCCATCGTTTATCTGGCGGAAACTCCTGCCGGTGCATTGCTCGAGGTTTGCGTTCACACCGCCGCCAACGACGTTCCACCGAGCTATACATTGATCGCCCTGGACGTGGAGAAATCGGCCTCGATCAAGACGCTGGATGCCGACACTTTGCCGAAGGATTGGATCGAACGCATCGAGATCACGCGCGACATCGGATCAGAATGGCTGCGCTCCATGCGGTCGGCGCTTTTGCGGGTTCCGAGCGCGCTCTTACCCGCAACATCTAATGTGCTGCTCAACCCGCTTCATCCGGATGCAGCCCGGATCAGAATCGAATCTGCTTTTGACTTCCCGTTCGATCCGCGAATTAAGAGATAAAGCAAAATCGCCCGGACGAGGGCGTCCGGGCCTACGTGTTCTATCTTCGTTCTTTACTCTAAGAAAGTTCCACCAGATCGGCTGGACGATGTGTCGTCTTCTAATCTCAGCCCCAGGTCTTCACTGAGTCCATAAAAAAGTCGAGAGGCATCTCGATTCCTGAGGCCTGCAGCTTGTCGGCAAAGCGCGGACGGATGCCGGTTGCACGGAACGTTCCCTTTACCCGGCCGTCGGGCAACACCCCTTGTTTTTCGAAAACGAAGATGTCTTGCATGGTCACGATCTCGTGCTCCATGCCGGTAATTTCGGTGATGTGCGTGACCCGCCGGCTGCCGTCGGCGTAGCGCGCAATCTGCACCACCAAGGTGATGGTCGCGGCAATCTGTTTCCGCACGGCCATCTCCGGCAAATTAATGTTGGCCATCAACGCGGCAGTCTCCAGCCGAGAAATGGCATCGCGCGGGCTGTTGGCGTGGATCGTGGTAAGCGAGCCGTCGTGGCCGGTATTCATGGCTTGCAGCATGTCCAGCGCTTCTTCACCGCGGACCTCGCCCACAATAATTCGGTTGGGTCTCATGCGCAGGCAATTGATGAGCAACTGCCGCTGCGTCACCGCGCCGCGGCCTTCGAAGTTTGCCGGACGGCACTCCAGCCGAACCACGTGCCGCTGCTTGAGTTGCAACTCAGCCGCATCCTCAATCGTGATAATTCGTTCCCGGTCGGAGATACAACCCGAAAGCACGTTCAACAGCGTGGTCTTCCCTACTCCCGTGCCGCCAGAGATCACGATGTTCAACCGCGTCCGCACCGCGCCTTTTAATAGTTCGAGCATCGGCCGGGTCAAGGTTTGATTGGCCAGAATATCGGCCTCGCCAATCGGAATATGGCCGAAGCGCCGGATCGAAAGATGCGGCCCATCGATGGACAAAGGCGGAATAACCACGTTCACCCGTGATCCATCTGGCAGGCGCGCGTCGACCATGGGAAAATGCTCGTTCACGCTGCGTCCGACGGCCGAGACAATCTGGTTGATAATTCGCATCAGGTGAGCGTTGTCTTTGAACACAACTTTGGTTTCTTCGAGCACTCCCTGGCGCTCGATGTAGACCTCGCCGGCGCCGTTCACCAGAATGTCGTTGATGCTCGGATCCTGCAGCAAAGGCTCCAGTGGGCCAAGGCCGAAGACTTCGTCGAGAATTTCTAAGGCAAGGCGCTGGCGCTCGCTATCGTCGAGGGTCGTTTTAACCGTCGAAATCACTTCCTGAATTACGCCCAAAACCTGGCGCTGGGTACGCTCGTCCGCCGCGCTGGCAATTTTCTCCAGATCCAGGAGATCGAGGAGTTCGCGATGAATTTCGATCTTGATCTCTTGATAAGCGTTGAAATCGATTGCGGCCGCTTGCCTTCGCGTGGGCGTCACAGAGTTGGTTGCCGAAGGAATGGTAGCCCGGTTGGGATCAGTCATAATTCCTCGCAGCCACTCCGGCTCGCCATAGCAGATTGACCCCGGGACCGATGGAAGAGTCTTAATAGTGGCACACTGCGGGTCGCAATTCCATACGGGATTCCCATCTTGGCAGCGGCGAACCAAATTGGGAAAAACTAAGGTCACCGGGCGAATCTTCCGGCCAAGTTGATCATCGGCCTAACTACCGCTGGAACAGATGGCGTCCGGCCAAAGGCACAACCGGACAACTTCCCGCAGTGGCCTCCAAAAGCCAATCTTTTCAGTTACTTTTGGGACACCCTAGAGTGGGATCACTAAAGTACCAGAGACGATCTTACCTTACCAAAGGACAATGCCATCTCCCTTGCTTTCGTCACTTTTACCCTCCGCAGCAGGCTTCTACGATTAGAGCTGTAAGGCCGTGCCGGCACGGAAAGACGTGGCGCAAAGTGCCATCGATTTCCCGAATCAGGCAGGTCAGCCATGCGGGCCGATTGCTAAAGGCACAGAAGTATCGCATGGGGATTGGGTGAAATGGTGCAAACGCGGATGCGAGGTTTTTCGCTAATCGAGATGATGGGAGTCATTGGCATTATTCTGATTGTCTCCGCTTTCGCCGTAATGAAGCTCCAGCCTGACCTGCAGGAAACCCGGGTGACGAACGCCTACAACACCACCCTGATGGCGATGCGGCAGGCGCGGGACATCTCGGTCGCGCAGCGCCAGACCTATTATGCGACCTTCACCCACAACGCCGTTCCGCCAGACACGATCACCATCACGCAGGGTGGGAGCGGAACCGTGGTGGACACCTATCAACTGCCTCTCGACTTGGCGTTTACCGTGGTGACCGGAATTCCGACCGGCGCGGGACTGACCCCGGATGGTTTCGGGAATGGCGGCACCGCCATCGCGTTCGACCAGGGAGTCTCGGGCGGCGCGCCCAATATTGTGTACTTCTATCCCGACGGCTCCGCGCAAGATGTCAACGGAAACGTTAACAACGGCGTGATCTACATTGCCCGGCCTGGGTTTCTCTACACTTCGCGCGCTATCACTTTGTGGGGCGCAACCGGACGGCTGCGCGGCTGGCGCGTGTACAGCAACAACGGATCGACCTATTGGAGGCAAATGTGAGGACTTTCAGGAGCGTTCGCTCGACGCCGGAAAAGGGATTTTCACTTATTGAGGTCATGTTCTCGATTGCGCTTATGACGGTCGGCTTGGTCAGTCTGTTAGGGGTCTTTGGGCTGGCCATGGCTTCCACCCAGACTTCGATGCAGAACTCGATCTCGAAACAGATTGCCAATGAAGCCATGGAAGGAATCCTGACCGCGCGCGAAACCCAGAACCTGACCTGGGGACAGATTGCCAACACCGGCGTCGGCGGGATTTTTCTTTCCGGCCTGCAGCCGGTGGACTGCCCTGGCGCGGATGGAATTATCGGCACCGCCGATGACGCCGCCTGCGGTCCGCAGACATTAGACCTGCCGGGGCCCGACGGAATTTTCGGAACCCCCGACGACATACTGCTGCCGCTGACGAATTATCAGCGGCCCATCGCTATCGCGCCGGCACTCGATCAGAACGGCAACCCGATGTCGACGCTGGATACCGTGACCATTACCGTGCAGTACACGAATCCCCAGTTGCGGACGGCGCAGAACTACACCTTGACGACTTACGTTTCGGAATACCGGTAGAAACCTATGAAACACGCAGCACCCAATTCGCGCGGCTTCACCTTCGTGGAACTCATGACTGCCATGGCTCTAGGCATGCTGGTGGTTGGTTTGGCGATCAAGTTGTTTGCTAATGGCGTGGATGCGACCTGGGTGATTTCGCAGCGCGCGGAAATGCAGCAGGACTTGCGCGCGGTGCAGAACATGTTGACCAAGGACATCAGTCTGGCGGGTGCGGGTTTGCCGGAGGGACAAGGTGTCGCATTGCCTTCGGGCGGAGTTTCCCCAATCTATGGCTGCGATCAGTCTGGCCTCGCTTCTGGTTGCCCGCCGAACGGTGGAGTCAATTATCCCTGCGCGGCGGGCAGTGCGCCCTGCATTCCGACGCTCTATGGAGTCATTCCTGGTTACACGCTGGGAATTATTCCACCCGGCAGCACGGTGACGACGGATCTCGTCACCGTAACTTATAGTGACGTGATCTTTGCTTTGAACTGCTACAACGCGACCATCAACAGTGGAACCTCTGTCACTTTCACGCTGCCGAACCCGCTGAACGTCTTCCTGTGTGCTGCCGCCGGGGGCTAATGCGCCGCAGGCGGTCAATGATCCCGTAGTTGGTTTGACGCCGGGAGATCTGGTGCTGTTCCAGGGAACCGTGGGCGCAGGTGCGAACACCAACGCGTTTTATGCGGTGGGTGAAGTGACCCAACTCCCCTCCGGGAGCAGCCCGACTTACACCGTGACTTTCGGCGCAAACGACCCTCTGCACATGAACCAGCCGAACCAGAGCAACGATTTGTCGGCATACACGGCAGGAACAGGCGTAGTGGCCAACCGTATCCTGGTCAACACCTACTACTTGAAAGTGCAAGCCGATCCCATCGGCGCCGGGCCGGGAACTCCCGTGCTGATGCGCCAGGTCAGCGGCCACACCGCCGTGCCGGTCACCGAGAACATCGTCAATATGCAGTACACCTACGACACCTATAACTCCTCCGGTCAGCTGCTGAACGCGCAGGGGGACGGCGGGGAATCGGCGGGGATTTCTCTTAACCTCATTCGCAAGATCAATATCGCGCATTTGACGATCCGCAGCCAGTTGAGCGGGGCGCGAAGCGCACTGTACTCGACCAGCGGCTATCAGGGATACGACGTGCAGACGTCGATCAGCGCCCGCAACCTGAGTTATTCGAACCGCTATAGCGGTGCCACAGGCAACAACAATTAGAGAAAGCCCGAGGCTTGGTGGGGAGAAATGTTGAGAACGAAAATGAGAGGTCACGTTATGGAAAGAACCAATGTTGCTTCACGAGGATTCACGCTGATTGCAACTCTGATGTTGCTATTGCTGATGTCGGGCATTGCAATCGGCATGCTCATGATGGTCAACACCGAGGGCAAGGTCGGAACCCAGGACGTGCAGAACAACGGCACCTTCCATGGAGCGGAGGGTGCGATTGAGAAGATGACCGCCGACCTCGCCAACGTTTTCCAGAACGTGCAGTCGCCATCGGTTTCGCAGATCGAGGGACTGAGCGCACTGGCCCCGACCAACACCCTGGCCATGAGTTATCCGGTTTACACCCTGACACCGGCGACGGATGCCAACGGCAACCTGCTGACCTCGTTCGGACAGATTGCGACCGGCCCTTACCAGGGTTTGTCGGCGGAAATTCTTCCCGTGACCCTCGCGGCCACTGCGCAAGGCCCACTGGGCGATGAAGTGAACATGTCCCGCACGGTCGAAGTCGCGCTCATTCCGGTGTTTCAGTTCGGTATTTTCTCGCAGAGCGATCTTAGCTTCTTCGCCGGCCCGAACCTGGACTTCCAGGGCCGCGTGCACACCAACGGCGATCTCTATCTCGCGGAAGGCACCGGCGGCACTGTAACGTTTCATGACAAAGTCACCGCCTGGGGCAACGTGGTTCGCTGGGAGATGGCAAACGGAAACACCACTGCCGGCTTCAACCCGACTCACTTGGGCAGCGTGGACATTTTGTACGCACCCAACGGATGCGATCTCCCCAAACAGCCCGCCTGCCGGGACATGGGCGCAGATCAGAACAACGCCACCAACGAAGGCAGCATTCTTACCGGCGCCAATCCGGCTACCTGGACGACCGCCGGACAAAATACCAGTTGGCAGACAATTTCCGTAGGCGACTACAACAGCTGGATCATCACTGGAAACAATGGGGTCAGCGGCGTGAACAACGGCGTCCCCTTGGGCGGTGACGCACCGGCGCCAACCAACTGAACTTGCCCTTCGTCGGCGGGACGGGACTCACGCAGAAGTCAGCGCAGGCATTCGAAATCATCCGCCGGCCACCCGCGGGAGAAATACCAACGACCCTGCTGGGTGCGTCGCGTCTCTACAACGAAGCTCAGATCCGGATACAGCTCTCCGACTCGCCGGAGGAGCTTCCGCACCCAGGCTATGCGACCGGGGCGAGCGATCCCAATAACATCCGCCTGTCAAACTTCAACGATGCCAATAATGGCGTGAACTTCAGCCTGGGCATTCCGACATCCTATAACACAACCTCGCCGGGCCTTCTGGCGTTGGGCGGAGGGGCGACCTATAACACCTATTTCGCCACTGCTTCGACGGCCGTGCCTGATCCGACGAACTGGAGCTCATTGGCTTCCACCGCCAACAGTTTGCCGGCCGACTGGATGTTTACGCCTCTAACACCGCCGCCGGTGCAGACACTCTACGATGCCAACGCACCGATCATGTTCACAGACGGCAGTACGGGATCGAAACAGGCGCCGATATGGCCAGCCTTGGCAACCTGTACTCCAAACATTCCAACCACGGTCCCCCCTGGGACAGTTCCGGTGTGCCCAACAACCAGCGCTTATCCGTACTACACGACGCTGGCGTATCCCGCGCCGCCAGCGGCCAGCAGCACCTGGAACCTGCTCGATGGCTATCTGCGGGTAGAGTATGAGGACAACACCGGAGCCTACCATCCGGTTACGAGCGAATGGCTGAAGCTCGGGTTCGCGCGCGGTCAGACTCCGCCCACTACTATTGGCAGCAATCCCGTCAATCCCAATGCCATTCTGCTTTTTCAGGAACCGGCGAACCGGAACGAAGATGGAACGCTAGATGCGGCCGGGGCTGTGCCGTACACGACGAAGACGTGCACAAAAACGTCGCATGGCACCTGTACAACTTATCTCTACACGCCGTATCCGGGAAAACCGCCGGAGGTCACGACTGACTCACTCACGGGCGTAGCTTGGTATGGCAGCAGCGCGCAGCCGGCCGGGCAGAGCGCGACCGAATACAACTGGTACCCGATCAACATCTATGACGCGCGCGAAGGTGAAACCCGCGATGTGCAGCAGGGCAACACTAGTTGCACTCCCGCAGGAGTGATGAACGTCGTCGAACTGGACGTGGGCAACTTGCAACAATGGCTGGCGAATAGCGCCAATGGCAAACTGGTCAACTACACATTCCAGAATGGCTATGTGCTTTATTTTTCCGATCGCCGCGGCATGTTGCCCAATCCCAACGGGACCCAAGTTGATCCGCCAAACACCTTGACCGGCGATTCGGGCCTGGAAGATTCGATCAACACCGGCAGCCAGATTGGCACGCCGGACGGCAAACTGCAAACGATTCCGCCAGGCAAAACGGAGTCACCGGAGGACGCAAACAATAATGGCGTGCTCGATAACTGGGGCACGGTAAATCTGGGCCTGGGCCTCGGCTACATTCCCTGGAACCAGACCAATCCGCCCACAGGCGGCACAGCCTACAATTCCAAGCTAAACGTAAACAGTCTAGTCGCCTCCACTGCGGTTCCCGATCCTTACTTGACAGTTGCAGGCCGCATTCCGACCTGCGCCCTCGAAGCCAAGCAATGGGTGAGTGGAGCGCGCCACGTGCTCAAGCTCGTCGATGGCACGCTGGGCAATCTGCCGGTGCGCCCCGACAACTCTGCAGGCGGATTCACCGTGGGCTCGGAGAATCCCGTCTATATTTTTGGCGATTACAACACCAGCGCTGCCGATCCGACCTGGAACAATCCGAACGCGGCAGATCCTGCGCACTCGGCGGCCGGCGTGATCGCCGATGCGGTGACCATGCTCTCCGACGACTGGTCCGATATTTCCAGCCTGAACAGTCCGAGCAGTGACGGCGGACGCCCGGCCAACACTCAAACCTACTTCCGAGTTGCAGTTGCAGGTGGCAAGAACATCAACTTCCCGGTTAACGTCTGTTGCGGTGCCTGGTCGGTAGGAGACTGGGGTACGGACGGCGGCTTGCACAACTTCCTGCGCCAGCTGCAAAGCTGGAACACCACCATGAACTACAAAGGGTCGATGGTGAGTATGTATTATTCGACCTACTCCACTGGAACGGACAAGAACGGCGGCGGAACGGTGTACGAACCGCCGACGCGTAACTACATTTTCGATCCTCTGTTCACGAAGCCACAAAACCTGCCGCCGGGAACGCCGTTGTTCCGAGACATCGACAACCTGAGTTACCGGCAAAGCTTCACGCCCTGCACGGTCAACAGCGGCACGGGAGTCTGCTCGAACTATGACCATTCCTGCAGGGGCGCGAGCCTTCGGTCCGCGTTTTTTTTGCCCTGAAATCAGACATACAGAGAAAATCTGATCCAGATGTACTATCGAGACCTTTCCCTAGCGGATGCGACGTTGCAAACTCGGCGGAAATGTCCCTACCCCCAGCAGGCTCCAGACGCGGCCTTCGGGCTGTTTCTTTGATCGCGATTTTGCTCACCTTGACTTCACCGGGAATTTTTCCGCGAGCGGCCGCCGATTCTGGATCCAACGGACCATCGGATAACAATGCTGGGAACGCGCCGCAAACTCATACCGTCACTCTCAATTGGCAGCCCAGCGACTCCCAGGTTGTGGGTTACAACATTTACCGAGGAGTAAACAGCGGCGGGCCTTACACCAGAATCAATTCGACGATTGATCCCGACACAACTTTTATAGACAATGGCGCTTTGGGCGGACAGACTTACTATTATGTAACCACCGCGGTAAACTCTGCCGGACAAGAAAGCAGTTATTCAAACGAAGCCGAAGTCGCAGTTCCTTAACCCCGCAAGTGCTTGGCAGCATGAGTGTTTTCCGGAGGGGATGGATTCCTAGGGCCCTGAAAAACGGCTTTGGGGGCGGATCTCCACCGATGGCGGATGATCGCAGACTATTGCAAATCTTGCGACATGTGTTCTAAACTCTGAGAAAAGCAGCGCCCACCTCTTCGCATAATTGCGTTCGAATCTTTTTGGATCCTCTGGCCAGGAACATCGTTCAATCCTCTGTGGTTGCTTAGGCCGCAGCGTCAATCGGCCTTGCTGAAGTTGTTTCTGGCCTTTTGCCGCAACAAAACCGCGTAACCAGGGGTTACCAGTGTTTGCAGTGAGAAAAACAGGCATTAGGGGGATCAATGGAGCAGTCAGTACGCCTGAACGCTCGCGAGCGGCAGATTGTCGATTTGCTGCTGCAGGGGTGCGGTAATGAAGAGATCGCCAAGCAACTGAATATTCCCCGGCGGACCGTTAAGGCGCATTTTAATCGGTTGTTTCAACGGTTTGGAATCGAGAACGGCATCAAGCGGGTCAAACTCGCGACCTTTTTATACCGGAGGCAGCTATGTATGGATATGAGCGCTATGGAAACCGCGCCCCAACCGAACGCGAGCAAGAGCTTATCGCCCTCGTCGCACAAGGATTCAAGAACCGGGAAGTGGCCCAAATCATGGGAACCACAGAGCACGTCATAAAAAATTATCTTCGCGTGGTGTACGACAAACTGGGCTTCGGCAACCGGGTCGAACTGGCGCTGTGGCACGAGGCGCGACGCCACGAGTTCCTCATGGCGAAAGACCGGGAAACTAACGTCCGCCCGGAAATTGTCGCCCGGACGCAAGCTGCCATCGCCGGACGATAGAGTTTCGGGTTTTCAGAACTGGCCGCACGTCTTAGTTCAGTTGACGCCCGCTGGGCCAGAGTGGCACATCCTTTTTTTGTTCGCAAACTCGCACGCGTGTTCCCGGCGAGAGGACATGTCCAGAGGGACGTGCCCCACTGGCAGTACCTCCTACTTTCTGGCTTTGACCGCCTACCTCCCTTCCGCGGTTGTTGATTCTTCCACAGTGCAAATTACTTTTGGGCATTTCGCACGCGCGTTTTAGCCCGGGGTGTTGACGCGTCCCCGCGCTTGCACAGGGCGGCCACTTGGCCGTGCTGGTACAGTCTTCCGCTACCTACATGATCGGTGGGCTCACAGCGCAGACTGATGGTGGAGATGTTTTTTCGGCACCACGCCGATAAGGAACTCAGCAAGCGCGAAAGAGCGGACCTCGTATGACGAAGCGTTTTGTTGCCCATTGCCATGTACTTGCTGTGCTGCTCGCCCTGGTTGCTCTGGTGGGTTGTCAGGGACTAAGTTCTGGCGGCTCCAAAAGTCAGACGCCGCAGCCGCAGAATGCGGTCTGAGCCTGAGCGGCTCGAGCCTGAATTTCGGCACGGTAACGATGGGAAACAGCAAGACATTAAGCGTCACCGCCGAGAACACCGGCACGGCATCGCTTACAATCACCAGCGCACAATCCTCTTCCACCGAGTTTGTTCTCAGTAAGCCGGCGCTTCCCCTGACGATCGCCGCCGGCGCCACCGCTACCTTGAGCGTGACATTTAAGCCCAGCAGCACCGCGGCGGCGTCCGGCACCATCGCGATCGCCAGCAACTCCTCCGATGGCGCCATGGGTTTAGGAGTGGAAGGCGACGGATCCGCGCCCGGCGTCCTGGGCGTAAGTCCGGCCAGTCTGGCCTTCGGCAGCGTGCTGGAAGGGAACAGTCAGAAGCAACCGGGAACCATCACCAACAGCGGCGGAAATGACGTTGTGGTTTCGCAAGCGAGCGTGACTGGCGCGGGATTCGTCCTGAGCGGCCTGACTCTGCCGATGACTTTATCTGCAGGTCAAAGCGCGGATTTCACCGTAACCTTTGCTCCGCAATCTGCGGGCGCAGCGAACGGAAATGTCGCATTTCTGAGCAATGCTTCCGATACGCAATTGAACTTGCCGCTTTCCGGGACGGGACTTGCGCCGGGATCGCTTTTGGCCAACCCGACGAATTTGAATTTCGGCGGCGTGGTGGTTGGGAACAATCAGGCGCTCTCAGAAACTCTGATGAATACGAGTAGCGCGAGCGTAACCATAACGCAGGCGAACCTCACCGGCACGGGATTCAGCATCAACGGACTCAGTCTGCCGTTGACCCTGGCAGCCGGCCAAAGCACCGGCTTCAATGTAGTGTTCGAGCCCTCGGCCGCGGGATCGGCGGCAGGCACGCTTGCTATTGTGAGCAACGCGGCCAACCCCACACTCATCATTCCACTTGCAGGAACAGGCTTGGCGCTCGGCACGCTCAGTCCGAATCCGTCAAGCCTGGGGTTTGGCAGCGTGCAGGTAGGCCAGCATCAGACGCTCCCTGAAACTTTGACCAACACCGGAGGGTCGGACGCTACCATCACACAAGACGGTGTAAGCGGAACCGGGTTCAGCGTGACCGGGCTGAATTTGCCGCTGACGATCCCAGCCGGCGGAAACACTTCCTTCAACGTAGTTTTCACGCCGCAATCGGCCGGCAGCGTGAGCGGAAATTTAACCATTACCTCGGACGCGTCGAATCCAAGCCTGATTATTCCTCTCTCGGGCACAGGAACGCAGACGGGACAGTTAGCTGTGACACCGTCAAGCTTGAACTTCGGCAACGTGACATTTGGGAGCAATTCGAGCCTGCCAGCCTCGCTCAAGGCGACGGGCACCAGTGTGACGGTCAACAGCTGCGTTTTCAGCAATGGGGCATTCACTCTGAGCGGGATGACTTGTCCGGTAACAATTCCTGCCGGTGACACTGCCGATTTCACAGTCACATTTACGCCGCAAGCGACGGGACAGGTAAATGGCACACTGACGTTCTCGAGCAACGCGTCGAACTCTCCAACGGTGCAATCGCTGAGCGGGAATGGCACCGCGGCGGTGCACACGGTGCTGCTGCAGTGGAACCCGAGCTCTTCGCAGAATATTCTGGGCTACAATGTCTACCGCGGCACCCAACACAACGGGCCGTATTCGAAGATCAACCAGCAATTGCAAACGACAACCTCGTATACCGACTCGAATGTCACCGATGGTGACAATTATTATTACGTCACCACGGCCGTAAACTCTTCGAACCAAGAGAGCGGTTACTCGAACGAGGCGGAAGCTCAGGTCCCGAACGATTAGCGAAGAGTTTCGCGCATAACCTGCGGCCGTTTTCGGCGTCCGACAGCCCTTTCCTGTCCTGCCTCTGCTAATCCTATTTGTGCGCAGAAACCTGCGCACGCCCGCGGTAACCCAAGTAACTGCCGATTTCTCTAAAGTAATCAAATCAAATAGTTTAGTGGCACACATGGGCCATTCCTCGCGGGCCGATGGGTGCACTAGAGTACAAGTACAGGTGGCCAATGCTGGCACCTCACTAAAGTCATGAACAATACTCGGCTCAGCTGGATACTCACATGCGGTTCGGCGATTTTAACCCTCCTTCTGGCCTGCAGTGGACAAGCGGCAGCCCAGCAGGAGTTCACCATTGCCATGTTCCGGCCGGAGACGATTGAAGCGGCGCCTCCCGTGCGAAGCATTCAGGCGGAACCGCTTCCTGAAGCACCGCAGCACCGGTTCTGGAACGGGAAAATAAATTCCTGTTTGCAGCTGTGGCCGCGGGCGGGGCGGCGGACTTCGCCGTAACCCATGCCAATCTGCAGAATGGCGGGAAAGAACTGAATCCGATCACGCGCCTTTTTAGCGGCAGCACCGCCGGGCTCGCGGTAAACTTCGCGGGTGAAACCGGGGGCGTCGTCGCCCTCAGCTATTTATTTCACCGGACGGGGCACCACAAGTTGGAACGTCTGACGCCGGCGGTCAATCTCGGAGGATCGTTGGTTGCGGTGGCATACGGCTTGTCCCATCGATGAAGCGCGTCCGCTCTCACGGAACTGATTTCGCAACCTGATTGACGAGCGCCATTTTGGGGCGCTCATTAGTTTTTACAATTCGGTTTTTACAATCCCCCGACTTCCCTTCTGCCTCCCGCCCATCTACAATTCCAAAATCTCTCGATCTCGAGTTACTAACGTTCAATAGGAGTTGTGCGAACAGGCCGCAGCTTTCGGCCTCTTCGACCGGGTTCTGTTACTGACCCGATAATCGCGTCGTGGATGTGGGGCTCAGATTTCGGTTAGCTGGTGGATTGGCGGTAGCGTGCAGTCTTCTCCTGCTCGCGGGCTGCGCGGGAGTCTCTTCGGGCTCACAATCCTCAGGCTCACAATCCCCCGGCGGCCCGAGTGATCCTGCGGCAACGTTGAGCGTTTCTCCCTCCAGTTTGAGCTTCGGCAATGTCTCAGTTGGCGGCAATTCCTCCCACACCGCGACCCTGACGGCGAACAACGCCGACGTTGTGGTCTCCTCAGCCTCGTGGAACGGAGCCGGATATTTGGTGAGCGGCATCACCTTTCCACTCACAATTTCTTCCGGCAAGAGCGTGAATTACACGGTGACTTTTACCCCGCCGGCGGCGGGCGCGTCCACTGGACAAGTTACGTTCCTCAGCAATGCGTCCAACGCGCAGCTGAATCAATCGTTCTCCGGAAACGGCACGCAGGGAATCTCGGGCGGATCGCATAGCGTGGCGCTTTCGTGGAACCCGAGCACGTCATCCGTCGTGGGCTACAACATTTACCGGGGAACACAATCGGGCGGTCTTACACGAAATTGAATTCATCGCTCGAACCGGCCACCGTCTACACCGACGCGAGCGTCGCCAGCGGGACCACCTATTACTATGTTTCCACCGCCGTCGATGCGAACAACGTTGAAAGCGTGTACTCCAACCAGGCGGTTGCGCAAATTCCCACGCCGTAGAGTTTTTCCTCTTATTTAGCGGCCGGAAGAGCTCGGCTTCGGAAACCTCCCGTTTCTGGCTCATCCCGCAGAATCCAAAGCAGCAGGAAGATGACCGCGATCGCGATCGCGAGAAAAATGACTCCTCCATGGCGATGCAGGCGGCCGGTCAGGAACCCGGGATCGACATGGGTGCCGAGCATTGCGATGGTAAAGATGCGCAGGCCATTTTTGGCGACGGACAATGGAACCGCGACAACAATCACCAGCGCCTTTCGCCATGACGAGCGCAGGAAAACCTGGGCGACGACCATCGTGGTGACGAACAAGATCAAGCTCGAGCGAATGCTGCTACACTCCTGCGCCACCTCGACAGTCAAACCGGGAATCGTCAGCCGAATTCCATTTTGCCAGACAGGCACCCCCACCATGGTGAACATCCACTGGGCGGCGTAGGCGGATCCCTGCTGCAAAAGAGAGATGATGGCATTCACAAGCGAGGTTGGAAACGGCACCATCCAAAACAAAAAGCAAAGCGGGAAGATGAGCGATTTTGAAACTCGAGCCCCAAAGCAGCCGATAAAAGCCCCGACCCACCACAGCACGACGGCGAGCATTTCGACCGCGAGCTGCACGTCCGCCGTGAACTTCCACTGCCCGTATGCAGCTAACGCGACGGCGGCAGCCATCAGCACGAAAGCGGCACGCCAGCCCGGCGCCAACTGCGCTTGAACCGTGGGCCACTCGAGGTAGACCATCGCAAGCGCGATTGGAAGAATAAGAAGTATGTGGGTGTAAGCCTCGTTCTGCCAGGCCAGCGAGAAGGTCTTCAGCAGCGGACGCCACCCGACCAAAACGGGAACCGTTGCAATCAGCAAAAATTTAAATGGAGGCGGAAGCTTCACAGTTAGCTGCCTGGGTTGCGAAAGTCACAGCTAGTGACGGAAATCACAGACCGTTCGCGCGCATGGGCCGATATTGATAGTGAGGACAGCAGCCATGTTTCAACTCCCCCACTGGATCGAGGCCCTGGCCAGTTTTTACGGTTGTCTCGCAGTCTTATTTGGCTATTGCGCACACAAACCGAGTTGCCGAAACTGCCTTTATCGGCACGCCTGCCCCAGCCGGCGGCACGGACTTTCGCAACTCCTCCTAAATCCCATTTGTATCACGCTGACCACACCACGGCAGGTTGACGCCGGCGATGCTCCCGCGCGCTGCGTTCCGTAACTCGTCGCTTCGCAGGAAACTATTGGTGCGGCTTCGGCCGGGGCAAGGTAGTAGTCGGAACTTTGACCTCGATCTCGTTCGACGGGCCGCTCTGCAGTCGGTGACCGTCGCTTATAACGAATGAGGTCGCCACGTAATAGTAGGTCCGCCCGCTCTCTACGCCGACATCCACGCAGGTTGTAAATGAAATGAACAGGCAATCGATCCGGTTCTTGCGAATCGGGCGAACCGGGCTGAACGTGCTGCGATAAATAATGAAGCCGGTGGGTGAGTTCTCCCACACATTCGCCGGAGCGCTAACGTCCCAGGAGAGTGCAACGCTGTGCGGGCCGGGGTTGGCAGAGGCCACTGTGGAACCGGCGGAATCGCTGCCGGCCCCTGACGACTCCTGCGCCAAAGCGGGCAGGATCAGCAGCGACAGAGCGACGGCGCTCATCGCCGTAAAAACTGCAACAGACCTGGGAATTGGCCCCATGAGTGAATCCACGCACTCTAGCCGAAACCGGCAAACCCCGTCAATGGCGGGCTGTTTGGCGCGATTGTCCTAATTGGTGGAGTACACTTTCGTGGGGCCCTCAAGCGGGCTTCAGCTCCGAATCGGGGTTGCAATCTTTTGCAACCCGGGCAAAATCCTGAAAAACCTTCGCTTGCGAGACATTTCACTCTATTGCGCAGTCGCTAACCGTTGTACAATTCATCGCCGGGTTGGGGTCAACTTGGATGAAGCAGTGGATCGGTTAGCGACATTAAGGGAAAGCCTGCGCCCACACCCGGAGGGCTTTTGTCCGCTAAGCAGTTCAGGGATTTTGCTCGGGAGGCGAAATCCTTCCCATGAAACCGACAACCCACTCGTCTCCAAGTCGAACGCTCGCCCACAAGCAGAGGCTTCGTCCTTCCTGCTCGCTCTTCTTTTCTGAACAGATTCGTCTTTCCGGTTTTGGCCGCGCTGTTATCTGGCTCGTCCTCGCAATCGCGGCGGCCACGCCCTGCGCGTTTGCGCAAAACGTAACCGGTACGGTCACAGTGGGAAGTTCGCCGGTAGTGGCCGCTGCCAATCCTGTCACCAGCGCCATTTACGTAGTGAACTCGGCCAGCGGCAACGTTAGTGTAATTAACGCAGCCACGAATACCGTGACCGCCACGGTAAACACCGGAACTGATCCCGTGGCCATCGCCGTGAACCCGGTCACCAACACGATTTACGTGGCGAACAATGGCAGTAACAACGTTACGGTCATCAACGGCGCGGACAATACAACATCCACAGTGACGGACCCGAATGCGATCGCCCCGGTCGCGATTGCGGTGAATTCGCTTACCAACGAAATCTATGTCGCGAATGCTACCAGCAATAACGTGACGGTGATCAACGGCAACGGAAACACCGTTGCTGGGAGTGTGGGCGTTGGCAGCAACCCGGATGCGATTGCGGTGAATCCGGCGACGAGCATGATCTATGTGGCGAACCGCGCCAGCAGCAACGTCACGGTCATTAACGGAGGGAATAATTCTGTTGCCGCGACGGTGGGAGTTGGAACGACTCCGGTTTCGCTCAGCATCGATCCCGCGACCAATGCGATCTACGTTGCCAACAACGGCAGCAACAATGTGTCGGTGATCAGCGGCGCGAGCAATTTGGTAGTAGCTACTGTAAACGCCGGAAGCAATCCCGCGGCGATTGCAGCGAATCCCGTGACGAACACGGTGTACGTGGCGAATAACGGCAGCGCCAACGTGACCGTGATCAATGGAGCGAACAACACCGTTACCGCGACCGTCAATGCCGGCACTGGTCCGGTTGCCGTGGCGACCGATCCGACGACGAACCAGATCTACGTTGCCAACAGCGGCAGCAATAACGTGACGGCGATCAACGGGGCGACCAACACGACCGCCACCGTTACCGACCCGAACGCAACCAGTCCCGCGGCGCTAGCGGTGAATCCGCTCAGCAACAGCGTTTATGTGGCGAACAGCGGCAGTGCCAACGTCACTGTAATCAACGGTGACGTGAATACGATCACAACTACGGTCAATACTCCCACGAACCCGGTGGCAGTCGCGCTGAATGCCGTGACCGACAGGATTTACGTCGCGAACAGCGGGAACAGCACAGTCTCGGTGATCGATGGAAGCACAAACCAGGTTGTGGCGACTGTCAATACTGGGAACAATCCGGACGCGATCGCTATCAATCCCGCCACAAACTTTATCTACGTTGCCAATCGCGCCAGCAATACTCTGACGGTCATCGACGGGGCGACCAATTTAGTCGCCGCGACAGTCAATACCGGCAACACTCCGGTGGCCGTCGCGGTGAATCCGGTCATCAATGTGGTTTACGTGGCGAACCTCGGCGGGAACAATGTCACCGTGATTGATGGTGCGACTAATGTGGTTACGGGCACGGTTGGAGTGGGAACTGCTCCGGTCGCCATCGCTGTGAATGCCGCCACCGGCCAGGTTTATGTCGCCAACAGCGGCAGCGACAACGTTACCGCCTTTGATACCGTCATCGGCAGCAATTTGACCATAACCGATCCGGCTGCGAGCCGGCCGGTCGCGCTGGTTGTTGAACCGGTGACCAACAAGATATTCGTCGTCAACTCCTACAGCGATAACATCTCGGTCATCGACGGGGCCAGCGCGATGGTAGTAGCGACGATCAATGTCGGAGATGACCCGCTGGCGCTGGACCTCAACCTCGCCACGAACCGCGCCTATGTCGCGAACAAGGGAAACAATACTGTTTCGGTGATCGACGGCAACGCTCTGGGTGTGATCGCCACGGTCAACGCGGGAACCTCGCCTTCGGCGGTATCGGTTGATCCGACTTCGAATCGGATTTATGTCGCCAACAACGGCAACAACAGCACGGACTTCGGCAGTGTCACGATTATTGACGGATCGACCAACGCAGGCGTCACCACGAATGACCCCAACGCCAACAAGCCTTACGCATTGGCGGCGAATCCGCTGACCGATGTGGTTTACGTTGCGAACAATCTGAGTTCCAACACGACTGTTATTTCGGCCGAGCAGGTGCAGGCCAACCCGATCGTGGTTTCGATTGCGCCGCTGCCGAACAATACAACTTCGAACGAGACGCCGACTTTCAACTTCACAGCTTCCAACGGGTTCGGAAACTGGCCGCTCGATGAATTGCTGTTTCAGACCGACACATGGCAAGGCCCGTGGACGCGCGGCAACGCCGGGACAGTCCGGGAAATTCAGCGGCACGACTTCGACGCTAGCGCCTGGATTCCATACCATTTATGCGTACGCGACGGAGGGCGAAGAAGCGACATCGACGGTTACGGGATCGCAGAGCAGCCCGCTGATTGGAACAATCTCATCGTATGGGTTCCTGGTGGCGACGCCGATTGCCGCAGTCACGCCTGCTGCGCTGAATTTTGGCAACCAACAAGTTGGCACCCAGAGCGCTTCGCAAACGGTGACGCTCGGCAACACGGGCAGCGCACCTTTGACCTTCACCTATGCGATTTCGCCAAGCGATTTCTTCGAAGCTCAGGGCGACACTTGCAGCACTGCTGGCGGACAACTCGCTCCAGGTACTTCATGCACCATATTCTGTCGTTTTCTCGCCGTCCGCAGACCGGACTTGAAAACGCGACGCTGACCATCACCGACAATTCCAATGGCGTTTCCGGCAGCACGCAGACGGTTGCGCTCTCTGGCACGGGCACAACTCAACGTACTCCCTTAATGTTTCGGTGGACGGTTCGGGCAGTGGCAACGGTAACCAGCAGGCCGGCAGGGATCAACTGCCCGATACAACCTGCCAAGCAAACTTCTCTGCCGGAACCAGGTGACTTCTGATCGCCACTCCAAGCCAGGGATCGACTTTTGTGGGTTGGGGTGGGGCGTGCAGTGGCGACGGCTCCTGCGCGGTGACGATGAACTCCAATCAAGCGGTGAGCGCGACGTTCACATTGAATCGCGACCACCAGTTGCACCGGCAACGACCACCAACTGGATCGGAGGGGCATCCGGCAATTGGAGCAATCCCGAGAACTGGAGCACCGGCAGTTCCCAACAGCGGCAGCGTGAATGTGTGCATTAACGATGGCAACTCGATGCCGTCCGCGGTCACTCTCGACATCACCGCCAGTGTCGACGGTCTTTACATCGACACCGAAGCAGCCTGACGATCGGCAACAGCAACACCCTAGTATCTACGGAAACATCTCCAACGCCGGGCAGATCCGGTGAACGAAACTGCAACAACACTTTTCTGACGCATAGCTGGCGCGGTAAGCCTGACGGGTGGCGGCACGGTGACGTTGACACGAGCGCTGGCGGTGGCGGGAACGCGCGATCATCGAACCACGTCCGGCGGCACCCTGACCAACGTCGAATAACACCGATCCAGGGGACGGAGTCATCGGATGGAATGGCTTGTCGGTGGTCAACCAAGCAGGCGGAATCATCAACGCCAGCACCGCCGGCGCCTGCTAGTGAATACGCCCAGCGTCACCAACCAGGGTTTGCTGGAGGCCACCGGCGGCAACACTTTGAATCTGCAGAATACTTACAACAACGCCGGCGGAAGAATTTTGGCGAGCGGCAGCGGTTCGACGGTGCAGTTCATCAATGGCACCGTCTCGGGAGGATTACTGGCGAGCAGCGGCGGCGGAACGCTGACCACTCCTGCAAACGTCATCTTTACGCTGGATGGAAAGAGCCAGGGCACGCTGACGATTGCTGGCAGCTACGTCGGCGCCAATAACTCTCAAACTTTCCTGACCGGCACGATCAATAACACGGGCACGATTCAGTTGAATGCAGCGGCCAGCAACACATTCCTGACCGTAGCCGCGGCCGTCAGTCTGACTGGCGGCGGTACCGTGATGCTGACGGAAAATGGGTCGGGAGGCAATGCCGCCATTTCCACCACCAATGGCAACCAGACGCTGACCAACGTCAACAACACGATCCAGGGAATTGGCTTCATCGGCTGGAATGGGTTGTCGGTCATCAATCAGCCGTCTGGGGTCATCAATGCGAACCTGCCTGCCAGCGCGGGATCGCTCTACCTAAATCCTCCCACCCTGACCAACACGGGACTTCTCGAAGCCACGGGCGGCGGACTGCTGAATCTGCAAAATACGTTTCTAAACGCCGGCGGCAACGTTTTGGCGAACGGAAATGGATCGACGGTGCAGTTCATCAGCGGCGTACTCGAGGGTGGAACACTCAACACTTCGAACGGCGGTCTGCTGACGATCCCCGCGAACAACACCTTCACACTCGATGGGGTTAGTACGGGAACGCTCAACCTTGCCGGCCAGTTCGTGGTTGCGAACAACAGCACGGCTTACCTCAAGGGAACGGTCAACAACACCGGCTCGATTCAGCTCAATGCGGGGTCCAGCAATACTTTCCTGACGATGGCCGCCCCGGTGAGTTTCACGGGCGCGGGCACGGTAACGTTGATGGAAAACGGTACAGGGGGCAGTTCCGCACTCGCCACTACGAACGGCAACCAAACGCTGACCAACGTAAACAACCTAATTCAGGGCTCGGGCGTCGTGGGATGGAATGGGCTGATCGTGGTGAATCAGGGCATGATCGACGCCAACACGCCGGCGCAAGGAACGCTGACGCTCAATCCCAGTGGCCTGACCAACGAGGGGATCCTCGAGGCCACACTGGGCGCGACGCTGCAACTGTCCGGTAGCAGCACTTTCAAGAACGCCGGGGGCAATATCCTGGCAAGCGGAAACGCGTCTACCGTCGAGTTCGCTAACGGTGCCACCATTCAGGGCGGAATGATCGGCGCAACCGGCGGCGGCAACCTCGGCGTCGAAGCGAACAATGTCCTCTCTCTCGATGGACACACGAACGGGCCGCTGACCATCAACGGAACTTATACCGGAGCGAACAACAGTACTACTGATCTGTCGGGCACAATTAACAACACCGGCAACATTCAACTGAACGCCGCCGCTAACAATACCTTTCTCACCATGGCATCCGCCGTGAGCTTCATTGGCAACGGCACCGTAACCCTGGCTTCGACCGCGGGCGGCGGCACGGCTGCGCTTGCGACCACCAACGGCGATCAGTTGCTGATCAACGTCGACAACACGATTCAGGGAACAGGCGTCGTCGGATGGAACGGGCTGGGAGTGACCAATCAGGGCACGATTAACGCAAATGTTTCCGGTGGCACGCTGACGGTCAATTCTCCCGGCTTCACCAATCAAGGCCTGCTGCAGGCGTCGGCGGGCGGCATCCTGGCGCTGAACGGATCCACCATCAACAATCAGAAGGGCACCATCCAGGTGAATGGAGCGACCTCGACGGTGCAGTTTGTGAACAACGTTCACATCGAGGGAGGACCGTAGGCAGCGTCAACAACGGAGTCCTGACCGTCCCCAGCGGCAATAACATCACGCTGGATGGCAGCACGCTGGGGCCGCTGACCATCGCCGGCACTTACGCGGCCTCCAATAACACCTCAACTTATTTGTCGGGCACGATCAACAATACGGGCACGATCCAGGTCAATGCTGGGGCGAACAACACTTTCCTGACCATGAGCGCATCCGTCACTTTAACGGGCGCGGGCACGGTGTCGCTCTCGTCAACTCTCGGTCAAGGGGACGCTGCCCTGGCCACGACCAACGGAGATCAAACCCTGACCAACGCGAACAACCGGATTCAAGGGACAGGCTTCGTCGGATGGAACGGGCTGAACGTCGTCAATCAGGCAAATGGTGTCATCAATGCGAACGCGCCGAGCGCGACTGGAGCGTTGACACTGAATCCGCCGAATTTGACTAACCAGGGATTGCTCGAAGCCACCAACTCCGGCACCTTAAATCTGCAGAACACGTTCTACAATTCCGGCGGACAAATTCTGGCCACGGGCAGCGGATCTACGGTTCAACTCGTCAGCGGAACTGTGCAAGGTGGAACCCTGACTGGAGCGAGCGGCGGTATTCTTACCGTCCCAGCTAATGACGGATTCTCTCTTGACGGAAGCACGGCGCAAGGTTCGCTGACGCTCGCGGGGCAGTACGTCGGCGCGAACAACACGAACACTTATTTATCGGGAACGATTGTCAACACCGGCAACATTCAACTCAATGCCGGCGTCAACAATACCTTCCTGACCATGGCCGCGGCGGTGACGCTCACCGGCAACGGCACGGTGACATTATCGTCGACGCCGGGGGCGGGCACCGCTGCCCTGGCCACCACCAACGGCAATCAGTCGTTGACCAACGTCAACAATTTCCTGCAGGGCACAGGGGTCATCGGCTGGAACGGCTTGGAGGTCACCAACCAAGGGACAATCAATGCGAACATCGCGGCCGGCACTCTGACGCTGAATCCAAGCGTGTTTACCAACCAAGGACTGATCGAGGCGACAGCGGGCGGCATTCTGGCGCTGAGCGGTTCGACCATCAACAACGCCTCCGGCACGATTAAGGTGAGCGGAGCGAGTTCGGTGGTGCAGTTTGTCAACAATGCACGCATCGAAAGCGGAACTTTGTCGACCGCCAGCAACGGCACTTTCACGATCCCCAGCGGCAATACCATTACGCTTGATGGCAGCACGCTTGGCCCGCTCGCCCTCGCAGGAACTTATGCCGGCGCCAATAACACGCAAACTTACCTGACCGGATCGATCAATAACAGCGGCAATATTCAGTTGAATGCGGCAGCGAACAACACCTTCTTGACCATGGCCGCGGCGGTAAGTCTCACGGGCAATGGCACGGTGACATTGAGCCAGTCGGGAACCGGCAGCGCTGCCCTCGCGACCACCAACGGACAACAAACCCTGACCAACGTCAGTAATGTTCTACAGGGGGCGGGCGTCATCGGATCCAATGGTTTGAATGTGTCAATCAGGGGACAATCAATGCCAACTCCGGAGACGTTGACTCTAAATCCCGGTGCGTTGACTAACCAAGGTTTACTGGAGGCGACTGTTGGTGCAGCGTTAGCACTCAGCAACTCCACGATTTATAACGGCGCCGGCACAATCAGGTCAATGGCACAACTTCCACAGTGCAGTTCGTAAAACGCAGCCATCCAGGGAGGAACGCTGACGACCGCCAATAGTGGGATGTTAACCATTCCCGGCGGAAACACCATTACGCTGGATGGAAGTACCGCACAGGGTATGCTGAACATCGCAGGCACTTATGTGGGAGCCAACGGCACGCACCACTTTCCTGAAGGGCACAATCAGCAATACCGGCGCGATCCAGTTGAACGAGACTGCCAACAACACGTTCTTGAGCATGGCGTCTCCGGTCAGTCTGGCCGGCAATGGCACGGTGACGCTCGCACGCACCGGAGGTCCGCCGGGAACTGGCGATCATCGACCAATCCGGCGAAACGTTGACCAATGTGAGCAACATCCTTCAGGGGTCTGGCGTCATTGGGTCGAACGGGTTGACGGTAGTCAATCAGGGAACCATCAACGCAAGTGGATCCGTGACGTTGAACCCAAGCACGTTGACGAACCAGGGAGTACTCGAAGCCACCGGCAGTGGACGTTGCAGGTGAGCCACGACCGTTGCCAACGCCGGCGGAAGATCGTCGCCAATGGCGCGCCGCAGCCGTGCAATTCTCCAACGGACTCACGGTTCAGGGCGGAACGCTGAGTGGCATCAGCGGCGGTTTCGTGGGTAGTTTCAGCCGCAACACACTGACTCTGGACGGCACCGCCAGCGCCGTTTCGGTTCCTCCGGGGGCGCTTATACGGTCGGGGACAACAGCACGACGAATATGCAGGGGACCATCAACAACAACGGCACAGTGCTGCTGGATTCGATCGAAAGCGCCACGGTTCTGAGTGCTCCCAATGGCGTGACTCTGACCGGCGGCGGTGCGGTGATGATGACCAACGGCGCCAACACCATCACGGGGACATCACTCGGAAACGACAGGCAACATCATTCTGGATTCTGAGGCCTTCAACGGTCACTTCGTACGTGCAGAATGCCGGCTTGTTCCAGGTCGCGGCGCCGGAGGCAGCGCTTCGACTGTTACGTTCAGTCTCAACGGCGGAGTGGCGCAGGTGGATGGAACACTGGTGGCGTCCAGCGCTTTGAAGTGGCCGGCAGCCGGTACACTCTCGGGCGACGGAACCATCCTCAGCCAATGTAAGCATGGCGGGCGTGACCCAGGCCGGCGACATTCCCAACCCCGGCATCTTGACGATCGGTATCAATGGCAGCGGCAACTACACCCAGAGGTTCGGCGGGCGCGTATGACGTGGTGATCGGAGGACTCACGGCCGGGTACGCAGTACTCCCAATTGAACGTGCCGGCGTGGCACAACCCTAAGCGGCACGCTCAATGTAAGTCTGATCAACAATTTCATTCCGCGGCCGGCAACCAGTTCGTGATCCTCACGGCGGGCACGCTCAGCGGCCAGTTTGCCACTACGAACTTGCCCGGTTTGCCTCAAGGTTTGAGCTGGATGGTCAATTACAGCAGCACTCAGTCGTGTTGTCGGTGATGGGATCAAGACAAAACTACACCTTGACAGTAACCACCCTGGGCACCGGCAACGGCACCGTGACTGACAATCTGCAACAGATCAACTGCACGGATACCGCGGGCGTGCAGTCTGGAATTTGCTCGGCCACCTATCAGCTGGAGGCACAACCGTCGATTTAACCGCAGACCCCGGTGCAGCCCAGCTACCTTCGGCGGCTGGGGAGGAGCTTGCTCCGGAACTGCGGTTGCATGGTCACAATGAATTCGAACCAGTCGGTGACCGCTTCATTTGTGCCCCCGCCAGTAACCATGTCCGGCGCCCTTCACTTGTCCGAATGGTGTCTACCCATGCTCGAATGTCACGGCGCCATCCGCGAGTATTCAATTGCCCGTCCGGGAAGAATCCCTGCCCCGACCCCAATGCGCACTCCTTGGCTCTGACGGCGGCTGTGGTGAACACTCCGTTCACCATGACCGTTGCCGCGACCGAAGTACCCACCACCCAGGCCAATGGAGACTGCCCAGCCGGCCAGAATCCGATGACGGATTTCGATTGCCGCTTCACCAGCTTCTTCACTTACGAAATTCTGCCAACGGTGACGCCATCGTGCCGGCATGCGATCGCCTATTCCAGCGGCAATTGTGTCTTCTATAGCGTGTATTTCCAGTCCAGAGGGAACGAACCTCCCACCAGCGATTACGACGGTCCCATCTCCTGGTCGATCGCGTGGAACAATAACTCCTATCTGCACCCCGCCAGGCCTCAACATCAGAACAATCCGCGGCTGTTCGATGATCCCGACTACGAAGCATCGGCCAACACGCCTTACGGGACGAATTGCAGACACGCCGATGCTGATCAACGGGAATCCGACGAATCCGCCGATCTATTGCCAGTTCGTTTTTGATATTACAACTTACTATGATCCCAATCAGCCGCCCGATGCCGGAATTGGCGGAAAGACGAAACAGTTCAATGACGTGGTGGTAGCGTTCCCGATCACCCTTGCGGCCCCGGCCTTGAGCATGACCAAAACGGCGGACCAGGCCGGTAGTCAACGCCGGCAGTCCCATCGGCTATACCGATAGCGATGAGCAACAGCTCGGCTGCCGGGTACAGGAGCAGCCACGAATACTGCGCTCAACGATCCACTGCCCGCGGGCGCAAATGTCATCTGGACGATCAGCCCGCCATACAGCGGGCCGGGAACATTGCGCGATCAAGGCCGCCGCCGACTCAGACATTGAGTTGCACGATTGGCAGTAATCTGTCCCCGGTCGATTTCGGCGCCAGTGTTCATGTGGCCAGTGTCAATTCCAGCGTCGGCACTTACGTCAATACGGCCACCGTCACGGCCAGCCAACAACGCGACCGCAAACTAGCACCGCGACCATTCAAGTGGTGAACGCAACGGGGCCCATCGCCACCTGTACCCCATCCAAAGTGAATTTCGGCAACCTCATTACAAAACGTTCGGTCTCCGCAACGTGATACTCGGCAACACTGGAGACGCAACCTCGACCGTCAGCAGCATCAAGATCACGCCTCCGGGGAACGATCTCGATGACTTTACCGTCGTCAGCTCACTGTCCCAAGGCCCTGGCGCCGGGAAAGAACTGCAAGATTTCCATCACCTGCTACCCTGACGCCGACAATTACAGTCCCACAGCCACACTGGCGGTCAGTGACAATGCACCCGGTAGCCCGCAGACTGTGCCGCTCGGGCTGCGGTGATCAACCCCAAGGCCAAGCTCCGGCCGACGCTGCTGAATTTTGCGAACCAGAAAGTTGGAACGACGAGCCCGCCCAGACCGTCACTTTGACAAACGCGGGCACAACGACGTTGAAGCTGTTTGAACTGACCATCGACTGCAATTTTGCATTCGCCTCAGGAACCACCTGCAGCAAAGGCACCGCTCTGCAGCCGGGGTCGAGTTGCGTCATGAACGTGACTTTCACGCCGAAGGCAAGGGGTGCGCAAAGGCCGCATCATCCTCCAGGACAACGATGTGACCCGGCGGCAGAAACGTGTGACGTCGAAGGCATGGGAGACTAACCTGATCAGCGGGCGCGCAGTGCGAAGTCCATCGTGAAAGCGCCGGTTAGCGGTAGAATGGCGGACAACATGGAATGTTCGCATTGCCACTCCAGCAATCCTGCTACGGCGACCCGTTGCGCTGCAATGCGATGCCTCCTTCGAGCGCTGGGGAAGCAACGGCAATTACCCTGACACCCGGCAAGAGTGGGACGTCTTCGTGGGCGATGTAAATCCCGAGATGCACATGTCCGACGCTGCGACGCTTGAAATGGCGACCTCTTCGATGACGCGGCAATCTTGAAATCGTCTGCATCTCTCCTTCTGCCGCAAGACGGCACCGTGGACGTGGCCGATGGTTGGTACGCGTCCAGCTTCTCCACTTCCTAGTTCCAGCCGCATCCTGACTTCAGGAAGCCTGTTGGGAAAACGCTACGAAATTCTCGCCTTGCTCGGTGAAGGCGGCATGGGCGCGGTCTACAAGGCAAGGGACCGCGAGCTTGACCGCATGGTTGCTCTGAAAGTGATTCGACCCGAGATGGCGGTCCATCCCGAGGTTCTGGCGCGTTTCAAGCAGGAGTTGATTCTGGCCCGCAAGGTCACCCACCGCAACGTCATTCGCATTTTTGATCTTGGGTGAGCCGGCGGGACAAGTTCATCACCATGGACTATGTCGAGGGCCAGCGACCTGAGCGGTCTGGTGCAGGACGAAGGGGAGACAATCGGTCGAGTTGATCGTGCAAATTATCAAGCAGGTTTGCCTGGCGCTCGAAGCTGCGCACTCCGAAGGCGTGGTGCACCGCGACCTCAAGCCGCAGAACATCATGGTCGATAGCAGGGCAAAGTCTACGTGATGGATTTCGGCATCGCGCGCTCAGTTGAACCCGGAGGAATGACGCAAACCGGAATGCTGGTCGGCACGCCGGAATACATGTCTCCGGAACAAGTGCGGGGCGAACACGTCGGCCCGCAATCCGAATTTTTGCTCTCGGCCTGATTCTCTACGAATTGCTGACCGGCAAGATGCCGTTCGAGGCGACCACGGCCCAAGCCTCAATGTTCAAACGAACGAAGGAGCCTGCGCGTCCGGCGATCGAAGTCGATCCGACTGTTCCACTTTTTCTAAGCGAAGTGTGCCAAGAAGTGCCTGGAGATTGATCCCCAACGCCGATACCAATCCACCGCTGAAATCGTGAAGGACTTGGACGCCTTCACTCGAGGGCACGGCAGAAGTGACTTTGACGTCGAAAGTCACGGCGCTAATGCCGCGGTCGTTTTCGTGGGCAAAACATGGAACTGCCGCGGCGATGTTGCTGTTGCTGATTGCCGGCCGGCGGCATTGCTTTGCGACAGCGTTTTCGCTCCGCGCCACCGGCGCAGACGGCAGGCCCGGCAATATCGTCTGGCGATTCTGCCATTTCAGCAATGCGTCCGGCGACCAGAGCCTGGACTGGCTGGGCACGAGTCTGGCGCAGATGTTGAGCACGGATGTCGGTCAATCGGCCTCGTTGCGCGTGGTGCCCCGGAGCGGGTGAACCAGATCGTTCGCGATTTGCGAATTCCACCCTCGGCGATGTTTGATGCTTCGAACATCAAGCGGCTTGGTGAACTGAGCAACGCCGACACCATAGTCTGGGGACAATACTCGAAGTCAGGTGACCAGATTCGCATCGATGCGACCGTACAGGATTTCAAGCACTCACACACTGCCCAGTTCACGCAATCGGGAGGCGAGAAAGAAGTGCTCGGCGCAGTCGATCGCCTCGCCGCTCAAGTTCGCGACAATCTGGCGCTTCCGCGCAGCATAATTAAAGAGCTGCAAGGACAGTCCTTCAAGCCTTCCACCAATTCCCTTCCTGCGCTGCGCGCTTACGATCAAGGAGTTGCGCTGGCGCGGCAAGGAAACTTGCTGGATGCGCAGAAGCAATTTCAAACTGCGATCCAAGGAAGATCCCAAGTTTGCGCTTGCCTACTCCGAGTTGGCGGTCGCCTATGCCCAGTTAGGCCAGGAAGATGATGCGGAACGCGCGTCGCAGCAGGCGGTCGGATTGAGTGACGGTCTCCCGCCTGCGGAAAAATATCTGGTGCTTGCCAAGCACGATGCAATCCTCAAGAACTATCCGAAAGCGATTGAGGCCTACGAAAATCTAGTTAAGGCATCTACAGAAAATCCTGATCTGCTCTTCGCTCTGGGTGACCTTTACGAAAAATCGAGCGCCTTTGACAAGGCGAAGGCTGCGTATTCTAAGGTGCTGACTCTGGATCCCAAACGGGTCGATGGACTGCTGGCAATGGGCCGGATCGAGATTGAGAGTGGCAACGATCAGAGTGGGCTGGAATATTTGACCCGCGCTCAGGGTATGGCGGTCGAGTTTGGGAACGACGAGGAGAAAGCTCAGATCCTTCAAGCCATGGGGATTGCTTACTCCGATCTGACAAAGTGGGAGGATGCTCTGCGCAGCTTTCAGGACTCCCTTGCCATCAAACGCCGTCTCGGTTTGAAGAAAGGGATCGGCGATAGCCTTGAAATGATCGCCCAAACAGAAGAACCTTTGGGAAAACCGGATCAAGCGCTAAAAGATTACGATAGCGCTCTGGACTCTTACCGCGAGCTCGGCGATAAGGCGGACTCAGCCAGGGTACTAAACGATATTGCCGACTTATACAAGAATCGCAGCCAGTATGATAAGGCACTCGGGCTGTACAAAGAATCCCTCCAGATCCAGGTTGACCTCGGGAACTTGAGCGATCAGGGATTGGTTCTCAACAGCATCGGCGCCACTTATCTACTACATGGCTCATTACGAAGATGCGCGGACTTACTACGAGCAGGCGCTGCAACTGCGCGAGAAGCTCAACGTGCCCAGCGATATTGCGGACACCGTCCACAATCTCGCCGAGGCCTCAACCCGATTGGCCAGTACGACCAAGCTCTTCAGCAATACTTACGTGCTCTCGATTGCGGCGAAGCGTCGGCGACAATCGCAGCGCTGCCATCGAATCGGCGAGCATGGGTGCGCTCTTTGGATATCAGGGACGTTACGGTGCGGCGCTGAGTTCTGAGGAGGATGCGCTCAAGACCTTCCGCGAAACGAAGGAGAACAGGGTTTTGGCTGGCCGAGGTGCTCGCCGATTACGGTAACGCTTTAGCCCAAGTTGGACGGAGTGATGACGCGCAAAAGAGTCTTGACGAGGCGCTGACCGTTGCCCGCGGACTGAAGAACCTGGCGCAGGTGGCCACATGCTCGGATATCAAGCCGACAATTTCCTGTATCGTGGCGACTACAAGGCAGCTGCACCTTTATATGAGCAGGCTTGCAAGCCGCGTCTCACACGAGCGACGCGCATCTCACGCTGCTCGCCAAGGTGAATCTTGCCAAGATCGCGGTCAAAGAAGGCAAAGGCAGCGCAGCCGTCAGTCAGTTGCGGCAACTCTCCCAGCAGGCCGATTCAATGGGCATGAAATATTTGTCAATCCAATGTTCGGTGTTATTGGGAGAAGCCCTCGCCGCGCAGAAGAGATATCCTACAGCGCAGCGGGAGCTCGAAGGCGCGATCACTCGGAGTGAGAAACTGGGGCTGCGCACATTGCAGGCGCAAGCCCATTTCCAACTGGGTCGCACGCTCGAACTCTCAGGCCACGCCTCCGATGCCTCGACCCAATACGCGCAGGCGCAACAGATCGCAAAAAGTATTCAAGAAGAAGCCAAGTCGAATGCCATTGCCAGCCGCAGCGATTTGGCACCGATCTTTGCACACAGGGCTTAGTAACAGATCATTACTCCAAGGAGACGTTTCGGATTTTGGAGGGGCAGGCAGGCAGTGTGTCTCTCGCGTTTCTTCCGCTTTTAACTGACCGTCCACTGCCTGCCCCTCTTCGCGTTGGGGTTATCTATTCTGATAAATGACGCGGAGCTTACCGACAATACGGGCGATCCTGTAGTTGCATCTAAGAATTTACCCTACGCCACTCAAACTATAGAAAGTAATCGAGAGAAAACCGCCTTGTATCCCGTCCAACCGCCCGCTACAGGGACAACCGCGCACTTCCAAGCTGCCATCCAACACGCCGTTTCAAGAGGAAAATGCAGCGCGCCATGTTTACTCCAAAGATGTGCGGTCGAGCCATGTTTAGTCAAGCCATGTCCAGTCCACGAGTTGTCTTCCTCGCCCTCGGTTTTGTCTCTCTGCTTCTGATTGTCAGCTGCGGAGGCGGGATGAATACTTCGCCCACTCCTCCTTCTTCTCCTTCATCTTTTCAGCTCAAGGTACAAGCCTCGGGCAGCGGAACTGGAATGGTGAGCAGCACTCCGTCCGGTATTAGTTGCGGATCGACTTGCGCTGCCACTTATCAGTCGGGAACAAAAGTGACGCTGACAGCGAATCCCTCGGCGAACTCGACCTTCGTGGGATGGGGCGGCGCCTGCAGCGGCACTAGCACCTGCACGGTGATGTTGACTGCGAACGTGTCGGTCACGGCGACGTTTGCGCCGAAGTCGACTCCAGAGAAGTCACTGATCGTCTCGTTGGCCGGGAGCGGCACCGGCACGGTTACGAGCAGTCCTTCGGGAATTAACTGCGGGACAGTTTGCAGCGCGAACTTCGCCTCTGGAACCAAGGTCACGCTGACCGCGACGCCGGGAACAAACTCCACGTTTGCGGGTTGGAGCGGGGCCTGCAGCGGCACGGGGACTTGCCAAGTGACGTTGACCGGCAATACCGCCGTGACTGCGACGTTCAACACATCCGCGCCACCGCCAGTCACGCTGAGCGTTACGCTCTCTGGCCCTGCGAACTCCGGGAGCGTCACCAGTCAACCCGCCGGAATCAATTGCGGAACGATCTGCAACGCGACCTTCCAGTCGGGAACGCCGGTGACGCTGACCGCGAGTCCAGCGACCGGCTACAATTTTGCCGGATGGAGCGGCGCCTGCAGCGGATCCAATCCCATCTGCAACCTCACCCTGACGGCCAATACCTCGGTAACCGCGACGTTCCAGGCGGTGCAGGGGCTCAATTCCATCAATCACATTATCTTCATGGCGCAGGAAAACCGCTCGTTTGACTCCTACTTCGGAGCGATGCGCGCCTATTGGGCGGCGACCGGAGTTCCGGATCAATCATTCAACGGATTGCCGCAGTTCAATCCTCAGCCAGGAAATGGCGCGCAAGGGCCGTTCTATGCGCTACTCCTCCGAGCAACCCGGGCTGCAATCCCAATAATCCTCCGCCCGACGACTGCGTCTACGACCCCAGTAATCCGGTGACTTCTTATCACTTGATTACGCAGTGCATCGAGAATCCCAGCCCCTTCTGGAATGAGTCGCACGTAGATTGGGACTACAACTTGCAGAACGATAGCGGGCCATTCATGGGCAATGGTTTTGTATGGACCGCCGCGCATGACGGACGAGCTTTAGGCTACTACGATAGCGGCGGCGTCCGTGCGATGGGCTACTACGATTGGACGGATCTCAACTACTACTACTTCATGGCGACGAACTTCGCCACGTCGGACAGCTTTTTTAATCCAGTGATGTCGCGAACCGAACCCAACCGGCAATATCTGATCGCCGCCACGTCGCAGGGGTATGTTTATCCCATCGGCTCCAACGGCAACGATCAGAAAAAACTGACGGCGCAGACGATTTTCCAGGAACTGCTGAATGCGGGGATCTCCTGGAAAATTTATGTTGACCCGGGAGTTGCCTCCAATGGCGGTTGTGCGGGTCCGCCGTATCAGACCGCATGCCTGGTAGGGCTGAGCTACATCGACGATTTTGCGTGGTCGCAGACGCTGATCAATGACTATCCAAACAACATCGGCACGATCGGGCCGGCCGGAACTTGCGGAAGCTCGCCCTGCGATTTCGAAAACGACCTGGCCAACGGGACTCTGCCGCAGGTGGTGCAGATCGAGCCAGCCTCGGACATGGGGCGCGATGAGCACCCCAGCGATTACGATCAGTTCCCGATCGACATTCAGCTCGGGGCGCAGTTCACCTCAGGCATTATCAACTCCGTGATGACTAGCCAATACTGGAAGGACTCGGCGTTCATTCTGACCTACGACGAGTTTGGCGGAACCTACGATCATGTCAGTCCGCAAACCGGCCCGACCGAACCGAATCCTGATGGGATTGCGCCTGTTGATCTGGAGCCAACCGACATCTGCTACGGAACGCCAAACATCGGAACCTGCAACTTTGACTACACGGGATATCGCGTGCCGCTGGTCGTGATTTCGCCTTACGCGAAGAAGAACTACGTGGACCACAACGTGGCGGACACGACCGCGATCTTGACGCTGATCGAGAAACGCTTCAATCTCGCGCACCTTACCGCCCGAGATGCGGCGCAGATCGACATGTCGCAGTATTTCTTCGACTTCACCAACCCGCCGTGGATGACGCCGCCGACGCCGCCCACGCAATTCACCAATGGGGCGTGTTACCTGAACTCGCTGCCCTAACCGATGCATTGCCCACTGCGCATTCGCGCAGCGGGCAATGTCTCAATCCTGATTGGTCTCGACCTGCTCCGGCGGCAGCACCTTCAGATCGGGATGGTCTTTATCTCTCCAGAAAACACCAAAACATTCACCCCGCTGTTGTGGCGTCCAAACTGTACCATCCTCGAAGTTGATCTTGGAAGGCATTAACACCCACGCCAGAAGACCTTGACCGCCGTTTCCGCCGTAAGCTTTCATTTCCAGCGTCTGCTCAGCGCCATTGTCCAAAGGCTGGCTTGAGCTCCAGCTATCGGCAAACGGATGCCGCATAAACGCAGGCGCAACAAAATGCTGGAAGCTCAGCGAGAAGTTCTTGATTTTCTTTCCGCTAAGGTTACGAACCGTAAGCTTGTATTTATCGTCGGGAATGTTCCAGAAATCACCCGTCACAAACTGCAATGGGCAGGAACGAGTGGACGGCTCGTAGATGGTGAATTCCGCCATCATCCCGGCTTCCATGTGGTTTGCGACCTGGCAGTGAAACAGCCATGTGCCAGGATTGTCGGCGATCATATCGACAGCGATTGTGCTGGCCGGAAGCAACTCGACGACATCCACGTTGCGGCGGCCATCGGTCACCGTCTCGCCGTGCCAGTGCGGCGTGTGAATATCTTTTTCGTTGCCCATGCCCATCAAGTACCAGCGAACTTTATCGCCCTTTTTTGCGACGAGGCCGGGCAGGTTTCCGAAAATGTATCCATTAATCGCGTGAAACTGGCCCTCATTTCTGCCGCCCAGTTCGTCGAAGATCATGAAGGCGGCCACGAATTCCTGATCTACATCTTTCGGGGAGCCGTCCGGGTTGGCTTTGCCTTTTGCGGCGACGATGATCGGTCCGAGCAGTCCGGCGTTGGTTTCCACCGCCTCATCGACATGCGGGTGGTACCACCAGACCACGGAACTGAGTTGCCCTGGCCCTGGTCCGCTACCGGCATCTGCGAGCCAGTGGTAAGTAAACTGATGCCCCGGCCCGACCCGCGCCCCCGCTCCCCAGGGCAGATAAAATGCGCCTTCGCTAGCTTTGTCGTAACGCAGGCCATGAGGATGAATGTCGTGAGGAATTGTGCTGCGGTTCAAGAACGTCACTTCGACCTTGTCTCCCACTTCAGCGCGAATGATTGGCCCGAGAATTCCCAGCCACTCTGGCTGCGGTTTTTTCACAGAGAACGAGCCGTCCGTGTATTCAACGAAGCGGGTCTTTTTCCACTTGGTGTGCTGGCCCCAAGCAACGGGAAGGGGGCGTCCGTAAAGCAGATCGCGGGTGCTGGGGGCGTAGTCCCAAGTCACGTCTTCGGCGGCAATGTAATAGTGGCGAGTAACAGCGGCGCAGGGCGAGACGAAAAAAATAAATGTGGCGATTAGAAGCCCACAGCTTCGATACATGGGCTAATCATACAAGAGGCGATGAATGGGAAAGGAAGCGGAGCGGGAAATCGTGACGCCATTTCCCCCGCGGTGACGGGCGTAGCGGCACCCGAGGAGACTGAAAGCCCCAGCTAGACCTGCGCTGCTGGGGCTTCCTGAATTTATTGGTTTGGAGGTTGCGGCATCCTGCTCGGCGGAGCCGGCTGGTTTCCGGGAGTTCCGTTGCCTGTCGGATTCGGGTTCACAGGATTGGAATTCGGCGTCGCACCTGGAGCAGTTTGGCCTTCAAGCGTTGTTCCGGGCTGAGGCGTAGCACCCGGTGTTGCTCCTGGAGCTGTCTGCCCCCCAGGTGTGGCCCCCGGCTGCGGAGTGGCACCGGGCGTAGCCGGACTGCCCGGAGTTGCAGGGTTTGATCCCGGCATTGGCGTCGTCGGGGATGCACTGGGATTGTTGGGATTCGTGTTTCCTGGCGGCGTTGTGGTATGCCCCGGAAGCGCAGCTGTCTGCGGCTGCGGAGCTGCGGTTTGTGGGGTTGGTGCGGCCGTTCCAGGAGTTGTGGGAGCGCTGGTCCCGCTACCGCCTCTCTGGCCCATCAGCAGCGCTGCGCTCAGCACCGGTTGCGCGGTCGGCTCCGGATTTTGTACCCACGACCACACCACCAACTGGCAGCCGAGAGTTTCTGTGGTAGTGGCGGGGCAGGGCCGCACATCTTGCTGGGCCCACCCTATCGATTGTGTGAGAAATAAGAAACTAAGCGCAGCAAGTAGAGAAGTCATCGATTTCTTCATGCATCCGCCTTTCGAAGTACCAAGTGGCGCGCTGGGCCAAGCAACCAACTCTTCAATCGCACCTAAGATGCCACTGCAAGTCCTGCTGTTGTGCAACCACTTCCCGTACCTCATCAGTTTCTCCACGGAGTTTTCTTCCCAGCGAAGCGATAACTTTGCGTACTGGATCCTTTCTAGAGCATTTCTGGTATTACCCGATCTGAGCCGGTTCCGTCAGGTAAATTTCCGAGCAAGATCGGGAACCAAGAGGATTCTCCAATCCGTCGCGCAGCCTTAGCCTCGGTTGGGCAACTTGTGGATTCAGCGACGGCCACTTCGAACAATTTCAGGATCGGAGGGATGGATCAATGAAAAAACTTTTGCTGGCGGCAGGTGTCGTACTGCTCTCTTTGCCGTTCGTATGGGCGCAGCAGTCTGACCAGAGTGGCGACTCGACGGCGCGCGTAGGCACTGTCCGCGGCTGTCTTGGAGGATCGGACGGAAACTACACGTTGACCCAGGGCACATCGGGCACGATGTTTCGGCTCGTTGGGAACGATGATCAACTCAAGAGTCACATTGGACAGGAAGTGCTTGTCACCGGCCAGCTGAGCGAGGGCGGCTCCGCTGCTTCCTCGGGCAATCAGGCGAGCAACCTGTCAGCCAACTCGGCCGCCAGTTCTACCAGCGGCAACATGGTGCAGGTATCGAACGTCAAAGTGGTTTCGCAAACCTGCAGCACCGGCAACGAGCCTTCGCAGTACTAATTTTTGTTCGTCTGCAGACCATTGTGCGCTTCGCGGCCTAACCGGGCCACGGAGCGCACCAAGCGTTTACCAAGCAACCTCAAAGGTTTTCCCTGCCTCTCAAGGATGCTTGGGCGCCTGAAGCCACAGATCGACGATCGAAGATTCCAGCCCCAAGAAGTGTGAGCAGGTTTTCGCGTGGAGGAGCAGACCAACCTCGAGAACAACTGGCGGCAACGCCTGTCGGCGCTGCGCAACGTCCCTCCCGTGCTTGCGATCGTATGGCGGTCCGGCCCAGTGGTCGTTACATTAGGACTGATTTTCCGGGTCGCTGCTTCCCTGCTTCCGCTCGCCTTGTTATGGATCACGAAACTGATTATCGACGGCATCGTGCACGCCGTTTCCGCCCACCAGCCAGTGCCTCGTCATTTTTGGTGGCTGGTTGCGGCCGAGTTCAGCCTGGCGGTCGTCAGTGCGCTACTCGCGCGGGGCATGGATTTTCTGGATACGCTGCTCGCCGAACGCTACATGCGGTACGTCAGCATTCAGGTCATGAAGCATGCGGCGGAACTCGACCTGGTCGCGTATGAAGACCCGGTTTTTTATGATCGACTGGAACGCGCGCGAGTGCAGGCAACCGATCGGCTGGGAATGATCCAATCAATCGGCCGGCTCTGGCAGCAGGCGATCAGTGCCGTTTTGATGTCCATTTCGATCATGGTTTATTCCCCATGGTTGATGCTCTTGCTCATCGCTGGGGTAGTTCCTGCCCTCCTCGGGGAAAGTCACTTTGCGTTTCTGGGATACGCCAAGAATTTCCGCCAGACACCTATCCGGCGGCAGCTGGATTATTTGCGCCAGCTAAGCGGCAGCAAAGAGGCCGCGAAGGAACTCAAGCTATTTGGATTGAACCGCTTTTTCACCGACCGATTCACTCGTTTGTCCAACCAGATCTATACGGAAGATGTGTCGCTGGCGCGCCGCAGGTTGGTCGCGGGAGCGGTCTTCTCCGTCATCGGCACGATGGGCTACTACTCAGCTTATGCGTTCGTGATCTGGCGCACGGTGCTGGGAAAACTGAGCATCGGTACGCTGACATTTTTGGCCGGGGCGATTCAGCAAGCGAGTCAGAGCATCCAGCAAGTTTTCTCGACGTTGGCCAGCATTGCCGATCAGGCCCTGTTTCTCACCGATCTGCTCGCGTTTCTGGAGATGAAACCGACCATTCGGTCGAAGCTGAACGCCTTGCCCGCGCCGCGGCCGATACGCATGGGCTTCGAGTTCCGGAATGTTTCGTTTCACTATCCGGGAAATCCCCGGCTGGTGCTCGATCACCTGAATTTTCGGCTGTCCCCGGGGGAACGGATCGCGCTGATCGGGGAAAACGGCCAGGGCAAGACCACGATCGTCAAGTTGATCACCCGGCTCTACGATCCGACCGAAGGACAAATCCTGCTCGACGGCGTGGACCTGCGCGAATACAGCCTGGAGGGCCTCTACGACGAGATCGGCGTGATTTTCCAGGATTTCATGCGGTACGAAATGAAATCACGGGAAAACATTGCGGTAGGCCGCATCGAGCAGATCGACAACATCGACCTGCTGCGGGGAGCGGCCCGAAAGAGTCTGGCTGACGATGTCATCAACCGGTTGCCGCACGATTATGAGCAGATGCTTGGCCGCCGTTTCGATGGCGGAGTTGATCTTTCCGGCGGCGAATGGCAAAAGATCGCGCTGGCGCGGGCGTACCTCCGCGATGCGCAGCTTCTGGTCCTCGATGAGCCAACCGCGGCGCTCGATGCCCGCAGCGAGATGGAAGTGTTCCATCGCTTCGCCGAGCTAACCACCGGCAAGATGGCGCTTTTGATTTCCCATCGCTTCTCTACCGTGCGGATGGCCGACCGCATCGTAGTGCTGGAAAACGGCAAGATCGCCGAAGAAGGCAGCCATCGTGAGTTGTCAAACCTGGGTGGCCGCTACGCCGAAATGTTTGAAATGCAAGCCGCCAACTATCGCTAGAAAGCATGGCCGATGCAGGAAATGACTCATCTCGAATTGATCGAGGAACAACGCGCGGATCAAAGTGAAAAAGTCGCTGCTCCGGCCCGGAGTGCCCTGCGCTCAAGCGCGAAAGAATTAGCGCACAGCCTGGGCTGGTTGCCGAAGGTTCGATCTTCGCGATTTTTCGCCGAACGCGCCCGTGCGCTGACGGAGAAGCTCGACCCAATTCTGCGGCAGCTTCGCACTCCGTTGCAGGGTCCCGCTTCCGACGAACTGCTCACCCTTCGCGGCAATTTCACGCTGCTGTCGGGGGAACTTGAGCGGCTGGGCAACGCAGCCGACCTCGCGCGCGGCGTACCCCACGTGCAGACTCCTAGCGGCGATGTCGTCCCTCGGGCCTTTGCCGTCGCCAGAGGACTTTTGACCACGACCAAGTACCGCTTCGACGAACCAGCGTTCACAGCCTATGTACAAGGATTCCAGGAATCCACCACGCTGGACATGAAAGAACTCTGGGTGTTGGTTTCGGCAATCAGACTCATCCTGCTGGAAGAAATTGCCGTGCGCGCCTCACTGCTGCTGGAGAGCGTCGGGGGGTCGGAAGTGGATCTCTGTGTCTGCAGTCTACGCCAGGCCGGACAGACGCCGTGGAAGGAAGTAATCGAGCCGCTGATTCTCTTCGATCAGCTTCTGCGCAAAGACCCGCTGGACGTTTATCCACGAATGGATTTTGAAAGTCGCGACATGTATCGTGCTGCGGTAGTCAACATTGCACACTACTCGGATTTCTCCGAACAGGAAGTCGCTGCGGCAGCGCTGGAATTGGCACAGCAGGCACACCAGCAGAGCTATGCAAACGTGCGCGAAGGAAACCGTTATTCGCACATCGGCTACTACTTGGTTTCCGACGGTGTCGATGCCCTACAGACGAAAGCCGGTTTCCGCGCGCCTTTTGGCCGGCGTGTCCGTGCTTTCCTAAAGCGCCATCCCGATGAACTGTACCTCCCGGCGATTGCGGGGCTCACGCTGGCGATCATGTCGGCAGTGCTTTTGCTCCTGACCGACCCCGGCAACTCGCCTGCTTTGATTCTTTTCGCGATGGTGATGCTGTTTCTGCCGTGTTCGCAAAGCGCGGTGCAGGTGGTGAATTATCTGGTGACGTCGCTGCTGCAGCCGCAGATTCTGCCGAAGCTCGACCTTTCTGAGGGAATTCCCGAGCGCTGCTTCACTATGGTTGCAGTGCCTACGCTGCTGCTCAGTGAAGATCAGGTTCGCCGTCTGGTGGATGACCTGGAAGTCCGCTTCCTTGGCAATCACGATCCCAATCTCCACTTCGCGCTCCTGAGCGACCTACCGGATTCGGCATCGCTCGCGCGCGAGGACGATCCGCTGGTGGGTCTTTGCGCGTCGCTAATTACCGGGCTGAACCAGAAGTATGCCGGCCAGAGCATGGGATCTTTCTTTCTGTTTCATCGCCATCGCGTCTACAACCCACGCGAGAGTGTGTGGATGGGATGGGAACGGAAGCGCGGCAAGCTGCTCGACCTGAACAAACTACTCCGCAACCAATACGACAGCTTTCCGGTAAAGGTCGGTGATCTGTCGATCTTGCCGCGCGTTCGTTTTGTGATTACGCTGGATGCCGACACCGAACTGCCTCGAGGTTCTGCGCACCGCATGATCGGTGCCCTGGCGCATCCGTTGAATCAGGCCATAGTTGATCCCGAGACCAAAGTTGTGGTTGCCGGTTACGGAATTTTGCAGCCCCGCGTCGGAGTGAGCGTCCAGAGCGCCGCGCGCTCGCGACTGGCGAAGATTTATTCCGGGCAGACTGGCCTTGATATCTATACCTGCGCCGTTTCCGACGTTTATCAGGACTTGTACGGTGAGGGAACGTTTGCCGGCAAAGGTATTTACGAAGTCGACGTTCTCCAACAGGTGCTCGAAGGGCGCTTCCCGCGTAACGCCCTGCTGAGCCACGATCTGATCGAAGGAGCGTACGCTCGTGCCGGGCTAGTCAGCGACATTCAGATCATTGAAGGTTATCCGTCGCACTATAGCGCCTATAATCGGCGCAAGCATCGCTGGCTGCGCGGCGACTGGCAGATTGCTGAATGGCTGGGGCCGCGAGTCCACGACGAAAATGGGCGCCGGATCGATAACCCCATCAGCCTCATTTCGCAGTGGAAGATACTCGACAATCTGCGCCGCAGCCTGGTTGAGCCCGCCACTTTTCTGCTGTTGGTTTTGGGCTGGCTGGCGCTGCCCGGCCATCCCCAGTCGTGGACCCTCGCCACGATTTGCATATTATTCGTTCCTGCCTGGTGCCGAGCGGTGTTCGCTCTTATACGCGCCATGGTGAACCGAAGCGCCGGGACGGCTCGCGCCGCCATGCGCGGACTTTTTTCCGCCAACGCCAGCGTCTTTTTGGCATTGACTTTCCTTGCCCACCAAATGCTGCTTTCGCTGGATGCGATGGTGCGCACCCTGGTGCGGCGCATTGTCACTCGACGGCGGCTTTTGCAGTGGGAGACCGCGGAGGAGGCTGAACTTGGAACGCAAGTGCGCACTCCGGTCGACATTTATCTCGACTGGACGCCGGCGCTGGCCATCGCCCTTGGAGTCTTGATCTTCTTCGTTCGCCGTAGCGCTCTGCCCGCTGCATTGCCGATTCTTGGGCTTTGGGCCTGCAGCAAGTTGGTGTCAGTCTGGCTGAATCTTTCGCCGCATCCGCCGCGCACTCAAGTGCCCGAGAGAGAGCGTGAATTTCTACGTTGCGCTGGACTGCGCACCTGGCGATACTTTGCCGAGTTCAGCAATGCCCAACACAACTGGCTCATTCCGGACAATGCACAAGGCCAACCGCTGCGCATCGCGCCCCGGCTTTCGCCGACCAATCTCGGCATGTTGCTCAATGCCCGCCAGGTGGCTTGCAATTTTGGATATCTGACCGTTCCGGAATTCGTTGAGCTCACGCAGAAAACCCTGACCACAATGGCGAAGCTCGAGCGCTATCGCGGTCATCTGTTCAACTGGTATGACACGCAAACGCTGCAGCCGCTCCCGCCCCGCTTTGTTTCATCCGTAGACAGCGGCAATCTTGTCGCTTCGCTGTGGACCCTCGAGCAGGGATGTCTCGATCTGATCCGGCAACCGCTGCTGCCAGCGGCCCTCGCCGATGGTCTGCTCGATCACTTGCGAGTTCTATTGGAGCAACGAGCTATATCGCGAAAATCGTTCTCGGCCGTGATCAAGGCCGTCAATGCTGGTGGGCTACAGTGGGCGCTCGACTGCCCTGAAGCCGCGCTCGAAAATATTTGCCTGTCGGCAAGCGGTGCGAAGCGAACGGAGGATGATCGCTGGTTCGCCGATCAAGCGCGCATGCGCCTCGCCGCCATAAAGCAGCTTGCCAATCAATACCTGCCTTGGCTGCTTTCCGAATTCCGGCCCTTGTCAGAGGGAGCAAAAGAAGACTGGCGGAATGTTCCGCTGGATCGCATCCCCGATTTCATCGACCGGCTGACTGCCCGCCTCACGGAAAATGAAGGAGGCGATGAGATCAAAACCCTATCGAAAAGGCTGATGGCGCTTCTGCCGGGAGCGCGCTGTCGGGCCGCACAACTCTCGCAGCAACTGCGTTCGCTGGCAAAAGATGCGCGAAAGCTGGGCGACGATACTGATTTCCGTTTTCTGCTGCATCCGCAGCGGAAGCTTCTTTCCGTCGGGTTCGATGTTGAATCGCGACAACTCAATGCCGCGTGCTACGACCTGCTAGCTTCTGAGGCGCGCACGGCGGTTTTTGTTGCCACCGCGAAAGACGACATCCCACAGGAAACTTGGTTCCAGCTCGGACGGCCTCATACTTTGGATCACGGCCGGCCTGTCCTGATGTCATGGACGGGCACGATGTTCGAGTATCTGATGCCCTTCATCTGGCTGCGCAATTTCCCCGATACTTTGCTGGAACGTTCGCGTGCCGCAGCCGTGCGGGCGCAACGTGCATACACCGCCGGCAAAGGAGTGCCCTGGGGAATTTCGGAATCGTCGTCTTCCAAGAAGGATGATCTCGGCAATTATCACTACCTGGCTTTTGGCTTGCCGGGGCTGGCGCTGCAAAAGGGAGAAAATAACGCCCTGGTGATTTCTCCTTATTCGACTTTTCTGGCCCTGCCGGTGGATCCGGTGGAAGCGCTGAAGAACCTGCACCGGATGAGCGATCTGGGATGGATGGGACCCTACGGATTTTATGAGTCTGCCGACTACGCCTTCGTCCGCCGGCGCCTCTGGGGCAAACGATACGAATTGACGCACTGTTGGATGGCCCATCATCAGGGAATGAGTCTGCTCTCGCTCGGGAATTTCCTGGGCGATGGGCTGGTGCAGAACTGGTTGCATCGCGAGCCGCGAGTGCAGGCGACGGAATTGCTGTTACAAGAAAAGCCCGTAGCCTATGTGCGACCGCCGATCGAAAAGTACGGCAGTACGGCCGCGTGACAGGCCAAACTCTAACTTGTCCGCCTGAGTGAGCGATGAATGTGGGGCGCTGGAAAACTGTGCTGCAAGTTGCTGTGCTAACGGTCATTTCCTTGCCTGCCGTTTCCCAGACCGCTTCTACGGAAGTCATCGTGGTTGACGCCAACGCTCCCTCCCATCCCTTCCCTCATTTCTGGGAGCAAATGTTTGGATCAGGCCGGGCAATTCTCAGTCTGCGCGAGAGTTATCGGACTGACTTGCGCGAGGTGAAGAAGATTACCGACTTCCACTTCGTTCGCTTTCATGCGATTTTTCACGACGAGGTCGGCGTTTACGACGAGGACAGCACGGGCAGGCCAATCTACAACTTCTCTTACGTCGACCAGATCTACGATGGATTGCTGGCCAATGGCGTCAAGCCTTTTGTCGAGTTGAGTTTCATGCCGAACAAATTGGCGGCGAAACCCATTCTGCATTCTTTCTGGTACAAGCAGAACATCTCGCCGCCCAAGGACTGGGAAAAGTGGGACGGTCTGATCACTGCATTCGCGCAGCACTTGATCGAGCGCTACGGAATTGACGAAGTCAGCCACTGGTACTTCGAAGTATGGAACGAACCCAACCTTGATTTCTGGGCAGGAGACCCGAAACAGGCCACTTACTGGGAACTCTACGACCACACCGCGCGTGCGATTAAGGCGGTGAACCAACGTCTGCGTGTGGGCGGTCCTAGCACGGCTCAGGCCGCGTGGGTGGACGCTTTCCTCGCACACTGCGCAGCCGATCACGTCCCGGTGGATTTTGTTGCGACCCACATCTATGGCGACGATCCGGCGGAGAATGTTTTCGGGGCAAGTGAATCTGTACCGCGAGACAAGATGGTGTGTCGTGCGGCGGGCAAAGTATCACAGCAGATTAAGGCCTCGGCGATCCCGACGCTGCCTCTGATTTTCAGCGAGTACAACGCGACCTACACGAATAACACCGATATTACCGACTCGACTTTCATGGGCCCTTGGCTGGCGGATACGATTCGCCAGTGCGACGGGCTAACAACGATGATGTCCTACTGGACTTTCTCCGACGTCTTCGAAGAGCAGGGCGTGGTCAAGATGCCTTTCTATGGCGGCTATGGCGTAATGGCCGTCGACGATATTCCCAAGCCCGCGTTCAACGCCTTTAAGATTCTTCACGCTCTGGGCGACCAGAGGATCGCGCTCGACTCAGATTCCGTTCTCGTGACCCGGCGGCGAGATGGGACGCTAGTCCTCGCAGTGTGGAACTACGCTCCTCCTGGGGAGTCCGGACCGCCGAGAACTATTTCCCTGCATTTCAAGGGAGTGGCAGCGAAAAGAGCTGTGATTTCACGCGTGGATGAAGGTCACGGCGACGTTCACGGTGCATACCACAAAATGGGGTCACCACGATATCCAAACCAGGCCCAGATTCAGGAACTGCGCAGATCAGCCCAGTTGCCGGAGCCGGAAATTCAGAATTTAACCAACGGCACACTCACACTCACTTTGCCGGAACATGGTCTAGCGACGATTGAACTGAAATAGCTCATCCGGTTTGCCCGGCTGGTTTGTAGGGTTGAAAACCGGCGCGCTCCATCCCACGCTTGGCCTCCGGATTCCTCATGAAAGTCTGCCAGACGAAGCCGGTGCGCGCGTTCTCCGCCATGAGCATAGTGATGCCCGTGTCAATTCCAATGACATCGTGGTCGTACCAATTCTTGAGTGGGTTGAAAGCATCCACAAAGCCGTAGCGACACCAGGTGTTCTTGCCGTAGCGGTTCTTGATGTTTCTCAGTACTCGCATGGTCTCAGCCGGCATGAATGGCAATGAACCGCCCGCGGCGCAGGGTACAACTGTGCCGTCGATCGGCCCCATGGCCGGCGGACCACCCCAAACAACGTAACCTTTTTCCGAATCCGAAGCGGTAATGCCCCAGAGATCATCGCTGTAATCGGCAAATTGCTTTGCCAGTTCCAGGCAAAACCTGCGATGCACATCGGTGGCAATCCTCGAATTTTCGAAGTAGTCCGCGTACTTGTCCCGCTTGCCGCGGAAGTCGAACCAGGCCTGGGAATACTGATGCACGAACAAAGGGGCGAACGATCCGATGTAGCGCAGGCCGTCGTATTCAAACGTTGTGCGCTTCCACGCGTTCCACGTCTCGGGCCGCAGCGGATGAGTGAACGATCCCAGTCCCATCAGGTACATCATCATCAGTTCGCTGTAATAGTCCCAACGGTAGGAAAGAAAGCCGACTTCCGGTGTCCAACCTTGCGGCAGCAGCGTTGTGTCTTCGGAAAGCCAGGTCCAGTCGACGCGATTGAAGATTTCGTAAGCGAGGTTCGTGACCTCGGAGTGTTCGTCGAAATGCTGCCGGCAGGTGAGGATGCCGCAAAGCAGGATTGCGGTATCAACAGAAGACACTTCGGAATCCCACATTCGTTCGCCGGTATTGATGTTGGCGAAATGGAAGAAAAAGCCGCGGTGGGTCGGCAGTTTCTTCCACAGAAAACGCAAGGTAGCCAGAACCCGCCCGCGAGCGTCGTTGAGGGAAACGAATCCGCGCTGCTGGCCGATGCAGAGGGCGGTCAACCCAAAACCGGTTGCGGCGATGCTCGCGGCCACGCTGTTATCGGCAGCGCGAACATTGCTGCGGTCTTTTACCAGCCCGGTTTGCGGATTGGCCTGTTCCCAGAAATAGAGAAAATTGGCCTGCTCCAACTCCTGCAGAAACTGATCGTCGTCCGGCGTGAGTGAACTCATCGCGGGCGGACGTGCGGGGAAAGCAAGCTGAGTTTGCTGCGCCCACGCAGGCGCCATGGCAAGCTGCGCGAATGGCAACCCCACGCCGGCAAGACCTATCCCTCGCAGAAAAGCTCGCCTCGACAACAGCTCAGTTGATACGGATTTGACTCCAGGCTTTCTTTCGTTCGTGACCGCACCTCAATCCATTGGTAAGCACGAAAACAGCGGTTCGTGTGCTGCTCTCTAAGTTCGCTTTCAGGAGACTGCTGCAAACGACAATCGGCATCCAAAATCGACGGTCGGTTCCTTTAAGATGCAGGTTCCCAGATGGAAGGTTGCGGTTTGGGTCGCAGTAATTGCCAGCGTGGCAAGGACCACGTTTGCAATCGTAGGCTACGTCCGCCGGACGCACCGCATCGTGCTGCAAGGCGCGGTCATCCGGGAGGATTCCGACCCCAACAAGCAGTTGCCGATCGCAAATGTCGCAATTACTGCCACTGCAGACTCGTGGGTGAGCCAAGCGAAGTCAGATGCTTCCGGGTTCTTCACCTTGACGCTGCCTCGCGGATTCCGGCGCCGCCAATCATTACTACTGCAGTTTCGGCACTCTGATTACTATCCTTTGGACGATAAGGATTTTGTCGAGCACAAGCTCTACGTTGTGTATATGAAACCGGTATCGACCAAGCAACACGTTTCAAACGACCATCCTGACGTGCTCATTTCCAATGTCCGCGTGCGCTATTCCGTAAAAACAACCACCACACCGGATGTGGGCAGCGCCATAAAAACCTTCCAGGTCGTGAACGCCGGCAATGTTGCCTGCCGCAAACAGCATCCTTGTTCGCCTGACGGAAAATGGAAAGCGGCCATTGCCTCTACTTCGCTTGATGCGGGCGATGGAAACGAATTCCGCGACGCCCGCGCGACTTGTCTCGCGGGTTCATGCCCTTTCGCCAGAATTGAATATGAGAATCTCTCCCGCGACGGACGAATGATGAGCGTTTCCGTCCGCAACTGGTCTGACACGGTGACTTTTGTCTTGGAAGCGGAGGTGGTTCATCCCATGGAGAGCGACATCGTGCGCGAGTCTTATCCGGTGATTTTTGGCCGCACCTTGAGCTTCACGGTCCAGGTACGGCCGAGGGTCCAAGCGTCGAAGCCGAAGTCAATGGAGACTCCGTGGTGTTTCCTTTGGGCCTAGCCTTTTCCTGACCTGGGCACAGTGTTCACTCGGGGTCAGCAAAGAACTGAACAAACTTTATCGTTGCGAACTGAAGGCCGGCTATCGCTTTCGCTAGGAACCATGCAGGGATATTGGGTACCGGTAAGCTAGATGCGATCCGCCAGCCGTGCACTTATGAACTGCTTTCTCTCATTGACTGCGTGGATCGCCGGCACCAGGTCGTTCACGATATCGCCTTTCACCACGTAACCCCGGCCGCCGGCGCGCAAGGCTTCTCTTACCATTTGCACGGTATCGTGCTGGCTCACGAAAAGGATTTCGGCGGAGGGCGAAATTTCTCGGATATGTCGCGCGGTGGTAAAGCCATCCAGCCCCGGCAGGCCGATGTCCAGCAGAATCACGTCGGGCTGCAACTCTTTGGCCCTGCTGATGGCCCCTTCTCCATCGGCAGCCTCGGAGATCACGTCCAGATCGGCTTGTTTTGCGAGCAGCCGACACAGCTGGCGACGAATCAACTCGTGGTCATCGACGACCAGCACCCGGATTCTGGGCCCGCAGCAGCCCCAGATATTGAATTCCTCTGTTCCACGATCAATCACCACAAATCACGCCCATTTGTGAAACCGTAGCAGACAATTCGCAAGAACGAAATACAGTAGAGCTTCTACAGCACTGATCTTAGGACGGACCTGCGGGAACCACCGACTTTCGAACTCCGCAATTCGAAAGTGACCCGCCGTGCCGACGGTAACGAATTATTGCGACGGCGCGGAGTCCTCGTTAGCTTTGTGGGGATGGGTTGGAATCTGAACCTGGATGATATTGTTCTTTACCGCATACAACACCAGATCTCGAATCGAGTGCAGGCCCAGTTTTCGCATGATATTGCTGCGATGGGTTTCCGCCGTCTTTGTGGCCAGGTTAAGCAGAGATGCAACTTCCTTCGAGCTCTTCCCTTCGGCCAGCAACTGAATGACCTCGCGCTCGCGGGGTGTCAACTGCGGCAATCGGGGAGCGCTTTCGCGAAACCCGTTGTCTTCCCTGGCTAGGAAACCATCCAGGACCATGTCGTTTACGCGCGGAGTAAAGAACATGCGGTTGCGTTGCAGGGCTTCGACGGCGGTGATCAGATCCCGCGCCGCATCCGATTTCAGCACGAACCCTCGCGCGCCCGCATCCAGCGCCTCACGGATCGCCTGGTCGGAATCGGTAATGGTCAGAACGATGACCTTGCAGCGCGAGTCTTGCGCCACCAACTGGCGCGTGGCGGCCAGTCCGTTCAAGTTGGGCATGCCGATGTCCAGTACCACTACATCCGGCTTAAGCTGCTTAGCTTTGTCGACGGCTTCGCGGCCGTCGGCGGCCTCGCCGCAAACTTCCCAACCTTCGTGGGACTGCAACAGCGTGACCAGAACCGCGACGAACTACCTCGTGGTCATCCGCGACCAAAATCCGCAACTTCATCGCCTACCTCCATCCGGGCCATTAGTCTAGACCCTTACCTGCAGGCCTTGTGATGCGACTTCATCAATTGATGGCGTTCCAAAAAGTCTACTCACACGAAACTTTTCTTCGAATACAGGGAACGCTGTATTTCCCCATCGTGATTCCGGCAGAACCAGATGCCTTCACAGAGAACCGTAGTCCTACTACCAAATTCCTTTGTCGCTGCCCGTGACTTTGTACTGAAGCGCGGCGGCGGTGGCCAGACAAGGAAGCAGACTAAGACGGGCCGCGCTCTTGATTTCCCCTTTGGTCATCAAACTTCTCCATTCCGAGGCATAGAGCTTGGCAGAGTGCGGAAGAATCGGCACGCGCAGGAAACTTTTATTGAAAAAGATCTGATCGCCTCCGAATCGGGCCGCGTCCATCACCGAAGAAGGCAGGTCAACACCGCGACCGCGATAGCATTCGACATAGTCGGAAACAATTTTCAGAAAAGTTGCGACGCCCTCCCAAATTCCCGCAGCTTGGGCGAGCATTCGCAGCCGGTCGAAGTCAACAATCTTGCTTTCGAGAAGCGCGGCGGTATCGACTATATCGCAGAGGCGCGCGTAGAAATGCCGATACATGCGCTGCAGCGTGCAGATCAGTAACCGGTCTTCCGCGCTGAGGACGCGAAGGTTCAACTCCGCGACGCGCATCGAGCGCGTGCGATGAAGCAGCGTGCTCGCGATGTGTGCCTGCTCGCCAGTCTGCCCCAGCCGGCCCATGTGTACCTCAACCAACTCCGGCAGCCCGGGAATGATGAAGTTCCATTTGTTGGCCAGGCGGTCGCCCCAACTGCGGGCCTCAAGCCGCGCTTGAAACCTGCGCTCCATCACGCGGATTACGTCTTCCGGACGAGCGCTTGTGTAAAGATCCAAATCACTCCCCAAATCGGGCCAGTGGTCGAGCGACTTAATCACAACCGCAGTGCATCCCGCAGCGTCGAGCGCGTCACAGATGGTTTTTAGAAAAGACACGGCGTTACTGATACGCGATTGCTCGCTCTCCATCGCAGCTGTTGCCCACTGCACCCGGTCTCTGTCCCAAGACTCGGTCGCGTCCTTACGCACCACTTCCATCGCACGCACAATCACATGATTTTCGTGAGCGAGCGCCAACGGCTCATCACGAATTTCCGGAGTGACTTCCGCACAGGCCTGCCGCTGTTGCGCCTCGCTTGAGAGCAAAAGGCGCGAAAGAATTGTTACCGAAAAAGGCGCGTTAAAGGGCAACCAAGCGGCCTTGCTATTTACACGAGTGTAGTCTGCCTTTGTAGGTGTCATGTATATTTCTCAACCTTGATATCAGGGCTGTGGCGGTTGCGGGGCCGCAGGTGGATTCGAGCCAGTCGGTGGCGCGGGATCAGTCGATGGATCGTTTGAGGGAGGTGTGGCAGGCTCCGCGTCATTGATCGGGCTGTTGTCACGCCGCCTCAACTCGATTGGGCCGGTCTCGCGGCGCCGCGCGTCTCTTTCCGCTTCGATCCGCGTTTCGATTTTGTCGTTGTTATCGGCAGCGACATCGGAGAGTTTCATGCCTTCCGCAGACCTTTCACTGGCAAGCCCGACACGGCGGTCAGACTGGTCGGCTTTCTGCGCCTTTTCATAAAAGAATTGTGCGGTTTCGGAATCGCCATCCATCTCGGCGGCGAAACCTGCATTGTTCAGGGAAAACGCGTCCTCGGGGTCCGCGCTGTATGCCCGGCGAAAGTCCTGATCGGCAGCGTGCCAGTCGTTGTGATTGATGGCATCTACGCCGCGCAGGTTAAGTAAATTGGCCTGCATCTCCGCAGTCTGCGGTGCGCGTATTCGATCACTCACTTTCTTCGCGCTCTCAGCCGCCACCTTGCTCACCGGAGCGCCGCGCGCGGAGCGGTTCAAAGTCACTACCACCGTTTCCGCGGAGTGCATATTTGCAGCGGCGGTGTAGTATTTCAGCGCTCCTTCCAGATCGCCTTCTTCTTCCTTGGTCACGCCCAGATTGTTCAAGGTGAATGCATTCTTGGGATCGAGAGCGAGGTTCTTTTGCAACAGTTCCTCGGACTCGCGTGCACGTCCTTCTCTTAGCAGGCGAATGGCTTCGACGTTTCCGCGATTAACCTGGACCGAAGTATCGTGCATGCCGGTGAGGGCGTCGCGCATCGGTTTGCCCTGCAGTTTCGGAGCAGTCGCTCGCGCGATCGCAGCATTGCTCGCTTGTTGCGACGCAAGCGTGTAAAACTTCTGGGCGCGGTCGATCTCGCCCTGCAGTTCGGAAATGTAACCGAGATTGTTCAGCGTGAAGGGGTCGCCGGGATCGTAAAGGTATGCCTTGTAGAAAAGCTCTTCAGCTTTATCATAGTGGTTCTTACGGAGCGCTTCGACGCCCTCTTGATTCAAACGCTGGACCGGCGTGGGAGAACTTCTTCGAGGTAAATTGATCTGCAAATCTCCCGCTCGCATCTGCGGAAGGGACGTTAACCCGAAGCCGCAAACTATCAGAAATAAAAACAAATTGCTTCGTCGCATAGCCATGCGTCTGCCTGAATCCATTCTGGAAACGTCCACTTGGATGCAAACACCGGGAATGTGTTGCTAGGCAATCACACGATTTGCGCTGTTTTGCGACATCAGGCAAGGCCACGTTTCGAGAGGCGTGGGCATCGAAGAGGCTTAATTCACAGGAGGCGTGTATGCGCCGGTTGGCGTTAGTCTTCATTCTGAGTGGTGTTGCCGTTGCTCAAAATCTGACACCCACATCTGCGCCTGCGGGCAAAGAAGCCTTCGCCGGTCTCGCCCGCCGGAGCCAGCCCCGCGGTCAATTTCGCGCCGGATCTGCCGCCATCTCCCAAAGGAAAAACAACCGTGATCGGCGGCGCCATCCGCAACGTTGATCGCCTGCAGGACAAGCTAACCCTCAACGTTTACGGCGGACGCGACATGAAGATCTTTTTCGACGCACGAACCGAGATTTATCGCGACGGACAGCGAGTCGCGCTCAGCGATCTGAAACCGGGCGAGCGCATCTCGGTCGAAACCCTATTGGATGGCGAGGCGGTTTTCGCACGCAGTATTCACATGCTCACCCAATCTCTTGATGGAGAGTGCCGTGGGCAAGTCGTGAGCTTTAATCGCGCAGACGGTGTGCTCTCGATCCGCGATGGCATCGCACCGGATGCAATCAAGGTTCATATTCCGGCTACCGCGGTAATCGTAGGCCAGGGCCAGGAGACGGCTTCCGCGGCCAATCTAGGCCCTGGCGCGTTGGTTGACGTTACCTTCGCTTCCGACGGAGACGGCCGTGCCGTCGCCCGCCAGGTATCGATCCTCGCCACTCCCGGAACGCCGTTTGTGTTTAGCGGAGTTGTCGACTTCCTGGATTTTCACTCCGGGCTGTTGGTCATTCATGATCCTCGAGACGACAAGAAATACGAAATCTCCTTCGCTCCAGAGCAGTCGAAACGCGGAGAGCTGCGCGAAGGGATCGGCGTAAGCGTGACTGCAGCCTTCGACGGCTCTCGATATAAGGCGCAGCAAATTACCGTTACTCCGGCGCCTGCCGACGCTCCCTCGAATCCCTAACCCGAACCAAGGTAGCTTATCGAGATAGCACGGTCAGATTCGTAGGCTGCGGCGGCGGGGTTGGCGGTGTGCTCCACGGCACATTCACAAAGTCGAAAAACTCCGTCATATCGATCTGTGCAGCATCCCGCTTGGTCAAACTGGGTAGGCCGAAGCGCGTTTCCACCATCTTCAGCCACGCCGTATAATCGGCCACGGTGTGTGAAACATAGTTCTTTGGGATGTACTTCTAGCCTCGGCCGTACAGGGTTCCCCCTATTGACGCGGGGAAAGCACTGTACTACAGTCCGTAGAACACATTAAGCCACTCAAACTTGGTTCTGCTCCTCTTTGCGTTGGGGAGCAGTTCCTCACATTTGGCGGCTCGCCACTAGCCGTCCGTAAATCGCTTTACCAAAAAAAAACGAACGGAGGTTTTGTGCATGCAGAAGTATGGGTACGGGTGTGTCTGTCTTATTTTGGCCGTGGCCACATCGGCATTCGCGGGAGTTAACGTTACCACTCCCTGGAGCGGATCCACGGTCGGGACATCGGTCCGATTACGTCGCATCTGGCAGCTCTTCGACCTGTAATGGAGGAGTCGCGTCGATGGGGATTTATGTCGATAACGACTTGAAATATGTCGCTCAAGGCGACCAGATCAACACTTACATGTCCTTCTCCCCGGGCGCTTACAACACCGTGGTAGAAGAATGGGACAATTGTGGCGGAGCAACCTACACCCCTGTGCCGATTACGGTGACGAACAAGACCGGGGTTTGGGTAATGAAGCCGGCGAATAACAGCTCGGTTTCTTCTCCGGTGAATTACGTGGCCACCGCGACCACCTCCACGTGCTCCAAGGGCGTTGCCTCGATGGGCATCTACATAAACAACGTCCTGACCTACACCACACAGGGCAACAGCCTCAACACTAATCTCGCGATGAATTCCGGCACTTATAACACCGTAGTGGAAGAATGGGACGACTGCGGTGGCGCGTCCTACACTCCCATCAAGATCACTGTCGGTAGTGGCGGAGGCGGCGGTGGAGGGGGTGGCGGCGGTGGCGGCAACGGTTCGACGCTCTACAACGTTCAGGCCAGCGGCGGTTGGAACTCATGGGGAGAATATCCGCCGGACTACAACACCTGCAATCCATGCGGTTCGGGCGTGACCTGGTCGATGGAGCAGCACGTTCAAAATCCCTCGCGTGATGGCAATGCAACCCAGTTCAACATCGGCGGCAACACCCCATATGCCGATGTTCTGTTCAGCAATCCTCTTATCGGGCAGGGATCGACGCAGGGCCTGCCCGACAACAATCACACTCTCCTTCCAACTCTTCACAACTTCACCTACGACGCGTATTTCTACACCTCAGATCTTTCCGTCGCTCAGTTCCTCGAGTTCGACATCAGTATGTACATGAATGGCGTCTCGATGATCTGGGGGCATCAGTGCAATCTTCTGGGCGGAAATGTCTGGGACATTTGGGACAACACCAGCAATCACTGGGTTTCGACAGGCGATGCCTGCAATCCCATCAACAACGGCTGGAACCACCTGACTCTTCAGGTGCAGCGTGAGTCCAACAACACCCTCCTGTTCCAGTCGATCACCCTCAACGGAGTGCAACACACCATCAATCAGTATTACTCGCCCAGTTCGGCTCCGCAGGGTTGGTGGGGCGTCACCGTGAATTACCAGATGGACGGGAACTACAAGCAGTCTCCGTACACTACATATCTGGACAACTTCAACTTCACCTACTACTGACGCACTCGCCGGGGCGCATCGATGCATGATGTGCCCCGGTTTTTCATTTTCTTGGGCTTTTTTCTACTCCTGAGTTTCGACCGGCACCAGAGAACTGGCGACGATCGTTGGTTGAATCCCGGTCTTCGGAATCTCGGCCGCAGTTGTGTCCTGTGGCATCGGTAACTTGGACGCCAAATGCCGCATCACGTTTTCCGCAACGGTTGAAACCGTACCGGGTGGAATTTCCGTCATTCCACCAATACGGCTAAGAATCGCGTAGGAAGTGCGGCTGCGATTGAGGAATTCGATTGGATATTCGGGTTTCCGTGCCCGGGCCAGATTCGGATCGGCATCCAGCAAATAGGCGACATCCGGATGGGGAACCAGCTTCAGCAGAAGCCGCGCCCAAGTCCTGGGAAGAAAGTTTTGTAACGAAAGATTGGCAAGCTGATCGTAAATGTAACGATCAAAAATGACCACATCGGCCCGGGTCGCTTTGCGCTCGACCTTCTTTTGCGCGATCCGGCGCAGCGAGATCGCATCGAGCAGGTAAAGCAGAAAGCGCGCGGCGGTCAAATACCAGGAGCTGATATTCTTGTCCCGCCGATTGACCGGCCGCTCCGGTGTTCCTACACCTTTTTCACCTTGGAAGAGCGTGTGTCCGGCAGATTCGCGAAAGCGGGTCAGGGCGGCAACGTCATCCCAAAACGTAATCAGTTCAACGCGTAATCCAGATTGAAGAAGGGCGGAGCGCAGAATTTCAATCTGCGTGCTCTTCCCTGCACCATCGATTCCGGAAAAACTCACAAGCAATGGACGGTTCTGGCGCTGAGACGATGGCACGCGATTTCCTAGTTCGAATGTGCGTAGGCGTCAATGGGCCCCCGGTGGCCGGCTGGGGCTGGCCGACGAGAGTGCGGCCACAGCACCTACGGCTGCTCCCGCGCCAATCACCGCGCCCAGGCTGATAAGAATTGTTCGTACCCGTCTTTGCTTGGCCGGGGCAATCGCCGACCCTGCCGGTTCCGACGCCGCTATGCCTGCCGGCGCCGCAGTTCGCGCGGCAGCCGTTCCCACCGGTTGCTGCGTCGTCCCCTGGTCCTGCTGTTGGGACGATTGCTGTGCGTCGGCCGCTTGAGCCTGCGCTAAGTTTTGCGCATAGACCGCGCCCGGACTGTCAGGCAATGGAGTGGCCGGCTGTGTCGAAGCTGGCGAAACGGCAGGCGCTGACTGTGCCGGCGCTGCCGGGTTTGAGGAACCACCGTTGGTTTGTTGTGGCGGCATAGCTAGCGCACTTAGTGGCATAAGTAATGCAAGGATCGCACAGGCGCCCGATGCGAGTGCCTGGCGATCACGCGTCACTTTCATAATTGACCTCCCCGACTACTAAAATCCCTCAAGCCGGTTGCTCACACCGGCCCAAGGTCACGGCAACTCGGTCTCCTGCGCAATATTCGGATACCAGACTGGAGGAACTTGCTGGAAAACCTCCACTGGAATGCGATGGAAGCTCTGCACCGCCTCAGGCGCGGTCTCGTAGATCTCGAAGAGCCCGTCGATGCCGGTGAACTCCAGCACCGCCCTGGGCCCGGCGGAAACCGCGGCCAGCTTGAGGTCGCCATTTCTCTTCATTACTTCTTCCATGCAACCCAGCAGCAACTCAACCCCCGTGCTTCCCAGTTGACGAGCACCGCGAACAATCGAAGACGATGCGCGGACGGTCCACATTCATTGCGGGCTGAATTTCCTGCAGGAAAAGATTAGCTTGTTCTCGCGTAAGGCACTCGGGCAGTTGCTGCACCGTGACGGTTCGACCATTTGTCATTCTCAAATCCTCTTTCAGGGTTCCATCCTTTCACCGCTGGCGCCAGACGGAACCGGTATCGTGCTTGAAGATTAATCAGCGAGAGCAAATGGGTCTATCCGGCCAAGTCTGTAGACTTTGCTGCATCCATCCCGTACAGCAAACACTGCAGTGCCGCAGGCCCTGCTTTTTATCTACGAACCCTGCAAAAGGCGCTCCAATTCGACCACCGGATCGCGCACAAATTGCCGTAAAAGTTTTGCTGCGTAGCGAAACAAAGTTGCGACATTGGTGTTGTACCAGCAGCACTGCGCCATGCGAGGCGAAAGTCCGCAAAAAACCCGAAAGCGCTTGGAGGGTTCGGTTGACGCCAACAACGACGCGGCTAGACGATGATTGCCGTCCAGCACGGTAAACGGTCGCCTTCGTGAATTCCGATCAGAAGGACAGCGCCGGCAGCAACGTCGTTCTCCAGCCAGTTGCGGATGTCCAATATTTTTGCCAGGAAATCCTCTTCTACCACGTCGTGGCAGCGTCCGGCGCCGATTTCGCGGGCCAGCTTCAGTAATCGCGAAGTCTCCCTTCGCTACTTTTCGCCAGTGGGCGCGAGGAAAAACGCGAATGCGTTGCAAGTCTGCGGGCCGAAGCGAAACCTCATACCATTTCGTTCCCTCGGGAAGCACTCGCCATAGCGATCCGTGACGAATAAAGAGCAGCGCCCGCCGCTTGGCGTTTTCCACTGGGTCCAGAAGATCCGGCTGATTGACCAGCGTCGACAATGCCTCGCGATAGTCTTCAAAATCAGGATTCTGAAAATCGTTCTTGAGGAACTCAGAAATGACCTCGTCTTCCGCTACCGCTCGCAGCTTTCTAATCTGCCCGTATTCGGCGGGAATTTCTTCGCTCTCTTCGAAACCAGCCAAAGCGTTCACCAGGAACGGCACCGCGACCACGGCCAGTAAGACTGCCATCATCACTATCTGCACCCAGATCACTTCCTGTAACGACGAGTGATAGCGATACATGCCCGCGATCAACACCGCGCTGAAACCTAGTTGCACCCAGCCGGTGTTGGCGATCTTGTAGGACATTTCGTAAGCAATAATTACGACGCTGAGGGAATAGAGCCCGGTGGTGGCCGCGTACAGGGCCAGCAGATGCGGCAAGCCGTTTTTACCGGCCATCAGAAACTCAGGGCCGAAAAGTCTTGCCCATACTGCGGCTGGCGCCAAGCCCAGGCACAGGGCAAATACCGAGCAGATGCCGAAGACCATGGCTAGCGAGGTGCCGAGCACGCCATGTTCTTTTCGTTCGCGGCTGCGGGTTCCGGCCACAATGGGGAACATGGTATTCACGACTGCCCATGAAAACGCAAAGATCACGCGCCCGACGAGCGCCACCGCTGCGTAGAGTCCTGCCGGAGTCGGCGGGAAGAAATGCTTCACCACCACAATGTCGCAATTGTTAATGATGACCTGCCCAACGAAAAACACAATCGCCTGCAGCGCCTCACGGAATCCTTGGGGAATCTCGAGTTTCTTGGAGACGCTATGCGGCAGCGACGGAACCGCGAAAAAGTAAGCGATTCCGATAGCGAAAGCGTTAGCCGCGATCACGCCGGTGACCCCGAAGCCGAGCAGAATGACAACTAATGAGCCGGCAAGCCGGCAGAATGCCTCCAAAATGAGGTTGGTCGCCAGCCTGCGAAAACCGCAAGTCCCTTGCAGATAGCCCCGGCGCGTACCGAGTGGAACATAAAACCCGACTCCCACGGCGAGAAGCAGAACCAAGGTTGTATTGGGCAGGTTAAGGTACGATGCAATCACCTTCTGGCCCAAAACCAGAAGAAGGGCGATCAAGACGCCGGCCATCCAGGCGCTGCGATGGAAATCTCGATAGGCCGCGATTTGGTTTGCTTGCGCGATCTGTTTGGCGACTACTTTCGTCGAGACGATCTGAAACGAAAGCGTCACCGCCGAGATCAGGATCAGCAGCGTGTAGACGACGCTGGCATGTCCGAAACCCGTGGGACCGAGAAATCGCGCTACAGCGATGTTGTAGGCAAAGTTGAGTCCGCTGACCAGCCCCGATCCAGTGAGCAAAATGAAGCTCCCGGAAAGGATACGGGCGCGCAGATTCTTCAACTCTGGTCCTGGAATCGTTGACGACGGCAACAGTGGCAGATTCGGAAGAGTCCATGGCAAACTTGTTACGAGCCTCTTAAGCAAGGACTTTCTGATGCGTGAATCTGGTGCCAGGCTGCCTCGTGTACAGGTTCCACTGGATGACCGTAGCCACAACCTCAGACGGTCCCTTGTGCGTCTAAATATCCGTTTGACACTCACATGAGCCGCCGATATCGAATCCCTTGCGCCATTGTGTTTCTTGTCCTGCTCGAAGGATGCAGCCACACCAATCTGCGCAGCGCGTTGAAGCCCGACGTTCCGGTGACCGACTCGCAGCCCAAGCTGCTGGCAGTCTACGAACCATGGTTCGGTCACCCGCAGCATATGAATGTCGGTTACTCGTCGCACGACCCGGTGGAGCTCCGGAAGCAGATTGACGAAGCGAAAGTCCTGGGAATCACGGGATTTGTAGTGGACTGGTACGGCAGCCGCGAGCCTTTTATTGATGAAAGCTATGCCCTGCTACAAGCCGCCTCCGCCGAAAAGAAGTTTCAGATTGCGATGATGTACGACGAGACCGATGGCGACGACGGCAATGCCACGGAAGACACGTTAGACGCGTTCACCGACTTTCGCGACGAATACCTTGCTCCAAACGCTGCGGGGCATGAAGCGTATCTCACCTATGAAGGCCGGCCGATGATCTTCATCTTCCCCAAGCAAGGACATACGGATTGGAACCGCATCCGTGCCGAGGTCAACAAATGGAACCCCGCGCCCTTGCTGATCTATGAGAACCAAAACGCGCAATATTCCAGGGCGATGGACGGTTTCTATGCATGGATTAGCCCCGGGAACAATGGCTGGGCACCTGATGGCAGTAATTGGGGCGGAGACTATTTACACGAGTTCTATCACACCATGCAGACCAAATATCCGGACAAAATCGCCGTGGGCGCGGCCTGGGCTGGGTTCGATGACAGCAAAGCTCCGTGGAGTTTGAACCGGCACATGTCGCAACGTTGTGGTCAGACCTTCACTGACACTCTGGAGATCGGCCGGCAATACGCCGCCAGCCACAACCTGCCCTTCATTGTGATTGCCACCTGGAATGACTACGAGGAAGGCACCGCGATTGAGCGCGGCCTGGCTAAATGCAAGTCTGAACCTAACGGCACGCCCCAGACATCGGGACAGTAACTCTTACGCCGCCGGGAGCAAACGCTCGAGGTCGTTATTCCGGCCTTCGATGTCCCGGCCTTCGATCGCCGGAGCTTCCATCGCCTGCTCGACTCGGTGCACGCGGCTGATGATCGACTGTGGCCGACCCCGTACCTCGTCGTAAACCCGCCCCACGTATTCGCCGAGAATTCCGAGGCAAAGCAATAGAAGACTGCCGATGAAAAATATCGAGGCGGCGATCCCAAATCCGAGCGGACCCCAACGCGCTGCTTGCGAACAACGCGGCCAAAGCCAGACAACCCGCGAAGCCAGCCGTCAGAGCGGCCAGCGCGAAGCTCACGCGCAACGGTTTGTAGCTGAAGCTGGTGATCGCGTCGGTCGCATACTTTATCCGGCTCATGAAGCTGAGCTTGCCTTCGCCGCCCACGCGGTCTTGCCGGTCGTAATAAACGGTGGCGGTGCGATAGCCAACCCAGGCGCGCAAGCCGGGGAAATAGCGGTTGCCCTCGCGTAGCGCATTGATGGAATCAACCGCTTGGCGATCTAACAAACCAAAGATTCCCGCGTTGAGCGGAATCGGGTAATCGGAGAGAGCGCCGAAAATCCGATAGAACAAGGGGAATAGAACGGCCAGATATTTTCGGCTTTCCTGGCGGCTGCGTCGGACCGCGGTGACCACTTGCGCGCCCGCGCGCCAGGCGGAAACGAGTTCAGGAATCACGTGGGGCGGATCCTGAAGATCGCCGTCCATCAAGACAACTGCATCGCCTCTCGCGGTTTGCAAACCTGCGACCAACGCTCCGGGATGTCCCCAATTTCGTGAGAGGTCAGCGACCACAACGTTGCTGTAGACCGATTGGAGCGCTCGCAGAAGCTCCAAAGAGGAATCATGCGAGCCATCGTTCACGTAAACAGCTTCCCATTCCTCGCCGGTCACTTCCATGGCCGAAACGATGGCTGCGTGCAAAATAGAAATGATTTCCTCTTCGTTGTAGATGGGCACTACGACAGAGATCATCCAGGGGCTCCTTAAATGACGACTAGAACACCTTTCGGATGTTGAAGAGCCGATTTGCGTTGTCAGGTCAGATGCTTAGAAGGCGTGGGAGGCCTACTGAGGGTCTGCCTGAAAGATGCGGACCTTCCATCGAACTTCGGTGGGACTTAACACGGCCACATAGCGGGCGCGAATATGCCGTGTGCCTATCTCCTTGTTATGATCTGTGACTTCTATGTCGTATTCGACCGTATCCTGCAGTTGGATGGACAATCCTTCTGGCGAATAGAAGAGAAACTTCAAGTCGTGAGAACGATCGACGTAACGGGTCTGAATTCCGAGCTTTTCCTGCTCCCGAATCGTATCCGCCAGCTTTTGTTTGGCAACGCCCACGAACACTGCATCGAGAAGGCCGGGCTGGTTGGACTCCAGCGCATTGCTCAAGGTCTGCCAAGCCAGGAGGTAATCGTGGACTACGGCTTGCTGAGTTTGCGGTTCGATCTCGCGCGGGCTTGAGGGATCCGTTGTTTCCACGCGGACCGACGGCTCATCGAAACCCGACGCCACGACAACGACCAGCAGACATCCGGTTGCCGCCAGCGCCTTCCAAAACGCGGATTCCCAAGAAATTTTCATTTTCCGCCTTGCCAGCGAATCTCATTTCCCATAACCACACCCGCTGCCACTGTAATTACAGCGCCCTCGTGGGCGGGCAAATCGGTCCTTGCCACGTCGCGCTTGAGCGGCGCATCCACGGTCGCCTGCTTGCCGTTATAGACCTCACTGAAAGTGATGATCGTTCCGTCCGGAAGCGGATTACCGCTGCAATCGCGAACTGGATCGGTTTCAAGCGCGATTCGTCCCGCGGAGGGCCGAGCAGTCATGTGCAGATTGCAGGGATCGCCGGGCACCTGTTCGATGATCCGCTTGTCGACGATCGTTCCCGCGGTAGCGTCAAACTGGGCCGAGCCCGACCTGGTGGCTGAATCCATCTTCAGCCACGCGACTCCATTGCGCGTCTCGACTTTCCGGGTTTGCGCGTTCGCGGCCGTGCCGGAAAGCTGAAACGTTACTTCCGCTGGTTGCAGAATCAAGTTTCGGAAAACGTCGAAGACATACACGACTCCGCTGATTCCGTCGTGGAGATCAACCGGCAGCCGTGACGGCTTGGCCAGAAAGCTCGTGGTGGCCGGTTGAGAACTGGGAGCGACATCGAAATCCACAGCGTCGGTGGACGATGGACTTAAAAGGAATGCTGTATAACGGCCAGCGTTATGGAGATCGCCGCGCTCGAACTTGACTGGCTGTCCCAACTGAACCGTTTGTCGCAGGGCTTGGGTTGGGCCAACAATGTACAGAGTCGCCCTGCCGCTGCCACTGGTGGGCACGGAAAACGCGCTCCCAGCTTCCACAGATTTAGGAAATTGCAGACTCTGGGCTGCCGCTAGATCAACCAGCAAAGCAACCGAAAATGCTAAAGAACAAAATTTGCAGACTCGTTTCATTCGTATCGGTTGGAACTGTAGGTACTCGTAATCACGCGGTAATTGTTGACTTTGCTAACCACATCGGCAGGAATCGAAACCGCAAAATCCGCTGGTATCCGCGGCAGCAGAGCCCGGTTCACGTATCCATCCGAAACCCATTGCAACTGGCCGCGGCTGTCATAAAACGTTGCCAGAACGTGGGCGATCTGGACAATCTGGCCACTCTGGTTCACCAGCTTGCCGGTCAGAGAAGGCGTAGGCAACGGCGTAAGAGCTTGATCTTCGATTTCGACCACCGGGTCAGCCGAGGCCGAGACCAGGCTCGAGGCCGGTTGCATGCGAACACTGTCCACGTCCGACAAACGCGCGCCGTGGAAGTCGATGCGAAATGGGGAAACTTGCTTGGGCAACAACACGTGCGAGATTTTGTCGAACGCGTCCTCGGTCGCGATCACCGATCCATTTTTCGCCAACAGGCTCGCTTTGACGGTCACGAATGCGGGGACGACATCTTCATTCAGGATTTCTCCCATCACGACCACGCCATTGCCGTGCGCCACGGGATTCATATCCACGATGCGCACGTGCGGCGACTCCACGTCCTGCGCTCCCCAGTCATCTTCCGGCCCGCGATAGATCACGTCCCATCGCAGATAATTCACCGGAATCACCTGCGGTGGCAGGCGCTGTTCTTTCACCAACGGCCAAGCCACCTGCCATTGATTGCCATCGCGAAGCACTCGCAGATTGCGGACATCCTGAAAGGTACCAACGACGGTCGACCATTGCAGATCAGCTTTGACCTCGGCTTCGTCAGCGGAGGCGTGGAGAAAATGCAGGTTGTAGCCAGCAATCGTCGCATGCGAACGGAGGCTGGGATAACTGCCGACCAGGTCCCGTTCGAACTCCGGCTCGGTGAACTCGGACTTGTTTCCCAACAGCTGATAGGCTGAGTCCCAGTTGCGCGCGCTGATCTCCGACATGAGATTTTCAACCGCAGTCTGTGGCGAGGACGAGCGATGCAGCACACTCGCCCGCGTCCCCGCCATCATTGCCAGCGCGGATTGGTTTGGCCACACGGTCGCCACAACCACCAGCAAAACTGTCACAGTAACGATAATCAAAACTAGAAGGCGTCCCATTAGGAAGCAATCCTCCCCAGGACAAGATTTTCATCCGCAGCCGCCGGCTGCACCACGCGGTACTCGGCCGTTTTCTTGTCCGGAATGAGCATCAAGAACAAAGCCAAAAAGCTGCTGCCGATGGGCAGAGTCCCCCACAGTAGCCCCTGCCACGCGGGCGGCATCTGCGGAGCATTCACCGGCGTTGCCGGTGGAATGTCTTCTTTTCCCCAGACTCCAATCGTCCCGTCTTCGAGCTCGTCGACCTTTCGCCAACCGGCAAACTCAAGCAGCGGCTCATAGTAAGGATCGCGAGTAATGACCCATTTCAAACCGTAACGGTCGGCGTGGTGGAGAATCGCGCTCAACGCGTCCAAGCCGGACTGTCCAAAATATTTTGAGCTGGTGAGCGCTGCGCCGCCATGCTGCGTGAGTTCCGGCAACATACGGCCGGAGTTCCATTCACCGTCCACGCTGCTGGCGTCGGTAAGTAACCGCGAGGCGGGAAATCTTGTTGCCGAATCCCAAGGTCACGTAGCGATAGCGATCATGGCCGTCACGATTGAGCCACATGGCGATCGAATCAACTTTGAAGTTGCTTGCGTCGGTCGGGTGATAGGCGGAGTAGGCGACCGCCATAGCGCAAGTAATACCGGCAGCTATAGTCAGGCCGGCGATCGCTTTCATGTTGAAGCGGTCGATAAGTTCTTTGGCCAGAAGCCCGATGAATGGCAGCGCCAACAGCGTGGCCCAATAGCTGAAGCGCTCCATCGTAATAACTTCGAAGGCGCGGCCGAGGACCCACTTGCCAACCGGCGTCGTTCCGCCGAGCCCCAGTAGAAACGCCAGCCAGAAGCCGAACAGCAACGGACGAAGCCGAACCGTGGACGCTCCACGAAGCAAAATAAATGGAAACGCTAGAACCATCGCGCCGTAGGGCAAGACGAAATAAATCACGCCCCAATCCGGGCTCAATATGTAATTGGATCGGCTGGGATGCGGGATTGGAGTTTGCGTGACCGGATAGTGAATGAGCGCGATCCAGAACGGCAAGAGAACGATTGCAATCGCCGCTCCCACGAAAAGCGCAACCGTTATCGTACGAATCGAGAAAGCAGAAATCGAGAGGCGACTGCCGTCTTCGCGATCCAAAAGAGCTAGGGCGAGCACTGGTATCGCAAACAAGAACGAGCCAAAGATCAAAGTTGCGTGGTGAGCGGCGGCAGCGGCAATACTCAACACTGAGCCTTTGAGAAACCCTCGCCATCTGCCGAAGCGAACCCACTCGTAAAGGTAGGGAAGCGCATTCAAGTACAAAGGCGCGGCGAGCGTGGTAGACAACTGCCCGGCGTTATATATCAGGAACGATTCGGATCCCAGCAGCACGCTGGCAAGCGCGGCCAAGGCCGCAGCACGAGCATCCACCCAAAGGCGTGAGAAACGGTACGCCCCGACCGCCAGAAGCAGAATGCCGATAAACTGCACCACCATGTAAGCCAAGTCCAAACCCGTCACGTGGGAAATCAAAGCCACCCACTGTTGTGGCAATGGCGGATACGTCGTCTGGGAGAAACCCGCGTACCACTTGGGGTTCCAGGGGTCAAACCAGTGATGCAGATAGTGCGAAGCGAAAAAAATATGGAAATTGGTGTCGTACGAGCGAAGCGGCAATTCCATCAGCAACAGCGGCGCGTGAACCACAAAAGCAACCAACAACACCATGCTGATCGGTATAGGCCGCGGTACACGCATAACCGACTGGTCAACCGTTGGCACAGTTCCCTCCCGCAAGGCCCTTCGATTCGGTTGCGATAAGCCGGGTTGCTCACCGGCATACAGGCTTTTCTTAAGGCGGTCTGCTTAAGGTGCGAGCCAACGCGCGCGAGTGGTTCTGAATCGAAGCGTGCTGCAATCGTCATTTCTGGATTGGGTGGCACGTTGGGTTTCATGAACATGCGCTTCAAGATCCTTGCTTTGTCACTGTTGGTGACTGCGGTCTCAGGCTCGAGCCTCGCGCAGACGTACAAAGTCGGCTCGGGCACGCCCGCGAAGCCCCAGGACAATCCCGCCCAAGCCTCGCCGCAAAAGCAACTTGGATGGGGTTCGAACATCCAGAATGCGCGTCTCGCACGGGCCGCTGAAGAAGCCTTGAAAAGCGGGCACTACGCGGTTGCCGTAGATTATGCGCAGCGCGCCGCCGACGGCGCACCCAACGATCCGCAAGTCTGGTTCCTGCTCGGTTATGCGGCCCGATTGGCGCGCAAGACGCAGCTTTCGCTCGACGCCTACAACCACGGCCTGCGTTTGAACCCTTCATCGCTCGATGGTCTTTCCGGGCTTGCCCAAACTTACAGCCTGTTAGGCAACCTTGACGATGCCAAACGCCTCTTGTCACAAGTCGTTTCTGCCGGCCCAAAGCGCGTTGATGACACCCAGTTGTTGGGAGAACTGTATCTACGGTCGGAACAGTATGACCAGGCTCTCAATGTGCTCGCGCGGGCAGAGCAGGCGCAAGCTTCGGCGCGCACGGAATTGCTAATGGCGTTGGCGTATCAGCGATTGAAAAAATACGACGAAGCGAACCGCTATCTGGAAGCGGCCAAGAAACGTGCGCCAAACAATCCGGAAGTTTCACGAGCGCTAGCCGGCTTTTATCGCGAGACCGGAAATTATGCGGCGGCGGTTGCTGCGCTGAAGTCGATCCCCCACAGATCGCCCGACATCACAGCTGAACTTGCCTATACTTATCAACTTTATGGCCGTCCGGATGAATCGGCAAAGCTGTACGCGCAAGCTGCGAATGCGGCGCCCGACGACCTGAATCTGCAGCTCTCCGCTGCCCAGGCTGAGGTCAACAACGGCGCAGTCGAGGCAGCGGAACCTTTCGTTAAGCGGGCGACCGCGCTCGACGCCGACAATTATCGCCTCCATGCGGTCCGCGGGCAGATCGCCAATCTTGACGACCGCGCTCAAGAGGCAATTCACGAATACGAAGCGGCATTGCAGCGCGTGCCGGCTTCGCCGCCGGAAGGCGTGCTTTACCCCATCCAACTTCACATGAACCTGGTGGAACTCTATCACCAGGTGGGAGACGATGCCGGTTTTCAGCGTAACCTGCAGGCGGCGCGAACACAGATTCAATCATTAGATGAGCACGGTGCAGACCGCCCGCAGTTCTTGCGGCTTCGCGCCCTGGTCGAAATCAATAGCGGCGACCTCGACGGCGCCCGCAAAGACATCGATGAAGCGCTGGCCATCAACAGCAAAGACCCAGTCAGCTTGCAGGTCGCCGGTGATCTGCTGGCGAAGATGGGCAAGCCGGAAGATGCCACCGTCGCCTACAAAAAAGTTCTGGCGATCGATCCCAATAACCGGCTTGCGCTGACTTCTCTCGGCTACACGCTGCGCACCAGCGGCCACGACCAGGAAGCGGAAAAGGTTTTCCAAAGACTGGCGACTGCATACCCGAATTCCTATATTCCCCACCTTGCGCTGGGAGACATGTACGCGCAGCGCAAGGAATTTGTCAAAGCAGAAATCGAATACCGTAAGGGACACGGCATTGCGCCCAATAATGCGCTGATTGTGGCCGGCGGAATGAATGCCGCCATTGAAGGCCATCGGTTCCCCCTGGCTGCCGAGTGGCTGCAACTGGCGACGCCGCAGATGCAGCAAAATCCGCTCGTTATGCGGGAAAAAGAACGCTATCTGAGTTTTACCGGAAGAGATGAGGAATCCGCCGCAATCGGCCGCCAATTGGTACCTGTACTTCCGCACGATCGTGATGTTGTTGTCTACCTCGGCTACGATCTGCTCCACCTGGAACGCTGGGATGAACTGCAGCAACTTCTCACGCAATACGGAAGCGCGTTTCCAAAAGAGCCGGATATTCCCTTGCTGCAGGGATACGTTCACAAACATGCCGGGCAAATGGAGCAGGCAGAACAGGATTTCACCGAGGCGCTGGCGCGTGATCCCAAGGTCCCCACGGCTTATGTAAATCGCGGCTACGTGCGCAACGATCTGCACAAACCGGCCGCCGCTGCAACGGACTTCGACGCGGCGCTGCGATTGGAACCCGAAAACGGCGAAGCGCATTTGGGCCTCGCCTACGCGAGCCTGAACCTCCATCGCCCGCGAACCGCGCTCAAGCAATCCCAATTTGCAGAAAAAGAGATGGGCGACTCCGAAGCGATCCATTTGATTCGTGCAACGGCTTATGGCGAAGAAGGTGTGCTCACCAAATCGGCGGCAGAATACCGCTCAGCGATTACCTTCGCGCCAAACGATGTTCCCTTACACCTTGCGCTTGCCAACGCGCTCTATGGTCTGCGCCGTTACAGTGACGCCATCGCTGCACTGCAAACGGCACAAAAGATCGATCCCAACAACAGCCTCGTCTATGCTCAGCTTGCGCGTTCATACTCGCAATTGCACGACCGCGACTCAACTTTGCAGAACGTCAACCTAGCGGAGCAGCACGCCCAGCAACTCGAGGCCAAAGACCGCAGCGAGATTCTGGTAATGAATGGCGAGAGCCTGGATCGGATGGGCGATCGCGATGCCGCGATGAAACGATTTGAGCAGGCATTGACCCTCCCAGGCAGCGACCGCTTGGGGGTCCGCATCGCGGTGGCGCGTCTGCGAGTCGACGAGGAGCGATGGAACGACGCACGGAGGCAAGTCGCTCTCGGCATGATGGAAGCGCGTACCGGCGATACAGCTCCCCCGACCGGCGAGCAGTTGGTCGATGTGGCCGACATTTTTCTTGGAATGCACGACTTCCAACTCGCCGAAATGTATTTTCAAAAGGCGCAGATGGCAGGTGCTCCCGATGCCTCGGTGAAGATCGGCCTGGCGAACACATACCTGGCGTTGGGACAAACCGCCAAAGCGGAGGTAGAGATCTCTTCGCTGCGCGATTCCGCCGAGGGCGATCCAAGTTACCAGTATTTGCTGGCCGAAGCCAGCGTGCTGCGGCAGCAACATCAAAATACGCAGGCGCTCACTGCATTTGCACAGGCTGCGGATGCCGCTGGACAGGACAGACGGCGGAGCGCGAACTTTTACAAGCCGCGGCCGACGAAGGTTTGCGCCTGAACGACCGGGTCAGCGTGCTCTCAGATTTTTCAGTGGCGCCGATTTTTGAAGACACAACTGTCTATCCGCTGGACGCCAAGCTGGACGTGCCGAACCCGATTCCGGGACGCCAGGGCCTGTTGCCGCCGCCGCGCTCTTCCATCGAAACTCAATCAGCCGGCGCTTATCATCTTCACTTCGCAGATTTGCCCGGAGCCGGCGGTTTCTTCCAGATTCGCAACGCGCAAGGGCAGATTTCGCTGCCGAGCGCGGATGCAATCATCAATCGCGACACGACTGACTACACCTTCAACTTTGGCCTGAACCCTTCCGTCCACGTCGGCAGAAACGTTCTGACCTTCAGCACCGGGATTCAGGAAACCATTCGGCGGGATTCGGAAGACCCGGTCGATATGAACCAGAATCTCTTCCGGCAATTCGTGTATCTGAACACGAGTTCGTTTTTCAATCTGGTATCGATCCAGGCTTATGCCATCCGTGAAACGGGGCCGTTTACGCTGTCGAACTTGCATTCGAGGGACTTGAGCGCAGCGGTGGATTTCCGCGTCGGTCACCCCTGGGACAAGACTGCGTTCCTTGCGGGATGGGGAGCGCGCGATGTCCAATTCTTCCCCGTCACGCGCGAGTTTTATTACACGTCAGCCTATGCCGGAATCGATCATCGTTTCTCGCCGCGACTGGACCTCAGCGTGGTCGCCGAAGATTTGCGCGCATGGCGGGTTGAAGGAGCCGCTTGGGCGATCGCGCAGGCGCTGCGGCCTGCCGGACGCGTGCAATTCCAGGCCACTCGCAACTGGGCTTTCCAGGCTTCGGTCGCTTACTCGCGCAACATGGGCTTCCACGCCTATGACGCGGTGCAGAGCGGCTTCGCCGTCTCCTACGCAATTCCCTTTCACCGGACCTACCACGGGGAGGGACAGGATGTCCGGCTGACTTATCCCATCCGCTTCTCCGCGGGGATGCAGCAGGAGGATTTCTACGACTTTACTCAAGGCAATAATTCGCAGTTGCGGCCGTATTTCAGCATCACTTTATTTTGATTTTGAGATCAGTATCCCAATGAAGATTTGTTTGGTTTCCGCGTTTCCTCCCAGCAACCGGCAGTTGAACGAGTATGCCTTGCACCTGGCGACCGAACTCCGGCGCAATCCGTTGATCGAGTTGACGATTCTGGCTGACGAACTCACAAACTACGAATTCGCTACCGATGCAAACGGAAATGGCGACGCCGCCAAACACAACGAAGTGCCCGGCTTTCGCGTCATTCGCGGCTGGAGGTTCAACAGCCTCACGACTCCCACGCGTTTGTTGCGCACTATTCGCCAACTCAACCCAGACGTAGTTTGGTTTAACCTGGTTTTCTCTACGTTTGCCACCCCGGACCATCCAGTACCGGCGTTCATGGGGCTTTGCGTACCTTCCTTGACGCGCGCCCTCGGCCACTATTCGCACGTGACCTTGCACCACATCATTGAGCACGTGGACTTCGCCGGGCCCGGAGTTCGCCACGAGAAACTTTTTCGCTTCGGCAGTGACCTGGCTACAAGGGCTCTATTAAAGGCCAACTCCGTCTCGGTGCTTCTTTCCGGATACCGCCGCACGCTGTTGGAAAAGTATTCCGCGGAGAATGTCTTACTGGGCACACATGGAATCTTCTCCAACTGCCCTACTCCTCCGGATTTTTCGAGGCGAGGAGTTCCCAAGCACCGCATTCTGGCGATTGGACATTGGGGGACCTACAAGCGTCTGGAAACTCTCCTCGCCGCGTTTCCGGCGATCCGCGAAAGAATTCCGAACACCCAGCTGATCATCGCCGGAGGCAATCACCACACCAGGCCGGGATACTGGGAATCGGTGCGGGACGCCCACGGCGCCGACCCCGATATCGAGTTCCGGGGTTATGTTCCAGAGGAAGCCATCCCCGAGTTGTTCGGCACTGCGAGCCTTCTAGTGATGCCCTACGACTCTTCAACCGGCTCCAGCGGCCCCGCCCACCAAGCGTGTCAATATGGAGTGCCCATCGTTTGCAGCGATATTGACGATTTTCGGACCATGGCCCACGACGACGAAATGGCCATCAGTTTTCATACTCCCGGAGATGCGGCCGATCTGGCGGAAAAAGTGATGGCTATTCTTGAATCGCCGAAACTCGAACGAGAGATGGCGGAACAGAACTTTCATGCCGGCGTACGCATGACCATGCCCGCGGTGGTCCGGCATTATCTGCGCTGGTTTGAGTTGGAAAGGTGCAAACAAACCATCGGGACGTTTCGGCAACCGCTTTCGTTTCGGAGATGGCGTCGGCTGGCGCGCCGCTCGAAAGCGCTGCGTCGTCCCGATCGCACTCCTTTAATCCGAGCGTCAACTGATCCGATGGGCGACAGCGGTCCAATTACGCTGCCCAATCGAAGCAACGACTGGCGCACGGAGCAAGCCGGAGATTAAACCGCGCTGGGCAGCGATTCTCCCCCTGCAAGAGAACCGCCGCCCGAGCTTGCCAGGAGAGACATTTCGCACTACCAGGTCGCTACCGATTCGTCGTCCACGTATTCTTCGATCTTCACGCCGGAAACGTCGCTGTCCAGCTGGTGCTGCACCCCGAGTACTTGCGCCCACGGCGGATCGGTAACAACCGAGTTCGCCAACCCTCCTAAATACATAGTGTTCCCGTCGATAGTTAATGTCCCAAATCGCAGATCGGAATTGCTATCGTCGGAAGAGTTAAAGCTCGCCGGGATTTTCTGATAGCCGGTAGCCGGGGTGACGCGCTGGAGAAAATAGGTAGCATGGTGCCACGTGCCGGTGGAGAATTGGCAGGGAGAAAGCCCAGCGTTCATCCACCTAAGCGTCCCATTTTTCGGAAGCCAAAACTGCCATTGGTTGCTGGCGTAGTCGCATTGCGACCCGAACATGAACTCATGGACACCGTCGCTCATCTTTACCGTTTGGTACAAATCATTCTCCAACGCCTGCAGGTCCGATTTCAACGTAGTGGTTGGAATATAAAACCAGAAGTCCCACAGAAAGTTGGTGTCGCTGGCGATGTTGTTGGAGTAGCTGATGTAAAACAGGCTGTCATCGTACTTGCATTTGCTTTGCACCAGGAAGTGCTGGCCCGTGGAGGTGAAATTGGGCGCGTTACTGGTATTGGGATCGGAAGCGCTCTGAAATTTTCCGATACTCCCGTCGTTGCACTGTCCACCAACACCGGGATTGTTATCGACGGACCAGCCCTTTGAAGCGTCAATACCGACAATCCGCGTGGCCGAGGTCGGAGGAGTCGGAACGGCCGCCCCTTCGATATTGGCCTGATAGCTCACACTGCTGAGAGCGGAACCACTGGAGTCCCATGCTGTGATGTACAGAGATTGGTTCGTGCTTGGCGGAAGAATGACCCAGGTATCTAGGAATGGAGCCGAGTTTTGAAACACGACTTGCCCATCGACATAGATAACGTAGCCGGTGATACTCAGGTCGCTCTCGGCTGTAGCCTGAAAATGAACGGGAGTGGTTAAGGTGTTAGTGCCGTTGGCAGACAGGTTCGGTGACTGCACCGAGACTGATGTGACCGTAGCATGGGAAGCCAGCGCTGAAAAGCAGAACACGACCGACAGCAAAACTGACAGCCGTTTTTTCCAACTCTCGGGAAGAGCTTGACCCAGCCGAACAGTTATGTTCCACAGACGATAATTCCCTTTTGCACACGAGTGCCTTGTCTTCATGTGAGCCCCAATCGCTTGAAATTTAGTCGAAGCGGCTTAACTAAGGGGAATAATGTAGAGCAGATTACAGGTCTTGCTGTATTGACACAATACGGCGAACACCTTAGATCCTGTGGAAAACCGTCGAGGTCAGGAATGAGCTGGCTTTTATACCCTCTACTTAGACGGAATACTTTCTCCGTGCTGTCCATTCAGAATTCGGAAGAGGAGTAGCCAACGCTTGACGTTGGTGGTCATTAGGAAATTCTCTTTCACGTGCTCACGGCCATTTTCGCCCAATCGCTGCGCGAACTCTGGATGAGTCAGCAAGTACCGGATCTGGTAGCCGCATCCTTCGACGGAATGCACCAGCGCGCCGGTAAGTTTATGAATGATCTGATTCGGAATGCCGCCCACAGCACCCGCGATAGTCGGCTTTCCTTTCCATAGCGCTTCCGTGACTGTAAGGCCAAAACCCTCCTTGATCGATTTTTGCACGATCAAAGTCGAGGCGCGCTGCAGTGCATTGACCTCAAGCGCGCACCACGGTGGCAAGTCAAGGATAATGATGTCGGGATCGTTGCCGACTGCGGCCTTGACTTCTTCCAACACGACTGCGCCCTCGGGATCGTCCTTGGCGCCACCTCCCGCCATCACCAGCTGACAGTCAACATATTTCTTGGCCAGCTTGAATGCCTGGATCACGCCGACCGGGTCCTTGGCGCGATCAAAACGCGACACCTGCGTGACAATGGGACGCGAGCGGTCGATGCCAAATTCGTCGCACACCGACTGGATTGTCACCTCATCGAGTTCTTTGTTCTTCTCCGACAACGGATCGATGCAGGGATAAAAAAGATATTGCAAAATCGGCAGTTGGCGCGAAAAAGACTGCGAAGAAAAAATCGCGGCGTCGTACTGCTCGATCCACGGCCGAAGGAACTCCCACACTTGCGAGTTGGGATGCGACAGATCGATGTGGCATCGCCACACCCAATGCGCGGGACAGTTCTTGCGCGCCCGCACCAGGGCGGCGGGTTGTGGATCGTGGATAACGACCATGTCTTCGCAGAACTGCATGCGCTGCATGTTCTGGTCGTTGTACATCAGAAAAAGATCTTGCGCCTGCTTGGTGAGTTGGTAGTCGCTTCCCTGCAGCGCGTTGTGAAACGCCTTGGTCACTTCAAAGAAATCATTGCCCCCGGTAATGACCTCCCAGTGCGTTGGCACTTCGACTTCGCTAAGCAGCGGCACCAGGCGGTTCAACATCTCTGCCACGCCGCCGCCGACGGCGGTCGAGTTCACCATTTTGACGGTCTTACCTTTCAGATCACGGGCGAGGAAGCGAAGCGAATCCAGGTTCGCCTGACCGACAATGTTCTTGTAGTCATCTAAATGCGGCGGGGGGGGTGGAACCGGCGGAATGCGATAGTCGCGGCGGGCTTGCTTCTCTTCCGCAGGAGCAGGAGCTACGGGCACTGTGGTTCCGGTTGTCGTGGGTTCTCCGTTCGCGCCATTCCTTGGAGACTTTTTTTCTTCAAGATGTTCTGTGGCTTTCATAATGTTTCGGTGTGGCTACTGCAGCGACCTTTCGACGATGCCGATGATTTGGCGGCGCACGCCTTCGAGAGTTGAGGTGTAGATATCGATGCGGTTCACCGCGCGAGCTGTGTCCGGCAGGCTCACTTCTTCCAGCAACCATTGCGAAAAATCGTTCGACATCATTTTCAGGCGGAGACGCGCTTCAATGAAATGATGGTGAACGGAGTGAATGCTCACCCGCCTCAATCCGTCGACAAATCCAGTCAACGTGTCCGGCGCAAAAGGCGTCGGCAGCACACAAATATCGGCAGCACAAAAATAAAACGGCTCGTGAGCAGGGCATTGCTCGCCGCAGTGTTCTCGGTCAGATAGCTTTCGAGAATGCTCACCAGGTTTTGCCGCAGATCTTCCAGCGAAGTAAACTCCCGCACGTCGACGCTTGACAGACGTTCAGCCAGTGCCGGCTCGTTACAGGCGGAACTGGCCCACTGCGCAAAATCGTTGGAGAATCCCTGCCGAATAAAATGGTGTTCCTGCAACGTCCGGAAAGTATGCTGGAAGACCGACTCAGGCGGACAATAACGCAGAGCCTCCAGCAACTCGGAAAGGTTCGTCGCCCGTTCCCGGCCAATGCGCAGCAGATGTTCCGAAGTATTAAAGTAAAACGGCTTTCTGGCCTTGAGCGGCAGCGCTTCCCTGCTGTGCCGATCGGCAGTTTGTTCGAGTGTTGGATGGTTCATCGAACCGACATCTCCCTTCGCGTCCCTGGCCGCAGCAGGCCTGCCACCACCGCGAGAGAAAATCCAGTACCTCGTCCGGGGGTTTCAGCCAGCTTTGCGCGAGTGTCTTGCGCCACTCCGGGCGTACTAAGATGCTCAATCCGTGATCTGCGAGGGCCGCGAAGGCATCTTCATCTGTGACATCGTCGCCCAGGTAAGCGATCGGGACGTCGGTTCCGGTTTCCCCGAGGATGGTGCGCACGGCATCGCCTTTATCCAACTTGCGCATTCTTATTTCAATGCCACCATCGAACTCCAATAACTCCAAATGAGGATGAATGGCGATCGGGTGCCACGCCTGCAACACTTTGTCGCGAATTTCCGCTGCATGAGGCTCGGGCAGTCCGCGCCAATGGACAGCAATTCCTCCCGGTTTGAACTCAGTGAGGCGCTGCAATCCGCGTTCGGACAACCATCGGCCTGCCTCCGACAAGGCTTGCGAAACGTCGGCGTCGACGTGCGGCATTTCGCAGTTTCCACCCGGTTTCAGGCGTTGCAGTCCGTGCGATCCCCAGACTTCGGGGATCGGGTCGGCCCGGAGAAAAAACACCACCTCATACGCATTCCGCCCAGTAATAATCACAACCCGGGTGCGTCCGCTTAACATGATTTCATGCAGCAGTTCCGCGGCGCCCCGGAATGGAAAGGCCTGCCTGCGGTCTGCGCAAAACGGCGCCAACGTTCCATCGTAATCGAGCAGCAACACGGATTTCCTGGCCCGCGCCACCCGTTCAATAAAGTTCGTGATCGTGACCCGGCGGCCGCGGGGAGATGCAAGACCGTCATTGTCATCCGACGGAAAGTTCGCTTCTGTTTTTTTCTCTGCCGTTCTCATCCGCGTTCTCAAGACGTAGCTCGGTTAGTTCCTCAATCAGATTGCCAGCCCAGCGATAGACGTTGTGCTCGCGCACCAGCCGGCGCATTCGCTGCATGCGGAGTTGCTTGTCTTCCGGGTCCATCTCCAGGGCCAAGCGAATCGCTTCCGCCGTTTGATCAATGTTATAGGGGTTTACCAGCAGCGCATCGCGCAGTTCGCGCGCGGCGCCAGTGAAACAACTAAGCACCAGCACTCCCCGCTCGTCCTGCCGCGCCACCAGAAACTCCTTGGCGACCAGGTTCATGCCGTCGTGCAGCGAGGTCACCAGGCACAGATCGGCAGCGCGATAGTAGGTCTGGATCTCGTCGTGATTGTGCTGGCGCTTCAGAAAAACGATAGGCTTCCACTTGTCGCTCTGAAAGCGCCAGTTGATCCGCTCCGCCTCGGCCTCAATCTCAGCCAACAGGTCGTGGTACCGCTTAATGTGGGTACGGCTGGGCGCTCCGATTTGCACGAACGTGAACTGGCCCTGATAGACCGGATACTTCTCTAAGAAACGCTCGACTGCAAGAAAGCGCTCCAGTATACCCTTGGTGTAATCGACGCGATCGACGCCCAAGCCCATGAAAATGGCTTCGGTCGACAGCGTCTTCAGCAGGGCCGAACGCTCCGCGTACGCCGGCACTTCACCTTCTTCGTTGACCTCGCCTTCGGTAAAGTCCACGCTGATGGGAAATGGCTTCACCAGCGTGCGATGCTCGAGCCGGCTCACGGAAAAGTGTTCCCAGTCGATGCGCGACTCGAGGGTGCGGTCGACCGTCTGCAAAAAATTGTTGCAATGCGACTGGATATGAAAACCGATCAAGTCGGCGCCAAGCAGTCCGTCCAGCAACTCAGATTGCCAGGGGCAGATGCGGAAGGCTTCGGGATTGGGCCAGGGAATGTGCCAGAAAATCGCAACCCGCGCATCCGGCCGCTTTTGTTTAATCATCCGTGGCAAGAGCGCAAAGTGATAATCCTGCAACAGCACCAGCGGCTTTTCGACATCTTCCATTTCTTCGAGAAGCGCACTGGCGAATTTGCGGTTCACCGATTGGTAGTACTCCCAATCGGACGCACGGAAGGTGGGCCGTGTGTGTGCGATGTGGCATAGCGGCCACAATCCTTCATTCGAAAATCCGTAGTAGTAACCTTCTTCCTCGATTTTGTTCAGCCAGACGCGGCGCAGGCTGTAGCGCGGTTCATCGGGCGGCACGCGCAGTCGGTCGTGAGAATCCACCGCTTCGAGGTCCGCATCCCCGCTGCCATGCGCGATCCAGGTGCCGTCACAGGCGCGCAGAATTGGCTCCAACGCCGTGACCAAACCGCTGGGTGGTACGACCACTTTTCGCGTCCTTCCTTGCCGGACATGCATGTACGGCTCGCGATTGGACACCACAAAAATGCGGCCGCCATCGAGGCGCGTGCGCACATTCACCGCCAACCGGCCCGCAGTCCACAACGACTCCGATGCCTCCCGCAAACGCGCCTCGGTCTCCGCCGCCGACCGCGCCTTGCTAAGACTCTCGGTAAGGGTCACAACTTCGCTCGCCAGCGGACGAAAATATTGCAGGTCGGGGACGTGCAGCCGCGAGGTGATTCGTCCGGTGCGCAAAGCCCGCATCCACTGCGCGGTGCGTGCAATCGGCCCGGCGATGCTCCAGCGAACGATCAGGAGCGTGAGCACCATAATCAAAAACACATACGCCAGCGTGCTGAGAAATGTCCCGCGCCAAATCCGCCGGATATCGGCGGAAATGTAGCTTGCATCGTGCACGATCGCCAGACCGCCAATAACTTCGTTGTCCGCTCCGTGAAGCGGCAGCGCGTAAATGTTGAGGGACGACTGGCCATTCCTCTGAAAAATATTGATCCCCTGATTCTGGGTCAGAGCTTGCGACACGATCGGCGAAATTGCGGCGACATTGTCTCCGACGGCCCGGGTCACGGCAATCGGCTTGTCTTGCTGATCGTAGACTGCCAGTCCAACCAGGTGTTCGCGGTTGCCAAAACGTTCCACGATGTGCTGCACGCCCCGGGTAGAGCCCTTTTGCAGATCGCGCTCTACGTTGCTGGCAAGACTTTCTCCTAAAACTTCGGCGCGATGGACCAGGTCTTTGCGCTGGGCGCGTTTTTCTGCCAGCACCTCGTAGTAGGACGAGGACAGCGAAACCAGGGTGACGCCTACAATGAGGGCCACGATCAATCTTGCGCTTAACAATCGCATAACACACGTTTCAGAGAGCTGTAAGGTTCCTTTACATGCGGTGCGGCGGGCGCGGAAGTCGCGGCGAATTCATCGCGCGAATCACCACCCACTGCACGTCCTGTTTGGAACACGGATGAGCGATAACTTCAAACGCTCCCAGCTCCATTGCTTCCCGATGAACCCGATCACGGTTCTCATCCGAAATCACTACTACGACCGGGCCCCTGCGTCCGCTTCGCGCCACCATCAACAGCACATCCCCATACTGGCCTTCCGGCAAAATTTCTTCAGAAAAGATCAGAACCAAGCCTTCTGCCGCTATGGCCGCGCGAAGATCATTCAGCGAGGAGCAGACGACCGGTTCCATCATCCAGGCACGCGCTGTCGTTTCTATAACGCCGATATTGGTTTCGTTCCCACCGACGATCAACACGCGCTTGGCGGCCGTAGTTGCTCTCCTCAACTCTGGTTTGCCCGGACGCGTTACCCTGCGAGCACCGCGTAGAAGTGGCAAATGGGGGTGCAGTTTGCCCGCGAAATATGCGAGTCGAAGCCCTCATTCGAGCCTATCCGAGCCTAAGGACAGGTGGTATCGGGTGAAACCGGTAGAACGGTCGCATGAGCCCCTTATTCCGGCTTCGTCCTGACCGGAACCAATGCCATTCTCCGAAACGTCCTAAAAAACCTGGATGATTCCGTTGCGCACGGCGTAGAGCGTCAAGTCTGCGACGGAATGCAGGTCGAAGCTTGCGCATGATGTTGGTGCGGTGAGTTTCGGCAGTCTTCACGCTCAGAGAGAGTGCGGACGCCACTTCCTTGCTGGTTTTTCCTTCCGCCAGAAGTTGCACAACTTCCCGCTCGCGTGGTGTCAGGCGATTTCTAGGGGAAGGCGGCAACTCTTGGCGTTGCTCCAGATATCCGTCGAGCACAATCTCCGCCACCTGCGAAGTGAAAAAAGTGCTGTGACGCTGCATTGCCTCCACTGCGTTGATCAGGTCCTTGCCGGCATCGGACTTCAACAGAAACCCTCTTGCGCCTGCGGCCAGCACGTCGCGCACAACTTGATCGGAATCGTAGATGGTCAACACCAGCACGTGCGTGAGCGGATGGTTGGCGATGATCTGCCGCGCGGCGTCCAGCCCATTTAGGTTGGGCATTCCGATGTCGAGCAACACCAGATCGGGCTTTAGCTCTTTGCTGTATTCCACCGCTTCCCGGCCGTCTTTGGCCTCCGCGCACACTTCCCAGCCCGGGTGACTTGTCAGCAAACTCCGCACTCCGCGCCGCACGACTTCGTGGTCATCAGCAATCAGGATGCGATACGAATTCATCGCTGACCTCCGGGCAAAAGTCGAGTTCACAAGTGGCAGCACCGGACGTGTAGCCTGGAACTCCTCAACCGTTGGATTCACGCAACCCTCCCTTCGTCTACCGATTTCGCACTTCCATTCCAGACGGTGGAAGCGCTGGAACGCTCTTTCAAGCGTTGCCAACTCGGTTTGTCGTCGAACATTACCCGATTACCACCTGCACAATCATTGCCACAATTCCGCCTAAGGGAATCTACTGATTTCGCTGGGGGATGAAATGAACCGGGCTTGGAACGCGTGTAATTTTTTCTTGACGCAAGCCCTCGCGGAAGATGTTCTGGCGAGGGAAGTGTTGAAAACTAAGCCCTTGGATGGATGAGTAGACATTGCAGACCGCACCAAACCGCGGCCATCCGCAGTTTGCAGATGGCCGCGCTGTCCGGCGTTTAGGTAAAACACATTTGCGGCGCTTGGTACTCTGCAGCCGGCAGAGGAAGCGGGATCTCGTGCTCAACTTCAACCGCCTCAGGTTCTCTGGTCTCCACGCGTTCCTGCCGCGCCAGCAACTCGCGCATGCGAAGTCTGGCTTTGTGCAACTGCGACTTCGAGTTACCAGTCGAGCATCCCAGAAATTCCGCGATTTCCTGATGCTCATAACCTTCCACTTCATGCAGCAGAAAAACTTTGCGGTAGCCTTCCGGCAGTTCGCGGATCGCGCGGGTCAAGGTAATGCGGTCGATGCAGCCGGCCAGGCGGTTGTCGCGCGTGCCATATTCGCGGCGCAGCGGTTTGGACTCACCAGTCTTCGTCACCGGGGCGTCGAGCGACACCTGGCACGGCGTTTTCTTGCGGAAATGCATCAGCACCGTGTTTACCGCGATGCGATAAAGCCACGTCGACAACGCGGACTCTCCACGAAATGTCGACAGCTTGCGGAACACCTGCAGGAATGCGTCCTGGGTGAGGTCTTCCGCTTCTGCGCTGTTGTTCGTCATGCGGAGACAGAGCGAATACACCCGCGCCTTGTGGGCATGGAAGAGAACGGCAAACGCGTCTGCGTCTCCTGCTTGAGCTCGCTTAATCAAGTCTGGATCTAACCTTGTCACGGTGCTAGAGTCGGTATTCACTCGCCTCTCCTTTCGAAGCATCCTGCGTTTAGGAATGCAATGCGCAATCGAATCGTGCGTCCTTACAGCAAGGAAAATAAAATCTGCAGGCCAAAACGACTATCCGGTTCAGTCTGTATGGGTATCCTTGTGTTGCTGTATCAATCGGGGCGGGAACCACTATGCAAATTTCTGCATGAACTGTGGCTGTTGCGGAAAGAACGCAGAGGCGAAACCGCGAATGACTTCGAGGATTGCGAAAGATCTTCGGGAAGGATGGCAGGCGCCGGTTCTTGGGGAGGTATGGGCCAACGCCTGCCGTCGATCCCTCGCGTTCGAGCAATCAAGAAATAGCTGGGACGCAAATCAAAAACTATCCGTCCGACGCTGTATTTTTTCTTAGACCGCATGGTTGCAGGAATAGGAAGCAGGAATAGGAAGATGGAAGAGCCTCTGTTTTCGCGGGGCAAATGCACATCACAGAGGCGAGAAGCAGGAGTCAGATCTGCTTAACAGCCTGACTCCTGCCCGTGAGGCGGGAACCTTCGAGGAAAAAAGCCACGAACCGGAGCATAGATGCAGTGCGCGCGATCGCCAATAAGTCTGACTCTGTAGCTGCTCACGCGGACACTCTGTAGACACGCCGCCTGGTACTCATCGCCGAATCGCGCCCACTGGGGTTGCCTTTACGGTTTGCGATGAATGGCGATTTGCCGCTCGTCAGGCGTCATCTGGTTCCACACCACCATGAGATCGTGTTCGAAGCGGGGATTGTCAGGATCGAGCCGCATCGCTTTCGCAAACCACACGTAGGCGAGCGAAAGATCGCGCGGGACACAGTGTCCGGTGACATACATGGTTCCCAAAACACTGGCCGCTTTTGAACTCTCCTGATCCGCCGCAGTCAAGAGATTCTTCTGCGCGCGCGAACAGTCGGCTGGAACGCCGGAGCCATACAAATATTTTTCGCCTTCGGCTTCGAGATTGTCACCCGTCGTGTCGGCGGCACGGGCCGGCTGCAATGTTTCCTTTTCTGCAGATTCGGATTGTTTTGCCGCGGGCTGATCGCTCATTGGGTTGGGGACTGCGGTGGTTGTGTCGGCTTGCGGAGGCAGCGGGCCCGCGCTTGAGGCTGGTGGCTGCGCCGAACTCGTTGCCGCATTCGCGCTAGCAGAGTTGTCAGCTTGCACGGCTGGGGACGCCGCCGGAGGCCCGCTGGAATTTTCCGGCGTCGCAACTGCCGGGGTCGCTGTTATGGATTGCGCTGTGGGCAAGCTCCCCGCGACTTCCGATCCCGAAGTAGAAATCGGTGCGACCTGATAGCTTGCATTGGTTTGGGTTTGCGTGTTGTGAATAAAGCGCCCAGCCCACTGTTTGAGATCACCACGCCAATGCCATGTAGAGGCAGCAACCGCTGCCACGAACAGTATTGCAACCACCAGGCCCGCGCGGGATGGACGACTCGCGTCGTCTTCGAGCAAATAAGCTCCACTCGCTGTGGGTTCTTCTCCCAAGCCGAGAAACGAAGGGCCACTCACTGCCCTCGCCGGCTCGGGAATTTCCGCGCTTGCTGCCTCCGCGTTTTCATGCGAAAGCTGCCGCAATTGGCTGCCGCACATGCCACAAAAATGAAAGCGCGAATCAATTTCGGCACCCACACTGTCTGCAACGCACTTGCTCAGAGGTTGGCATCGACATGTTATTTAGATGCCGCACGAGAGACTTGGTTCAAGCCGAAGCGGATGAACCGTACACCTTCCGGACTACAGTATCTGCCGCAGAGCAGCGCAGAAGAAACAGAGGATCATGCCCGGCGCGGAAGTCTCTCGCTATTCGGGCGCGAGCCGACCAGCGCATAGTAGAAAATGTACGCGTAGCAGATTAACGGCAAGAAGAACGCATGGTGAATTCCAATGCGGTCGGCGATAAATCCCTGGGCCAGGGGAACCACCGCTCCGCCGACGATCGCCATATTGAGAATGCCGGAGGCGTCTCCGACCAAAGGTCCCAGTTCGGCGACTCCCAACGCAAAAATGCTGGGGAACATCACGGAATTAAATAATCCCACCGCCAACATGCTCCACATTGCGGGCGATCCACTGGTGAGCATCGACGCCGTAACCAGCGTGATCGCACACACAGCGCAGACGGCCAGCAGACGGCCAGTCCTGATTTTTCGCAACAGGCCGGAACCGATGAACCGCCCAACCATGGCCCCACCCCAATAGAATGAAACGTAGCCGGCAGCGGCTTTTTCGGTCAGACCTGCAACTTCCGGCTGGCTGAAATAATTGACCAGAAAGCTACCAATTGCCACTTCTGCGCCCACGTACGCGAAGATGCCAATCGCACCCAGGGCCAGGTTGCGATGGTTCAGAAGCGAATCGCCGATGCGCTCTCCGAGTTCGTGACGGGCCGACTCAATCTTCGGCAACCTCGAAATCCCGATAACAAAAGCCAGCGCAACAAGCACGCAACCGATGACGATATACGGAAGCTTCACCGAACTGGCCTGCTGCGCGCGGTACGCCAGAAGCGCGGCAGGAGAGAGTTTCGTTACTTCTTTCACGAGCACAGGCGCAGCGGAGAGAATTAGCAGGCCGCCGAATTTCGGAGCGACGGTTGTGCCCAGTGAGTTGAATGCCTGGGTCAGAACCAGCCTGCTCGAAGCAGTCTGCGGCGGGCCTAATGCGATGACGTAAGGATTGGCAGCGACTTGTAGTGCGGTGATCCCAGTGGCCAGAATCATCAAAGCAGTCAAAAAGAGCGGATAAGAGGGCACACTTGCAGCGGGGACAAACAAAAAAGCGCCAGCCGCCATCGTCACCAGTCCGAGCGCCATCGTGCCCTGATAGCCGATCCAGTCGACGACCTTGGCAGCGGGAATCGAAAACAAAAAATATGCCGAGAAGAAGCTGAATTGAATCAACATTACTTGCGCATAGTTAAGATCGAAAACGGTTTTCAAGCGTGGGACGAGAATGTCGTTCAGGCACGTGAGAAATCCCCACATAAAGAACAAACTGGCAACCACCGCCAAGGGACGGCCGTAATTCCCTGCAGGAGCGGTGGAAATCTCTCGTGACTGCACCGGCGCGCCACTCATGTCTCGACCATAGATGCTAACGAGCTGCAAAGCTCTAAGCGTGGCGACGGCAAATACGGCGACCGGGGTTTCGGTACCGTGAGTTTAGGTTTTTCCTACAGCATTTGCTGTATTCCGACTGGTTTTACGGGATGATATAGAACTTGTCCGATTCGCACAGTTTTCACAGAATTTCGCACAACTCAGAGCGAGTGGCCCGCAATTATTAAGGGTTCTTTGACCGGTAGAGATAGAATAATAAAGCACTACCGCCGACGCCGGGGAACTTCGAGCGGCAGCCGCCCACCCCGAAGCTGACGCCAGGGGCAGATTTCCACATTCGATGAGCAAAATCCGACAAAACGTAATGCGGTATGTTCTGGGCGCGCTGGCCGCAGTCGCCGCCCTGCTCCTACGGGACACGCTCAGCCCCTTTCTTGGGCACCAGAATCCCTATCACACCATGTGGCTGGCAATCGTATTTTCGGCATGGTACTGCGGAATCGGTCCCTCCCTCGTGGCTGTCGCGTTGGGGGGAACCGGAGTCTGGTATTGGTTCCTGCGTCCTTATGAATCTTTCGCTGGAAAGACCCAAACCGAATTCTCGGGAATGATGGGTTTTCTAGTTCTGTCGTCAGTGATTATTGCCTTGGGCGAATCCAGCCGCCGCACCATCGCGAGGCGGCAGAGCGCCGAAGAAGCGCTCAAGAAAGCTCACGCCGAACTGGAAGACCGAGTCCGCGAACGAACGGCCGCGCTACAGGAAACAACCGCGGACGTCATGGAGAAAGCCGCTCTTCTCGATCTGACAAATGACGCAATTTTTGTGAAAACCGCGGGAGGAAAGATCTCCTATTGGAACCACGGCGCCGAAAGACTGTACGGCTGGAGCAAGGACGAAGCCCTCGGTCGCGCGCCCGGGGAATTACTGCGCACTGAATATCCCATCCCGCTGCGTGAGATTGAGAGCCGGAATGCATGGGAGGGCGAGCTACGGCAAACCACACGCGACGGAAACCGGATCGTAGCTGCGAGCCGCTGGACCACGCTGCGAGATTCAGCAGGCAATGCGACTGGATGGCTGGAGATCAATACCGACATCTCCGCGCGCAAACGCGCGGAAGATGCGGCCCGGAGACTGAGTGGCAGAATCCTCACCTTGCAGGACGACGAACGGCGGCGAATAGCTAGAGGATTGCACGACAGCCTGGGGCAATATTTGACCGCCCTGAAGATGAACCTGGATTTGCTGGCCGCCAACCACGGCGATCCCGCCGCGATCGCCGCAGAATGCTCCGACATTGCAGAGCGCTGCCTGGCGGAAACGCGCACCGTTTCGCACCTTCTGCATCCTCCATTGCTGGATGAAGCCGGCTTTGGTTCAGCCGCGCGCTGGTTCGTCGACGGTTTCGCACAACGCAGCGGAATCAAGGTGGACTTGAGTCTCCCACCGGAGGTCTTTCGACTTCGCCAGGATGCAGAAATCGCGCTCTTCCGCGCGTTGCAGGAAGGTCTTACCAACGTTCACCGCCATTCCAACAGCTCGGCGGTCGACATTCGTCTCAGCATGGGTCCCCGTGAGGTACGGCTTGAAATAAAAGACGACGGAGGCGGTATTCCGCAAGGAACGCTGAAGCGCCTGAATGAAGGCCCATCTGAAACCGGAGTTGGAATTTCTGGAATGCGCGAGCGGCTGCGCGAGCTTGGGGGTTCGCTGGAGATCGATTCTGACGCCACCGGAACTTTGCTGCGGGTTTCGATCCCCGTTCCTGAGATGACGGAGACCACTGACCGGAGAATGTCGGTGGCTTAGAACACCGGCTGCGCGTGGATTGGAGGTCAGGTCGGTCGGTGAATCTGACTAAGCAGCTTAAGCCTGCAGCCTGATTGTCCGACCGACGTAACCAGTTAATAAGATGCTCTGCGCCGCAGCGAGGTTTCACGGGCCAAGCGAAGACGAATTACTTGCCCATTGCTTTGTCGTTATTGCAGGTTTTCGAGATGTGCTTGAGTCGTTGCACGGTCAGTGTCGGCTGCGCCTGCGAGTTTCCCGATGACATATCTGAACCTGAACTTCCCGCGGTAGCGCCGGAAGTCGTGCCCGTAATTCGGACTTCATGTCCAACATGTTCGCTGAACTTCGCGGTGTCGCCCTGAAGCTGATAGGTATTTCCGGAATCGTCAGTGAGGGTGTAGTTTCCATTTGAGTTTTGCAGGCAGCCTTCAACGGAAGTCTGGCCCGCGGCTCGATTACCCATCTGTCCCGAAGCCGATCCTACCTGGCTGGAATCGGCGGTAGGCGCGGTCTGGTCGGGTGGAGCAGTCTGCGTCTGGCCTTGTGGAGATTGGTCCCGCGATGGCTGGTTCCGAGGCGGGCTGATTTTGCGCTTGCAGCCACGCGGTCGAAAGCAGCAGTGCGAAAGCTAGCATCAACGTCTTGGTCATTGAATTCCCTTTCTTCGATTGATCTGGCCAGAGTTGGCTTGCGACTTACAAAACTGTAAACGCGTTTAGACTTGCGCCTACGCAGCTTTCGACTCCTCGCAAAGCTGCTGGTAATAGTCGCGGCCGCGTCGATAGCCACGAGTGTACGCGTCCGCAACTTGCGCGCCGGGATGTTCCCGTTGCAGATCTTCCAGCTTGCTGTCCATCTCGGCCGACATCTGGTCGAACTCCATGCAACGTGTGCGAGCGTGGAGTGCAGCCTCGAAACCAAGGCGGTAAAAGGTTTCGTCGTCGCTGAAGTTCCGGCCAGAAGCAATGTAATGCTCCTGTTCGGCACTTCGCAGTCCGTGCACCCATTGCTGCCTGGCAGCGTCGATAGTCTCGGCTTCTTCGACCTTAAACAATTCCCTGACCGCTTTCGCGCCATCATCGTCTTCCGCCAGAACAATGACGACGCTGCGTCCTTTGCGAAGAGCATCTTCGTAAAGAAATATTTCGTCTTCGGGAAGGCCGTCCGTCATGTGATTTTCAAGTGAGTCGCCGGCGGCTGCACCCACCCCTGCGCCGGCAGCGGTCAGGATCGCCGTTCCTAACAAACCGACCGCCGTGACCAGCCCTACGGCCGGAAGCACCGCGGCTACGAAAGCACCGGTGGATAGCCCGCCGGCTGCACCCACAACTGCACCGATCGCTCGTCCCATCCCCGGTTGTTCCCCAGCCGTGATCGGAACTGCCTCTTGTTGCCGCGGGAGTGGTTGCCGGAGTGAGCAAGGTAATTTTGTTTTCAGGGATGTTGGCCGAGCGCAAGGCTCGAATTGCCCGTTCGGCATCGGACTGCGAGAGAAAAACGCCTGTCACTGCTTCCATGGGTCACCGTTTCTGCGCAAGTGCGCGCAAATACCCGGATGCGCCGAAACCATCGCCAGTTTCATATTTAATGGTTACCGCTGCGCCCCCGTTTTCGCCATACTCGAAACACCTGAATTCAAGCCAGGGCTTGCCGCAAGCGACGGCACGGCGCAGAAAACATCTAACCAACTGTAGTTAGTTTCGACCATTCCATGCTGCCAGTCTCGCAATTGCTCGCTATTTCCTCGCTCTGGATATGGCTGCTGCACGTTCGCAGCCTGGGGCAAATCATTGTCGGCATTGCGGACAACTCGGTCGTTCCTCTTCCGGGCAGCATGGATGTTTTTACCATCTGGCTGGCGGGTCAAGCAGTTCGTGCAGGCCTCCATCGACGAAGCCCTCAAGCTCGAACGCGCCATGGCACAACTACGCGCCCCGAAGCGTGTAGTCGTGCTGCATTATGCTCCGATCGCTGCAACGGTTCAGGGAGAAGCAACGGAAATTTATCCCTTCTTCAGCACGTCCCGTCCGGCCGAAGTCGTCGATCGCCATGGCGCCGATCTCATACTCCACGGCCACGCTCACAACGGACAGCTCGATGGAAAGACAATCGCCGGCATTCCCGTGCACAACGTCGCGATCACGCTGCTCCAAGCCCAACTGCCTCCCGCCGCCTATCGTATTTTTGAGATCTAATTCAGGACCGCTACATCGGTAGCGGCTCTGGCACCCGTATCGGCGGCGAAATCTGGGCCTTGGCTCTACCGGTCTATCCGGTGCAAGCTGCAAATTGGCGGCAGAATCGCACTGCCATCTCGTCATTTCTGCTACAGCAAACTGTTTGACCAGCTACGGCATCTATTCGATTCCGCGCATGCACGGTGCGGGATAGGCTCGTCCTCGGAGGGTGCTATGCCTGAGAACGAAACGCTGGAACGCGCACGGGAAGACGCCCGCGAAGGAAAATCACCGAGTACGCAAGCGGGGGAGTTCGTCCGCGAAGAGATACACCACATTCGAGAAGGCAAACGCGGTGCGGGATCGACAAAACAGGCAGTAGCGATCGGTCTTTCGAAGGCGCGCCGCGCGGGAGTGAAGTTGGCACAGCCTCGCAAAGGCACGGTTTCTGAAAAGACTGCCCAACAAGCCAGCCGCGATTCGCGCAAAGGTCAAGGTCATTCGCGACAACGTCCTTCCGCCCACCGCTCACGCGCGACCACCGCTGCATTGCGCCGCGAAGGTTCCAGCGCGGCTTCAACCCAGTCACTCTCCAAGCAAGCCCGTCAAAGTGCACGAAAGCGCGGATCGTCAGCTCGTCAAACTGCGGCCATGAAAGCAGTTCGCACCAAAGGAAAGAAAGGCCGCAATCAGGCAGCGCATAAAGCTGCCCGCACACGCGCGGCAGCTTAAGGCCGTCGAGCGCCTATCGTCAGGCTCAAAAATTTAAAGGAGGCACGGAAACCAATGCGTAGAAGTGGCTTCGTTCGTTCAATCTTGCTGGCGGTGGTGCTGCTTACGGTATTCCCCTTCGCCTGGGGACAAATCGGCATTTCCATCACCGTCGGTTCCGCCCGCTTTGCCCGTTTATGAGCAACCGCCTTGCCCGGCACCCGGCTACATGTGGACGCCTGGCTATTGGGCTTATGGCCCGGAGGGCTATTACTGGGTTCCCGGAACTTGGGTCACGGCTCCGACACCCGGACTGCTTTGGACTCCCGGCTATTGGGGCTGGAACGGTGGAGCATTCGCATGGAACGCAGGCTATTGGGGCCCGACCATTGGGTTCTATGGAGGAATCAATTACGGTTTCGGTTATACCGGGGTCCGGATATCAGGGCGGCGAGTGGCGGGGCGGCCAGTTCTACTACAACCGCTCGGTCAACAACGTGAACGTCACCAACGTTCACAATGTTTACAACACCACGGTGATCAACAACACCAACACCGTCAACCGCGTCAGTTATAACGGCGGCAACGGCGGGACGACGGTCCGGCCCACAGCGGCAGAATTATCTGCCGCGCGCGAACGGCGCGCCGGCCCCACCGAGGCGCAAACCCAGCAGGAACACGCTGCTGCCAGCAATCGCGCTTTGTTGGCCTCCACAAACCATGGACGGCCTCCGATCGGCGCGACAGCAAAACCCGGCGAATTCACCGGAGCGGGCGTAAAACCGGCGACCAAGGCCGGTGCACCTTATAACGCGAATGCAGAAAAGGCCGCTGCAGAAAAGGCAGAAAAGAAGGAAGCACCAGCCTCGCGCGCAGCCAACACGCCGCCTCGGACGCCGGCAGAAGCCAACCCTCGAAACAAGGCTGAGCCTAAGCCCGCCGAACCCAAGGCCCAGCCCAAGAACGAAGCCGCGCCGCGCCGCACTGCGCCGGAGCGTGAGGTTCCGCATCCACCTGCTGCGACGGAAAAGCAACATCAGCAACCCAAGGCTGCCCCTGAACCGAAACAGAAACCGGAGACAAAGCCCGAAACTCGGCATGCTGCACCCGAAAAATCCGAGCCCAAGACTCCGCCGCAACGACGCGCCAAGAATACTGCTCCGTCTCGACCCGAATCGGAAACTCCGGCAAAAAGAACCGCTCCTCCAGCTAAGTCGGAAACCAGAACTCCTCCGCCAGCCAAGGCAGCGCCTGAGAAACCCGCACCCAAAGCTGCGCCTGAAAAATCTGCTCCTGCTCCGAAGCAACCAAAGGAACAGCCTAAGCCAGAAAAGGAACAGCCTCGACCGTGAGCGCAATTAGACAGGAAGGTGAAAAGGCGTGTGCACCGCGCCTTTTCAGCTCTTCGACAGATTTCAGCTCGTGCAGAAACCTTAGTTTTCTGGCGAGTTAAGCAAGGGAGGAGATTGCGGCCGCGGTCCGCGGCTTCGTTGAAACGCCACAAACACCAGTGAGAGCACAACGATCCCAATGGCAATGAGAATCAGGAGGCGTCCGCGGTGTCGTCCGCCAGACACGTTCGAACTCGAATTCCGCCTGAGCAGTTCCGTATCCTCGCAAGGATCAAATCAGCTTCCGTAAGTTCCCGTCGGCTTCACCTTTTCCGCAAACCGATCGCGCAGTTTTTCAGCGATGTTGCTGCGCGTCTTTTCTCCGCTTGCCGGGGCCAAAAGCAGGCCGATCCCAATACCGATTCCGGCTCCTAGCAGCACCGCGCCGGCATTGTTCATAAAGCGGCGGTCATCGCCCATTAGTGCGTCATTGGCCCGGCCCAGCCGGTCGGAAGCAGTCGAATACATGTCCGTGGCGCGGTCGCGCAGGTCGCCATAGCCTTCACGGGCGCGCTCGCTAAAATCTTTCGCATTCTCCGCCAAACGGTCACGTACGGAATCCAGCAGATACAGTCCAGCCCCGAGCAACACATTTCCCAACAGTTTCTTTTCCTTGCGTAGTGTCATGAGTCCACCTCTCCGGTTGATTTACGTCTGTATCAAGATGCGGAAATAGGCATCCTCGTTGGCAGCCTGCCAGGAGCTTTGACAGAGTTTAGAAGAGAACGCTTGAAGGGAACACCTTGGGTAGCAGGATGTAGGACTCGATCGTTCGCCAATAGAATTATTTTGCGACGATCTTATCGGCGACAACCTTATCGGGGTGGGCGCCGCCGCCAGTGAGCCGCTGGCTGAGAAAAATTTCACCGCTCATCACCGTGCGGATTGCGCCCGATAATTCCCGGGCCGCGTCCGATTTGGCCACAAAACCACGGGCCCCGGTTCTCAGAGCTTCATTGGCTACCTGGATCGAGTCGTGCTGGCTAAGAAATAAGATGGTTGATTCAGGGGACACTCGCCGAATCCGCACTGCCGCTTCAACCCCGCTGAAGTCCGGAAGACTTATGTCGAGCAGAATGAGATCGGGCCTGAGTTCTTCGGCTTTGCGCACCGCTTCCCCACCAGCGGCCGCCTCCCCAATGATCTCGAGGTCCGGTTCGCTCGAAAGCACCGAACGAATACCGCGCCTCACCACGTCATGATCGTCAGCAATTAATACGCGCACGGGCAAACCATAACTCCTTCCGATGAACCGCCCGCGGGCCAGCGATCGGTAAAGCTATCGCCGTTAGCAATGTAAAAGGTTGCGGCCCTGCGATTCGCGCCCCTTATGCAATCCGCAGAACCATAGTCGACCCGCCAGCAGACTGGCTGCCTTCGCCATGAACAGCCAATCGCTCACGCTAGGTTCCATCTCGCCTCAGGTCAATACCGTAAATCATGTATTCGCGGTAGGGCAGCCGACATTCGGCGCGAACATCGCGGCCGGAACGACTCCGAAGTCGTGCCCTTCGCTGAAGATACAGTAAATACTGTAGAGCCAAGAAACAAGCCTCGTGATGAAATGAAAACGGGCGTCGGGAATATCTGGCGCTTGAAAAACCGTAGCAAAATGGCTCCTCCCCCAAATCACACGAGCCAGCGGCTCGGTGCTGTTCCTCACCTTAGGAGATGACCATGAAGAGTAGCGCCCCTATTGCGGCGGGGGAAATCTCAACCACGTTGCGGAAGAGTTCTGCAAAAGGCAATGGCCGCGCCAAGTTCTCCTCCGTCGAGGCTTCTTCCGGCGATCTTGCTACGATTTTGGCGTGCCTTCAGACCATGCGCGGCGGCGACTTCTCGGTGCGGCTTCCCGGCTCCTGGACAGGGCTCTCCGGAAAGATCGCAGACACCTTCAACGAGATTGTGGCCGCCAATCAGCAGATGGCCGAGGAATTGAGGCGCGTGGGCCACGTGGTCGGCAAAGAAGGACGGACACGGGAGCGAATAAAATTCCACGAATCCCGCGGCGCCTGGGGTGAGATGGGAAGCTCGGTCAACACTTTGATCGAAGACTTGCTCCGACCAACCACCGAAGTCACCCGCGCCATCGCCGCGGTCGCGCAGGGAAACCTGACGCAAACGGTCCGAACCAACGTCGATGGACGGCCGCTGGAAGGAGAATTCCTTCGCTCCGCCGACATCGTCAACACCATGATTCAGCAACTCAGCGTGTTCACCGCCGAAGTGACCCGCGTGGCCCGCGAGGTGGGCACCGACGGCAAACTCGGCGGCCAGGCGAAAGTACCGGGCGTGGCGGGAACCTGGAAAGATCTCACTGATTCAGTCAACTCCATGGCCAGCAACCTCACCGGCCAGGTGCGAAACATCGCCGAAGTGACCAACGCGGTGGCCAGCGGCGATTTGTCACGAAAGATTACGGTTGACGTGCGCGGCGAAATCCTCCAGCTCAAAGAAGCCATCAATACCATGGTCGACCAGTTGCGGTCGTTCGCGTCAGAGGTGACCCGCGTGGCCCGCGAAGTCGGGACCGACGGGAAGCTGGGTGGACAGGCGGTGGTGCCGGGCGTCGCCGGTACCTGGAAAGATCTCACCGACTCGGTCAACGCTATGGCCGGCAACCTTACCGCTCAGGTCCGCAACATCGCAGAGGTGACCACCGCTGTGGCCCGCGGCGACCTGTCACGCAAAATTACCGTCAACGTCAAGGGCGAAATTCTCGAACTCAAAGACACCATTAACACCATGGTGGACCAGTTGAATGCATTCGCCGGTGAAGTGACCCGCGTGGCCCGCGAAGTCGGAACCGAAGGCAAACTCGGCGGCCAGGCGCAGGTGCCCGGCGTGGGCGGAACATGGAAGGACCTTACCGATAACGTTAACTTCATGGCCAGCAACCTGACCGGACAGGTGCGTAACATCGCAGAAGTCGCGACTGCCATCGCCAGTGGCGACTTGTCGCGCAAGATCACTGTCGATGTGCGCGGCGAAATTCTCCAGTTGAAAGAAACCCTGAACACCATGGTCGATCAGTTGAACCGCTTCGCCGGCGAAGTCACCCGCGTGGCCCGCGAAGTCGGCACCGAAGGACGACTCGGCGGTCAGGCCAACGTCCCCGGCGTCGCCGGCACCTGGAAGGACTTGACCGACTCGGTAAATTCCATGGCCGGAAACCTGACGGGCCAAGTGCGAAATATCGCCGAAGTGACCACGGCCGTGGCCCGCGGCGACTTGTCACGCAAAATTACGGTCGACGTGAAAGGCGAAATTCTCGAACTGAAGAACACTATTAACACCATGGTCGACCAGTTGAACGGTTTTGCGGGCGAAGTCACCCGGGTGGCTCGCGAAGTCGGCACGGAGGGCAAACTCGGCGGCCAGGCTGAAGTGCCCGGCGTCGCCGGAACCTGGAAAGATCTCACCGATAACGTCAACTTCATGGCCGGCAACCTCACCGCGCAAGTGAGAAATATCGCCGAAGTAGCAACCGCAGTGGCCCGCGGCGACTTGTCACGCAAGATCACGGTCGACGTCAAGGGCGAAATTCTTGAGCTGAAAGATACGCTCAACACCATGGTGGACCAGCTTCGCTCGTTTGCGTCGGAAGTGACGCGCGTTGCCCGCGAAGTTGGCACCGACGGCAAACTCGGCGGCCAGGCGCAGGTGCCCGGCGTCGGCGGAACCTGGAAGGCACCTTACCGACTCCGTAAACTCAATGGCCAGCAACCTCACCGGCCAAGTGCGAAACATCGCCGAAGTTTCAACCGCCATCGCTAATGGAGACTTGTCAAAAAAGATCACTGTCAACGTCAGCGGCGAGATCCTGCTGCTGAAAGAGACGATCAATACCATGGTGGACCAGTTGAACGCGTTCGCCGGCGAAGTCACCCGCGTGGCCCGCGAAGTCGGCTCCGAAGGCCGGCTTGGCGGACAGGCCAACGTGCCCGGCGTCGGCGGCACCTGGAAAGATCTCACCGACAACGTGAACTTCATGGCCAGCAACCTGACTGGTCAGGTGCGAAACATCGCCGAAGTGACGACGGCCGTGGCTCGCGGCGACTTGTCACGCAAGATTACCGTGGACGTGAAGGGCGAAATTCTCGAGCTCAAGAACACCATCAACACCATGGTGGACCAGCTCAACGCCTTCGCCGGCGAAGTCACCCGCGTGGCCCGCGAAGTGGGAACTGACGGAAAACTCGGCGGTCAGGCGCAGGTGCCCGGCGTGGCCGGAACCTGGAAAGACCTTACCGACTCCGTCAACTCCATGGCCGGCAACCTCACCGCACAGGTGCGAAACATCGCCGAGGTCGCGACGGCTATTGCAAACGGCGACTTGTCAAAGAAGATTACCGTCGATGTCCGCGGCGAAATTCTGCAGCTCAAAGAGACCCTGAACACCATGGTCGAGCAGCTGCGATCGTTCGCGGCTGAAGTGACGCGCGTCGCCCGCGAGGTCGGCTCTGAAGGCCGGCTCGGCGGACAAGCGAACGTCCCCGGCGTCGCCGGTACATGGAAAGATTTGACCGACTCAGTAAACGCCATGGCCGGCAACCTGACCGGTCAGGTGCGAAACATCGCCGAAGTGACGACGGCCGTGGCCCGCGGCGACTTGTCACGCAAGATTACCGTCAACGTCAAAGGCGAAATTCTCGAACTCAAGAACACGATCAACACCATGGTGGACCAGCTCAACGCGTTCGCCGGTGAAGTCACTCGCGTGGCCCGCGAAGTCGGTACCGATGGCAAGCTGGGCGGTCAGGCGCAAGTCCCGGGCGTCGCCGGAACCTGGAAGAGGCCTTACCGACAACGTGAACTTCATGGCCAGCAACCTAACCGGCCAGGTGCGAAACATCGCCGAGGTCGCAACCGCTATCGCGAATGGCGACTTGTCAAAGAAGATTACCGTTGACGTGCGCGGCGAAATTCTGCAGCTCAAAGAAACCCTGAACACCATGGTCGAGCAGCTGCGATCCTTCGCTGCTGAAGTCACCCGCGTCGCCCGCGAAGTCGGTACCGAGGGCCGGCTCGGCGGACAGGCGAACGTCCCCGGCGTGGCGGGAACGTGGAAAGACTTGACCGACTCCGTCAACGCCATGGCCCGAAACCTCACCGGCCAGGTGCGAAACATCGCCGAAGTGACGACAGCCGTGGCCCGCGGCGACTTGTCACGCAAGATTACCGTCGACGTCAAAGGCGAAATTCTTGAGTTGAAGAACACCATTAACACCATGGTGGACCAGCTCAACGCGTTCGCCGCCGAAGTGACCCGCGTGGCCCGCGAAGTCGGCACCGAAGGCAAACTCGGTGGCCAGGCACAGGTGCCAGGCGTGGCCGGAACCTGGAAAGACCTCACGGACAATGTCAACGTGATGGCGGCCAACCTCACCGAGCAGGTCCGCGGCATCGTGAAAGTTGTGACCGCCGTGGCGAACGGCGTGCTCACCCAGAAGCTGACTGTGTACGCCAAGGGCGAAGTGGCCGCGCTCGCGGAAACCATCAACAACATGACCGACACGCTGGCCACCTTCGCCGATCAGGTAACCACCGTGGCCCGCGAAGTCGGCGTCGAAGGACGGCTCGGTGGCCAAGCGAACGTGCCCGGCGCGGCCGGCACCTGGAAAGATCTCACTGGAAACGTGAACCTGCTCGCCGACAACCTCACCAACCAGGTGCGCGCCATCGCCGAGGTCGCAACCGCAGTCACCAAGGGTGACTTAACGCGATCGATTCAGGTGGAAGCGCGAGGCGAAGTCGCCGAACTGAAAGACAACATCAACACCATGATTAACAACCTCCGTGGCACCACGGAGCGCAACACCGAGCAGGACTGGCTCAAGACCAACCTGGCGCGTTTCACCGGCATGCTGCAGGGACAACGCGACCTCACTACTGTAGGACGCATGCTGCTCACCGAACTCGCTCCTCTGGTCAACGCCCAGCAGGGCGTCATCTACCAGATGGACGATGAAGAGTCCGGAGGCATGGTCTTGCTCTCAGCGTTCGCAGGCGATGGCGAGGGTGGACATTTGCGGCAATTGCAGAGAGGCGAGGGCCTGATCGGGCAATGCGCGCTGGAAAAGAAACGAATCTTGATCGCAGATCTTCCGCCGGAGAGCATTTCCATCCGTTCCGGCCTGTTTGAAGCAGTTCCCAAGAATGTGATCGTTCTGCCGGTGCTCTTCGAGGACCGCGTTAAGGCAGTCATCGAACTCGCGACATTGAGCAACTTCACCGCTTCACAGTTGGCGCTGCTTGAGCAACTGACGGCCAGCATCGGCATCGTGCTCAACAGTATTGAAGCCACCATGCAAACGGAAGGCCTGTTGAAGCAATCCCAGCAGTTGGCCACCGAGCTGCAAACCCAACAAAAAGAGTTGCAGCAGACCAACGAACAACTCGCGCAAAAAGCGCAACAGCTGGCCGAGCAGAACGTCGAAGTGGAAAGAAAGAACCAGGAAATCGAGCAGGCCCGGCGTGCGTTGGAAGAGAAAGCAAAAGAACTGGCGCTTACTTCCAAGTACAAGTCGGAATTCCTGGCCAACATGTCGCACGAGTTGCGTACGCCTTTGAACAGTATTCTCGTTCTCGGCCAGCAACTCAGCGACAACCCCGATCACAACCTGACGCCAAAGCAAGTCGAATACGCCCGCACCATTCACGCCGCGGGGACCGACCTGCTGACGCTCATCAGCGACATTCTCGACCTCTCCAAGATCGAGTCGGGAACGGTTTCGGTCGAAGCGGAAGATGTCTTCTTCGCCAGCCTGCTCGATATGGTGGGCAGGCCGTTCCGTCACGAAGCGGAAACTCGCAAACTTGGCTTCGAGATCCACACCGACACCGCACTTCCTCGCAGCCTGGTGACTGACTCCAAGCGCTTACAGCAGGTCTTGAAGAACCTGCTTTCCAACGCCTTCAAGTTCACTGATCAAGGTGGGGTGAAGCTTTCGGTATCGCTAGCAGAAAATGGCTGGAGCGAAGACCATCCGGTGTTGAGCCGTGCCGGCTCGGTCGTGGCCTTTGAGGTGGCCGACAGCGGAATCGGCATCCCGCACGAAAAGCAACGCATCATCTTCGAGGCCTTCCAACAGGCAGATGCAGGCACCAGCCGCAAGTACGGCGGAACCGGTCTGGGATTGGCCATCAGCCGCGAGTTGGCCAACCTGCTCGGCGGAGAAATCCAGCTGCGTAGTACGCCAGGCGAAGGCAGCACGTTCACTCTCTATCTGCCGCAAACCTACGTGGGCCCATCCGCCGCGGCCGCGCCTGCAGTCGAGAAAAAGGCTTCAGCGTCGATGCCATTGGCCAGCGTGAGCGTGGTCGAACATCCGTCGGAGCGGCTCGAGGATGATCGCGACAGCCTGGAACTCGAGGACACTGTATTGCTGATTATCGAAGACGATCCGCACTATGCCCAGGTGTTGCGGGATTTGTCGCGCGACAAGGGGTTCAAGACCCTGGTGGCGATGCGTGGCGCAGAGGGGCTCGCGCTGGCTCGGGAATTCCATCCCACGGCGATATCCTTGGACGTCTTCCTGCCCGACATGTTGGGATGGACGGTGCTCAATCATTTGAAACAGGATCCGGCAACTCGCCACATCCCGGTTCAAATGCTCACCCTCGATGAAGACCGCCACCACGGTCTGGCGCGCGGGGCATTCGCCTTCGTGACCAAGCCGACAACGCCTGAGGGCCTCGACGCAGCTTTGGATCGAATCAAGGAGTATTCCACTCCTCGCAGCAAACGCTTGTTGGTAGTCGAAGACAATCCAGCCGAGCAGCTCAGCATTCGCGAACTGCTGGGTTACGACGACATTGATGTGACCGTCGCTGCCACCGGCAGAGAAGCGCTGGAGACGGTCAAAGAGCAGAAGTTCGACTGCGTTGTGCTGGACCTGCGACTTCCCGACATGTCGGGCTTTGAGATCCTGGACCAGTTGCGCGATACTCCTTCCCTGGGCGATCTGCCGGTCGTAGTCTTCACCGGAAAGGAATTGTCTCCGGAAGAAGATGTGCGCCTGCATAGTCTGGCGAGGAGCGTCGTAGTAAAGGGCGTGGAATCGCCGGAGCGGTTGCTCGATGAGACTGCCCTGTTCCTGCATCGCGTCATCACCGACCTGCCACCGGAGAAACAGAAGATGCTTGACCGGTTGCACCGCTCCGACGAGGCGCTGGTGGGCAAGAAGGTGCTGGTAGTGGACGACGACGTGCGAAACATCTTCGCGCTGAGCAGCGTGCTCGAACGCCGCGGAATGACCGTCCTGACGGCAGGAACCGGTCGTGAGGCAATCGCGACGCTGGAATCGACCCCGGACGTTGCGATTACACTGATGGATATCATGATGCCGGAGATGGACGGTTTCGCGACCATGCAGGTCATCCGGCAGAATCCCATGTTCCGGCGGCTGCCGATCATCGCCCTTACCGCTAAGGCAATGAAGGGCGATCGGGAAAAGTGCCTGGAGGCAGGAGCGTCCGAATACCTGGCAAAGCCAGTGAATACGGACCAACTGCTGTCAGCTTTGCGTATGTGGCTTCACAGATAATGTGGCCACCGGTTCGGCGTTCGCGTTTCGAAGCCGGAGGAAGAGGAATTCATGAGCGCAAATGAAAAAGTGAACGTCTTGATGGTTGACGATCAGCCGTCCAAACTGCTTAGTTACGAGGTCATACTCGGTGAGTTGGGCGAGAATCTGATCAAGGCCAGTTCCGGACGCGAAGCTCTGGAGCACCTCCTCAAGACCGATGTTGCCGTGGTGCTGATGGACGTAAGTATGCCTGAACTGGATGGCTTCGAGTTGGCCGACATGATCCGCGAACATCCACGGTTCCGCCAGACCGCCATCATCTTCATCTCTGCCGTCCACCTCACCGACCTTGATCGGCTGAAGGGGTACCAGCGCGGGGCGGTAGATTACATTTCGGTTCCGGTCATTCCCGAGTTGCTGCGCGCCAAAGTCAGTGTATTCGCGGAGCTGCACCGGCGGGCGCGGCAACTGGAAGCGCTGAATGAAGAATTGCGCCGCATGTCTGGGCGCCTTATGGAGTTGCAGGACGAAGAGCGCCGCCGCATTGCACGCGAACTGCACGACAGCATCGGCCAGGAACTGGTGGCTGCCAAAATGTTCGTCGACGGCCTGCTCGACCGCAAAACGAATTCCAAGCAGGAGCCTGCCGCTGAGGCAAGCCGGATCCTGGATGGGGCGATCCAGCAGCCCGAGGCATGTCTCATCTTCTTTATCCGCCGATGCTCGATCAGGTGGGATTGCTTTCGGCTTTGCAGTGGTATGTGGACGGCCTGACCAAGCGCAGTGGGATTGAAGCTTCTCTCGAGGTGGAACCGCCGGACTTCCCCAGGTTGGCTCCAGAACTGGAGACCGCCATCTTCCGCATCATTCAAGAAGCCCTAACCAATGTCTTCCGGCATTCCGGCGCCAATGCAGCCTGGGTGAATTTGAGTCAACGCGACGGCAGCATCATGGTGCGGATCCGCGATAATGGCGAAGGCATAACTCAGCAGATCGCGGAACTGCGTCCCGGCAGCATTGGCATCGGTCTTGGCGGATTGCGGCAGCGCACCCACGACTTTCATGGCGAGCTGCGGTTGGTCAACCTCAATCCGGGAACCTTGGTTGAAGTCGTCATTCCTCATAGTGAGGGCCGCTCCGTGACGCAAAGACCGTTCTCTTCACCCTTGGCGACTTCTTCCAAACTGGGCAGCGTGGGTGTGTAAATCACCGCACCGATACTGGCGAAACTCTAGCAGCACAGGAGAACTCGTGTAATGAGCAACGTCGCACCCAGCGCAAATCATCTTTGGGCCTCGTGAGTTTCGGCGTCACTTCAGATCGAACGAAGTCCGGAACCAGAGGTAGAAATGTGGAAAACGTTGGATGCTCTCTCCTTGCAGTAACTGTTGCTTCCCTGCTTTTTACCCTACCGGCTCGAGGACAAGTAGCCATTGCACAAGCTCCCCCGGACTTGTTGTCCGAACACAAAACGGCATTTGTGGGCGGCTCCATGGCCTGCTCCCAACCAGAAAAGCTGCTCATTCCCAGGGCCGTTGCCAAGCGAGCCAAAATGAAAGCCCGGCTTCTCAACTTGCTGCGCGAAAGCATCTTTGACGACGCCAAGGGAATTGTGAACCTGGCGCGAGAAAAGGAAATCGCAGATCTCGCAACCAAGCTGACGAGAGAACGGGACGGCGAGTAGAGGATCATCAATCTGAAGGCTCAGATCCTGGCACTTCGGCAGCAAGATTATGCCCCTTAGCCCAATTCGCCGTAGGGGTTGGCCGCTCACTACAGTAATCGCTGTATTGACCCCGGTGCGCACTAAGGCGATAAGTGTTAATGTCCCCTAGGGGGCTGACCCGAGGGGTAACATACAGGCTGCCCGCGGCGCTCGGCTTCGCGGGGTCTTTACTATACGGTGTCGGTCGAAGGGGAGCGGTCACATGAACAAGCTGCGTATCCTGGTTGCAGATGATCACGAAATTGTCCGCCGCGGACTGGTGGCGCTGATTAAGTCGCGTCCCGATTGGGACGTTTGCGCCGAGGTCGACAACGGTCGCCGTGCGGTGGAATTGGCTGCCGAACTAAAGCCCGACATCGCCATCCTTGATATTGGCATGCCAGTGCTCAATGGCCTTGAGGCCACCCGCCGCATTCTGCAAGAGAATCCTGCCGCGCGGGTCTTGATCTTGACCATCACTGACGCCGAGGAAGTTTTCCGCACCGTGCTGGACGCCGGAGCCCGCGGTTTTCTGTTGAAGTCGGATGCCGCCCGAGACTTGATCTCGGCCATTGAAGCGCTGCAGCACAACCGGACCTTTTTTACGGCCCGCGTGGCGAAGATGGTGCTGGCAGGATATCTCGGCAAGGTTCATCCTTCGGCCAAGCAGGAAATGGGTTTGCCCGCCCTCACCGGGCGGGAACGCGAAGTCGTTCAACTGCTGGCGGAGGGCAAATCGACCAAAGAAGTTGCGGTGCAGCTCAATTTGAGCGTCAAGACCGCGGAAACTCACCGCAGCAATATCATGCGCAAGCTGGGCTTGCATTCGGTCAGCGAACTGGTTCTATACGCAATTCGCAACAGCATCATCCAGGTTTCCGTCGGACTGCCTTCGGCTTCGCTGGAGAACGCGACCGCCGCCGGCAAGGATTGTCTGCCGGCCTGAACGATCTCGCTGAAGACTTCCGCGGTTTGGAGTGCCGAGCTTATTTGTCGGCCGTAATCGACGTAATCTTAATGGTGTCTCCGGTCAGGGTTCCGGCCACCGTCACTCGGGCCCCTGCCAGCATACCCAGGTCTTCCCTGCCTGTAAGCGCATATCTCTTGTCTCCGCTGACGACCACATAATGCCCGCCGTTGCGCACGCAGGTCTGCGCACACTCTGCGGGACTTTGCGACGATCCCATATCGTGCCGCGGCCCGCATTGATCGTCGGTGAGAACGCCATCGAAAATTATGGCGTTGGAGTTATCGAGCGGGTTGTCGGTCGCGTCGGCGGATGCCTGTGTCGAAGCACTGGCAGCGTCGACATTGGCTCCGCCCAGGGTGTGCGCCAGCGTCAGCAACACCGTAGCGCTGGCGAAGAGCACAACCAGGCCCAACGCCGTGACCAGCACCGAAGCCGTGCACAGCGCGATTAACGACGATAGCGAACGGCCAGGTTTCACTGTACCTCCCGTGCTTGCGTCTAACCTATCTTTGGTGCGGGAATGGGCGGTCCCGTTGCCAAACTGTTTGCAGCTAACCTCTTCCAGCCTTATACCCTACAGTCATCCCCCGGGTACCAAGCTGCATATCGCATAGACGAACCAGCCTCCCGCTTCTGGCAGCACAACGTCGTGACTTCGCCTTCGCTCACCCGCATCCAAACACCCGGCGGCACTTTGGGTTTTGGCGGTCAACATCGCGCCGGCCGCCGGGGAGGATGTTGGATTGACGCACTATAGCGCTATCGCAGCGTGGTTCTTAACGATAATTGCGATGTGTTCCTGGCCAACATCGTCTACCGCGCAAGCCGCAAGCCGTGCGCCAGTGGAAAATCCCCGGCTGCACGCGATCCTCGACTACATCTCTTCCGCGTGGAATGTGCTCACTCGATCGACGACCACCTGCACCGGCGTAGCCGACAATAAATTGACAGAAGCATCGTTGCTCTATCTTCCCGCTGACTTGCCACTGAACTCAGTAATCGAGAGCATCCCCAAGCGATGCGACCTGCATGTCGAACATCTCCCCGTTCTCATCACCGGCCCGGGCCAGGTCAAAGAGAAAGCGATCCAACCGCCGGGCTTGCTCTACTTGGAGCATCCCTATGTCGTACCCGGAGGCAGGTTTAATGAGATGTACGGCTGGGACAGCTATTTCATCCTCCGCGGACTGCTGCGCGATGGCCAAGTCGATTTAGCCCGCGGGATGGTCGAAAATTTCTTTTTCGAAATTGAGCACTACGGAGCGGTGCTCAATGCAAATCGGACTTACTACCTCACCCGCTCTCAGCCGCCGTTTCTGACCTCCATGATTATGGCCGTCTACGAAGCCGAGAAAACCCGCGGTCACGCGGATCGAGCTTGGCTGGCTAACGCCTACAAATATGCCGAAAAAGATTACGAGATGTGGGTGAGCGGGCACCCATTTAGCGGGAACGACCGGCCTCTCGCGTTATTACGACTTTGGCAACGGCCCGTGCCTGAGGGATTGCACGATGAAATCAGTTACTACCACGACGTGCTGGCTTATTTTCTGAAGCACAATCCGCACAGCTCGTATCTCGTCGAATCGGACAAACCCGGCGCGCTCCCTCATCCCGAATATGCAGTTAAGGTGTGCGCGGATCGAGACGCGGCGGCGGACGATTCCAATTGCCAGCACGTGAAATATATCGCCCTAAGCCCTGATTATTACAAGGGCGATCGCAGCATGAGAGAGTCGGGTTTCGACATCAGCTTTCGTTTTGGTCCTTACGGCGCCGATACCGAGCATTTTGCTCCCGTGTGTTTGAACAGCCTGTTATATAAGACCGAAACTGACATGGAACAAATCAGCGCCTGGCTGGGAAAGAAACGGGAATCGATCAAGTGGCAGCGGCGCGCCCAACAGAGACGAAGAATCATCCAGAAACTTATCTGGAACCAGCAAAAGGGCCTGTTCTTCGATTACGATTTTAAATCGCGAAAGCAGTCGTCTTACGTCTACGCCACCACGTTTTATCCGCTGTGGACGGGAGTCGCGACGCGCGCGCAGGCGCAGGCAGTGGTCAAGAATCTCAATTTGTTCGAACACGAGGGCGGCTTAGCAATGAGCACGCAAGACACCGGAGTGCAATGGGACTACCCCTACGGCTGGGCGCCAATTCAGTTGCTCGCTGTCGAAGGCTTGCGGCGCTACGGCTACGACGCCGAAGCTGATCGTATCTCCTATAAGTTTCTATCGATGGTGCTGGTCAATTTCGAGCGGGATGGGAACTTGCGCGAAAAATATAACGTTGTGACGGACTCTTCCAATGTCGACCTAACCGAGGGCTATCGCGGGAACATTATCGGCTTCGGCTGGACCGAACGGTGTTTTTCTCGAGCTACTACACGAATTGAGTGCGAAGTGGATCGACCGGATTGGCGAGGCAGCGCCTTCGCAGCAGTGATCGCATCAGAAAACTAAACGGGGCCCGGCTGAACCGGGCCCCGTTCACAGTCCAATTTCCAGCCTAGCCAATTTTGCGGTGACGTACTTCTTCCTCATAGACAGGCGTTGTCGGCATCTTCCACTGGCCGATCTCTTCCTCGGCCTTTTCTTTGGTAACGCCGTAGCGCTCCTGGATCTTCCCCATCAGTTTGTCGCGATTCCCCGCGATGACGGTAAGGTCATCATCGGTGAGTTTCCCCCACCGCTCTTTTACCGAACCCTTGACCTGGTTCCATTTGCCTTCTACCTGGTCCCAATTCATTGAGAGCACCTCCGAGTTTAAAATTTAGACCGCTTTCCAACTTACCGTGCGACGAGCAATCCTGAAATAAGGAGCGCAAGGTACGGCGGCAAAAGGATTCGCTGTATCGTCGAACATCCCCAGTCTCCGGCGCTTGTCCAGCTGCATGGCGGCTTTGATGGTGAAGGACGCAGAGTGAGCCGCGTACCCCACAAGCCTCCCGACCGTACAGTGAATACCTGATTGTTCACCGAGAGCGGCACCGCTATTACTCAAAACACCCGTCTCGATTTCTGAAATAGGTTAGCGGGGGCGCCATGGAAATTCCCGTACCAGCCGAAAGTCTAAGTGAATGGAAATGTCTGTTTGAGGCCGCGTTGCAGGAAAGCGATCCGGATCGTTTTCCGGAACGCCTGCAGAAAGCGAACGAAGCGATCGTCGACTCCCTCAATACCTTGAAGAGATTTTCGGAGCGCCACAATTTGTTTGCCGCGCTTCGAATGCTCCGCCAAATGGAGATCGCTTCGCAAATCCGCGAGGGAGCAAGCACTGCGCCATGGCCTGGGGAGAGCCGCAATGCGTGAAACCATCTTCATGAACCTTGCCGACGCCTATCTGTGCAGCGATTGCGAAGCGATCGGCAATTCCGCCAACCACTGCCCGCGCTGCCAGTCGGACGCGTTGATCGCCGTCACTCGAGCCATCCCCCGCCATCGAGACAGCATTCGTATTATTTGCGCGCCGCTCGAACAGACGGTTTCGCCCGCCCTGGAGGCGGCGTGACGACCGGCGTCCTCACGCTTCTGCGCTTCCGCTAGATCGCGCTCCCTCGGCGTCCCATGTGAGTAATCAACGCGATTACAAAAAGCACCAGGAAGATAAAGAACAGGAGCTTGGCAATTCCAGCCGCCGCAACCGCAACTCCGGTGAAGCCGAGGATCCCGGCAATCACGGCCACCACCAGAAACATCAGCGCCCAATACAGCATAGTGCCTCCTTCATGGCGATTTATTTTTCTGTCCAGCCTTCGCAGCATATCGAGCGCACGCAACGGATCACCATCCCGCTCGCTCTGTACTTTGCTGCGGGATAGTCTGTAAATCGCAAACCCACACATTTCCCAAGCGGTTTCTGATCGCGGTGGCATCCCGGAGTTCAGCCTTGCCATCGTAAGCGGCTGAACGCGAACAAGTACAAATTCAAAGGAGCGTTGCGATGGCTGGAACGAATACCGCGGCATTTGGAATTTATCGCACTCAAGCGGACGTGGAATACGCAATCGACCTGTTGCGCACAGAAGGATTTCGCAACACGGACATTTCAGTCTTATTTCCCGAAAACCAGGGTACAAAGGACTTTGCGGTTGAGAAAAACACCAAAGCGCCGGAAGGAACGGCCACAGGCGCCACCACCGGCGCGGTTGTTGGGGGAGCGCTCGGCTGGTTGGTAGGAATTGGCGCGCTGGCAATTCCTGGAGTCGGCCCGCTGATCGCTGCTGGCCCGATCGTAGCTGCACTGACTGGCGTCGGCGTCGGCGGAGCAATTGGTGGCATCGCCGGCGCTCTTATTGGAATGGGCATTCCTGAATATGAGGCCAAGCGCTACGAAGGCCGCATCAAGGAAGGCGGAATCCTGCTCTCCGTCCACTGCGACAGCTCCGAGTGAACGAAGAAAGCGAAGCTCACTCTTGAGCGCAGTGGCGCTACCGACGTTTCTTCGACCGGGGAGGCCGCGGCCGACTGGCAGAAGACTGACAAGCCCATGCCCCGCGCGAGTTGAGTTTTGCACGCGTTTGACTTTGGAGCCGCGCGCCTCGCAATCTGTCCGATTCGCAGGGGCGCGTGGCCTAATCTTCCCTGCTATTTTCCTCTCCACGACTTATTTCGAAGATGTACGGTGAGCGCCCGATTGGGCCGGTCTCGGTCGTTAGGCCACCATTGGAAAGCAAAGTAATCTCAAAAACGGTTCTGGTTGGAGGGGGTATGATTCGAGTTTCGAGGCATTCGATATTTCTTCTGCTTGTAGCTTTCGCCGCGTCCGCGGCATCCGCGTTTGCTCAACAACAAGGCGTCGTAACCGGCGACGCGAACACCGGCTTTCACATGAAGGTGGTTTCGCGCAGCACGGAAGCCGTAGACTATCGCCACAAAGGGTCGACCAAGATTGACCTCAAAGGCACAGACCTGGCTCCTGCCGTCGAAGGCGACGCTAAAGTTGAGGGCAAAGCCGGCGGCGTCCGCATTGACGCCACTTTACACAATCTGCGTCCAGCAAACAGTTTCGGTCTCGCCTATTTGACCTACGTTCTCTGGGCGATCACGCCGGAAGGGCGGCCGAAGAATCTCGGCGAATTCATTCTCGATAAAGACGGCAAAACTGGCCTCCACGCGACTACCGACTTTCAGGCATTCGCTCTCGTCGTCACCGCCGAGCCGTATTTTGCGGTCACCGAACCCAGCGATCTCGTGGTTGCACAAAACGTGATTCGCCACGATACCAAGGGAGCCGTCGAGCCGGTGGATGTGCGTTTCGAACTGATCTCCCGCGAGACTTACGACTCGCAAGTCCAACCCATCAATCAGACCGTATATGAGGTCAGCAACAAGACGCCGCTCGATCTGCTCGAGGCCAGGAACGCGCTGCGCATCGCCAAAGATGCTCAGGCCGATCAGTACGCGGCCGCACAGCTGCAAAAGGCTCAGGACCTATTAAACCAAGCCGAAGATTATTACCGCCGCAAGCAGGGCCCTGGCCCGATAGGCACCGTAGCTCGCGAAGCTTGCCAGACGGCGGAAGAAGCGCGCCTGATGGCCATCAAGGGCGAGCATGACGCAGAAGTGGCGCAGCAGCAGAAAGCAGCTGAAGATCAAACCGCACAAGCCCAGGCCGATGCGCAAGCCCAGCAGGCCGCCGCGCAGCAGGCACAAGCGCAAGCTGCTCAGGCGCAGCAGGCGCAACAACAGGCAGACCAGGCCAGACAGCAGGCTGAGCTTGCTCAACAGCAGGCTGCTCAACAGGCCCAGCAGGCTGAACAGGCCCGGCAGCAAGCCGAAAACGACAAAGCCCAGATGCGCGCCCGCATGCTGCAGCAACTGAATCAGGTGCTGCAGACGCGCGACACGGCCCGAGGCTTAATCGTCAATATGCCCGACGTTCTCTTCGACACAGCCAAAGCCGATCTGAAGCCCGCCGCACGCGAGCGTCTGGCAAAGGTTGCAGGAATCCTGCTTGCCTATCCCGATATCCACGTCGAAATCGATGGCTTCACTGACAGCACGGGAACTCTCGATTTCAATGAGCGGCTTTCCCAGGAAAGAGCGGATGCGGTCCGCAACTATCTTTCCAGTCAGGGAGTGACTTCAGGCTCCATGACGACCCAAGGCTTCGGCCCGAGTCAACCGATTGCCTCGAATGAAACTGCATCAGGACGCCAGCAAAATCGTCGCGTTGAGTTGGTTGTTTCCGGGCCATCAATTGGCCAGCTTGGCCAGAACGGATCAACCGCTCAGGCCAATCCGTAACGCGAGTTAACGCTACATTCGATCCGAGCGTTGCTCTACGGTGACGCTCGGATTGTGCTGAGGGCAGGTTCAACCAATACTGGGTTCGTGGATCACACACCCCAGAACAAGCTTCAACTCCTCGACGGCCCCTAACTCAGGCCGTTGAGAATTTTGCAGCCAGGCGCAAAACTTCCAGCTGATCAACCTCTTTACTCAGCACGATCGAGATGAAATTTCAATCCCACACAGGAGAACAACTATGAAGCCGAATTCTTTGCAGGAACTCTACATCGAACAACTCCGGGATCTTTATGATGGCGAAAACCAGATCCTCAAAGCGCTGCCCAAGCTGATCGAAAAAGCGAGTTACCCCGGGCTGAAGGAGGCGCTCAGTGAGCACCTGGAAGTAACCAATGAACACGTGGCCCGGATCGAAGAAACCTTCGAAAAGCTGGGCGAAAAACCGAGGGGCGAAAAGTGCAAGGGCATGGAAGGAATCATCGCTGAGGGCGACGACCTGGTCGGGAGTGTCAAAGACGCCGACGTTCGCGACGCGGCCATCATCGCGGCTGCGCAGCGGGTCGAGCACTATGAGATGGCCGGCTATGGCACGGCTCGCACCTTCGCTCAGTTGCTCGAATATGAAGACGCTGTGGAGTTATTGCAGCAGACCCTCGACGAAGAAAAAGAAGCGGATAAAACCCTGACTGAGCTGTCCGGCAAGATCAACATCAATGCCGCGGGCAAACCGGCTGAAGGGGAGGAGCGGCGTAGCGGTAAGAAAGTAGCGTAGCTGTATTCGAGAAAAACAATGGGCCGCGCGATTGGAAAAATTAATCACGCGGCCCAAACATTTAGACAGCCCGCACCAGAATCAGGACCAGCAGAATCACCACGACCAGTCCCAGACCGCCACTCGGGTAGTAGCCCCAGGAACGGCTGTAGGGCCAGGTGGGCAAAGCGCCCAGCAACAACAAAACCAGGATTACCATCAGGATCGTATACATAGTTTCATCATCCTCCGATGATTTAAACAACCAGGTTATTCGCCAGATTTCTGGCTTTCCGCCTGCGCGGAATACTTCTTTACTGCGGTCAAGAAAGGCCGGCTGGCGCTGGGCGCCCGCACTTTCCCTTTGAGAATTGCGTCAAAGGGCTCTGCCGTGCCGTACAGCACCGCGGTTTCGTCTTTATCTTGGGTGATGGCGGCGCCGGCCAAATCTACTCCGGCAAAAATGCCACGGGCGCGCGAATAGGTCAGGACTTCTGCTTTCATTTTCCAATCGGTATCAGCGCCGGTGTCACGTCCAACAGGCCCCGCCGCAGCTGATGCTTCGGCTCCCAGCTTGAACTTGCTGGCAAGCAGATGCTCCATGCCCTGATCGTTGGTCACGATCATGACCAGATCGACAGCTTGGCCTCCCAACTGCAAGCCCCAGCTGCCGCCAGTAATAGTGATGGGTGCAGGTGCACTCCAACCATTGCTCGTCCGGCACGTCGCTACGCCTTTTCCGTGGTTGCCGCCGAACCCGACCGCGATCTTCACCATGGAAGGAATCACCGCCACGCATTTGGCATCGCGCATGACTTTGTCTGGTATGGCCTTGTCGGGTGTGGCCATAATTTCATTCAGTACATTCGCCGACGCGTCGATCCGTTTGGCAATGTCGCTTTCTTCTTTGTCCTTGTCCGCCGACCAGCACACTCCGACTGTTAGCAGCAGCAGGATGGTCAGCATCGAGATGGAATGGGAGAGCTTTCCATTTCTCGCTTGCATTTGGGCAAACTCCTTTCTTGTGATTTGCACTTGACCTCAACCCTAGACGGTGTCCTAAGACGGGTCTATCCGGTGGAGGCCGTAGGTGTTTCCGCCAATCTCCCCAGAGCGATGTCTGTCCAATGGTAGATAGGAGATCGAGCCCTCGGAAGGAAATGGCGGCCAGTTTTTATCCTTGGACCAATTCCTCGCATGCGGGATGGCCGCAATCGCATCCGATTTCCGTCTCCTCCGCACCCGCGTCCTTGCAAATCTGACTGCAATATTTCTCGTCCGTGACTTGGCACTGGCATGACAGATGAGCACACTTTGTGGTTACAGCTTGCATCGTTCGCTCCTTTTTCAGATGTGACCGAGCTGCCGTGCAGCGGCGCTCGCCTCCGCGTAGACGACTCAGATGCTTCCGAAGCGGCTCTCGGTTATTCGCGGCCGATCGGGCAACTTGACGTTCGCAGCCGCGCATCTAGTGACAGCGGGCTGGGCCCACAACCATTCATGCCAACGTCACTGATCTCTTCCCCTGCGGAGCCCAAACCTAATCCTCCTGGCTCACATAAAACTCCTCCACATCAAAGAAGATGGATCGCGGCGTTCATTTTGCTTCCGCTCGTAGCAGTTTTCGTGATCGCGATTGTGGTGGTGAAGAGGGCGGAACCGACGATGCGCTCGCGCGTGATCGAGACTCTCTCCACTCGCTTCAAGAGCCGCGTCGAATTGGACGCCTTCCACGTCTCCGCGTTTCCGGACCTTGAAGTTTCCGGAGACGGATTGCGCATCTTTGGCAAGACCGACCCCAACCGTCATCAGCCAGGAGTGCAGCCGATCATCGGTGTACTCGAATTCCGCTTTCATATTGGAATCTGGGCCTGTTCCGCTCCCCGATGCACGTGAGCACGGTTTATCTGAAGGGGTTGCAACTGAATCTTCCGCCGAAAGAGCAGCGTTCAGAGATTCGAAGCATGGAGCCGGAAAAAGGCAAGATTCGGATCGTCGTCGACACTCTCGTTTCAGATACTGCGCAGCTGATCGTGAACACGAACCGACCCGGCAAGCTGCCGCTTGTTTTCGATATCGAACGGCTAAAAATGAAGCGGGTCGGCACCGACGAACCACTCCACTTCGAGGCCGACCTGATCAATCCCAAGCCCATCGGTCACATTCACTCCACCGGCAGTTTTGGTCCGTGGCAGGCCGCTAGCCCGCGCGACACGCCCGTCCGCGGCGCATATTCTTTTAGCCATGCCGACCTGAGTACGATTAAAGGCATCGGCGGAATTCTTTCTTCCGACGGAAAATATTCCGGCACACTCGATCACATCACCGTGGACGGCGCGACCGACACGCCCGACTTCCGCCTCAACATCAGCGGACGGCCCGTCCCCTTGCACACCGATTTTCACGCGGTGGTCGACGGAACCAATGGAGACACATACCTGCAGCCGGTGCAGGCAAAACTCCTGAACACCTCGATGGTCGCCACGGGATCGGTCGTGCGGAGCAAGGCGCCGCAGGGTCACCACATCCAACTGCACGTTACGATTGCGAACGGAAAAATTGACGATTTGCTGAAGCTCGCGGTGCGCACTGACCCTCCGATCATGACCGGACAGTGCCGATCTTCGGGCCGAATTTGATTTGCCGCCAGGCGAGCCCGACGTCGCCAACCGTCTTCACCTCTCCGGAAAATTCGCTGTCGATTCCGTCTATTTCTCGAATCCGAAGATTCAGGACAAGGTAGACGCCGTGAGCCTGCGCACGCAGGGCAAGCCAAAGATTTCCCCGGAGTCTGTCGACATGCCCTCCGAGTTGAACGGGGACTTTCAGTTGCAGCAGGGCGAGTTATCATTTTCCAGGTTGCAGTTCCAGGGCCCCGGCACACAAGTCAACCTGACGGGCCAATACGACCTGAATGGAAAACAGTTCGACTTCCAGGGTAAAGCCCGGCTGGATGCCAAGCTGTCCCAAATGGTGACAGGATGGAAATCCATTTTGCTGAAGCCGGTTGACCCCTTCTTTCACAAGGATGGCGCTGGCACCCTCCTGCCCATAAAAATCAGCGGTACGGGTAGCGACCTCGAGATTGGCGTTGGTTTCATCCATAAGAACCTGGGCCACAAAGGCAAGAGGCAAGAGTGACCGCATCCATGCCGGGCCTCTTCTACCCCAATAAAAAAGCATCCTTAAGGTATAAACTGTATTGTCGGCTAGGCTACCTTGGGCGTACAGTTGCCGCATCAGAATCCGGGCCTGTGACACCGGACATCGCCTGGGGCGGTCGTAAGTCTCTGTCGGCAGGAGTCGACTCCAAAACCTTAGGGCTGCCCTTAGCGCATAGAAATTCCCGCCGACACTCAGTTCTTGTCGTCATCGCCGCCATGGTGGTGTGTCTTACCCTTTCGATTTGCGCCTACCCCTATGCCGTACTATCCCACGAGGCCGTCGTTGACGCTGCATGGTCTACCAACATCGTGCCCTTGCTCAAGAAGCGTTTCCCCAATGCGACCCCCGACGATCTCCGTCAGGCCCACGCCTACGCCTATGGCGGATCGATTATTCAGGACATGGGCTACTATCCGTTTGGCAGCAAGTTCTTCAGCGATCTCACCCATTACGTCCGCAGCGGCGATTTTGTGCAGGCCATGTTGAACGATGCGCAGGACATTAACGAATACGCTTTTGCAATCGGCGCGATGTCTCACTACGCGGCCGACAATCAGGGCCATCGCCTGGCGGTGAACCTCGCGGTGCCGCTCCTCTATCCCGAACTGCAAAAGAAGTATGGAAATTCCGTTACGTTTGAAGACAACCCCGTCGCTCACGTCAAGACAGAATTCGGCTTCGACGTATTGGAAGTGGCCAAAGGACGTTACGCTCCGGACGCGTATCGCGATTTCATTGGCTTCGAAGTCGCGCAGTCGCTATTGGAGCGGGCGTTTCAGCAGACATATGGCATCCCGCTTAGCTCGGTCTTGGAGCATGAGTCCAAGGCCATCAATTCTTATCGCCACGATGTGAGCAAAGTCATTCCCGAGGCCACGAAGATCGCGTGGCAGGTCAGAAAGCACGATATCCAGCAGGATTTGCCCGGAATCACGCAGCGAAGATTTGTCTACAACGTGTCGCGCGCCAGCTATCAGAAACGGTGGGGACACGATTACGAGAAGCCGGGCACGGGCGCGAAAATCCTGGCGGTGCTATTTCGGCTGATCCCAAAGATTGGCCCGCTCAAGACGCTGGCGTTCCGCACTCCAACTCCGGAGACGGAAAAACTTTTCGAAGCCAGCTTTAACACTTCACTGGACCGGTACCGCGCACTGCTTGGTGAACTCGGCGGCGGCAAATTGTTTCTGCCGAACGACAATCTGGATGTAGGGGCCGACACGCCGCCGGGAGAGTATTACCTGAACGATGACACCTACGCCCAACTGCTGCGCGGGCTGGCCAAGGAGCATTTCGCCGGGCTAACGCCAGAGTTGCAGGCCAGCATCGAGCGATTCTACGCCAATCCCGCTTCGCCGAACGCCGCCAAGCGCAACCGGAAGCGATGGGCACAGGTGCAAACCGAACTGGCACAGATGAAAGATTCTGCCTTACCTCCGCCAGCCGGAAGCGCCGCGCCTGTGCGATCCAATTAGATTTAGCCGTTAGCCGGCGATTTCTCGAAGCTGCGATTTATGCGGCTTCCGCGAAATTGCCATGTACTGCCAGGCAGGTTTTCAGCGCATGCAACGCATAGAGTGCGTCATCGAGGCCTTCCCGTTCCTGAATATTGTCCCCTTCGGCGTGGAACAGTTCTCGCGCCCGGTCCACGATTGCCCGCTCAGCCTCGGTGATGAGACCAGGGATTCTTTGCCGGTCACCTTCTAACAACGCGGCCACGTATAGCGTCCTTCCAGTTCCTGGCCCCTGCAGACTGCGCCGCCGTCATAAGCATACTCGCTACCATCCTTTCCCCTGATCACTACGGAAACTTTGAACCTATTCTAAGTAACGCATCGGATAGGGTGCAGGACAATACAGTGAATGCCGTACCCTGGATACTGGGATTTCCCTAGGTCTCGCAATGGAGCTGTGCAAAAGTAAAAAGACAACATTCGCAACAGCTTTATGAGATTTCGTAAGCAAACAAAACCGATTGACAACCATTTGAAAACAACATATCCTCCTTCGCGACTCGCTTCCCGCTTCGTCTGTTTCTAAAAAGTCGCTGCCCGAGGGAGATCTTGCCATGGCTTTACTTCGCAACTTCTGTTTCGCCGTCCTGACTTTGACCTCGTTATCGTCTCTATACGCGCAATCTCTAACCCCTCGGCCCGGCGCGACTTTCTATGTCTCGAAGAACGGAAGCGATAACAATTCCGGAAGCTACAGCTCTCCATGGCTCACCATCCAGCACGCGGCCAACACGGTTTCCGCAGGTGCAGCGGTCTATGTGGAATCCGGGGTCTACAACGAGTCGGTGAACTTCCCCGCCTCCGGAACGGCGTCGAATTACATTACGTTCGAAAACTATCCCGGGCAAACTCCGGTCATCGATGGAACAGGCGTGGGCTGCTGTAGTTCGAACCCTCCATCGAGCGGGAACAACACGCAGGGATTGATCACCATCGTCAATCAGAGCTACCTGACCATCCGCGGATTCGAAATCCGCAATTACACGACCAGCCAGGCGACGGCAACACCGGCCGGCATTTGGGTCACGGGCTCAGGGACTGGGCTCAACCTGCTGAACAACCTGGTGCACAACATTACTACCTCGTCGCAAAAGAATGGCAACGCGTTTGGTATCGCCCTATATGGCACTTCAAGCACGCCCATCACCAACCTCACCATCAGTGGCAACCAGGTTTACGATCTGAAAACCGGCGAAAGCGAGTCGGTCAACGTCGACGGCAACGTCACCTACTTCACCATCAGCAATAACATTGTCCACGACAACGACAACATCGGTATCGACGCCATCGGATTCGAGGGCGTAGGCCCGGCCGGCTATGATCAGGCGAAATACGGCGAAATCAGCGGAAACACCGTCTACAACATCAGCGGGATCAACAACCCGGGAGAAGGAAACTCCTATGACGCCGACGGACTGTATTGCGACGGCTGCGCTTACGTCATCTTCGAGCGCAATCTAGTCCACAACTGCGACTTGAATATGGAAGCGGCAAGCGAACACAAAGCCCACGACGGCAGCTACGTAACCATTCGTAACAACGTCTTTTATGACGCCAACACCGTCGGCATTTCGATCGGAGGCTATGCCAACAACGTGGGCGGCAGCGATCACGTTGTCATCGTCAATAACACGCTCTACAACAACAACACCAAGAACCAGGGCGGAGAATTTCAGATCCAGTACCACTCAGGGGCGTCTTCGGGAAACATCTTTGAGAACAACATCGTCTACGCCGGAACTCAAAACGTATGGATCTACAGTTTCGTCAAACCCAACTCGCAGTACCCTACCCCTCCCGCGACCATGAATTGGAACCTTTACTATTCAACCGCCGGCTACGTACAAGGAACCTCTATCGATTGGGCGGGCAAATCAAACTACAAAACCTACGCAGCTTACCAATCGGGCAGCGGAGAGGATGCGAGTTCTCCCAACGCTAACCCCGATTTCGTAAACCTGGGATCGTCTCCGCCCAATCTCGACATTCAACCTGACTCTCCGGCAATCAACGCCGGCAGCACCAGCCTCAGCTGCAGCGTCGGTTACTGCGGAAGCGGCAACTCCATCTACGGGAACACCGATTTCGCCGGCAATCCGCGGATCAACAGCAGCGGACAAATCAATATTGGAGCTTACGAGCAGTGACCCGTACGGCGCTGTCCAAACTGCATTGACCCAAAGCCGGACCGGGTCTAGCATTGTCGGCACCGATGGCCTCTGACCCAGAGTTAATCAATCAAACGCTCGGGCATTATCGGATCGTCGAAGAGATTGGCGCCGGCGGCATGGGCGTCGTCTACCGCGCCAAAGACGAGCAACTTGACCGTGACGTTGCGCTGAAAGTGCTGCCCTCGGGCACGATAACCGACGAATCTGCGCGCAAACAGTTTCGCAAGGAAGCGCTCGCGCTGGCTAAACTGAATCACCCCAATATCGCCACCGTTTTTGAATTCAGCACTCAAAATAATGTGGACTTCCTGGCCATGGAATTGATCCCGGGCCAGCCTTTGAGCGAGAAACTCCGCCGCGGCCCATTGCCGTCCCAGCAGATCGTTCGCCTCGCCACTCAATTGAGCGAGGGCTTGTCCGCTGCCCACGAACAGGGAGTCATTCATCGCGACCTCAAGCCAGGGAACCTGTTCATCACTCCCGATGGACGGCTGAAGATCCTTGATTTCGGGCTGGCGAAACGCATGCCCCTGGCGACCAGCAGCGATATAACCCTCAGCGTCACGGTGGACACGGGGACCGTCTCCGGCACGCTTCCCTATATGTCGCCCGAGCAGTTGCGCGGCATGCCGGTCGATCCCCGCAGCGATATCTTCGCGGCCGGCGCCGTGCTCTACGAAATGGCTACCGGACGACGCGCTTTCAACGAAAAGCAAAGTGCGGAGGTAATTGGCGCGATCCTTCACCAATCTCCCGCCCCGCCGCGTTCGGTGAATACGCATATCTCGCCCGGACTCGAACACGTGATTTGCAAGGCGATGGAAAAGTGACCGAGTCAGCGCTACCAATCGGCGGGTGAGTTGCGAGTCGCTCTGGAGGGGCTGCTTACCGATTCGGGTCGCGAGCTCTCACCGGCGCAACCGCGACTCTGGAACAGGTTCGCGATTGCCGGCGCCGCCTTGGTGGGAATCGTTGTGCTCGCGGGGTTGTTCACGGCCATCCACCTCATGTTTCGCGACCGTCTGTTTAACCATGAATCCGCCGGCAGCGGTGAAAGTTCCGGCAGCGGTATTCATGCGCGGCGGTCGATCGCCGTCCTCGGCATTAAGAACCTTTCCGGTCAACCGGAGAAAGCTTGGCTGGCGACAGCGCTCGCTGAAATGCTGACTACGGAACTGGGCGCAGGAGAGGAGCTGCGCACTGTGGCAAGTGAGAACGTGGCCCAGATGAAGGCCAACCTCGCACTGCCCGACGCCGACAGTTACAGCGGCGAGACCCTCGGCAAGATCCGCGCGACCATCAGTGCCGACGATGTCGTTATTGGTTCATACGTTCCTTTGGGGAAGGCCAGATCCGGCTCGATTTGCGGCTGCAGGATGCAGTGGCGGGCGAAACCCTGGCTTCGGTTTCGGCGAAAGGTCGCGAAGATCAAATCGATGACTTGGTGGGCCGCGCCGGCGCCGAACTGCGTGCAAAACTCGGCATTGGCCAGGTCACCGCCACCGACGCAGTCGCGGTGAAGGCATCTTTGCCTGCGAATGCGGAAGCCGCGCGTCTCTATTCCCAGGGACTCGCCAGACTGCATGCCCGAGATGCTTTAGCGGCACGGGATATGTTGCAAAAATCGGTGGCCCTGGAACCCAACTTTGCCTTGGCCCACTCGGCGCTTGCCGCAGCCTGGAATGTTCTTGGCTACGATAACCGGGCCGCTGCGGAGGCCAAGACCGCGTTCGATCTTTCCGCAGGCCTGGGGCGCGAAGACAAATTGGCCATTGAGGCCCGTTATCTGGAAGCAACCCGCAACTGGGACAAGGCGATTGAGGTGTACCGCACGCTCACGCAATTTTTCCCTGACAATCTGGAGTACGGTCTGCGGCTGGCGAACGTCCAAAACTCATCCGCCAGATACTCTGACGCGCTTGCCACCCTGCACCAGCTTCGTGGCCTGCCGGCTCCGGCTTCGCAGGACCCACGCATTGATCTGGAGGAAGCCACGTCTTTCCGCTCTCTCTCCAAATGGCCAGACATGTTGGACGCTGCTGGCCGCGCCGCGGCAAAGGCGCAAGCTAGTGGCGAGCGCCTCACCCTCGGACGCGCTCTCGAAGCCCAAGGCGCTGGCTACCGGTTCCTGGGTCAGTTTGATAAATCGAATGCGGCTTTCCAGGACGCTCGGCGAACCTATGCGGCGGCAGGAGATCGCAGCGGCGAAGCCCGTGCGATGATGGGGCTGGCTACGAATCTTTACCAACGCGGAGACCTGAACGGGGCCATCCAACTCTACCAGCAAGGGCTTACGATCTTCCGCGAGATCGGTTCCCAGGGTAGCATCGCGACTTCCCTGTTTAACATCGCAATAACTCTTTACCAGCAGGGAGATCTTTCCGGATCCCTGAAAATATACCAGCAAGCGCTCCAGATTCAGCGTGAGATTGGCGATCGCGGAGGCACCGCCAATACGCTCAATAGCATCGCCAACGTGCTTGCCGATCAAGGGGATCAGTCTGGCGCTGAGAAAAACTATCAGGCAGCCCTCGTCGTTTTCCGCGAAGTCGGGGCTCGCTTCGATCAGGCGATCATCATGGGCAATCTGGGAGAGCTCCTGCTCGATCAGGGCAACCTTCCCGAAGCGCAAAAGATGTTCGAGCAAGCGCTGGAGATCAAGCGCAGTCTTCACAACCGCCATTCGGAGGCTTATACCCTCTCGGCACTCGGCGATCTCTACACCGAGAGCGGGGATCTGGCTGCCGCCAGAAAGGCTCACGAAGATGCGCTCGCGATCCGCACCGAACTGGGGGAGAAAGGAACGGCGGCGGAGGATTCTCTGGCACTTGCCCGCATCGCTCTCGAGGAAGGCCACCCCGAGGATGCGCTGACAGGAGCACGGAAGGCGGCAGCTGATTTTCAAGCGCGAAAACAAGTTGAGTACGAGGCCTCCGCCCACCAGGTTGCGGCGCTATGCCTGCTGAAGTCGGGCCGGCTGGAAGAAGCCAAGGCCGAGGTTCAGGAAGCGCAAAAACTCCTGGTCAAAACCGACAATCACCCGGCACACGTCCCGGTGGTCATTGCCGAGGCGCGGGTTGCTATGGCTTCCGGAGATTTCGCCGGTGCTCGAGGTAAGCTGAATGCGGCCCTGGCGGAAGCGACCAAAGCCAACCTGCTCTATTTTCAATACGACGCGCGGCTGGCTCAAGGAGAACTGGAAATCAAGTCGGGCAACGCCGCCGCCGGCCGTCGTCATTTGGCTTCTCTCGAAGCCGACTCTAACGCCAAGGGGTTTCTCCTGATCGCCCGCAAAGCCAAGGCGTTGAGGGCTTAACCGCCACAAGGCACCGGTCCAAAGACCTCGCCATGGGGGCTTCGGCGGAAGGATTTACCCCGTTTTTGTCATCAAACTTTTCCTTGTTGGGGCGCGTCCGCCCGGTGTTAGAATGCCCCCTGCATTCGGGGCTGGGCCCACCGTCTCCCCCTATCAAAGCCCAGTCATTGCCGGAATCGGCACGGAGATTCCTACAGCAATCCGAACGACCAGCGCCGCCGTACTTAGCTAAGGCAACGCTGTGACGGATTCTTCGAAGTGCGTAGGAGTTTTTTCGAAACATCACAAAAGACCTCGTTGGTGACAATTCGTTCCACTCTCAGGAGGATACAAGTGAGAAGAGTCTTCGCTTTGACGATGATGTTACTTGCTCTCCTTTATGTAGCTGCGGCACAAACTCCCAACACTCCGGTTGTCCACCTCCAACAGAAACATTCGGCGTCCGTCCACCCATCCCAGGCCGATAAGTTACCCGCAAGTGCCCCCTCCACTGCCGAACCACTTCTTTTTTACGGCGGTGATACCAATACCGACGATCCCAATGACGACGGCTTCGCGAACGGCAATACCCTGCTCGTGCCCACCACTGCCGTTTACGGCGCGATCACTGTCCCTAGCGGCGGCAAGGTTGTAGCTGCCGGAATTCTGTTCAACCAGATTGCGACCCAAAGTGGCGACATTTTCGATCCCGCCACGGCGACTTTCGATGTCCGCAGCGGCGTTTCGGAAGGCAACGGAGGAAAAGAGATCCTCCATGGCAGCGGGCCGCAGAACCGCGCTTCCAACCGGGCGTCAGCCATTTGGGTACACTGAGTATGCAACTTCGGTCTCATTCACCAAACAACTCACTCCGGCGTCGGGAGCTACGTATTTCGTCAATCTTTCTTCGCAATGCACCGACAGCGGCAATAGCGTCTGCAGCGAGCTGCAATACTATGCCGACAACACCACGCAGCAAACCAACGGCATTAGCCCCAACTTGCAGCCGAGCTATTCGAGTTTCTTCAACTCCGCGTACTTCGGCTACGACTGGGCAAATGTCTGCGATCTGGTGGGTGGGCAATCTCCGGCTTGCGAATGGCAATCGTTCGGCATTTACGGGGTCAACAAAGGGACTGGCGTGATTTTCTACTCCGGTGACTTCAATCCCAGCAACACCTTGGCCAATGGACTGCTCAATCAGAACGTTTCTGGGAACGATGGCGAAGTCTGGGTGCCCTTCTCGGTCGCGAAGCAGATCACCATCAGCTACCTCTTCATCAACGAACTCTTCAGCACCATTCCACCGGCGGCCGCACCGGCCACGTCGGACCATCGTCAATGGGTTTTCCGAGGGAAATCCTGGGAAAATTCAGTGTCAGGGCAGCGGCACGGCATATTCGTCGCCCACCGGGCGCACTTTCACTTTTGACGGTACGACCTACACCGAACTTCAGTGGACCGAAGTCGTCCCGCCAAAAGCTTGTGTGCTGGGCAGTACGCTTCCAGAAAATTCCGGCAAGTTCAAGCCCGGTCCGCTGACACGAGGCGGCTGTCCGGGTGGTTGCGCGCTGAACATGTCCGTCGAACCCGATGATCCGGGCGCGCCACAAGCAGTTGGCGGTTTCATCTCTGATGTGGAAGACAACCCGCCACTGAATCATGTTGGGTTGCCGAACATTAACGACGATTCCTTCTTCAGTTCGTCAGCCTATGGGTTCACCTTCGCGCCGGCAGCCGCTTCGCAAAGCGGCGTTTGCGGAGACGGCGATCCGCTCGCCATTACCAATGTGGGCTGCGATATGTTCTCCATCGGCATCGGGGGAACCGGACAATAAACGGCGGAACTCAGCGGGCTGGTGCGAGCTTTGCGTATTCGGATTTGGCTGCTCGCAGCACCGCACTGTCAGCATCGGCGTTTTGCCACAGGGCCAGGAAGCTTTCATACTGCTTCTTGGCCTTGGCTGTGTCGCCCGCACCGGCGTAAGTCCTCGCCAGTTGTAGTTCAGCCAGAACCCCAGTAGGAAAATTCCACACCAGGCCGCGGTGATCGTGAATTCGTTCGAACTCGGCCGCCGCTTTGCTCCATTGCTGTTGTGCGAGGTACGCCTGTCCGCGGAGGTAGGCCGGGTAAAGCGTAGCTCCGGTGGAAAAAGGTGGAGTCGCGCCGCCGAGATCATAAGCGGCGGTTGCCTGCAGGAAGCCGACCGCCAGCGGCGCGTCCCCCCTACGCAGCGCGACCGCGGCGCGGATGCTGGGAAGCCAGTAATTCACCACCAGAGTGTTCTCGGGAAATTGCTTGTAGAGTTCCTCGACCATGCTCTGCGCCCGGGCAGAGTCGCCACAACGCGCCATGATTAAGGCAACGGCAATCCTCACGTCTCGCGTCGGCGCCAAGGCCATGGCAGTCTCTGCGTCCTGTTTTGCCTGAGCAAAATTTCCGAATTCCGCTTCCCGCAGCGCGGCAGTCACCTGCCAACCGGCCGCGGTTTCTTTGGCCCCGGCGCCGACTGCGGTGTCCACGGCCGCGCGCGAAAGTTCCCGTGCACGAGACATCCGGCCATAATAAGCTTCCGTGTCCGCCTGACTCGAAAGCAGCGCGTCTTCACTGCCCGAGCCTCTGGCAGCCTGGACATTCTTCTCCATTCCCGCTTCGTTGTTCTCCAGGAATGCGAGCTGATAATAATTCGGGAGCAGAGACTCGTCCAACTTCTTCGCGCGCGCCTGCTGCAGGGTCGCCTTGGCCTCATCCAAACGGCCCAAGTTCAAATAATCGGACGACAAACCACTGTAAACATGCGTACTGTCGGTCCGCAATTGCATGGCTTGCTGGTCAGTGCTTGAGCGCCTCCTCCAGCCTGCCCAACATCGCGTAGATCGATCCCAGGTTGACGTACGGTGCCGCCTCACGCGGATAAGTCTGGGTGTATGCCTCCTGGATCTGCGCTGCCTTGCTTAAATCGCCGGTAACGTCTTGGTAATCAGGCACCATCGATCTGAAAGCGTTCTCGTTCGGTGACCCGGCCCGAAACTCGTAGGCCTTTTTCGCATACTGCCAGGACAGGTCGGCTTCGTTCAGGTTGAAGTAAATGACGCCGAGATCGGCGTAAGCCATGGCAAAATTCGGGTCCAGTTCCAGGGCGTGTTGATAGAGAGGCACCGCCGCCGCATCCTGCTGCGACCGCATCACCTTGGATGCCATGCTGTAGGCTTGCAACGCTTCCAGGGAGGAGGTGGTGGCCTGTTCGAGTGGCGTATCGTATTTCTGAATCGAGGTCAGCGATTCGCCGAGCTTGTTGCGCAGCCGCTTCCCCACTTCGTGCAGTTTAGTTAAAATGTCCTCCCTTTTGTCGGCTTCGACCTGCTCTTTATCCAAGGAATCCCCGTTGTGGCAGTTGATGGTCTTAATCCCAATTACATAATGGCTGCCCATGCCGGAAATTGAACCCAACAGCATGACCTTGCTGCCTGACCGTTTGCAAACCTCGAGCGCCACCTCCGGTGTCAGGCGCTCGTCTCCTTTGCGGCCCATGTAGCGAAGTTGCTGCCTCACCCCATCGTCGGAAAGAATGTTTAAAAACGGAGACTGCTCCAATTCGACAGACAGACCCTGCTTGAGCGCGTCATCGAACACCGGATCACCGGTGTTGTTAACGAAATCCGCCAATACGATAGTGTCTTTTTCGGTCAGGGTGTGCGACCGGCGCCAATAAAATGTCCCGCTTACAAGCAACGCCACGGCCAACACAATCGCCCCTAGGGACGCCATTTGATTTCGTTTCAGCCGCGAGCGGGTCTGTTGAGCGGTCCGGAGTTTGTGGGGTAATTCCGGATTGCCGACCTGGCCGTTATACAGGTTGTAAACCTGGATTCGGACGCCATGTTTGACCTCAACCTCGCCAAGATCGTGCAGCGTTCCTTCCCACGCTGCGAGATGGCCCAGCACGTCGGCGACCGCGCGCGAGACCAGGATGTGACCGCCATCGCCGCAATCCATGACCCGTTGCGCGAGATTGATTCCGCCTCCGGCCACGTTCCGGTTGGCATTGATGTCGGCGACCCGGTAGACCGGCCCGGTGTGCACTCCCATCCTTACGCCCGGACCGGATTGAGCCCGGAGCGCGGCTGCCAACTCGACCGCGCATCGCACCGCGGCTTCAGCATCGTGAAAGAAGACCAGCGCCATTCCATCGCCGGTGGGAAGGCTGATCAGATTGTTGTTTTTCTGGGCACGCGCGAAAGCGCCGGTCTGGCGCACCATCTCCTGCAGATGGTGCAGCACCTCAGCCTGCTTTTCCATGGGCAGACGCGAATAGGCAACGATATCGAGGAACAGGACGTGCGCAATCTCGAATGCCAATTCGGGGCGGGAAGCGGTATTAGGGAGATCTGCATTCATCAGAAGCGGCACGCAAAGTGTAAGCTGCTGCCGGGGTAGGGTCAACCAAGCGAGTTCCGCCTTGAAACGCCCGGGAGGGGTCTTCGTCTGCAAAGTGCAAACCTTTGCATCCGCACTGCCCTTTCTTGAATTCTCCTCGCGCCCACTTTAGTCTGAAAGAAGCTTTCGTTTGGGCCAAACCGGCTCCCAGGACACCCCATGAATCTGGCAGTTCAGACGGATGAAGAAAAGAAGTCGCAGAAACCGACTTCCGCGTATCGCAAATTACGCCGGCGTTTGTCGAAAACCATCCTGAGGGCGCCGCGAATCTGGCTATGTCACCGAGGTTTACGCCCAACCGACGTGTTCTTCGCCAGCTATCCGCGCTCGGGCACGACCTGGTCGCGGTTTACGCTTTATGAGATTCTGACCGGCGGGGAAGCCAGCTTCACCACCGTCAATGACGTTATTCGTCCGGTTTATTCAGGACGCGGCAAGGCCATACTCCCCGAAAACGACCGGCTCATACATACCCACGAGCCGTACCACAAGGAATACCAGCGGGCGATTTACCTGGTGCGCGATCCGCGCGACGTTCTGCTTTCCGAGTTTGCCTACACCACCGCGCTCGAATTTTTTCAGGGCGATCTCGATGAATTTGTCGCCACGTTTCTTTACGGCAGGGTTAACCCTTTCGGCGCGTGGCCGCAGCACATCGATTCCTGGCTGGATTCTCCCATTGCGAACTCGTCGGATTTCATGCTGGTGCGTTACGAAGATCTGCGGCGCAATCCGCAGGAGGGCTTCGGCCGGATGGCGGAGTTTCTGGGCGTCAATCCCGGGCCGGACCTCATTCAACGCGCCATCGTCCGAAACACCGTGGATAAGATGAAGGAGAAGGAACGAAACGAGCCGCAGCGCGCTTCCGCCAAGGGAGAGTTCGTACGCAGTGGGTCGGTGCAAGGATGGCGCGCGAAGCTCTCTGCCTCCCACGTGGCATTAGTTCAAAAGTATGCGGGCGAACAATTGTTGCGCTTAGGATATAACTGATCTCGCTATCCCTGCCCGACGAATATGCTGAATCCGCTGCCCTGCTTGCCCCGCTCTTACTCTCGCGGGCTACTGCTCGTTTTGATTCTGTTGCTGGCTGCGCCCTTCGCATTTTCCCAGGGCGGTCCACCCTACAACACCAGCGATCCCGGAACTCCCGGCAATCACAACTGGGAAATTAATTTCGGATATATGCCTTTCTATTACAACGGCCAGTCCATTTCTCATGTGCCCGACGTGGACATCAATTTCGGCATCGGCGATCGTATTCAGCTCACCTATGAGAACGCATGGCTCCGAGTGCAGAAGCAGGGTTCGCCAGCCAAGCATGGCCTCGGGCCGTCGAACCCCGGCATCAAGTGGCGTTCTTACGACGGCGGCGAAGACGGGCTTTCGGTTTCCCTTTTTCCCCAGGCATTCATCAACAATCCCAACGACGCGTGGTCACCGGGGAATCACCTCACAAGCCCAGGCATTCGAATTTCCGGTGGAATTCTCCAAGAAACTTGGACCGCTCGACGTGAACACCGAGGTCGGGTATCAGTTCGTGAACAAGGGCCTTGATGGCTGGATTACCGGCTTGGTGGTCGGGCACGAGTTCACATCCAAGTTGGAATTCGATGCGGAGTTCTACGCTTCCGGCACATTTCATCATTCCGAAGTGCAGCCCACTCTCGACTTCGGCGCGCGCTACAAGCTGCATAATCCGGTAATTCTGGCTGGACGAGGTCTGGAACCGGCAAGCAGCAATCAGTCGTACTTTATCGGCTACTTCGGCATTCAACTTCTGCTGCCGTCGAGATCGTACAATTAAGCTTCTTCAGATTGTCAGAAGTTCTTCGTAAAATCCGCCGATTTCTTTTGCCCGATCCACAAAGTGGATTTCGAGGATCCAGTGCCGCTCGCGTCCCGAGGCGTCCGGCGTCCGCATGCGCCTGGGATTGTTGGGATGAACGTAGAGGGTCACCATGTCGTCGGCTATTCTTTCGTGCGGAAAAACTCCGATCAAATGCCCGGCGATCGGACCGCCGTACTCCCATCCCGCTTCTCGGGCGAGCTGTTGCGCATATCCGTAAAGCTCGGCCGCGGTGATTTCCGGATGCTCATAAAAGTACCGCTTGCCCTGGGCAAACGCTTCTTCGATATCGCGCCGCAACTTCTGCTTTACCGGATCGTTTCCAACCACGTAAGTGCGACCGAAATCCGCCTCCCACTCTTCAAATACCGGTCCGAAATCGAGAAACACAATGTCGTCTTCGGCGACGACCAAGTCTGGCGGATTGTCGTTATACGGCGCCAGCGTGTTTCGCCCAGCGCGGACGATGCGCTTGTGCCAGTGTTTTTCAACGCCATAGTTCTCCGCCGCCAGATCGTAAATGCTGTCGTTGATCTCGCTTTCCTTGAGTCCTGGGCGAATCATCTTCAGGGTTTCAATGTCGGCGAAAAGCTCTACGGCCTTGGCTTGCGCATCGAGTAAGCCTGCGACGATGGCTTGTTCCGATCTCTCCATAGGCTTAACAGTATAAGGTTGCGAGTTCTATTGCGAAAAAACGATTTGGCATCCGGCGAGACTGTCGAGTATTATGCAATGCTCAAAACATCCTGCACGAGGGCCGAAAGATAACGTCTGCTCACGAAGACCTGCTTCGCGAAATCCAGAACTTCGCCGCGACCGCTCCCGACCTCAAGACTCTTATGGAGCGTATCTCGCAACGTCTGCACGAAACCATGACTCGCTACAACTGGGTGGGCTTTTATCTCATCGATCCGCAGGACTCGAACATTCTTCTGATTGGGCCTTTCGTGGGAAGTTTCACTCCCAACGTCCGCATTCCTTTGAGCACCGGGCTTTGCGGCGCCGCAGCCACCACCGGCAAAACCGTTGTCGTCGCCGATGTCGCGACCGATCCGCGCTATCTTTCGGGATCGACCATGGTGAATAGCGAGATTGTCGTCCCGATTTTCGTGAAGAATAAACTGGCCGCCGAACTCAACGTCGAAAGCTACTTCGCAAATACCTTCACCAAAGCCGAACAGGAGTTTGTGGAAGCCTGCGCTGCGGCGGTTGGGAAATACTTGGAAAAGCGTTAGCGCAATCTCGCAAATCCCATACGGTTATGGAGCCTGGCCCACTCTTGCGAACTCGCTTTTCGCCTGCTTCAGGATGGGAAGATCTGGATCGGCGTCTTAAAAACAAACTCGGTCCGAGTTTCGGATCAAGAAAACACGGACCGTCAAGCCTGTTCCTGTTCTTCTTCAATAGACAGCGGCTGTAGCTGGTCGGCGGCTACGGAAATCAGCAAGATGGCGACCGGCAGGTAGAGAGCCGGGGCACTCCATTTTGAGGTCATCCAAGTTCCCGCGAGCGAACCCACCATATAGCTAAACCATATGGCGAACATCAACCGGGCAGTTCGGCACGCCATGAGTTGACCCGAGCGGCGAAGAATCTCACCCAGAGTGGCATTGTTCTGGCGCTGATCGTGCGCCCAAAAGAGCCATTGCGAAACGGATTGCGCAAATTTGTTCAGCATGCCAGTCACGAACGTGGTGTGAATCGTCAGCGGGCCGATTCGCGTCAGTATGGCAGTCTGCAGGCCCATCGCCGCAGAGAGCAACGAAAGCAACAGGCAAATCTGACCAACGGAGCGCGAGTCCGAATGACTGCCGGCAGTCATTTGCTCAATCCAGATGAACAAGAAGACCAATGTGGCCTCCGCCAGCAATGTGAGTGAAGCGACGGTTCGCCTCTTGCTTCGCGAGCCGGCCTCGATTATTCCTCGACCGATAATTGATCCAAGTACAAAACTGAAAAGCACAGAAGCCGCCTTGGCAGCTTCGTCCCAGTCTCCAATCGCGAGCTTGTTCCCCAGATGGACGGTGTTGCCGGTCATGTGCGCCACGAACAACAGATGAGCGACAGTCAGGTAGCCGACGATATCCACCATGCCGGCGGTAAACGTCAACGCGAGAGCCACCGCAGACTTCGTCCGCAGCCGGGAGATTGCCGGTTCACTTCGTTCATTTATCCCCTGCACTATGGATGCTCCGCGCAAGCATTCCAGTTACGACAACATTTCTGCGGAGTGATTGAATGGCAGGCTAATGGGGATTTATCATTGCCGACAATCTCAAAACAAAAGCCGCCCGATTCTTCTGGGCGGTTCTCATTTAATTCGCACAGTAGCCCCAACTAACCTGCAGAATAAAGCCGAACAGAGGGTTCGAATCCTGCAGAAAAAACGCGGCAGGTCACAGCCCCCGTTTGCGGCAAAGATACTTCATGCGCTGCGGATCGATCCGCAACAGCGCCGCCGCCGCCGACTTCGTCCCTCCGGTTCTATGCAGGGCCGCAGTCAGATACGCCAGTTCCAACCGCTCCATCTCCGCGTCAAAATCCACGCCCCCCTCGGGGATCAGGATCGCCTCCTGGCTGGCGTTGCTCGAAAGCAACATTTGCTGCGGCAAATGCTTGAGCAAAATCAAAGTGCTGTCCGTCATGAGCACCAGCCGTTGAATCACGTTTTCGAGTTCGCGCACATTTCCCGGCCAGGGATAGTCCTCCATCACCGCCATGACTTCGGATTCCACTTGCTTCATCGGTTTATTATTGCTGCGGCAGTAAATTCGCAGGAAATGATCGACCAGCAGCGGCAGGTCTCCCTGACGCTCGCGCAGCGGTGGCACCACAATGGGCACAACGTTAATTCGGTAGTACAAATCCTCACGAAAGCGGCCGGCCCGCAACATCTCTTCCAGATTTTCGTTGGTCGCCGCCACCAGCCGGAAATCAATCTTCTTTGCTGCCTTCCCGCCAATCCGCGTGACCGCCCGCTCTTCCAGCACCCGCAGCAGCTTCGATTGCAGCGACAATCCCAGCGTGGCAATCTCATCTAGAAACAAAGTTCCCGTGTGCGCCAGCTCAATGTGCCCCGCCCGCGCTTCTTTTGCGTCGGTGAATGCGCCGCGTTCGTGGCCGAAGAGCTCGGTTTCAATGAGGTTCTCCGGCAGGGCAGCGCAGTTAATGCTGATGAAAGGCTTGTCTGCTCGAGGGCCGAGAGATACGATGGCGCGCGCCACCAGTTCCTTACCTGTGCCGCTCTCCCCGCGAATCAGTACCGTGCTGTTGCTGTCGGCAACCCGCGCAATCGCTTCATAGACCAGCCGCATCGGCTCACTGGCGCCGATCAGATCTCCTAAAGATGCCGGTTCTCCATCACCTTGCCGCTGCCGGTGCTCGATCTCGACCGCCCGTTTTTCCAGCGCCCTGCCTAGCACGAGCCCAACTTCCGCAAAATCGATGGGCGCAACAAAATATTCGTCCACCGCCGCTTCGTATACTTTGTGACGAAGCCCCTTGCTGACCGAGCGAGTCAAGGCAAACAACACCAAATCCGGCGCAACTCCCCGCAACTCGCCGAGCGCAGCGACTCCATCCTCACCGCGTTTGCCAACTGTATCGATGTCAAGAAGCACCGCATCGGGGAGCTGCTTGCGGATAAGCGCGTTGACCTCGTCCCACGCGCGAAGCAGGCGAAGATCGTAATCGGCCGCAAGATATTTCTCGGCCTCGGGCGGGGCAGAAACTCATCCGTCGTGGCAATGACAACGTGATAGCGAGAAGTCCGACCGCCCGCGATACGCATAGCTGCGCCGCCAAGCATTATGGCAAATTTTCGCCCCGCCAGGGCTAATTTTTTACCGTTATGAGCGCGCCAGAATGCCCCAACCCTCCCATTCCGGCTTGCAAAACCCCCACGCTTCCCGTAACGTAGGCTGCGCACTATTAACGATTATTCGCCACTCCGTAGGAGAAAGACTTGGACATCAATGTACGAAAGCGCGGGCAGGTGCAACTGATCCAGCTCCGCGGGGCTCTGCGTATGGGCGCGGCGGTCGATGGCCTCCGTCAAGCGATTGAAGAGTCGCTGGCCAACGGAGACTGCCGCATCGCCCTCAACCTGGCGGAAGTGCCGATGGTGGACTCCAGCGGAATCGGTCTGCTGGTGCGCTTTCTCGCCTCCACCAAGCAGCGCGGCGGAAGTCTCAAGCTGGTTCAGCCCTCGAAGTTCGCCATCCAGACGCTTCGCCTGGTGGGGGTGCTGAACCTATTTGAGATTTTCGAGAGCGATGACGCGGCGGTCGACTCGTTCGCCTGATCGCCCGGCAAATGCACTGACCTTAATATGGCAGCTGACAAGCAAAGCGAAACCACCGAGGTGCTCAGTCTCAGCTTCCCCGCTGACCTGGATTCGGTCGCAGCCGTTACCGAGCAGATTTCTGCCACCATGGAGCGCCTCGACGTTCCCGAGCAAAAGCGCATGGAGATCGGCTTAGCCGTGCAGGAGGCGCTGGTCAACGCAGTGGTGCACGGCTGCAAAGAAGACCGCACCAAGAGTGTCAGCTGCAGGATGGAAACCGACCCCACGGGCCGTATTCTTATTATGGTGAGTGACCCGGGTCCAGGCTTCAATCCCGACAAAGTTCCCGACCCCAAAGAAGCCGACCGCATGTACCAGGACCACGGGCGCGGGGTCTATCTCATCCGCCAGCTCATGGACAATGTCCAGTTCGAGCGCGGCGGCCGGCAAATTCGCATGTGGAAGTACTGAAGCTTCCAGTCGAACCGCTACTTCCCATAGAAATCCGCGATTGCGCTGACCACGCCGGTTCCTGTTGCTCATCCGACATCTCGGGGAAGATCGGCAGCGCCAGCACTTCCCGGCTCGCCCGCTCGGATTCGGGCAGATCGCCAAGTTTGTGGCCCAGATAAGCGAATGCCTGCTGCAGATGAAGCGGCAAAGGATAATAAATCTCGCTCGGTACGCCATGCTCCCGAAGATGAGCCTTCAATCCGTCCCGCCGTGGCGCCCGAATGACATACTGGTGGTAAACATGAGTAGACTTGGCTGGCACGCTGGGCAAGCTGATTACATCATTCAACCCAGCTTGCTGAAATAGCCGTCGATATCGCTCCGCCCGCTGAACCCGGCCCGCTGCCCAGGGATCCAAATGCTTCAATTTCACTCGCAGGATCGCTGCCTGCAGCGCGTCTAGGCGGCTATTGATTCCGATCGTTTCATATTCATATTTAGTTCGGCCGCCGTGAATGTGCAAAACCCGTAGCTTATCGGCAAACGTGTCATCGTTCGTGACCAACATGCCGCCGTCGCCCGCGCCACCCAGATTTTTCGACGGGAAGAAACTGAAGCAGCCGCAGAGACCGATGCCGCCGACGATCCTCGCCGCGTACTTCGCCCCAATCGCCTGTGCCGCATCTTCGACCACCGGAATACCTCGCTCGTCCGCGATTTTACTGATCGCACTCATGTCAGCGGGCAGCCCGTAAAGGTGAACCGGAATAATCGCCTTCGTTCGGGGAGTGATCGCAGCCTCGATCGCGGCTGCGCTAATGTTGTATGTGCTCGGATCGATGTCGACAAAAACTGGCCGCGCGCCCAACCGGGCAATCGCTCCGGCCGTCGCAACGAAAGTGAACGGCGTGGTTACAACTTCATCGCCGGGCCCAATTTCGAGTGCCATGAGCGCGAGCAGCAGCGCGTCCGACCCGGAAGCGCAGGCGATGGCGTGCCGCACGCCGAGGTGCGCGGAAATCTCCTTCTCGAAGCCTTCCACTTCCTGGCCAAGGATGAATTGCTGCGACGTCATCACCCGCTGAATGGCGGCGTCAATCTCCGCTTTGATCGTTCGGTATTGCGCCTTCAGATCAAGGAACGGAAAAGACTGCACAGGTGCGGTCTCTGAGGGCTCAGCCATCTTTGTTTGGGTCATGCTTCGAAAGAGTTCAACCTACGAGGATAAGCGGCTTCCAGCCCGGGATCAAATTGGCAAGGCGATTCAGATAAACGACCCGAAGAAACGTGGGCCTATTGGACGACCAAGGTAAGCTTCAACCTATCGGCGAGCTGGTCCGGGGCAAATCACCTCCCAGCCCATTATAAGGGCCGGAGCCGGGAGAAGGCCCACAGGCCCTAGACCCAAGGCTAAAAGGGGTGGCAACAGATTTCTCGGAATCCGATCTTCGATCGGTTACCAAAATGTTGAAGGCATCTATTCCTTTTGAATTAACTGGGAGAACTCATTAGGTTCTGCGATGACAAGTCACCAACAAATCCCTTCATATCGGCCAGGGGTGCTCGGGCGACTGTCCTTTTCTAGATTTACTAAGTCGACCACGACCTGATTGGCATGAGTGTGAGCCTGCAGAAATTCGCGGTCTACATCTTTTGTACCGATAACAATCAGGTCGGCACCGTTAATCGTCTCTTCGAGATCGGTGCGAAGTAAGGAACCAATGTGGGGAATAGCATCTTCTATAAACTGACGATTGGAGCCGATCAGCCGACCCAGTGAAACGCTGTGGTCCCAGATTCGGACTTCGCAACCCTCCCCAATCAGCCGCTTGACCAGTTGCACGTGTGGACTTTCACGCAAGTCGTCCGTGGCAGCTTTGAAGCTCAGGCCGAACATAGCGATTCTTTTCTTTCCCGTGCTCAGGATCAACTCGGTCGCCCGATCGAGGTGGTTTTGATTGCTGGGTAAAATCGACTCCAACATCGGCAGATGCAAGTCCAGTTCTTTGGCGCGATAGCTTAGCGCCCGAACATCCTTAGGCAAACAAGATCCACCAAACGCAAATCCAGGTTTGAGATAAGCGGAGGAAATGTTGAGTTTACTGTCCGCAGCAAAGATCTCCATCATCGATTCCGCATCCACATCCAGGCCTTTCGTTATCGTTCCGATCTCGTTGGCAAAAGCGATCTTGGCCGCGTGCCAGGCATTGCAGGCGTACTTGACCATTTCCGCAGCACGGAACGAAGTTTCAAATACGCGTCCCGGAACCCATTCATACAGCCGACGCAATATGCCCGCATGGGAAGGATCGCAGGCGCCGATAACAGTAATCGAGGGATTAAGAAAATCTGCAACCGCGGTCCCCTCCCGCATGAATTCCGGGTTCACGCAGACGCCGAAATCCGCGCCCAGACGTTTGCCGCTGGCTTGTTCAAGAGCTGGGATCATAAGCGATTCTGCGGTGCCGGGAAGCACTGTGCTGCGCACCACTACCAGGTGGAAAGATGGCTTCTTCCTGAGCGCCGCGCCGATTTGCTCGCAAACCGGCACAACATGGCCCAGGTTCAGTTTCCCATTTCGCAAACCAGGAGTGCCCACGCACAGAAAGCTCACATCTGTCTTCAGAACGGCAGCTTCCGAATCACTGGTCGCGTGCAGACGGCAGGCTTTATTGCACTCAGAAATGAGCTCGGCCACCCGCGGCTCAACAATGGGACTTCGGCCCGACTCCATGGCCTCAACTTTGGCGGGGTTAAGGTCAACCCCAATTACTCGGCTACCCTGATGTGCTAGACACGCTGCCGTGACCGTCCCGACATAACCCAAACCGAAGATGCTCACAACATTATTCATAAACTTCCCAAACAAGAATTGATCGATCAGATCGTCAGTGATACGGAGGTCGCGGCCAGCGCAGGAAAATCAGTATAAGGAACCGGCTCCGCCGGGTGCAGCCTTGCCAACAGCAATGCCGAACGCCAACACCTCACAGTCGAGGCGTACCTCCCATTTCCCGCTGCAAAGCAGATTGTCCTTTAGGGTATCACCACATCCACATTTCTGCAGCGCATAAAGGGGCGGAGGTTTTCATGAAACTGAGTCTCGCGCCCACATGCTTAAGATTACATACAAGCAGCTCGCTAGCAAATAAACCTGCTACCGAGTGTGCCCTCTCCGGCACCGCCACTGCCCAGGCGGTGATCGAAGGAATGAGCACATTGTTGGTGCCACATTAATCGAAGAAATCACATTCCCACCGCCTAATTTTCGGAGGCACGTCCCGCTGACTACGCTGTTTCGCGATTGCACGCAAAGCCAAGGATTGGCACAGCACACCTTCAGACACTCTCAATTTCTGCAAACGGAACTGGCTTGGCCGTGGGGTTAGGCTGTACAATTCCATTCCGATGCAGTTTAGGAGGACTACAATGAGAAAAATCATCCTCGCTGTGTTTGCGATGTGCACATTCCTCGCTCTTCCTAACCACGCTGGAGCAGCCGGCGAATCGTTCCTGAACTTCCAAGGACATTGGAGAAACCCGAATCCTCAAGTTGGAGAGTTAATCCAGTTAGACATTACCTTCGACGGCAGAGAAGTAAACGTGAAGGCGTGGGGTGACTGCAAGCCGAATCCTTGTGACTTGGGACATACGGATGCACATATCTATGCCGATGGGAGAAACAGCAACTTTGAAACGGGGACAAAAGCGCTCCTGGTAACTTATGTACAGTCGTTCTCGGTGAAAACTCTTTTGATTGAGCCGCAACCACCGAGCCAGCTTCGCGTCTCAATGTTTACCCACTTCACCGACCATAGTGGCCGAACCGACTTCGTGGAGTACGCTTTATTCAGAAAATAGCGTTCGCATGAATTGCCTGCAACCTGCGAGTTGAGGGCGGTGAAGATTGCTTCTGCTTCCTCCACTTCACTGGGCCAAGCCTGCTTTGGATTCGATCACGTCCTTGTTTCCGCTTTCACTGGACGATCAATTTAAGTTCCACGGATTGCATCATCGAGCCGGAGGTCGCCGTCACGGTAGGTGTGTAGGTCCCCGAGGGAGTGCCCCCGCTGCCGGTGCCTCCACCACCCCCGCCACTCGCCGCACCGCTCCCGCCACCACAGGAACAGATCAGCAAAAGCAACCACAACGGCAGGCTCCTGGGCAACCACCACAGGGATCCCTTCATCGGACTAGCTAAACTCGCCGAAGGTAAGATCACGAGACCCACAATCGCCATGGCCCACAACCACGCCAACGGCGCATGTCTTGCTGGAAACGTCATCTTCGCACTTTGTCCGGTTGTGCTTACGCTTACTGTGAATGGAGTCGCTTGCAGCGACATCACATTGATGCTCGGGGGCACCTTGCAAAAGGCCTGGGGTGGCATGCCGGAACAGGTAAGCATTGCGGTTCCGGTAAATCCCTCGTTCCCGATTGACAGCATGTAATGCGCTACCTGTCCGGCGTTGATCGTCGCCGAATTCGAGGCTCCCGGGGCCGAACCAAGACCTAGCCCCTCCCCCACTCCCGAAAGCGGCACGACGTGCGGGCTGCCGATTCCGCTGTCCGTAATCGTCAGAGTCGCCGTCCGCATGCCACTGGCGCCCGGCGAAAACACTACCGCGATGAAACACCGGCCGCCCGCTTCAACCGTGCTTTCACAATGATTGATCACGGAAAAGTCGCTCGCCTGTGGACCGCTCAGCTTGACACTTCCAATGGTCAGCGCTGTCTCTCCGATATTGAGGTAGGTCAGGTTTTCCGGAAGCCTCGTACCCGACCCTGAATCCCGAAGTACATGGAGGCTGGTGAAACCCAGGCTTCGGCGCCAGGCGGGCGATTAAACAAACCCGCCGAGAATCCGGTGACAACGTCTGGGTAGCCATCTCCATTTACGTCATACGCCACAAAATAGCCGCTTGGCGTCTGCGACGATGCGAAGAAATAAACTGCCGGCATTTGAAAGGTTCCATCCCCGTTGCCCAACAGAACCGTCGCACCAGAACCGCCCACCGCAATATCCAACTTACCGTCTAGATTGAAGTCGGTGATCACGATTTCGCCGCCAACCCCGATTGGATAATTTTCCGGCTGATCGAACGTGCCGTCCCCTTGACCAAGCACGACCTCGATTCCGGTCGAAGTTGTAAGCACCAGGTCGAGATTTCCGTCGCTGTTCAAATCCGCGGCAGCCATCGAACCCCCTGCCGGATACAACGGCACCGGTGATCCAAAAGTTCCATCCCCATCCCCGAAGAGGATGTTGCCGTTATTCAGAGCCAAATCCAGTTTGCCATCGTGGTTAAAAGCTCCGACGACCAACGAACCAGCGCCTTGACCGCCGGGAAAGCTCGTAGGGAAGCCGAAGGTTCCATCCCCATTTCCCAAAAAAATGGAAATATCGCCGCCCGAGTCCAGCGTCACAACATCGACATTGCCATCCCCGTTGAAGTCTCCTGCCGCTATGAAGATTGGGTCTACATCGCCGTAGCCCGTCGGACGAACCAAAATCTCCCTTCCCGTTACCGAGCGAGATTTCCACCGCGGATCCAAAGATCGTTGCGAGATCCAGTCTCCCATCATTGTTGAAGTCCGCGGTTGCCAGGCTGGTGGAGGTCGCTGGGCCACCGCCCCCAGCCTGCTGAAAGGTACCGGTGCCGGTGGCCAGGAGCACTGTGATTCCATACCCCCCAACGTCCTCGTCGATGATCGCAAACATCAGGTCTGGCCTGCCGTCCCCATTCACATCCGCCACGTACGCGCCGCTAGGGCAAGCATTCTGGGAGCAGTAGGTAATAAGCTTGGTCGTGTCTTCCAGGAACGTCCCGTCGCCGCGGCCGAGTGCCACTTGCACAACGTCGCCTACACCCACACCCAGTATGTCGGGTACCCCGTCGCCGTTGAAATCGCCAGCCGCCGGGAATCCAGGGATGCCCCCAGGAATGGGCTGCTAGAAGGTCCCATCGCCGTTGCCCAACAAAATCTCGTTGGAGGACTGGCCGCCGATCAGCAAGTCCAGATTGCCATCTCCGTTAAAATCGACCGCCGCCAGGGCAACCGCGAAACCCGCATTCCCAACTAGCAAGCCATCAGCGAACGTCCCGTCTCCATTTCCCAAAAAAACAAAGACGCCTCCCCCGAGCTCGGAGACCGCGATGTCCAATTTGCCATCGTTATTAAAATCGGCCACGATCTCGCAACAGTCGGCGTAACCCGGTCCATTCTGTTCTCCTTGCGGCAACGCTCGTCTCAATCGCGCTCCGTTTGAAGGTGGAGGGGCTTGCAGCGTACCATTGCCATTTCCGAGAAACACCACGCTTCCCCAGGCGAGATCGAGTTTGCCATCTCCATTGAAGTCACCCACGGCTACGTCGCCATATAGAGGTGAACTCACCGCCCCACCGGTCTCCACTGGAGCTTGGAATGTGCCATCGCCGTTTCCCAGCATGACCGCCGGCGCCGAATAGTCGTTCTCCGGTACCACGACTGGAATCGCCAGGTCAGCCTTGCCATCACCATTGAAATCTCCCACGGCAACCGCGTCCGCATTCGCCGCAGAAACGCTGCTCACAACCTGAGGCTGGAACGTGCCATCACCGTTGCCCAATAGAACGGAGACAGTGGAATCATTGTTCACGGCCAGAATGTCCTGCTTCCCGTCGCCGTTAAAGTCAGCCAACCATAAGTAAAGAGGGCGCCCGGTGCCGACGGTATAAGTTGTGGCAGGCTGGAAGGTGGCGTTTCCGTTGCCCAGCAGCACCCAGATATCATTGGCGTTGCCGCAGGTCACGAGGTCCAATTTGCCGTCCGCGTTCAGATCGGCCACGATCGCGCAGCCGCCCGCTACATTCGGCAACGGAGAGTCGATGAGCGCAATGAAGGAAACGGGAAAATTGGACTGCGCCGCCAGGCTGCCGCAGAAAAGCACTGCTACAAGAATCGACCGGACAAAACCGCTCCGCCAAGCACCGGGTCTCATCGCGGACCTCCTCGAACCTGGAACTCACAGGAAAAACGGCTCGAGCTGCGAAGGCAAGACGCGCCTCGACGATCATAACCGACGGCAGGAGTTATCGATGTGGCGCAACACTGCCCGTTTTCGCTAAACACTGAACGCGGCAGAAAGTTGCCCCGAGAAGCAAGCTACTCAAAATCTGACCGCTTGCACCTTCCGGATGATGGGCAAAATTACCTCGACAGGATTCGCCGCCTTTGCCGGAATTAGTGTCGCCGTTTGGTCGGTCAAAAGACGCGGCAGACGTACTTGCACGATTTGCATCCCTAGCCAGGACTGATTCAGGTCACCGCATAATACTTCCCCAGCAGCCTTCGCCATGGCGTACTCCGTCATCTCCCGCGGCCGTTCGGCGACCGCAATCGAGGAAGGATAGAAGGCAGAGATTCCTTGCGGCGATGCTTTGCTGAGAGCAACGCACACATCGTAGAAACCAGTCACGTAGAATTTCAGGAATTCTTGCAATAGCAAGGGGTCAAAAAGTTTGCTTCGTCTTCGAAAAATCTGGCAGGTGGGGTAATAGTGCAAATGAGATGGAGCAGTGGCTAACGGTTGCAGTTGTTCATCGGCCGGCATATGAACGTCATATTTCAGCACCTCACACCTCCCTCCCCATTGCCTGATTTCTTCAGCCACGCGCTCAACGTCGTCCTTGCCCATGGCGTAGGTAATGGTAGGAGTCGCACCGCCAGCGGCTAAGACTTTGGCAGTGAATTCTCCCAACCCGCGCGATGCCCCTACAACCAAAGCAGTCTGTCCTGCAAATTCTCCAGGACTGACCACCTCCGAGAGCTGTTGGATCGACATTTGGGCGGACGGAGCATGGCGGACAAAGGCTTCCACGGCACCGTGCACTCCTAAACCATCGACCTCCATTTTCACCAGCCGATACCGTTTATCGGTATTCACAACTCGATATTCGAGACCATCTGTCACGCCTGCGTCGGAAAATTCAATCGCAAGGCTCGATAAAAGCGAATGCAACCCCGGGCATTCCATGCCGACCAGACGCGAAATGCATAAGAGCCCGGCAACTCTCGCGACTCCCAGCCAGCTCGTCACATGGGGGAAGCGAGCCATAATCTCCTCCCTCGTAGTGGCGGGGGCAACGGTTCCGGCGAGACCGGGTATCTCTTCAAACGTCCGCTCGCGACAAATGATTTGTTCCCGCTTTTGTGGCAGCAGCGCCTTGTCACCTGTTTGCGATGTCTGGCTTAATGCGATTTGGAGGTCCAACACCGGCATGCCATCGGCCAGGGCTTGTATCTGCAAAGCGCCATCGCCCGCGCTGGTACTGCGAAATTCAATCGGCTCGTCCAAGTAAACGGGCTTCCAGAACTTTGCCGACAGACTCGAGAGAACCGGCAACCCGGGTGTGGACGCACATAGTGCCTCTAACGCCGACAATACGGTATGCACGCCGTGAACCGCTGGTCTGCCAGCAGATGTCCGCCGCGCGGCAACCGCATCCATGTGCATCGGATTCCAGTCCCCGGATAGTTTTGCGAATCCGGTTTGTCGCTCCGAAGAAAACACAACCGTGTTTATGGCATTGGAGGTCATTGCAACCACAGCCTTCAATACATTAAATTCCGGGAATTATGAAGCTCAGCGTGCGCTCGCTGGCGCGCAAAATCAATCGATTTCCCGGCGAACATGATATCTTTCCAACTGTCGGGCGGCTGAGCGGCTATCCTGAGACTCCAGAAAGGCTTTTTTCAATGATTGCTGTCTTGCTGTATGCAGGCGCGAAGACCGCTCGCTTCAGCTTATCAGGTAATTTGTACGCAACCGTAACAGCATGAGAACTCCTACACAGAAAGAATATTGCCACGAGCGCTTGGGCGAACAGTTTCGGACGGCCCTATCGAGTTATGACACGGACCGCCGCATTGAAATCCTGGTCGACAGGTTTCTAGGCCGGGAGCGTCTTGAGGGCCGATCAGTGCTAGAAGTCGGTGCAGGGTTTGGCTTCTTTAGTGCCCGCATGAAGCAGCTTGGCGGCCTTGTAACCGCTACCGATATCGGCGAGCGATTGTTAGAGGTGATACGACGCGATGTCGGTTGCCGCACCGAGCGTGTCGACGCATTGTCATTAATCGAACACTTCGGAAGGCATAGTTTTGATGTAGTGCTGTCGTCGGAATGCATCGAGCACACACCGGATCCCATGGCAGCGGTCGCGCAAATGGCTGGTGTCCTAAAACCTGGCGGGTATTTGGCGTTAAGCACTCCAAATGTGCTGTGGCGCCCCATGGTGCGGGCAGCAACTCTAATGAAACTTCGCCCCTTTGACGGACTTGAGAATTTCAGCTCATTCCGCCAGCTTCGAGGGATGTTGGAAAGTTGCCACGTCACAATATTGGAAGAGTACGGTCTACATCTATTTCCATTTCAGTTACCCATTCACTCTCTGTCCCGCTGGTGCGACGCAAATTTGCAGAGCATTCGTACGCTCATGATCAACATTTGCATGCTGGGGCAGAAAGATCCCGCCGCGCCCTAGCGCCTAGCCACGTTTGGAAAACTCAACCCTCTCTTCTATTGAACGATCAACTTCAACGGAACCGACTCGTGAATAGCCCCGGAGGTCGCAGTTACCGTCAACGTGTAAGCGCCCGCCGGCGTAGCCCCACCTCCGCTGCCACCTCCACCACCGCCGCTTCCCCCGCAGGAAGAGAGCAATAAAAGGAATGCCAAGGTCACAGCAGGGGCGCACAACCGCGGCCATTTCTTCTTCTTTCGTAAGCCCTGACTCGCCGGCAAAATCACCACTCCGAGAATCGCCATCGCCCATTGCCATGCGAATGGAGTCAGTGAGCTCGGTGTCGTCACGCTTGCACTTTGGGCAGTCGTGCTCACGCTCACCTGGAACTGTGTGGCCTGGGTCGCGCTCACATTCACGCTGGAAGGCAACGAACAGGTCCCGCCTGTCGGCGCTCCCGTGCAACTCAACGTTGCCGTCCCACTGAAGCCCGCACCACCAATCGAAAGCATATAGTTCGCCGTCTGGCCCGGCGATACAGAAGCCGACCCCGACTGCCCCGGAGCCATTCCCAGCCCTAAACCACTTCCAGTCCCTGACAGGAACACGCTTTGCGGGCTGCTCTTCGCGCTATCAGCAATCACCAGATTCGCAGTCCGTATCCCCGACGCCGACGGCGCGAAAATCACTTTGATAATGCAGATGTGCTTCGCGGCGATGCTGTTTCCGCAGTTGTTCGTCTGCGAATAGTCACCGCTTTGCGCGCCGTTAATCGCGATCGAGCTCACCGTAAGCGCAGCTTGACCGAGGTTTGTCAGAGTTACCGGCTGAGCGCCGGTTTTGCTGCCCACGGATTCATTCCCAAAACTCAGGGCGATGGGACTAAGATTCACCGAAGCGCCCGCCGGCTCGCCGTACGAGATAGAAATCGGGGTGCTGGATGAGGCAATATCCAGAGCGCCATCGGCGTTGAAATCGGCAATCGCAAGTTGTCCGAGGCCGCCTAGGCCGCCAAATCCGCCAAATCCAGAGCCAGGATCCTTCGTCGGCGCCTGGAACGTTCCATCTCCATTTCCCAACAAAACTAGAACGTCAAGCCCTGCCTGAAGGCCAGATGATGTCTCGGTCGCCGCCGCGATATCCAGCTTGCCGTCGCCATTCAGATCTGCCACCGTCGGCTGCAGCAATGCCAAAGAAAGATCCATCGTGAGCGGGCTTGGAACGTGCCATCGCCGTTGCCCAGCAACACGCCCACTACGCCTGTCGTCAGCCCCGTCCCAGCGTTAAAGATTCCGCCAGCGAAAACAATGTCCGGTATTCCGTCGCCATTGAAATCGCCAATCGCGACGTATTGTTTATCAAACGTGGTCGCGTAATAAACTGGCGCTTGGAATGTCCCATTGCCGTTCCCCAGGAAAACAGCAACGCCACCGGCATCGCCGACCACTACATCAGCCTTGCCGTCATTATTCAGGTCAGCGGCGGCGACTGAGGTAATCTCGTTTGCGTCGTTCGTGGTTTGGGCAAACCCGAAAGTGCCATCGCCATTCCCGAGCAGAACGCTAAAGGCGTCGCGCTGATTTGGCGCGCCCCAGGCAATTAAATCCGGCTTGCCATCGCCATTGAAATCCGTGATCTGAATGCTATAGGATCCTCCTCCGCTGTAATCGACCTCCGGTTGAAACGTACCATCGCCCTTGCCAAGAAGAATCGCGATGACACTGTAGTCAGCCACCGCCAGATCCTGCTTACCATCACCGTTGAAGTCCGCTGCCGCGGCGTAAAACGGAATGCCAGCCTTTATGGGAGTAAGAATGGGGCTCGCGAAACCAGAACCATTTCCCAGAAATACGGCCACGCCACCAGACTGTTCATTTATTGGGCCAGTAACATACGCAGCCACAAGATCCGGTGACATCGCTGATTTCGTAGATTGCCAAACCACAGAGTCTTGTCGGACAAGGGTTGTGTTGTGGTTTGACAAGTTCACTGAACTATCAATGTTACGCCGATCGTGTGCACCACTTTCGCCAATCCGGCCGTGTACGTGCCGGTAATCGTGATTGGGTAAGTCCCCGAGGGCGTACCGCTGTTCCCCGTGCCACTGCTCCTGTAATGCACCCCTGTGAAACTGGACAGGATCATAAGTTATGATTCGGGCCTCCGCCAGGAGGCGAGATGCCAAGAAAACCGCAGGTACAGAGAAGCGCCGAAGAGAAGTTCGCCATCGTGATCGAGGGTTCTGAAGAGCGGCAACATTGCCGAGACCTCTCGCAGCCATCAGATCGCCGCCACCCTTTATTATCGCTGGAAAGATGAGGCCGAGAAAGCGGCGGTAGCCGCGCTGGCCGGCAGAAATGCCGCGCTCAAGCCGGACGAAGAACAACGCAAGCGTATTCGCGAACTGGAACGCAGCCTGGGCAAGGCCCACATCCAGATCGACATACTAAAAAACGTTCTGGGCGAATGAGCTGTGGCCAGGTTCATTCGCAAGCCCACCAGTTGCTGGCCGCAGGACATACCGCCCAACGGGTGGCACAGACGTTGGAAATCAGCCGCTCCAGTCTGTACTATCGTCGCCAAGAGCGCCGGTCGCGTGCCGATCGCCGCTACGACGAGCGCGTGGTTGAAGTCTGCGGCGAAAAGCCGGTGTACGGCTATCGCCGGGTACAGTGGTGGCTGGAGCAGGTGGGCGGGCTGAAGCTGAATCGCAAACGGGTATTGCGCGTGATGCGCGAGCGCGGTCTGCTGGTGCGCGGCCGCCGTCTGCGGGTGACGCGCAGAAAAGACTGGAGCACGATGAACGTATCGGAACCCGATCAGGTGTGGCAGATGGACATGACCAAAGTCTGGGCCGGACACGACGACGGGCTGGGCGTATCTGGTCTCGGCGCTCGATTGCTGCACCCGCGAGATCGTAGGCTGGGACTTGAGTTTGCGTTGCCGCACCCAGGATGCGCTGGCCGCGCTCGACCGTGCGGTGCGCGAGGTTTTGCCTTTCGATCCTATGGGAAAGGGTTTGACTTTGACTACCGACAACGGCACTCAGTTCACCAGCGCCCGCTTCATCGCCACCCTGGGGCAGTTGGGCATCGCTCATCGCCGCACCGCCTACAACCATCCCGAAGGCAACGGACGCATTGAACGCTTTCACCGCTCACTCAAGGAAGAGGAGGTTTGGCTCAACGAATATCAGTCGCTCGATCAGGCCCGCGATTCGATTGGCCGCTGGATCCACCAGTACAATCATCAGCGGCCCCATCAGTCGCTCAAAAACCGGACGCCCGCCGAAACCCGGCGGGCGTTCACTCAACCGCAAACCCTAACTTATTCCGAGGCCCTTTGTGTCTAGTTTAGAGGGGTGCATTACAGCTCCCGCCTCCACACGCAGGCATGGCTACGCCGACAGCGATCAGACAAAGCATCAGGCAAAACATCTTTCGACTTGTGCTCTTGCGCTGCCTACCTCGCCCCAGCAATACAAGACCGAATAGTCCCGGAAGTGCAAACCAGCCTCCATACACAGTGCCGGGCCGTCGGTCAAATGGTTGTATTAAGCCCGCAGACGCCGTTACCACCGCCACGTTGGCGGTTCCGCTTCCCATGAGGGAATTGGGAGTGACGGTGCAACTCGCACCTGCGGGCGCTCCGCTGCAGGTAAGCAAAACCTTCCGGCTGAAGCCGGCGATTGGGGAAACGGCCAACGTGTAATTTGCCGCTTGTCCCGGCGTAACCGTCAGCGTCGTGGGCGAAGCCGCGAGAGAGAAATCCTCGCCCGTTCCCGTGAGCGCGACTAACTGCGGACTGCCAGAAGCGTTGTCTGTAAACTCTAAGTCGGCTTGGCGGGCGCCTGCAAGTGAAGGTGTGAAGGTCACGCTGATTTTACAACTGCTATTTGGCGACAGTGATGTCGGGCAGTTGTTTGTCTGGCCAAAGTCGCCACTGTCCGTCCCGGCAATCTGGATGGAACTGATCGTCAGACTGATGTTGCCGGTATTCGTGAGCATTACGTACTGTGCGGCGCTGGTCACGCCGGGCGCTTGGGCCCCCAAAATGAGGCTGATCGGAGCAAGTGAGGCAACGGCGCCCTTGGTGCTGGTATTGATAAGCACGCCCACCATTCCATCCCCCAATCCCTCCCCCGAATTTTGACAGTTGCCAGCAAACCCGCCGGCGTTGTCACACCAGTCAGCCACCGCCAAGTCGGGCTTGCCATCGCCGTTTAGGTCCCCCGTCGCGATTGACATGGCGTCCTGGAAGCCGCCCGAGCCGTAGGCAACCGCTGTCCGGAAGGTTCCATTGCCGTTGCCCAGCAATACGGTCACACAATTGCCGATGATGCTGCACGTGCCCGACGTTAAGGAGGTCCGGTGCGCCGTCCCCATTCACGTCCGCCACTGCGACTGACCTGACGATGTCGTTGTCGGAGCCGTAGGGAACTGCCGTCCGGAAGGTTCCGTCGCCGTTACCCAGCAATACGCTCACACATAATTCTTCGGTGCTGCACGCACCTGCCGTTAGGAGGTCCAGCGCGCCATCACCATTCACATCCGCCACCGCAACCGAAACAGTATCAAAACCCGAGCTGTAGGTCACCGCCGTCTGAAAGGTTCCGTCACCGTTGCCCAATAGCACTCCCACCGAGCCATTTTGGTTCGAGCAACTGCCAGATGAGAGGCTGGCACAATAGTTCGCCACCAGCAGGTCGGGTTTGCCGTCCCCGTTCACGTCCGCCACCGCGATTGATACGGCCAGGTCGCTGCCCGAGCCAAAGGTTACTGCTGCCCGGAAGGCGCCATCGCCATTGCCCAATAGCACACCGACCGCGCCGGTGGCGTCCGTACACTCATCGCCGTTGCCGCTGATGCAGTTGTTGGCCACAATGATGTCGGGCTTGCCATCTCCATTCACATCCGCCACCGCGACCGATACGGCCTGATCCCCGCCCGAAGCGTAGGACACTGGAGCCTGGAAGGTTCCGTCGCCGTTGCCCAACAGGACGCCGACCGAACCAAGGCCGCTCGTGCAGTATTGCGACGACGTGCAGAAATTGGCCACGATGATATCGGGCTTGCCATCGCCGTTCACGTCCGCGACTGCCACTGAATAGTCGGAATAGTTGCCGGAGTTGTAGGTCATTGCTGCCTGGAAGGTCCCGTCGCCGTTCCCTAACAGCACGCCGACCGAGCTCGAAGATTGATTCGCCACAACTATATCGGGCTTGCCATCGCCGTTCACGTCCGCGATCGCCACTGAAGAAGCATTGTACTCGCCCGACTCATAGGTCACAACGTTCGCAAAACTCAGTTGCAGCATTGGCAACGCGCCCTGTTCGTTAAGAACTGGGGTGCGATCTGACTGGGCCACCGACAATATGGACAGGGCCAGAAAGAAAGGAGCAATCCTTAGGGAACCGCTCGTCATGGTCGAACTCCTCAGGAAGGTTCAGGATTCTAGGGACAACGGCACGGATGCCAGTCTACACCAACCCCGCATATCAGATGGGGTCAGTAACGTGGCGCGCACTGTCCATGCACTCACGCCAAACCCTGGGTTATTAGAAAAGTTGCGAACCATCTGCAAAGTTCCCCAGACACTGTTAACCCGGTCGATTCGGCCACAGCTACCGCAGACTGCCGCAACTCATATAATCGTCCCAACGGAACCGAATGGACATGCGCATCTACCTCGCCTTCGTCGACGATTGGGAAATACGCGGCGATGGCTCGGGCGATCCTACAAAAATTCAGTTTCCGCGATTGCGCGAACTGACTCGTCTGTTTGGCGAGCGCGGCATTCGTGGATCTTTCTGCGCCGAAGTAATGCAGCAACTGACTTTCCGTCGTTTTCAGGACCAATATCCTCACTTAAGGGATTGGGCGGATGAATGGGAGCAGACTGTAACGGAAGCATTCCGCCAGGGGCACGATTTTCAGTTGCATATCCATCCGCAATGGATGGGAGCTTCTTACGACGGCGTGCGCTGGAACTTGCCAGCTCCTTGGTCGATTTTGCAGCATTCGCGCGAAGACGCCGCGCAGATGGTCGAAGCGGGGATTGACTTGCTTCAGCGTCTGTTGCAACCGATCCGGCCGGAATATCGCTGTATCGGCTTCCGCGGCGGCGCCTGGTGCCTTGCGCCGTCCCCTTTCATGCTGGATTTGCTGGCCTCAAACGGCATTCAATTCGATATCAGCATCGTCAGAGGGATCCACTTTCATCATCCGGTTCAGCTTGACTATCGTAAGGTTGAGGAAGGATTCTCTCCGTTTTATCCCAATATGCAGGATGCACGGCGAGTGTCGGAAAGACCTCAGCCGATCATCTGTATCCCGACTCTTTCCCTCCGGGAAAACTCTTTGGCATTGGTTCGCCGAGATGTCCGACAGCTCTTAGGAAAAACGTTGGGGAACAGCAAGGATACGACAAATTCGCTCGCCCACGACGCCGACGAGGTTTCCTATAGCCGGTGGGCAGCGCGAGAAAGGCTTCCGGTTCGACTTCTGCAGAAATTCCGCACCTACCTGACGGGTCGCTGGATCATTTCCGACATTGCCCAGCTTGATTACGATCAGATGATGAGTGCGCTTCGATATATCCGCGGTGAGGCAAGCCGTTCCGGGCTTGCGGAAGTTCCCATCGTCTTCTCTTGTCATACCAAGGACATTGGAAATTTCACTCCCATCCAGCGGTTTTTGGATCAGGTCGCAATGGCGCAGGACATTCACTGCATTACACTCGCTGATCTAGGACTCATGCTCGCCCAAGGGCGTTTCCCGGTCCGCACAAGACGTTAGCTAAAGAAATGCACCCAGCCTTCTAAGCAACGCGATCTACAATACAGCACAATTCTGCTACTTCACCTAATTTACGTTGAGAAAGGACAATCCGGAATGAAAAACTTCAGCTCGTGGATAATTTTGACGCTCCTGATTGCGGTGCCAGTCAGTGCTCAGCAGAGTGTTTCTTCAGAAACCTCCGCAAACACGACTGACACGGCGGAACTCGTGCGCAGGATCGAGAATCTTGAGAGTCGAATCGCTACCTTAGACGACCAAAATCGGTTGCTAAGGAGTGAGTTGCTGCCGAACGGACAGATCGGCGCGTCTCCTCAGCCGACTTCCACCCCATCGGAAGAGGCGGCCGGTTCGAATCCCAATGCCAACGGAACCACCGCTTCACAAATGCCCACCAGTGCGCCCGGAAGCTCGCCCCCCGGATCCTTCGGCATTGCCAGAGAACTAAATCTCAATATCAGTGCGATCGGCGACTTCGTAGCCGACGCGGGCCACAATCCTGTGCAGTTTTCGCCCTCAATGCAAATGAACGATTCAGAAGTCGATATTCAGGCGATGATCGACCGCTCGGTTCGAGGGGATTTCTTCCTTCTGTTTGGCGAGCAGGGAGTACAACTCGATGAAGGCTACGCGACTTTCACCACACTGCCGGGAGGGCTGATTTTCAGGGCAGGAAAGATGCGGTCGGCGTTCGGGATTGTGAACACATGGCACCAACATGAATTGCCCTGGGTTGACCGGCCCTTGGTGACCTACAACCTGGTTGGTGGGGACGAGGGAATAAACGACGCCGGCATTTCCCTGGAACGCGCTTTCGCGCTGGGCCGCGCATTCTCCGTCGCTGCCACAGCGCAACTCTTCCGTGGCGATTCAGGCGATCAGGAGAGCCCGCTTTTCCAGGCTACGACCAAAAGCGACGTCGGTGTGGTTGGGAATCTACGCCTCTCTAAGGATCTCACAGCAGCAACCAGTCTGGAGGTTGGGTTCTCGTATGCCCGCGGCCACAATGACCAAGGCAGCGGCTTCCTCACTGATCTCTATGATATTAATACAACCTACCGGTGGAAGCCGCGTAGCGCTGGTGATCACTCCTTCGTCGCTCGGTCTGAGCTGATCTGGAGTCAGCGTCAGCAGACTCCGGCTGACCAGCATGCATTTGGATTCTATGTTTCGGGAGATTACCAGCTAAAGCCTCACTGGAGGGTCGGAGCACGTTTCGATCGCTCACAGCGTAGCGAGATAGCCAATCTGACAGATCAAGGGGCTTCTGCAGTGTTAACCTATTACGTGAATAAGTTCAGTCAAGTTCGTGGACAGTACCGTTTCACACAGTACGCGGGGAATCTAGACGCCCATGAACTGTTGATGCAGGTCATCTTCTCGCTCGGCCGCACGGGGAACACCCGTTTTAGAGATGGCTGCCCTGAAACAGTTGCTATCATGGACTGGTGTGGCCGACGCCAGGGTTTGGTGTTGGTAAGCGACGCGGGATATGAGGATATCGGTGCGATGAACTGGAGAGAGACGGGGATTGTCTTACGCAATCTGATCCTGGGCGGGAATCTGGATTCTCTGGTAGCAGCAAGGCACCCACGAAAAGCATATTATTACCTCGCGGAGTCCAGGTTTCTCTACAAGTGTCTGTTCCCCAACGGGGATCTTCCGCAAAAAAATGTGTGGGAAGCGTTAGAAGCGGAACAGGTTCCCGTAGTCATCTACGGTCGTTCGGCGCGGCATTGGTTTCACTCCGTGGCGTCGTATGCTACGGATCTGGTTTCCATGTGTATGTTATGCCAGATTCTGAAACCCAGAATGATTCTGGAAATCGGCACATTTACTGGATCTGGCGCTTTGCACTGGGCTGGAAATGCACCTGAGGCCCAGGTTTATACTTTGGATCTGCCTCCCAATGCCGCTCCATCACTGGCAACCACGCACATGGATCGAGACGTCGTAAGGGAGCGGCTGGCCAAACCGATGGAGTTCGATGGGAAACCTGAAGCGACTCGAATTCACTGTCTGTATGGCGACAGTGCAACGTTCGACTTTTCTCCTTACTTAGGAAAGGCCGACCTTGTATTCATCGATGGCGCGCACAGCTATGAGTACGTCCGCAGCGACACCTTGCGCGCAGGTCCATGCTGCAGGACTGGAGGAGTAATCGCTTGGCATGATTACGGACGGGTGGGATTCAATAGCGTCTCCCGGTGGCTGCATGAGTTTGCTGGCCAAGGGAAGGTAATCTATCGCGTTCCGGGAGGGTCTCTTGCGTACACCCGGGTATGAGGGTCTCCCGGCTCCAAGAGAAATGGAAGGGACAGAATCTTTAGGAGGGCCGCGAAGGGTGCGACGACGCGCTGAGGACCAGAAAGAGTAGCGAGTGGTGGATTACGGTCAGATGCGGGAAATGGTAAAGCGAGTGTTACCCACGCCGGCGGCTACCGCATTACAACAGATTCGGGCGCGGTGGAGATCAGTCCAGGCAGCCAAATTGCCGGTTCTGAGCGAAGGACAGCTTCGCGGGATATTGACAGACGATCTAAGACTCCAGCGTGGAGACGTTGTCTTTGTTCACAGTTCCGTCGACGATCTTCATTTGCGATTCTCGCCCCTGGTTGTCTTGTCGATGATGCTTGAGTTGGTCGGATCCAATGGAACGCTCCTGTTTCCTACTTACCCCAAGCTCGGATCTTATGAATTTCTGATCAGCGGACAGGTCTTCGACATCCGCAGGACTCCTTCTTATATGGGCCTACTCACAGAAATGGCGCGCCGGCACACGGACGCAGTTCGCAGTCTGCATCCCACAAAATCCGTCGTTGCGATCGGACGATTCGCAAACGAACTCACATCTTCCCATCACCTCTCCCCTTACCCTTATGATCGGCAAAGCCCGTACGGGAAGCTACTCGACTATGACGGTAAAGTAATCGGACTCGGAGTTTCAACCAGCGTGCTTTCATTTGCGCATTGCGTAGAAGACAATCTGCGGGACGACTTCCCCGTGCGACTATATCACCCACAATTCTTTGCAGCACCCTGCATTGATCGCCATGGCCGGAACTGCGTCGTTGAGACTTACGCGCATGACTTAGGCAAAATGAAGCACAACATACCCGCCTTCATAAAGGCCCATGTGGCAAAAGAGATCTGCAGGGACTTTCAGATCGACGGAAGAAAGTTTTTCTCTGGCAAGGCTTCTGGCCTGTTTCAAGAGATGTCAAAGCTGGCCCGATCAGGTGTTACCATTTACCCCCAGCACCAGCACGACTGATCCTCACTTGCAATCAGCTATCTGCGGACCACCCACAACGGAAAACTCGGAAGCGATGTCGCTCGAATTTCCATTGGCGATTACCAGCTTGGCGGAATTGGAAGAATTGCTATTGAAGCGCAGCTCCATTGTCTGCGGCTCCTTGGCCGGAACACCCTGAACATAGACTTTGCGATCATCAAGCAATCGGCTGGTATTGCCGTCAAGCACTGCCACGACCGCCGAGCCGTTTTGCATCGCAATTTGGAATCGCGCGACTTGACAAACCCCACTGCGCACCGGAAATGGCGGGGAAAATAATTGGTTCGCGTATTTCAATGCCTGTGTCTGAATCTGTCTACCGCTCCCTGTTTGTGTGCACCTCGCACCAGCGGCACATGTCCAGGAAGAGAATGGCGGCAACGCCCTCCACTGCACCATCGACTCGCTTAAGACCTCCAAACGCGGCGGCTCACCAGAAACTAACACGTACAAAGGGGCAGGTAGGAGCGTGATAGAGCTGAGTGCCCCTCGCGGTGGGATTGCCATACATGTCGAGGAAACGGTAGCTACCAGTGCCCGCCAGCCGAATCGTCGCTCGATCCACGCTCCACAACGCAGCCACGGCGCCAGAAGGCGTCCTGGCAACTACCTCGTAAACTTGTGGTGCCCGAGGCGGCGAGAGCGGGCTGAGAGGCGGTTGAAAAAAGGTTTGTCATTTCCGCGTAAGCTGCCCATGTCCAAGCTTGCGGATGAGGGTGATAAAAGCTGTAAAACGGCGAATGGACGAAGTATTTCACGCCTTGGGACGCCGCCAGCAGATTGACACGCACCACATATTCAGCCTGGTCATGTTCGGTAATTCCGGGAGCATTAACATCACGGGCGCCAAATGGCCCCATCATCCAGTTTGCTTCGGTTGCCCAGATCGGCTTGTTCACACCTCCGGTCGTCAACACCTCGCGCAGTGTACTCAACTTGTCAAGAAAGTTGGAGGTTCCGTCCTTGATCTCGGGAGCTGGGGTTTGATAGGGATGAAGCGAAACGACATCGACCCCAGAGAGGACACCCGACTCCAAGAGTCGTTTGTCATACACTAACCAATTCTGCGTGCCCGTCGAACAGCAGATCACTCTCGCGCGTGGGTCGGTCGCTCGGATCGTTTCGATTGCACTACGCAGCACCTTGAGGTCCCAGTCGGGCTCAGCCTTTCCCTGCGTGCTAGCGTACTTCACATCAACTTCATTGAAAACATCCCAAGTATCCACTCTTCCAGCGAAATGTGCGACAGTGGCCGCGACAAACTGCTTCCAGGCAAGGTAATAGTCTGAACTGCCAGGCAAACCTGCCCAGGCTGGGGCGTCCTCACCTAATGCGGGCAGAACGCGTAGATTTTGAGACCGCAGGATATCGACTTGGGCATCCAGTCGAGAGAAGTCGTATTGCCCCCGATTTCTCTCCACCACGGACCATCGCGCAAAAAGCCGAGCCCACTTGGCGCCCCATAATCCGGCAAACTCTTCAAAGACCAGAGGAAACCCTGCCACTGACGGCTGGACTCCGTAATTGTTGTCGGACAAACCGGCCGGGTTAACAGCCGCACCGATGGCGGCGTGAATCTGAGTTTGGAAGACACTTTGCCCATTGACTGTTTCCTCAACATCGAGCCTGAAGGGCCCCTGGAAGGATGGCGTCTTCCATTGTATGGATCCCTCAACCACACCTGGTTGAAAGGCCCTTAGCGTCAGGGGAAAGTGCAGGTGCCGATTCTGGTTGGTCGCCGTGCATCCATTCCGGCGTCACCGTGAGATGCACATCAGCCTGGGTCGCCGAGCCAGCAAAAAACGCGCGCAAGGTTACACTCTCGCCCGGATGGTATGCACCGGATAGCGATTGCCTTGGTTCGGGAGCACAATCAACGTAACCACGTGCCGCCTCGGGCAAGTACGTTGACCCGGCCCCTGCTCGATCAGAACTGAACTGGGCATTAGCGAGGTAAAAGCCCGGTCCCGTGAATTGCGCCAAGGCGGAAATCGTGAGCTGAGAGGCTCCGGTCACCGGAACAGAGAAGGCCACCGGCACCGTCGTTCCGTCTGTCGCCAGTTCTTCTAAGAGCTTGTCATCTACGAGTATTCGGACGAGCAGCCGCGCATAGGAAGGCGTCGCCGCGCCAGGTATGCGCAGTGGTTGAGGACGATAGATCAGCGTTGCGGAAAAAGTATTCTCTCCTACAGGAATTGGATAGGAGATAGCTGACTCCACAAGGAAAGCGATGGCCACGACTCGAGTCCCATTCAAGTCGACGGTAGTCGCTTGAGGAGCCGTATTGTGGTTTGGATCGAAGTTGAAGACCTTGGAGGGCTGCAGGCTGGCAAGCGGCACTGGCGCCGCGAACGACCAGGCGCTAATCATGCTCCAAGGCAGGAACCAGAGCAGTTTCCATGATCTCATAAGGGAGTTTCTTCGCATGAGCACACGTACTCGTTGTGGGAAAGCTGAGAGCTACAAGTGTGCTAGGCCGACGCGGCATGCACTCTTGCGGCGCGAGGAGAGTCGCAGTCTTCCACTCAGCGGACTAGCCGATACGTCAGGGACAGTTAGAACCTGCATAGAGAGGGCAAGCCGTGCGCTTAAGCGTCATGCCAGCGGGAGGCTGTGTAACGTAAGACCACCCTTGACTGACGACCACAGCACACCAAAATAGTTTCCCTCAGTTTCAGCAGAAAGGGCGGGAGATGTAACAGGGGGTGGTGCGGGGCTGACTTGGATTTGTTGGCTCTGGCTTTCCTGAATAGTCACGCTATCTTGCGGATCCAAAAAGTCGAACATGAATCCACCCTGAGCGTTGGTGGGTGCACTATCTAAGATGAAAGGCTTAGGGTCGTTTGCAGTGGGCTGACTAGTTTCTATACTGATCGGATTTAGGTAGAAAAGTATTGGATCCATGGAAGAAGTAATCGCCCAAAAATCACCGTAACACTGCGAGCATCCAGGGCTTACGCTCTTCGACGTGACGAACTGAAAAGGAATGGACGCGGCTGCACCGCCTGCAAGCGCTTGTGAAATCTCCTCCAGCGACATGCTTGGAGGGTTCTTTGTAGCATCGTGGTAGAGGATCCCATAGTCTGCATCCGCAACCGCCCATTTATCTTGGATGGGATCATAGTATTCGACAACCCCGTGAGAGGCAGGCCCGGCACCGAAAATTGTTCCTCGTTCCCGCGCTGCAAAGCCGAGATTTTGCAACTGCGCAACTAGATTGTAGGCGAAATCCGAACAGTTGGGATTTCCGGCGTGGATCGGATTCGTATTATTGTCCAGAAACGTTCCCGCTACAGCATTGTCATATTCGCCGATTGCCATGTTCCGTACCGCAGCAGTGGCCGCGGCCATGTTCTTGTAAAAAGATTCTTGGTTGTGCGGCATCACGGCAGCGGCGGTAGTGAAGGAAATTGAACTCTTGGGACCAGCACGGCGACGAGGACGAACAAGCAGGTTCCGGGCCGGTGGAGACAGTTATCAGGATCGCGTAGTAGGTCTTCCCGCCAACCAGCCCGCTTGCCCAAGCCGTTCCTTGTGTTAGGCCATAACCAACATAGTCTGCATCGTTGACACCCGGGGTTGTCCCGTCTCCAATCAACAACGTATAGCCAGATGCTTGCGCCACCGCACTCCAGACGATCGGCGAAAAAGGATCAACTCCGGTCGTTCCGTTTGCAGGATAAAGAATGTTCGACTGGCTGGGAGCGCTTCCTGAAAACGATCCCGTGCTGAATGCGCTGTTTGAATATTGCCAGGAGCCGTTGCTATTGGTACCCAGCTGAACGTAGTAGGTTGTGTTCGGCTCCAGCACGCCTTCGGGGACGGTTACGGTGGTATCCGACAGCGATCCCGATTGCCAGATGTCGTTCTTTCCCGGCTGGCTGCCCAAATTAAGGGAATAGGCGGGCGACGGACCGGCATCGCCGATGCTGTTCCACGTGAACACTGGCGTCGCGCCGACTCCACCTACACCATCCGCAGTATCCGCACCGGTAAGATGCGCGATCCCATATCCCGTCTCGAACTGACTATCTATGGCAAAGGACCCACCGCCTTTCTGGGTTATGAGTCTCGCATAATACGTAATGTTGGGCTCTAGTTGAGGCAATCTCAGTTGGTGGTAGCTGCCGTAATAGAGCAGGTTGGGCACAAGGTTCCAATTCTTCAGAACACTAGCGTTTGGCAGTTGCCCGCTGTTGTAGACCTCAGAACCGCCAGGTCGCTGCTTCGAGAGGTAGAGGTAGTACATCTGCGCATCCAACACGGGAGTCCACGAAAACAAAACTTGTGGGTCGACCTGGGTTGCGCCGTCCACCGGGTTGGTAAGGTGGGCCAAACCCGTACCTGTAGTAAACGTGCTATCCGTAAAAGCATAAGTCTGATTGGAATATTCGACTTGAATTCTCACGTAATACGGAGTGTTCGGCTGAAGACCCGGAACATACACTGCGGTTCCACTCAGTTCTCCACCCCAGACATCGGCTTGGCCGACCGCAGTTCCGACGCAGACTCCGTACTTAACCACTTTTGGGTCGCTAGTCCATTGAAACGCCGCATAAGGATCGACGTTGGACGCCTGGTTCGCGGGAGAAATTATCTTGCTTTGGGTCTTGGTCTGCGCCACCTGTTGACACGCAAAGGCGGAGACGCCAGGAGTCGCATCTTGATTGGAGCCGGACAGCGTGGAAGAACAAGCGGACAACAGACACATCATTGCGCCCACGAGGGCAAGACTACAGCCAATCTTGAATCGATCCACGCAAGATCCCCCCATGCACCGCTGACCTCCAGCTTCTGTAGGCTTATAGCCCAGCTCCGGTAGGGCTGTCAACGAATGGGCGAATGCCTGAAGTGCCACAAATCCTCCCAAACGCCAAGCAGGAATCACGAGAGGAGCTAGTAATTATCCGTCTGCTTAGCGTTGTAACAGATCTTCTAGCTACTTCGTCGAGCCTCCCGTATGGTCGAAACGACAATCGTTTGCGCTCAGGGAATCTTCACGGACGGCCCCGTGGCTGTCAACCCCTTGGTATTGTTTCATCGAGAGGCCTCAGAGGCAACTCGCGAATGGGAGCACTTCGTGGCAGGCCTTTTGGTGATCTTCAGCACCATTCGGTGTGTGAACATTTCACGCACGAGGGGCAGATGGGGAAGCGGATCGAAGAGTGGTGCGTAGCAGTACATCCGCCATTTCTTCCATCTGCTATTCATAGGGGTAAATAAAGGCACGAGTTTCAGATCACAATCGGCGTCCGCATGAAGGGTTCGCAGCGCCCCCTCAACGCTGTTAATCGTCGCTCCATTCAGACACCACATTCGATCCCTGGGGCGCAGAGGTGTGGGCACGATATCGCTCTTCCGTTCCCGCAGAATCTCCATCACGGCCTCCATAATCGTCTCGCACCGGAACCAAACGTTCGCCCATGGCATCCACGATACAAAATCGTTCAGGTGAGCACCGGTAGGATGATAGAAGGGCGGAAAAACGGCGTAGAGCACCCCCTTGGGGCGGAGAACCCTTACGCATTCATGCAAGGTCTCATCAAAATTCTCGACGTGTTCGAATACGTCATTTGAGGTGATGGCGTCAAAGCAGTTATCCGGAAACGGTAACCGTTCACCCACGGCAACCATGAAATCCAAGTTGGACAGCCCTTTGCAGGAGGCCAGTTGCAAGGCTTCCCGGCAGCAGCGATCATAGATCTCCGTCCCAATCACCCGTTTCGCCCCAAGCTCAGCATAACGAACCGACCGTCCACCATAACCGCATCCGACATCGAGAACGTCTTTGCCGCGCAAATCTATCCCACCAAACCATTTGAGAAAACCTTTTGCGCATTCATCCTCGTATTCCATCTGCGCCCGTTCCATTGGCTTGGGAGTGGCCCAATGAGTAGGAACAGGGACACGAGCCAATGAAAGGTACTTCTTGGCTAAGTAAACCGAGGATCGCATCGCAGCTCGCTGATTGGTCGTCGTTGATTCGTTCTCAAGAGAAGCTTTCGGCTTCTCTATGGCCACCGATTCAGGTTATGGGTATTTTTCGTCGAACCCGAAGGGTCTAGCTTGCGGGCGGGTTCGAAAAATGCGGACAGAGTGTGGACCTCAAGTGCTTCAAAGTTCTCTATGATATCTGCGGCACCAGCTTGACGAAGCTTGTGAGCATGCTCTCCTTGACCGACGCCGATGCACTGGATGCCGGCGCCTCTAGCTGCGAGCACTCCTGAAACCGCATCTTCGAAGGCGAGCAATTTTCCTGGCGTTACGCCTAATCTCTGGCACGCGATACGATAAATTCCAGGGTCTGGTTTGCCTTCGGCAACATCGCTCCCAGTTACGATCACCTGGAAATACTGCATGATACCGAGCTGGTTGAGGGTGAATTTTGTCCGGCGATCGCTTCCCGAGGTCGCCACTGCAGCCAAAATGCCATCGCGCCGGAGATGTCGGACAAAACGCACGATGCCGCGAATTGGTTCTGACTTCGGTTAGCGACCTGTTGAAAAAATTCGTCCTTACAGTTCCCATAGTTCGCAAGTTCAGGCTCAGATAATTCTCCCAGGAAATGCCGGAGGATTTCATGACGTTTCCGGCCATCCAGAATAAAATCCAAGTCCTCTTCAGAAACATCTTTGCCGACACTGCGGAGAAATTTGTGCCAGGCTCGGCGATGAAAAGGATGGCTGTCCACGATGACACCATCCATGTCGAAAATGACCCCTTGCACAGTGGCGTACATTGATTCCTCACTCTTAGTGCCCATTGAATTGTCCTTCCTGCAGACCTGGCCACGTCAATTGCGCTACTTCGTAGCTCTCGGTTGTTCCGACGTTCGATCAAGTACTCATCAATCGGATAAACCGATATTTGGCCCAAGAGCCGAGGAAAGACATGAAAACCCAGATCGGAAGGAATGTCCTGCGGTATGGCTGCTAACATGGAAGGACGAGCAATCATCAATCCGGAAAATGCCCAATTACTCTTCGGACGGCTCGGCTTTTCTTCGAAGCTGCGTACCAACTTTTCTTCATCGAAAGTCACAATACCGCAACGAGTGGGATTTTCAACGCGATAGGTACCCATGGTAACAAGACTTGAATGATTAGCATGAAAATCCCGCATCTTCATCAAGTCCGCATTGGTGAGCACATCCGCATAAATAACCCAAAAGCTCGACTCCTTCGCCACCCAATCCTGGTTAGCAAGGAGCGTGCCAGCCGAGCCAAGGAGAACCGATTCTTCAATCACATGCACTGGCATACCCGGGTCGGCCTGCATCAGCCATTTTCGTACGGAATCAGCGTGCGCGTGGACGTTGACCAGCACTTCCGTGATTCCCGCCCTTCGGCAGACCTCCAGCCAGATTTGCAGTAGCGGGACACCCCTAATCGGCACCAAACACTTGGGGATCCATTCCGTCAGGGGCCGTAGCCGTGTGCCATTCCCAGCGGCAAGCAGGAAAGCTTTCATATGGGTTTAATCGCGGCTGCGTGATGAATGTCGCGGCTCCTGCGCTCAGGCAGTGTGGGAAGTGGGCACGAAGGTCCGATTTTGACCCCGCACGTTCGTCGCCATCAATAAAGGGATCATTGACGATAACTTGCGCACCCTGAGAGTCGAACGCGAAGGTCATTTCTTGGATGCCCTCTGCCGCCAGGGCTTTTCGCAGGCCTTGCTGGTTTGGAGTGTCGCAATAAAGCAGTAAGAACCCCCCTCCCCCGGCACCGGTAATTTTTCCTCCCAACGCTCCCTGCGATCTAGCGATCTCGTAGAGATGATCAATGCGAGCATTCGAAACCTTGTTGGATATCCTTTTCTTAGCCTGCCAGCTTTCGTTCATTAGCGATCCGAATACCGCGAGATCTCCCTTTTGCAAGGCCGACCGCATCCGGTCAGCGAGATATCGAACCTCATGCAGAGCCTCGATTGCCGGTCCAAACTGCTTGCGAGTAGAGTTCTCCTGTTCCTCGAGGATAGTCCAGGAATGATGGGCCGCACCCGTAAAAAACAGCACGAGATTGCCTTGCAGCTCTCGCAGCACCTCGCCATCCAGTTCCATCGGATCTACCTGTACGCTGCCGTCCGGAGAGAAGGTGATGAAATTCAGTCCGCCGAAAGCTGCGGCATATTCATCCTGTTTTCCAACGTGACGACCTAAAAGATTACGGGTAATGTGGAAAGCCTGCTCCGCAAGATCATACTTGGAAAGCGGCTGGTTCAGATACGTGGTCAACGTTTTCAAGATGTTGACGCACACACTGGCCGAAGACCCCAAACCCGTCCCGGGAGGAATTTCCGAGGCCAGAAACAAGTCAAGCGCGACGTCACAGCTCAAGTGCTTCAGCACAGCGACAGGGATCTCAAGCCCACTGCCCTTAACGTCCATATCAGCGATGTCATGCCAAGTCTCGAACGCCCGCAAATCGGATGAGATCACCTGCACGCGACCATCTGAACGCTTCCCTAAGATGGTGTAGAAGTATTTGTTAATCGCCGCACTGAGTACTGCTCCCCCGAATTTTTCATAATAAGCCGGGAGATCAGTTCCACCCCCGCCAAAACTAATCCGCACTGGGCTGCGACCGATGAGCACCGTGCACGTTCTCCTGCATGAAGTGAGTGTCAAATACATTGTACAGGGTAGATCGAGAAACTGGCTCTGCGGGCGGTTCGATGCGCGCCAGTACAAGTCTCATGACGAGAGTGCCCAAGGTTTGCAGCAACAAGGACAAATCAGTCCAGGGCGATGGATGCAGCAGATATTGAAGGTCAAGGCGGGTTTTCTCTTCCGAAGAATGCTGCTCGCGCAAGCCATGAACCTGGGCTAAACCTGTCATCCCTGGCCTGACGCTGAGGCGCTGTTGTTGCCATTCGGAGTATCGCCTGACGCGCTCTAGCGGCTCTGGCCGAGGGCCCACCAAACTCATTTCCCCTTTGATAACATTCCACAATTGAGGGATTTCGGTGATGCTCACCTGCACCAACAACCGTTCGAACCTGGTGCCGCCTTCTGCGTGGCGATCTACATTAAGACGAAGCATGCGGAACGGTTTGCCAAATCGACCGCATCGTTTATCCCAGCAAAAGGCCTGACCTTTCTTAGCACGAAGAAACAAGGCCGAGGGTAAGACGACTGCAGCTGCCAGCGGTGTTAAAAGCAAACCTATCAACAGATCCACCACGCGCTTCCATCGAAGCATCGCGGTATGGGTTGCATTCTGGAGCTGAAGAAGCGGTAAGCCTCCCAGATCCAGCAGGTTCGGTCTGGACAGATACAGCTCATACGGCTGAGGAACCAAGCTCACGTTAATTCCTAAATCCCTGCAGCGTGCGGCTAGATTGAGCACATCGGGTGCCGGAATCCTAGGGAGGGCAAGGGCAGCAATTCGCTCACCTGACGGTCTCGAAGAAGGCTGATTACGGAGAGCGCCGATAACTCTTCGGTTGGGTTCACCGAAGGTGGAATGAAATCCGAGTTCAAGGTGCTATCTTGGGGATAGAGGAAACCTACTACCTTACAAAGCAGCTCGGGGTGCCGCTCGATTTTGATGGCAATTTCCCGGGCGACGCGACCGCTGCCCACTATTACTGCCCTGTGAACCTCTCCCTGACGGTATCGTACTTGAACGAGGAAGTGAGCGAAATACCGTATGGCAACGACACCCGCAAACAGCACCAACCCAAAATACGCTAACGTCAGCCGGGAAGCGTATTCCCGCAGCAGAAATCCCCCAGCAAGTAGTGCCCCCATCAAACAGCAGACCGCCATGAACAACTCGGCTACCACTGCCGGGAAGCGCCAACCGCGACGGAACCCGTCTAATTTTATCCCCGCGTAGAGCAGATTCCACAAAAGCCAACTCGCTGCAAGGAAGGGCAGAACCGCCCGCACACTTTGTGCGTTGGTTCCGCTCCATGCGAGACCGTAACGCAACGTCAGGGCGATTGCCATCGCCGCCGCAATCCACCCCAAGTCAGCAAGCAAAATCCACAAATGCAGATTTCGAGTCTTCATGACAGCCAAGGTTCTCTCGTCGTTAAGTTCACATCGACCTCGCGAATGCCCTAATCCGCTCGCGCATTTTGTGGCGCACGACGGTGAAAAGTGCGTGCGCCACACAAAGGTGCAAGTCTTCAATAATCTGCATGTTGTCGGATGGAACAATCATACATTCGTCGCATAAATCTTTCATCTTGCCCCCCTGAAACCCGGTCAACCCGACGGTTACAGCTCCGCTTTCTCGGGCAACTCGCAGAGCCCGGAGTACGTTCGGGGAGTTTCCACTTCCGCTAATGGCGAACGCCACGTCTTCGGGCTGAATGAAATTGACGAGTTGCTCGGCGAAAACATTCTCGTAATGAGTGTCGTTCGCCCACGCCGTCAGCAGAGGCACGTTATCGGTCAGGGCTAGGACACGCAGGCGCTTGGCGGAGTCATTCAGTGTTCCCTTGCCCAGATCACAAGCTAAATGTGAAGCCAAGGCTGCGCTTCCACCATTCCCAAAGAGATATACGGTACGTCCTTGATCGTACGCACCCAGTACCACCCGAGCAATACGATCCACTGCTTCACCAGCAAGTCGATCGAGTGTTCTTCGGAGCTCCTCCAAATAACTCGTAGCATCGTGGATGCCGTTCATGAAGCCTTCCTTCCTTACGTAACGGTCGTTATGCTCAACTCAACCCACCTTGAAGGCAAAAGTTCTTCTCGAACGACCGTCCAAATTCAGTACGCTGCTGTCAAGACAACTCCGGCGTCTCGCATGTTTCTCTGGGCGTCGGGTACTTGTTGCGGCACTCCCCCGATGCGCTCAATCCATTCGAGAAAATCGTCCATGATAACGGCCAACCCCCGCCTGGGACGCCAGCCGATTTTGGCCATTTTCTGAATACTGGAAACGCTGTGGCGATTGTCACCTCGTCGGTACTCATTAGAAAGCTTCAGGCCGGCGCCAGTCGGTACTCTCTTGAGGACCAGCCTCGGCATATTGCTTCACGGTGACGGCCTCACCACTTCCCACATTGAAGCTTTGAAAATCGGCGTCGTCCTTTTCGAGCACAAGCATATTGGCATCGACAACGTCCTGGACGTGCACGAAGTCCCGAGTCTGCCGACCGTCTTCATAGAGGACGAGTGGCTGTTCGCGCAACGCCAGACTGAAAAATATCCGGCAGATACCAGAATAGTGGTTATATAGCGACTGCCGGGCTCCCTGAGTGATGGAATAACGAAGCGCAACCGTAGGAATGCCATGCAGCCAGCCCAAACCGAGGGCAGTTTGCTCCTGCGCCAATTTGGAAACTGCATACTGGTTATAGGGGTTAATGTGATCCTCGTGCAGTAGTTTTGGGCGCGCCGGCTTCCCACATTCCGGACAGAGCAACTCCCATTCGCCCCGCGCCAGTTGCTGTTGCGATCTGGGCTTCGGCAGAAAAAAACCGTGCTTGGGACACTCGTACTGTCCCTCGCCATATACCGCCTGAGAAGACGCGACAATCACCTTCTTGACGGCTAGCCGGTGCTGCACGATCAGTTCGAACAGAAGAGCCGTGCTCACCGCATTGACTTGCAGGAATCGGGAAAAATCCGGCATGTAGTCCTGATATGCCGCTTGATGAGAGACGACATCGACGCCGCGCAATGCATGTTCCATCGTCCCTCGATCAGTTACGTCGCCCTCGATAAAATCCACAGTAGCGGGTACATGCTTCGGACGACCATGCGGGTGAATTTTGGGATCCAAATTATCCAGAATCCGCACTTGATACCCCTCGCTTAAGAAACGATCCGCTAAATGCCCGCCGATGAAACCCGCTCCACCAGTTACTAGGACACGCATGATGCGAAGTCACTCCTCCTAGACCGATTTTGACAGCATAACGTTGTCTTGGGTTGGCTAATCAATTTTCCGCTACTTGCCGGAGCCTGAAACGACAACAGCGATGGTTGCGAACAGAATTCGTAAATCGAGACCCAGAGTCCAATTGTGAATGTATTGCAAGTCGAGGCTGACCCACTGATCGAAATCTCGCACCTCATTACGGCCCTGAACTTGCCAAAGACATGTAATTCCCGGCTTTACTGCTAGCTTTTGCTTTTGGTAGTCCGTGAACCGTTGGTATTCCGTGGCTAACGGAGGCCTGGGGCCAACCAAGCTCATCTGTCCTTTAAACACGCTGTATAACTGAGGCAACTCGTCGAAGCTGTAGCGACGCAGCCACCGACCCAAGCGAGTCACTCGAGGATCGTCGGTAAGCTTGAACACAGGCCCCGTCATTTCGTTTGCACCTTCTAGTTGGGCCTTTAATTCGTCCGCATTATTGACCATCGAACGAAACTTGTAGCCCACAAAAGGCCTCCCGTCTTTACCAACGACTCGCCAGCGATAGAAAATGGGTCCCCGTGAGGATAGCCTGACCAGTAGCGCCAGCACCAACAGCAGGGGTGCGCACAATAGCAAGAGAACCGTGGAGCCCACGATGTCCATCAATCGCTTACAAGCCACCAAACCCGGCCGCTTCCAATTCGGTGACAAAATGACAGCTTCATTTGGAGTTTGTAGAAGTACCATTCAACCTTACCCTAGTCCGCAGCCGCAGCTGCTGACCTAGGTCGCAACCGAGACTTTTCCAGCCACGAGTAGGCCTCAATCAAGCTCCTTGCGGAGTGGGCCCAGTCAAGCTCGTTACGGACTCTTTCATATCCGTATTGGCCGATTTGATTCCTTCGCGCCGGGTCTTCCAGAAGGTCGTTGACGGCCTGTGCCAGGAGTTTCGGGTCGTCGCGCTCGACGTAGACCGCGGCGTCCTTCGCAGAGCGCCGTGACTCAGTGAGGTCGAAGGAAACAATCGGCCTCGCGCATGCCATGTATTCCATGATCTTGTTCATAGTGGACATGTGGTTTAGAGGAATGGGCGGGGCCCGGAGCAATACACACGTCAGCAGTCGAAAGGTACTGCAACAAAGCCTCATCGGAAATTCTGCCGGTGAACTGCACCGTACCATTCAATCCCAACGACCCTGCCAACTCTTGCAACTGGTTCCAGCAATCGCCCCGGCCAATAAGTGCGAACAATACGTCTTGCGCGTTCCGTAACTTTCGCAAGTGATGGGCTGTCCACACCACCCGATCCACGCCGTCTTGAACGCTCATCACCCCCAGGTAAGCGACCATATAGCGGTATCCGCGCTTCAGCCCAGGTTGCGGCTCGGTCGCCGGAAATGTTCGAGATCTGGCCCGCTACGCACGATAGCCAGCTTTTCAGGCTCCACGCCTCCCCGGTTCCTGGCGATCTCGTACACCGATTGATTGGTAGCCAGGACAAGACTGGCGCGGCGATGGGACCAGCCTTCGAGTTTCACAAGCAATCGCCATACCCAGTCGCGGCGCTGAAACTTCGTCTCGTAGGTCTCCGGGCAAAGATCGTGCTGGTCGTACACAAACTTCTTACCGAACCAGCTGAAGGGCCAGAAGAGAAACACAAAAAGGTCAGGAGGATTGGCAGCATGAACGTAGTCAAACCCTTGTCTGACGGAAATCCAAAGCATCAGCAAGAACGTGCAACTCAGAGCCCATCCGTATTCCAGCAGATACCCTGGGCCGCTTTTGGCCTGCCAATTTAACGGGTAGCGGTAGATGCGGATACCCTCGTACATCTCGAAGCCATCACGATCCTGCTGTTCGCCGCGAGGACAAATTACGCTAACTTCATATCCGGCACTTCGCAGGGCCATCGCCTCCTGCCGCATGCGTCGATCCATGGGAAATGAGAGATTTTCGATCAACATCAGCACACGCCGCAACGATGGTACCTTGTCTAGATCCCGGCTCATTATCGCAATTGCCGCAACAGAAAAGTCAAACCACTGAGCATCGTGGCTTGGCCCCAGTGAAAACACGGGGTACGGTTTATGTAATGCGGACGGCGCTGGAAGTAGAAATATCCGCTTTCATCCTGCATGTTCGCAATCGTCCATAGCGCCACCCGCACCGCCGTGGACAATGCCTCTTGGTCGATATGGCTGAACCGGCAGAGCGTCTCCAGACTTTGCGATGCACACTGGATGTCGATTGGGTAGACCTCGTCGTGATAATACTTGGCGCACCCATCGTCACGGAAAAAACGCCGGAAATAAAACTTCCACCCGAGCTCGCCCGCTTGGTGAAAACGCTGGCTCCCCGTGCCCAGTTCGTAGTCTCGCAGACTGTCCAGCACGTACGCGGTATGCCAGTTGTCGATCCAATGAAGATTCGGCTGCTCTCCGTAAAACCAGGAGCCATCTTCATTTTGATGGCCGACTGTATAGGCCAGTGCCTGGCGTGCCGTCTCACGCAGTTCCGGCTCGCCTGTATGGCTATATACGCGTGACAGTAGTCCAGCCGCCAGTGCATTCGCGTTATGGACGCGTACATCGGCATGAGCAACGTAACTGATGCATGTGCCTTCTTCGTCCCTATATCTTGGCAGATCCCTAAGAATAAATTCGCAAACGCCACGCGCTTCTTCGAGGTCGGACGAAGACCCCGTCATCTCAAACGAATCAACAAAAGCTTGCCCGATGAGGCTGCTCCAGACAACCGTGGGAGCGTTGGCCGGCAGATAATAGGTCCGCGTCTGATAATCAAAGTGATTGCCCCAGCAGGGCCCGGAAAAACCCGCAGACCCGTTTGCACGAAGCCAGTTCAAGCAATAGTCCGCCTTTTGTTTAAAACCACTGCCCGGGTGTAGCGCATCCCATCGCAGGTAACCACGCGCCAGAAAACCCATTCCCTTGGTGCTGGTTGCAGGCCGAATACCGATCCACGGACGCAGGTTAATAGGTGAGCGTTTCACCAATTGAACCAGAGCTTGGCGCCCAAGCTTGGTTCCGAACGTCAGTGGCCGAACGAAGCTGCCGAGTCCATCGAAGGGTTCGTACCCCGCTGAGTGATTCTGCTGAATCCACTTGTCAAGACGCTCTAACGAGGTCTCAATCATTCGGCACCACATGGGGCATTCCTGCGTGGCGTACCGGATGTTGAGGATCTAACCGCCGCAATTCTGAAGTTTGTGCCATGAAGATGACTTTCCGCTAGTTGGCCAAGGCTCCGCAAGGTCTGGTCACGTCCGCATCGTTCAACCACCTCGCCGGTGTGATCGGATTATCGATGTGCGCCCGTTGCCAAAGTTCAAGGGTCATCAGCGACCAGAGCTGGATGGTGAAATCCCTCGTTCCTTCACTGTTCTCCTGCATCATCTGACGGACTGTGGTGGGGTTGAGAATGGAGCGGCGCCGCAATACCTCCTCGGACAACAAATCCTGCATCATGGGCTGGAGCTCGTTTCGCATCCACGAGCAGACCGGCAACCCGAAAGCCGCTTTGCGTCTTTGCAGGATCGCATCCGGCAAACGGCCTTTCATCGCTTGCCGGAGAATCCGCTTCTGCGTGAATCCTCTAACTTTCATCTTCGCGGGGAGCTTCAAAACCAGATCGAGCACTTCGTTATCCAAGAAGGGCACCCGCACTTCGATCGAAGCCGCCATGCTCAGCTTATCCGCTACATTCAGATTGAGGTCGGGTAAGAACGTCTTCAGATCGGCATACAAGACCTGGTTCAAACGGGTTTTTCCCTGCCACCTTGCTGAATATTTCAGCCATTTTCTCTTGCCAATGCCTTGCGGCTGCCGCTGAGAACATTTCAGGTGCCAGCAGATTGGCCACCCCCTCTGGCGCGTGAAAACTGCGGGCTTGGGCGAACTGTTCCGCAGGCTCCATTCCAGCCGCATTAAGATACTTCTCGGAAACGCGGCAAACCCCGAGCATCAAACCAGGAGGAAGCAGCGGAAGCTTCTGACAATTCTTTTCCAGCGTGCGCAACCAGCGCATGAGGATCCCACGGCGCAAGGCAGTCGGCAAGGCGGACAAAAGCTTTGCAAACCGGTGGATCATGTGGACGCGATAGCCGCCGAGCATCTCGTCCGCCCCTTGCCCGCTGAGCAACACCGTCACGTCCGGACGCGCGGCTTTACAGATCAGGTATGTGCTGACTGTGTGCGGGTCGCCTACCGGATCGTCGAGGTAGTACGCGACCTTCGGCAGCAAGTCCACGACATCAGGTTCTACTACTATCTGGTGTAGCTCCGCTCCGAACTCATCAGCTACTATCCGCGCGTACCGGGCGTCGTCGCCGGACTGCTCAAGCCTTGCGTGGGCTTTGGGATACGCGATATTGTAAGCCTTGAGTTTCCCTCTATGCACGTCAGCCGCGCAGGCCAGGATTGCGCTGGAATCTAAGCCCCCACTCAAGAATAGACCAACCGGAACGTCACTCACCAATTGCCTTCTCACCGAATTGTTAAGGGCGGAGTAGAGTCTGTCAGCTGAGTCGGAAAAACTCGCGTGTACGGGCGACTGCGGCACCGCGTCCCAGAGTTGTTCGATTCCGACCTTGCCCGCTTTCCATGTCAGACAATGACCAGGTTCAAGCTTGAAGATTCCTTTTAGCAGGGTCAGCGGAGCCGGAACGTACTGCAGATTGACATAATCGCAGACGGCAACAGGATTTAGTTCGCGGCCAATTTCAGGAACTTGTAATAGCCCTTTAATTTCCGAGCAAAAATAAAAACGGGGTCCAATTTTGAGAATAATAAAGAGGCTTGATTCCAACGCGATCACGGAACAGCTTTAGTTCCCGGTTGTGGCGATCCCACAGAGCGATCGCGTACATCCCGTTCAGATGCGCCACCATCTTAATGCCGTGCTCTTCATACAGATGAACGATAACTTCAGTATCACTGCGAGACCTGAAGCAATGCCCGCGATGCTCCAACTCCTCACGCAGTTGGGGAAAGTCAAAAATTTCTCCGTTGTAAGCGACCCAAAGAGTTTCGTCTTCATTGCTCATGGGCTGATGACCAGCTGGACTCAAGTCGATGATGCTCAAGCGGTTATTGCCCAGTCCAATGGAATTCTCCATGCACGAACCGCTTAGAAACATTCCCTGGTCATCGGGGCCACGGTGCCGCGTCGCTGCGAGCATTGCCTGCAGCGTTTCCCGATCAACCGTCCCCGCCATTCCGGCTATTCCACACATACTTTGTTTTTCAAGCTCTTGCTGAGTTTCGCGCCCGATTCATCGCGAGTTGCACTGTGGTCATTAACGGCTTACGGGCGTGCGATTAAGATAGGTTCCGCACGGCCTCAAACGATGTCAGCTCCGCCAGTTCCTCCGCTGAGATTTGTAGCCCAAACTCTTCTTCAATGACGGCCACCAGCGTGATGGTGTGGAGCGAGTCCCAGCTACGTACGTTGTCTGAGCTGGCCTGTTGAAGCTGATTAGGCGTCAACTCGGGAAAAACTTGTGCGAAGCACTGCACCAGACGAGATTGCAAATCAGGCATGCTGTGCCTCCACCGGGTTCACTCTCTCCCGGATCTCAATACGGTGGAACACGGAAGGACAGACACCCCTAAATGCCGCCTGCGTTATGGTTATGGGCGATTGCATTCCACCGTCAAGCGCTTTAAGAAACTCCGCCACAGGTCCATTTCTGTCATTTGGTTGGTAAGCAATCAGGCCCTTCTCCGCTGCAAATTGCTCGAACAATCTCGCCAGGCATGAAAATTCGATACGCCGAGAAAAAGCTCGACAACTCATCACCCAACAGTCCACATGGACGGCAGAACCCTTAATCACACGCCCCTGCATGACCGCAATCTTTCCCAGCAGGCCGAAGCGGTCGCGATAGGTCGCAGTGAGCAAGAACGAACCGGGAAGGTTAAGCGCTCGTCTCCAGGAGGATTCCGTATATCGATTGCCGTTAATATTGAACTGGTTCGTCTTATTCACCAGCTCCAAGGCACGCAGATCAGTTGGGTCGGCAGACAGTTCGAAGACCAGTTCGCCTTGCAGCCCTCTCAGGAAATCGTCCGCCGTCGAGCCTTGACTAGCCTCGCGTTCCAGGGTATCCAAAGCGCGGAGACTCGACGAACGCAGTTTATCTTCCTTGTGAATAGCAGATCTTCCGAACAGCTCTCGCAGACGCTTCCAAAACTCCAGGAATACCTGCGCATTCCCTCGTGGAAATTGTAAACACTCGATGTTCGGGTAGGCGGCCTTGACCTCCGCCAATTCAATCGTGCTGTCGTCGACAAAAACCACTGAGTCTTCGCCAATCTTCCAGGTTCGGAGAATGTTGGCAACCGAGGTTGATTTGCTTCCCCAATGCACCTCGAATGGAAGAACGTCAGCATGTGACAAAAGCAGGTCCAGCCTCCGGTGAAAAGCTTCCTGAATCAATTCGCGCGAGTTCCTGCTGGCAACAGCAATGAGCACTCCCTCAGCAGCCAAAGAGTGTAGCGCCTGCTGATAGATTCCGTGCACCTGTGCGTAGTGTTCCACATCCCAGTGCACCTGATCAATGCCGTGCTCGCCAATCAAACCGCTCCATAAGGTGTCGTCAAGGTCAGTAATGATTGCCTTTTTCGGCGGAGGCTGAAAGAGTCCACCCACCAAAACCTGAGCAACCGCACTAGCGTGTTCAATTGCATAGGGAAATCCGAACTGGATATCAGTCTCGAGACTAGCTCTCTGGATTATTGATAATTCATCGATCCGACTACGGTTCGCAACCGTCGCCCGTGTGTCCTTGAGAAGTCTTACTTCCAATCCAGAAACCAGCAAGTGCAGCTCCGCAACCAGCGGATGGGTGACCGCCAACGGTGAAAACGTGTGAGGCAAAAGCCGGAGAGTGGGAAAACAGACAGATATCGGCAACTGTTGCGCTGCGCGCTCGATTTCGGAGAACAGGCGCTCACCGTTCGCCATGGCGCATTGCAACACATTGGAATAGTCTTGGTGCGTCCACTGCGAAAGCCGGCGAACTCCCAGCCTCGGATCGAGATCCGGCCACTCGATCGCGATACAAGCTGCATCGACTCCAATCCCGCAGAGTTTTTGGATGTTGCCTACGAGGTCGTCGTAAGTGCCAGTCTCGATAGAGACAGGAGCTTCTGGCATAGCTCGCTGCGCTTCTGCTGCAACCAACGTTTGCAGGTGCAGGGGAGCAAAGCCACAGGCCAGAAAAAGGCGGAATGTCTTACCCTCCGAGGGAGCGCTATTCAATATCTTGAGAGCTTCAATAAGCTTCATCATCGAGGAGAGGGTCTAGTCCTAGTTGGGCAAGCGGTTTCCATCGCGTTCGCATCCGAAGCTGACCTCGGATGCATCGCAACACCTTCGATCAAAGGCAAGGAACTGGGCTGGCCACTGGCGATCGTTTCTGCAATCGAGATGGTTGGTGTCGGTTACTTCCACGACCTCGTCGAATGGTATCGGAGGCGCTTCTCGCGAAATCATGGCGGCGACCGTTAATTGCAGTTCCCGGCGGTGCCCTTTGTCCTTTGGGATTTTGAAGCGTCGGGTCTTCCCCGCCTGGGCCAATTCGATTAATTCAAAATCCTCAATCCTTGCCACAGCTCCCTGACAAAACACCTCATAACGCTCCTTGGAAACGGATGGGTCGCCGTTCGCCAGATAAACCAGGTTTGCAATGGAACCATCGGCAAAGGTTAGAGTCGTCGCAACATTGTCGCGCGAATAGCGGCGGCCATCCGGAAGTGTAATAGCGGAGAAAGTGCGGATTGGTGTCCCCACCAGCCATCGGGCCCAGTCGACAAAGTGGCAGAGTTCCCCGATCACCCGGCCGCCCTCCTCAGACTGTTGCACCCAATGTTCGGGCCCGACAAATCCAGCATTGATGCGAATATTGAGGAACATCGGCTCCCGGCGGGTCACGGAAAAACTCGCTCACCTTAAGGCTCGCCGGCGCAAATCGGCGATTGAAGCCGACCATTAAGAATGCCGTCCCGCCCGTTTCCTTTAGTTCGTGGTATGTGTTTCGAATCAGATGCAGTTCGGACCGGCTAATGGCCAGGGGCTTCTCCACGAACACCATCTTTTTCTGCTGCAGAGCCGCCACCACGTAAGCCGCATGGCTCGAATGCCGGGAGGCGATGAAAACCGCATCCAGCGCAGGGTCCTGCAAAAGGTCGACTACGGTCTGCGCCCGTGCGAAACCAAAATTCCTTCGTGCCGATTCCGCGGCAACCCCCGACGCCGTGGCCACGGTCTCAAGTACTACGTCCTTTCTTTTCAGATTGGGGAAAATAAAACCTTGTGCAAATTCACCGGCGCCGATGCACCCTACTCGCAGTTGGCCGGAAACGGGCAAGATGGCCCTGGACGGTGGAGTGCTGAGCGCTGCATTGCGCGGTGCCCGTCGTCCCATAGTCCAATATGGCCGTATAACCCTTACCGGCAAGCAAGTCCGCGTAAGCTCTCGCGCCGTCGTCTATCGAATAACGCTTCTCTATCAGGCGGGAACGTCAATCGAGCCGGCAGCGAGGAAATCGAGAAAAGATTCCATGTTGCGCTGCTCCGTCCAGCGGACATACGCGACGGGATAGTCATTTCCAGCCTCTTCGTAGCTAGGGTCATACCGGCCGGGACCGTAGGAACGTGACATGGCCAACGTGAGTTCCTTGCGGTAGACGCTCCGCCGGGCGACGGCCATGCTTACATCTCCAACCACAACGATCCGTCCCTGTTCGCGAAGAACCTTCGCCGCCAGTTCTAGAGGTTCAGCGGAACGGGTTGCTGCCGTGACGATTGCGGCATCAGCACCATAGCGAGAAAACGTATCCACTGCGAACGGAAGACTGACATCGGAACTTTGCAGCGCCAGATGCGCGCCGAAGGATCTAGCTTCTGCAACGCGCGATTGATCCAGATCTATGGCAATCACCCGGCATCCGGCGGCTCGCGCCAGTTGAATGGTAAGCACACCGACCAAACCGGCCCCGATTATCACCACTGTTTCGCCAAGTTCAAGCTTGGCTCGGCGTATGCCTTGCAACGCAATCGCGCCAATAGTCGTAAAACATGCTGCGTCAAGCGGTACGCAATCCGGAACGCGGACCACCAAATTTTTCGGAACCCAATTCACTTCGCAGTGGCTGGCATAGCGGGGCCCGCCGCAGGCCACACGGTCGCCGGAAACGAACTCGCTCATTCCCTCGCCTGTAGCCAATACGGTGCCTGAGCAACTATATCCCAGCACAGTTAGCGTATCCAGCCGCGTTTGAACTTTGTCATACGCCGCTTTGATGCCATTGTTTCGCGCAAATTGAATGACTTGCTTGACCAGATCCGGACGGGCCATTGCCCGAGACACAAGCGATTTTTCGGAGAACTCCGCAGCCTCCCGCTCCGTACCCGAACTGATCGCGGAGAAAGCGGTGTTCACCAAAATGCCTCCGGCGCGGAGCTCTGGCCGGGGCACTTCATAGATGCCCACTTCTCCAGACCGCGTATTTTCCAGTAGTGCCCGCATCAGTGTATGGTTTCGAGTGTTGTTCAGTGTGACCGCGCGACAAGCGCGGTTTGAGCCAATAAAGAAATCATCTACAGGCCGGCTCGGGAGCAGTCTCGGGTTGTGCCAAACTTTTGCCTTCGAGCATATTGCGGATGAGATATCCAACCTCCCGTGCGCGCACGTCCCACGTACAAGTTCGCACCAGCGATTGTCTCAACCTGGCATCCGCCGCCCCATCGTTGTTCAGCGCGTCCTCGACCGCTGCAATGAATTCATCAGCGGTGCGATAAAAACGCAGGCCTGGGGTCTTCTCATACTCATATAGCCGTGCGATAACCGTCGGTTTTCCTGTCGCCATGTACTCTCTTACTTTAATCGCGCTGCCATAGGCCGTAAATGCGCTATCGAGGTTCCACGGCAGAACGAACACGTCTACGTGACGTAAGTAACCGGGCAGATCGGCATAGGGTTTTGGCCCCAAGAAATGCACATTCGGTTCATTAACTTGCACCAAATTGGATCGGTTTCCAATCAGCATCCAATGCCAGTCGGGCCTGCGCTTTGCCACTCTCTCGATCAGGGCGACATCCATAACAAAGTCCATCCAGCCCATATAACCCAGCACAGGATGCGAGAGTGCAGGAATATCAATTGGGATAGCCTTCTCCAGGGAGGCGAAATGATCGTAATCCACAGCTTGTTCCAAGAAATATCGATTCGGCAAGTCCGATTCTTCGAATAATTTCCTTCCGGAATACATCACGACGGCTGCCATTTCTTTCAAACGATTGTCCATCGAACGGATCACATCTCGCGAAAGAGCGCTGTCTTCGTTAGCATCATACTTATCGGAAACCTGATACAGCAGCAGCTTTGCGTTTAGCCGGCGTGAAATGTCTACGGCGGAAGGAATGGCGATCCAGAGAATCGGCTGCCTAATCCCGACCATAAACATCGCCAGGCGGATCTGGGCAGTCAAGAAAATCTGGTTGAACGCTCGTACCAGTGATGAGCCATAAAATGGCAGTACCAAGGGGCTCATCACGTAGGGACCCTCCGGCGCCTTTTTCAGCCAACGCACCATGCTCCGCAGCTTCCTTCTGATTTTAAGGAAGAAGTCGCGATTAGTGACCGACGGCAACCCCATCGTGATGGAATTCACAAAGATTACTTTGTTCTCGCGCGACAGCCGCGTCAGTATATGCCGCTTCGAGTGAGGATGGTGATACCACCAGTCTTCCCCTGCAAAGCAGACAATCCCCTCACCTTTGAGCCCGTAATCTACCGCTTCTGCGTCTAAGTCCGCCATAATATCCTGGTGACCAGCCGGGTCGAAGTGCTGAAACTGCCGCGCACAGAAACAGTTTTCGCGTTTTCGGAGGAACCGTAAGCGCGTGAGATTTTTCCCGTCCTGATGGCCACCTTTAACTCCACGGGAGACTCGAAAGCCATCTCCACGTCAAAGGACCGGTCGCACGGCAACTGAGTTTTCCATTGCTTTGAGCACAAGGCAGAATGCGCCAATCGTCGGGCAAGTGGAAGTTTGCTTCAAATTCGTGTTGACCCGAGCCGGAAAGATGGTCATCTCCAAGGTGATCCCTGGCTCCGCCATGACGTTCACGCTCCGAGTATGAACGATTCCCGCCCTGCTAAACCCATCGTGAGCCGCCTGCAGCAAGGTTCCCTCAGTTGTCCGCTCCAGGCTTATCGGTGTGACATGGGCGTCATCAGCCATAGAAAATATTCCGGAAGGCATGTGGGAATAGCAATTTTGCTCCTGTCCGTCAACCCATAGCGTGTTGTGCGCCTGGGTGGAGCGTAACTGATTTCGCAAGGCAGCGTCCCTTGTGTAGCAGCCGCTGCCACCGTCAACCAGAAAGTCGACTCCGCGAATGGATAGCAATACGCTCAACTTGTCGTTGTGGGTGTGACTGCCTTTGCCCTCGATCCCATTCGGCATGTTGAGAAACAGAACCCTGGCATCGCCCTGTTGGACAACTGCTACGCCTGAGTTCGGAAAGAGAACACTTCGCGAACGGTCGCTCTCTACGTGTGCAGAATGCGCCGCGTGTGCGACGCCATACCATGCGCCTTCATCTCTCCGAGCGCCAAAATCCTCACCCAGTAAGGACTCGCCAACCGCCATCTGACTCGCAACGCAAAGCGAGTATCTTTCTTGAGGGGCCTTCAACATCGCTTCCAGATCGTCGGTCAATAGCTCGACCCTTCCATCGTCACAATCCCCTACATGGGGAAGCCGTCCCTGGTCGTTGGCCAGAGCCGCCATCCAGCGGTACATTTTTCGCAGCCGAACCGTAAACTCATGCGCAGGCTCGATCCCCGCCAACCGCATGAGCCGGAAAGCTGCACTGAACATCTGCAGAACAAGAAAGTGATAGCCAGTGGAGGCCTCGTAATTGCCGCCGTCCTCGTAAACTTGGCGCCACATCTCTTGCTGCACCAGTTTTGCGTACAGTTTGCGCCGCTCGTCCATCTCAGGCCCTTGAGAAACGTGGAGAGGCAGAGAAGCCCGACCACATTGCTCAAATAGTGGTTGCTGCGCGTTAAGTGCGAAAACTCGAGATTTGCTTCAATGAAGAGCAAGTGCTCCCACAGGCACCGGGTCACGGCCTCCAGCCAGGAACTCTCCGGTTGCGAACTGGCAACCTGCAAATCGAGCATGAAGCAGATGCTCATGCTACGCAGCGCCGCCTCCATGGCGATTGTCCAATTGACTCCGAAGTTGACCGGATTTCTACGCATCCAGTCGCTGAGCAGTTCTGTTGCCCCCCGTCGATACCGCTTATCGCCACTTAGCAAAAAGGCCTTGGTCAATACGGGTAGGGACTGCAGACGCGAAAGCTCCCAGGGCACCTTAACATCGGAACCGTCGTGCCGAACTACAGAAAGTGCGGCGCTACGCGCCGGAGGCCAGTCCTGACCAGAGACAAAATCGAAATCCCACCGGGGAGGGAAAGCTAGATCAACGGCACCGTGGGCAAACCACGGGAATTGACCTTCACAAATTAGATCCGCATAGCGCAGGATAGCGGCACGCGATCGCGGTTCTACATGTTCGAGCTGCGGCTGATAGTACACCGCTGGAACAAACGTTACTGGGCAATCGAAGCCGTCCAGGCGCTGTTGCAAGCGCGCCTGCCGCCAGCGTCGCGTCGTCCGCCGAACCGCCTCGCGGGCCAAGTCAACCGGAGACTCGCGCCGCATCTTACCCAAGAATTTTGCTATTCGCACTTCACCAGCCGCAGCCATCCTGGAATCGCACTTGGGGCGACTATCCTACCGCCGAGACTTCAAGCGCAGCCGGCGAACCGATGTACTGTTTCCACCACAATGCCAGGTTCAGCAAATACCAGGCCAGCGGACACTTCGCGGCGTTCGAATAGTTTGACTACTTCTGCACGATTCAGAAGATCTGTCTGGTCACAGAACGCCATCAATTCGCGTCGCGCGAAGTCCCCCAAGCGATCAAAAAACCATTCATAGACGGGAACTCCAAATCCCTGCTTCTTTCGATCGATCAGGTCGTCGGGAATCACTCCTCGCACCGCTTTCTTCAGAATGTACTTCAAGACCCCGTTCCGTGTTTTCACCGCTTCCGGTATGCTCATGGCAAGTTCGACGAACTTGTGATCAAGGAATGGAACCCGCGCCTCCAGACTGACACCCATGCTCATTTTGTCGACCCGCATTAACAAGAGCTCGGGGAGTCTCAACTTCAAGTCGAGATACGTCATCCAGTGAAGAGAAGATCTCTCCCATGCCCTTTCCTGAAAGCTCTTCCAGACGGGATCTAACACCTCCCATGAGGTCATGCCAGCGAATTTTCGCCGCAACCGATCGGAGAGCAGCAACTGCTTATGGGGTTCGGTGAAACCCAGAGTCCCTCCCCAAAACACCGGAATCCCCTCGCAATTCCTTCGGAGCCATTCATATTGGCGAGTGTTCTGCTTCCCGGCCGCGTTGATTGCCCAGAGCCCCAAACCTTTCACCTGGCGCGGCAAGGGAATGTTTCCCCAGCGTTGCAGTTGAAGCTGCAGCTTCCAGACTGGATAGCCGCAAAACAGTTCATCGGAACCTTCCCCGACCTGGCAAACGACAACGCCGTGGTCCCGAGCCAGCTTGGAAACATAATAGGTTGGAACACAAACCGGATCGGCGATTGGCTCGTCTTGCAAATGGACCATTTGAGGCAAAAAGTCGAGCAGGCACTGTTGCGTCAGAATACGTTCGTGATATTCCGCATGGACAAAGTCTGCCATGCGGCGCGCATAATGGAGTTCATTCTGGTAAGTTCCGTAATCGTTGTCATATCCGATGCTGAAGCACTTGACGGGACTGCTTTCTCCTTCGGAGAACAACCCCGCGTTCACACTGGAATCGATTCCGCCGGAAAGAAAAACGCCAACTGGAACGTCGCTTACCTTGCGCAAACGGACCGCCACCCGTAATTCTTCGATGACCTGCTCGGCGATCTTCGAGTCAGGAACATCGGTCAAGGGATGCACTCGATCCCACACGTCCCAGTAACACCTTTGCTCGACTTCGCCGTTCTGCCGAATCCGCAGCCAGTTGCCTGCGGGCAACTTGAAGATTCCGCCGAACAACGTCCTGGGTGCTGGACTGGTGAGAAAAGAGAGAAAATGATAGAGCGCTTCCTCATCGATCGTACGTATTTGGTCAGGGTCTTGCAGCAAAGCCTTGATTTCTGAGGCAAACACAACGCGCTCGTGGTGGATGCTGTAGTAAAGGGGCTTGATCCCGATGCGGTCGCGAAACAGCCATAACTCTCGACTTCTCCCGTCCCACAGTGCGATCGCAAACATGCCGCGAAAACGTTCGATGCAGTCGATCCCCCACTGCTCGAATGCATGTATTACGACCTCGGTATCAGAGTGGTCAGTCTTCCACTGGTGGCCGCCAAGCTGTTCAAGCTCGCGCCGGATCTCGGCGTGGTTATAAATCTCGCCGTTGAAGATAACCCAGATGCTGCCATCTTCATTGCACATCGGCTGGGAAGCGGAGGTGGACAAATCAATGATAGACAGCCGGCGATGTCCCAGGCCGACCGCCTTGTCCGGGGACAGCCAAGTTCCGGCACCATCTGGGCCGCGATGTGCGATTGGCGCAATGAGGCTTTCGAGGTACGCCTTGGTTACGCGGAAACGGCTGCCTTCGAAGCTGAGAACACCTGCGATGCCACACATAGTGAGTTGTCGTCCCTGCTATGCAGTCTTGGAGAGATAGCTGCGGCCCGTCTGCGAAACCGCTTGCCAGATCAGACAGAAGGCCAGAAAGTACGAAATTGATGAAACCACTGAAGCTCCCGCGATGCCATAGGCTGGAATCGCCCAGAAGTTCAAACCGATGTTCAAGACCGCACATAGTGCCCAGATAAAAATCACGATCCTGGGAAATCCGACACTATTCAAGAACTGCACCGCGACCGATTGTACGCCCAACGCCAGAATCCCCGGAGTCAGCAGAACGAAGGCTCGCGCCGCCGGCAGATAAGCCGTCCCGAAAAGGAGCCGCACGATCCATTTCGACATCACCGCCGAGAGAAGTATGATCGGGAGCAAGGCCGCTGCTGTTCCCCACGTTGCTTTTCGTGTGCGGCGAAGTTTCTTGGCGATATCAGTGATGGCTGCCAACTGGGGAAATAAGATCATGCCAATTACCGCAGGCAGCACGGAAATCATATCCACCATACTTGACGCCACTGAGTAGTAGCCAGTTTGTTCTGCGCCCAACATGTGCTGCACCATGAAAAGGTCGGCCCGCAGCACGAGAAACGAAAACAGGCTAGCCAGATAAGCCCTCGTGGCATAGCGAATGCCCTTTTGAAACAATGCGAGCGAGGGCCACGGCAAACCGCCGAACCGCTTAGACAAACGCACGAAAGTTCCGGCACAGCTTGCCGTGAGACCAACTACTGTTGTCCCAAAAAGCGTAGCAACCGTAACGCGATGCAAGACGACCAACCCGCCGATCAACAATAACGGAGATATCTTGCTGAAGATATCTAGAAGGTTGTAGCCGCGCACATCTTGCAGCCCCAGCAGCAAGTCCTGGGTAAGCAAGTATGTCAATCCCAGGGGAATACCCGTCAAAGCCAGCAAGAGGATGGGAGCCATGAAGGGAAATCAAAGTGGGCTTGTGCAAAAACAGTGCGGCAAGCCCGGTGGCAAGAAAAGCTCCGACTCCCAAACTTACCAGTAGGCTATTGCCCATAAGGGCTGAGAGGGATTGCGGCTCCCGGGCCGCAAAATACATATTCGATGTATGCAGTCCCAAGTTGCCAAATTGCACGCCCAAAGCGCCAATTGTGACGGCTATGGCATAGTAACCCCGCCCTTCGGGACCTAACAACCGCGCGATGACCACAGAACTCAGTAATCCAATAGCGATTAGAAACAGCCGAGTCAGGTAAGTCTCCCCAACCTTGCGGATAAAGTCTGAGGAAATAGCTGCCCGCCAAAACTGGGACAGACTTAGCCCGCGACCGGCTACACCTTGATCGACAATCGCTTGGCCTGGTCCGTTCAACATCGGAGTTTGCTGTGTGTCAACGGTGTGCTGCTTATGGCCTCTCGCCTTTGGCCACGAGGAACCATCCGAAAAGGGGCGCTAGCGCCTCCCAAGGCGTGCAGTGATGCTTCTCGATGCTGACTTGAGCCGGAGCAAACAGGCGGCGCAGCGACCTTGCCGTATTTAGCTGAATGTGCACGGGAGCGCGACTATTTTCAATGCAAAGCTTCCACTGGAAACCGTGGCGAAGAATGGTCCATAAGGTGAAATAGGAAATCATCGCATACACTTGCACATTGAAGCGCCCCCCCGGACGAAGGACACGGAATATTTCCTGCACGATCCTGCGCGGCTCATCGCTATGATGAAGCACTCCGAACGAGTAAACGTAATCAAAGGACGCGCTGGGGAATGGGAGACTCCGAGCATCCGACTCCATCACAGTTGCGTGATTCCCCACTCGCTGACGGGCCAGGTCGAGATGCTCACGAGTGATATCCACCCCGGTTACGATTGCGCCGTGTTTGGCGAACTGCAGAAGATCGCAACCCGTACCACACCCGACTTCAAGCACGCGCTCCCCTTTATGTTTGGCGAATTCCGCGGCTTCATACAACCATGGATACACCTCATACCGTGCCTCCTCCGAAAAATACAGGGGAGTTGCATTCCAGTGCTTAATGGCGAGATCCGCTGCCGTATCTCCCACTCTACTTGCTCCTTGCGACCATACTGATGTCGGCATCTGTTGTATCAAGGCTTGAGTAAACCTTCAGGACACGCGCAGCATTCTGCTTCCATGTGTGACGCGCCACCGCCGAGTCACGAGCACTTTCACCCAGACGGCTACGCAGCCCTGAATCTTGTGCGAGCAGCAACATTGCTGCTGTCAGCGCAGAAGCGTTTCCGGGCGGCACGAGCAACGCACTTCGTCCATGCTCGAGTACTTCAGATAACTGGTCGAGATTGCTGGCGACAATGGCTTTGCCCATCGCCATGTATTCAAATAATTTCGTTGGCGATCCGAAAAACCGCCGCCCGTCAGGCATGGGAACATGGGGAGACACGAGAATATCGGCGGCGTCCAAGTAGGCTGGAACTTTGTGGTGTGGAACTACCCCCGCGAAGAACACGCTCTCGCCCACATAGGACTGCAGGCTCTGGCGAATTTCCGGGTACAGCGCGCCATCCCCGACCAAGAGGAACTTAACGTTACCCGCCGTCTTCCTCGCGGGTCGAGCGGTTAGTAAGTCCCGAATTGCATCCGCCAACACGTACATGCCATGCCAAAGATCAAAGCTGCCGACAAAACCCACCACAATGTCGGAGGGCGCAATTCCCAGGCCGGCACGAACCCCCAGAACCGCCGCAGCCCGGACGAAAAAATTCGGGATCGACTCCGTTGGGATTAAGCACGATCCTTTCTTTCGGCACACCACGATCCATCAGCTCTTGTCTCAACGGCTCTGAAACCACCACAATCTGATCGGCTTCGCGGATGGCAACCTCCTCGCAAGCGCGCAACCAGCTTTGAAACCGTGAGGCATTCCAATATTCCGAGACGAACACCTCCGATCCGTTGTACTCCAGGATCAACGGAATACCCAGTCGCCTCGAGAGCATCGCACCTGCGACAACGAATCGCCCGTGTCGCTGATAAAGAAAGGACGGTCGACGGCGCTGGAGGAATGCCTTCACCGCGCGGGCAAATCGTACGTTGTAGAGCAACAGCAGCGATTCGCGGAACAGGAACCAGCTCCATTTGGCCGGAATCACTTGCAAAGGAAATTTTCCCGCCGGTAGCGCTCGGCCGGAATAGATCTCGCACCGCGACCCTAACGCCGCGGCTCCGGACAGAAACCCTTCGACGTGGCTTAAGGCTCCTCCGGCCTGCGCGGTATCCAACGGATAGGGATACAGGTAAGCCAAATCAAAATCCGGTTCATCCTTCTCGGCCGTCGGCTCCTCTGCTTTGACATAACGAAGGCCTACCAGGAAAAACCAAGACCAACCCAAGACGAAAAGATCACTGAGCGCGCTAGCCAGGGTTCCCGGCAGAGCGCCAAGCAGCCTCAATCGGCTAAAGGAATGGACGTTCCCTTCTGCATCCGCAACTATCGTGGAATGACAATGATGCCATATTCCAGCGCACAGGGTGAGCCGCGGCTCCTGCAGGTCAGACATCCGCCGCAGAAAGAACACTATAGCTTGCCCTTGCAAGGCGCGAAATGCGCGAATCTGTTCACGCCAGCCGACGCCGCGAAGTTCCCGCCTGGACAGCACGACGCATTCGTGATCGGGATAGTTCCGGGCGATAAACGCGTGTGCGTCAGCAGCGTCGCCAGTAATCAGCAGCAAGTAAACACGACGATTACTCACTCTGAGTTCCTATTCTCCAGTGAAAGCCGGCTGCCAGAAAAGGCGACCCACTGGAACGAAACCTGACCAGCACCAGGACAACGCCGCCTGCTGGCGGCAAATCAGCGGGCATTCTCCGCCTTCCATTCGCGACTCAATGCCTTTCCGTCTGCGGTCATCCAAGGCTGAAGGCCTTCTTTGACGATGAGGCCACAAAACTTGTTGCCTTGGGCACGAAAAGGCGTCCAAGCATTCAACAGGGACTGTCCCAACCGTAGAAGGCGGATAAAATTGTCCGCGCCTAATAACGCTGTCACAGCCCCAATACGCGTCTCACGGCGCAATTCCAAGTTTTCTTTGGTAACGAGGAAGTCCCAATACTGGTACCCAATGGTCCGTACGACTCGCGCCGGCATGGAGCAACGTGCAGTCTTTTCCAACTCTCTGGGAGTCCAGCGAAAGACATAATTTGGAATCGCGCTCCCCATGACTCCTCCACCGGCATAGTCAAAATTGGCGACGATTCCAATTTCATAGGGGAAAGAGAACCGAAGACGAATCATTGCACGCATGAAGGCCGAATCATTCGGATCGAAGAAAATTACACACTGCTTCGCGACGCGCATCATTTCGCGCACAGCCCTCTGTGGCGAGTAACAATGGTGCAGCACGTCGTGAGCAAACACCACGTCGAAAGAATCGTCGGGCAAACCCAAATCCTCAGCGTTCAGAAGAGACCCGGTGCGTTGCCGATCAGTTCGAGCCAAGGCCGAATGCGTTACATTGGAGAGGGTGTAGTTCGTCAGTCCAACCGTTTCCAACAGAACGATATCAATGTTTCCGCCGCCCACTACAAGAATCGAGGCGTCCCGGCGGATACCGGAACGCTTCAAGATTTTCTGCAGCACGCGGACAAGTGTGTTCTTGGTCCGGGTCGTTTTCCAATACCGTTGCGACGCCTCGGCAACCGCGATGTCTTTCACTGCGTCCACCATGTTAAGGTTCGGTTCTTCTCCTGATCGCTGGGTGATGCTAGATGGATGGAACTTAGACTGACACCGCTGCGGTTGTAGCCCCGCCGCTGCCAGGAACCCCGAATTGCGTCTGACGGGTCAGGGCAAACTTGTAAAGAACCGCCAAAACGAACAGATACAAAATATTAGCGTCACCCGCGTACATCACGGTTAAAGCCAAGCCGTTTATCCACCACCCTACAAAGACAAACAAAAACGTCTTCCACACTAAGGTCGAGGTCTTGGAAGGAACGCGCGTCACCTTCCAGAAGGCCAAGAACAGGAAAACCTGAGATGCTGCGAAAGGCAAAAAGCCCAAAATGCCAGTCTCGGCAAGTACCGCCCCGAGGTTGCTGTGGGGGGAGTCGACCGATTCGTACCCTTGGTAGTACGTGACGTACTTACTGTTCTGGGCAGCTTCGCCAAAATTGTCGAGTCCAATTCCGGTAATTGGATGATCGGCGAACAAAGCCAAGGCTTGCTGATTTTCAGCAATACGACCATAAATGTGCTCGGGATCGGTGCGTTCTTCGGCAACTTCGGGCAACGATAGTTTTAGCAGCAAGAAAGCGAACGCGAACAAGAGCAGGAATCCGACCCTTGCCATGCGGCGCTTGCCGTGCTGATACACCGCATCAATTAAGACGGCTGCGATGACCGCGATGAAGACCGACCGAAACAGCGGCAACGATGTGGAAACCAACGCTGCGGCCAAACCAAATCGGTGCAACAGCTTCTGCCAGGTCGGAATGGTCTCGCCCATAGCCTTTCGCAGAAAAATGAGCAAGAATAGGCTTATCAGACCAACCATAGCGAGAGAGTGGTCAACGCTGAATGGTCCGTTAGGGCGAATGAGGATCTGCTCCCCTGCGCCCATATAATCACCGGCGAAGTACATCCCGCCTCCGGTGACCGGCAACAGATCACGTTGCAAGACCACTTCCGCCATCGCAATTGCAGCCACATAGAGGTTCATTACACAAGTTAAAGCATGCAGCAGAGGAATATGTTTGCGAACATCGAAATGACGCAGCACATACCATGCCAGCAGCGCGGGCAGGACCAAAGCATCGAAGAACAGGTGCAACGAACTCAAGGGGGCCTTCACAGTCGGGATCATCACGGCAGCACTTAATAGAAAAAGAGCCCAACAAGTGCCTGATTTGTACAAGAGCGGAGCCGCTGGCGGGTTTCGCTCAGCGCGTGCAAAGCAACCGGCCACAATCAACAAGGCCACTACTATCCGATCCGCAGTAATGATCGCCTGATCCTGTGGGAAGATCAGGAAATGGTATCCCAGAGGAAAAATCAAAACCCAACCTAGCAGCACATAGTCGCCGTCACCCCGCAATATCGTAAGCAAGACCCCAAGCACAACCGCAAGCAACAGGACCACAGCCGCTGCAACTACCCACCAAAGCCAGGGTAAGGTGAGCAGCAAAGCCTCCAACACGAGAATCCCCCCGAGTGGGACCAACGCATCTGCGAGGACGACAGAGGTGCGGCAGGATATGTATCGGAATGCGACATCAAAGAAGGAAGATCGAGCTCTCGACTAATCAGAAACTGTACTACGCTTTGCGCGGCCGGCAATCCATGCCCGCAAGCGCGCTGCGGGCCCCAGGATCCACTGCGGGCTGTGACTGCGCACGACAGCTAAGTCTTCTCTAACGCCTTCTCTTACTTCGAGTCCCACAAAGCCCAACGCACTTTCGGAACCTAAGGTCCGCAGTTGCCACCTGGCCATGACATAGAAAACTGCCAGCAAGCCAGCAATAAGACCTCCAACTAAAGTTATCAGCGTACGCTTAGGGCTGGTTTTGACTTCAGGGAGGTTCGCGGGATCAAGCACCTTGGCGGTTGGCAGTTCCTTCGCTTCCTCAATCTTAGCGAGCTCGTATTGCTTAGTCAGCACCTCGAACATGGTCTCTTGAATCTTTGCGCTACGCACCAGATCGTAGTAAGTCAATCCGAGCACTGGAAGCCTGGAAATGGAAACTCCAAAGTCGTTTACGGCAGCGCTTGTATCCGCAGGCGTGTCACCGTTGCCCCGTAGTTGAGACAGCTTTTCCCGAAGCAAGTCAACCCGCGCCTGCATGGATCGAACCCGCACGTTGTTTCCCGTGTAGATCTGCTTCAGGCCATCAAGCTGGGACTCGGCAGCTATCAATTGGCCTTCCAGCGCTGCCACTCCCTCTACCATCGCCTTGCCTTGTTCCTTCACATCCAGAGTGGCATTCTTGCTCGAGAAATCACTTAGGTCTTTCGAGGCTTTGTCCAAGTCCTGTTTGACCTGGATTAGCCGAGTTTCTAAGAAGACTCTCTCGCGATGAGCGGCGGAAGTGTCAAGTTGGGACATGAGATCGTCCAACGTTGACACATACGCAGCAGCCATCTGTTGCGCTCGTTGTGGAGAGCGATCCGTTACACTGATAGCGATGATGCCGCTTTTTCGGTCTTCGCTAACATCCGTGTTTTCCGACAATTCATCTCTGGCGTCTTTGAAGTACCGTGCGCGATAGACTTTGCGGAGGTCGAAGCGGTCGATTAATCGATCCTCCACACTGCTGCTTTTCAGAACTCCAATGTAGAGCGCGCCGCTACTTTTTACTCCCATTGCGTCGGAAATGATACTGCCCACTGCCGAGCCGGCCGCGCCCGCTTTTTCCTCGCCCGCAGCTGCCAGCATTGCGGCCAACCCCCCCGAGACCACTTTTCTGAGGAGGCATGATTCGGGCCACGGACTCGTACTTGGGAGGAATCAGCAACGAAACAACTGCGGCCAGCACTAAACCATAAAAGCAAACCTTGCCCACGAACCATCGTTCTCGCCAAAGGACAAGAAGGAGGTCGGCTGCCCGCGCCGACTCCTTCCCCATTAGGAATGGAGATGTTCCATTTATGTCCTCTGCGGCGAACCTAGTGGCGGCCGCTGGATCATCATTTTTCAAGACGCTGTGATTGGCAACTTCGGGATTCAAAGAATCGGCCTCAATGTTGGATGCAAAGCATTAGCATATCAGCATGGTCGCAAATGAATGATTCCCATTCGGGGTTCGCACCTGAGTCATGTATTCAGGCCTGTGTTCGAACCGCCGCTCCGGCTGGCGCCGCCACTGCCCCACTTGACCAAGACTCGGTCAGAGGCCATGGTATCTCCCCCCCGCCGCGACCCGCCGGTCTCAAGGGCAAATCCCAAACTAGTGACTCCGTAAAGGGCTCCAAAAACCGTCAGGCCCAGCATGTATTGGGGCAGTGGATAAGCCACAATCGCAAAAAGCGAACTGAAAACAATTGCGGGGACAAAGGCCGAATCCACCACCCACGGCCGGCGAAACCGAAAGATCGCGAACAAACCGACATTCGCAGAAAGCAGAAAGACGACCAATGTGACACCAAACTTGGAAGCCACAGTGATGAAAACAAACCATGGGTTTTGGCGAAACAAGCTGAACACCTGGTGCCTCAGGATTCGCTCGTACTCGGGCGAACCGTAAATCGTTCCCGGCTCAATAGACTGCACTTTGTCGTAAGTGAGGCCATCGTCCCAGCGAAGGCCGTAGTCATTCTCCAGAAAGCCGAGTCCTGAATAAACCGCATGCCACAGGGGATGTTGCGCGGTCAGAGAGCCGTATTCCGGGCAATGGGCCACAAGAAACGCGTTACGTCGTGCGACTAGGCGTGAGAAGAAAACCTGGGGGAGCAGCAGCCCTGCTGCAAGGCAAGAAAAAAGCAGCCATTTGCGAGGTCGCGGTGTAGAAAGTCCCAGACCGACCATCACGCACAAGAATATCAGCGCGGCCGTGCCCGCATGGCTGCGCACTGCATTGGCAACTCCGATCACCATGCCGATCAGAAATAGATACGCCGACAACCAGAAGCTTGTAGAACGACAAATGAGGGCCAGAATCCAAGGCACGGCCATGACTGTCGTTAGGAAGAATAATATATAAACGTCCCCGATCCGATATGCCGCGCCCGTCAGCACAACCAGCCCAACGAGTGCAATACTTCGCGCAGCCCATCCATGGAAAAGAATGAAATAGCCCCACGCCCCGGCCAGCAATCCCAGCGTGAGCAAGCTGATATAAAAGAGATCAATTGCAGAAGCAATTGGGATCCGGAGGGCGGCTGAGAGCTTGGGAATGAGATAGTAGCTCCCAATGTCGTCCAAGCCGCCGCTCAGTCCCAGAACCCCATGGACAGATGAAACCAAGGGGATTCCGATCGACGAATTGCCTTCCACGGCGTGAACCAGACTTAAGTACCGCGTCGGCATCACGCTCACCAGAGTCGGCGACCGTCGTAGAGAGCCTTCCTCCTGCAGCCTTCCAGGAGTTCCCACGGCCAGCGGCAGGTTGCATCCCAGTTCGGGAAGGCTGCCGCCATCCGCAGAAGCGACCGCTGATCTCGATGGCGACCCTTGCGCTGCCCCATGGCCCTTTCCGATCAGCAACCATAACGCCAGTGCGAGGGCGATCATGGGCGGCCGCGGTGTGCGGTTCATCCGCGATTACCCTTGGCGACAAAACGTTCCATAGTCGGGCGACTGGTATCTTCAAGCACCAGAGTCGGCTCCAGATTGCTCGCGGGAGGAAAGTAGCCGCTGACCACGTAATCCGGCCGTTTCCGAATCTCCACCAGCACTGCCCGCAAATATAGCCCCAGAATTCCAGTGCAAAACAAATTGATCGATCCCATGATCAAGATAAGAAAAATCGTCGAGGCCCAGCCTTTCACCAACGGCACTCCATGAGCTAAGAGTCCGAAGATGTAGACCGCATAGCCGAAAGCCAAAATCACGGCGAAACCTGCAATCCACCAAGCGAACTGAAGAGGCTTGGCCGAGAGAGCGACCATCGCATCCAACGCGAAGCCGGTCATCTTTCTGAAGGTGTATGCAGAGTTTCCAGCCAACCGAGGTGGAGCATCAAACTCGATTACGGTACAAGGAAAACCGAGCCAGGCAACGAGTCCACGCAAGAAGCGGGCGCGCTCGGGCAGAGCCAGCAGTGAATCGAGAGCCCGGCGACTCATCAGACGAAAGTCGGCCGCGCCGTCCGTGATCTGGGCCTCCCGATACGGAGTTCAAAAGACGGTAGAACACGCGGGAGGAAAGAGATTTCGTCAGCCCAGGCTGGCTTCGGCGTACGGTTTGAACAACGTCAAACCCCTGGCGCCATCGATCGATAAGCTCGGGTAAAAGCTCGGGGGGGTGTTGCAAATCCGCATCCATGCAAATGACAGCGTCACCCCGGGCATGCGCCAGTCCGGCAGACAAAGCCGCCTGGTGTCCGAAATTGCGAACGAACTGGATTACTCCAACCCTGCGGTTATGTGATCGACAATCTTCCAGTACGGCAGCGGTGTCATCGCTTGAACCATCGTTGATTGCCAGAATTTCGTAATCAAGATCCGAGACACTGCAAAGCGCCCTCTCCACGCGCTCCAAGAAGATGGGGAAGCAGGCCGCTTCGTTGAAACAAGGAACCACGATGGTTATAAGGCTTCGATTCATCACTTCCATCGGTCGCCAAACTAGTGTAGAGCCCACTTCGGCCAGTAGGTGAATTGCACAGACGACGTGATGTTGGTTTGGACGCCCGTCGCGAGCAGGGGGAAGTTCCAGTGCTCGTATTGCACCATGCCCGAAAGGGTTATTTGGTGTTTCAGGGTCACATTGGTTTTCAGCGTAAAATCACTCAGGTTTCCACCCAGAAAGTCGCGGTCGACGTGCTGAGTCCGGTAGCTGAATTGCACCATGCTGCGAGGTGAAAGGTTATACGTGGCCCAAGCCTGTCCACCCCAGCCGGCGCGGCCAATCCAGTTCGCCATGAGATAGCCGTCGTTGGTAAAACCGGAGATGTAACGACGGTCCCAATAGGTGTTGCCGGCAATGCAACACTCCCCGGTATGCTGGTCCGTTTTTAATCCTTCCGCCCGGATTTCCAACTTCGGTATGCCAGGGATTTGCGGCATATATAAACCGGGATTCAGCGAAGGCCGAGTGGAACCGATCGGCGAGATCTCATCGACAACAAGGCTGTCAAGATAGGCAGTCAGCCACTTACGAACGCCGGGCACGCGGTAGCTGAAGTCAGCGGCAGAAAATCGCTTTGCCGGATTCGTGGCCACATTGTTATTGTGCGCATAATAGCTGCGGAAAAACTCTCGGAAGGTAAATGGCAGTCCAGGACCGCCGAACATGGCCACGATGCCCATACCGAATTCCAGATTTGGTGTGGGATGAAAACTAATCTTGTCGCCATGCACGAAAGGTTGCGGGCTAAAATTATTCGGCCCGTACAAAGTCGGCGGCTGATAGATGTACTGCAGTCCGGAAAGCTGACCAAGAAAGAACTCAGTATGAGCAGGGCCAAATAATGCGGAGAGAAGCGGAATGTGATACGGCGTGACAGTGTCGACCTTGATCATAGGAATCGGTTCCGCATTGTCGCTGTAGAGTAGCGCTCCCGACTCGCCAGGGCCCAGCCATGCTTCCTGCTTGCCAAACGAAAATTGAACGTCGTGAAAAGTGAAACTGACACTGCCTTCCAACAACCGAAAACGGTTGTACGCACGGGTGTTGAAAGACGATGCAAATCCGGGCGGAATAAAATTCGGCCCGAAATCCGAGCTAAAGTCTCCAGCGGCAATCGCTGGCAAGGCCGACGCCGGGCACCGGCGCAACCGATGGCGCATACTGGTACTCTCCGCGCGCATAGACGGCGAATGGACCGGCCTCGGCGCTGCCATAAGCCCCGCTGACTATGTTTCCTCCCTCACCAAAAGGACGGCCAAAGTCATCCACGATGGTCTGGGCAAAATGATAGCCATCGCGGAGCGGGGGCCCGGAGATGTCCATGACCTGGGTATACACTGAGTCAACCGAAGCCCCAAGATTCCGTTCTCCATCTAGTCGCTTCGTTTCGAAGTCGAATTCCGTGGATAGTTCGCGGTAAATCTTTACCGCCTCACTTGGAGCGTCGCCGTTGGAAATTTGGTCCGCCGCCTCTTGCACCATTCTGGCACATGCCAGACGCGTCCAAGGGCGGATGCCGAGATTTGCACTCTGGACATATCCCATCGCAATCAGGCGCTCTAACGCAGGATAGATCCAGCTATCCAATGGAACGTACGCGGAACCCATGTTTTCTGGATTGCGGGGATGGTCGCCCGTCTTTTTCTCGATGAGAGCTCCCCATCCCGAACCTCCGAGTTCCGGATCGTGGTGAGAACGATAAACCTGGCGCCCGAAATACCATCCTAATGCGCTTCCGATCACAGCATCCGTTGGAAAGTGCTGCTGCGCGGTCACACGGGTGACCGTCACTGTGGTCGCCAAGCTATAGGCAGCGATTTGACTCAGCCATCCCGGGTATTCGTGTGCCCATAAACTCGCGATCGACCACGCAATATCTGAGTGCTCCGAGGGAAACGATGAACCTCCGTAGAAAAAATTCCCGTGTCCGTTTCCTTGATAGGGACGCTCTCTTTGCGTGATCTCCTTTAACAAGTACGCTACCCCGGTCGCATTAATCGCCGCTTCGCCACTCAACAAACCCGCTTCCTGGAGGTGATCGTCATGCGTCATGTAACCAACAAGAAAAGAAGATCCGCTCAGACCAAGGAAGGCATACGCGCCATAATCTGAAATCGTTTTACTCGTTGCGACATGACTTAGAGGCACCTGCTTCGCGAACCAACTGTCACTGGCAATAAGGGCGGCGGTCGCTCCAGCAAACGGGGCGATCCACTTAAGGTCTTTGACCTGGAAGTGGGCCGGAGCGGTCCAAAACTGCTTCTGGTCTCCCGCCAGGTGTTTCAGGAATGGAGATAGCAATCGGTTCTCCGGATCCTCGCCCGGCTGCAGCATGTTCAGGCGGTCGGAATCGACCGTCGCTTTGGCTGGGGCGGAGGACTGCCCAGGCGGCCGCGAATCGGCTGGGCCGGTTTGTGCCCTTGCGACGCCGACGGCTCCGATGATGAGCAGCGCCATTTGTAGACGCCAGTTCACTAATGAGAGACGTAGAACGCGGCTTGGGCGGCGACGCCGAGTGCGGTAACAATCTGGGCCGCCATCACTGTATTTTGGAATTTGTTGTTGACAGCAATCTGTTTTTCCGGAACAACCACCATGTCGCCGGGTTGCAACTCAGCTTTTTCGACTCCGCCGCTGAACATGCCACCAGAGCCGCCGACCACCGAGCCATCTCCGCGAATCACAAAGACTGCCTTCCTATTCGCCAATTGAGTAGGCTCGCCGGATTGACTCAAATACCATCCCGCATTTCTGCCCGGCTTAAAGGTTATTCCCGTTGGGTTATAGACCGCACCATCCACGATCACCATATTCGATCGCTTGGGAATGTAAATCTGGTCACCGGCCCGCACCTGAATGTCATTCGAGGTGTTGGCCCAGCGCTTTATGTCGGTGGAAATGTGGATGACCATACGTCCTGGAGGCGGCGTGTTTTCAAGTTTGTCGATCGTAACCTGGTATTGCAGCAAGGCAGCTTGTTTGAGCTGGGGATCGGCATCTGCCGCTCCGGTCACCTTGATCTCCGATTCCTCTCCCTTGACCCGCCGGATTAGATCTGCGCGGTTCTGATCTTCAAGTTCTTTAACCTGGATGCGCTGAAAAAGCGCGGCATAAGGATAGGCATCGGCGCGGAAACCGCCGGCTCTCTGAATGATCGAGCTAAGCCGTTCGCCTTCCTGGATGCCGTAGGTGCCCGGATGCATGACCTCGCCTTTTACGGCGATGGTCGAGCCGAGGTCGTTCCATCCTGCAAGCTGCCGGATGGTGAGAACGTCGCCGTCGTGCAGACGAACATCGGTGTCGGCTTCTCCCGCCAACGCCTTGCCAATCTGCACCATGACGTGATCGCTGACAACCTTGGTACCATCCTGGACGATGTAGCTAGTGAGGTCAGCTTCCTGGGTATAGGCGCCGCGTTTCAAGCCGCCGGCGAACTCCACCAGGCTGGTAGCGGTCATATCGTGCCCTAACGGATATTTTCCAGGACGAGCGACTTCGCCTTCAATGGTGACGGTGGGCGGATCCACCTTCGCCAAACTCTTATGGACGAAGACCCGGTCTTTCGGCTGAAGAACGATATCGTCTTTGGCATCGCCGCTCAGCGCTCCTGACAGATTCACGCTGATGACTTGCAGCATCCCGTCTTGCGTCTTGCGGAAGACTTGAACATCGTTAAGCTCGGCGTCGGCGGTCACATTGCCGGCAAGATAGATGGCATCGCGGAGGTGAGCCACGCCGTTGGTTACGTGATCGCCGGGATCTCGCACTTCGCCGGTGACGGTTATGATCGGGGGATCCTCAAAATCGTACCGTCCAAAGATGCGAACCGTATCGAAAGGCTGTAAGACAAGGGCCTGATCTTTGCCCGCCAGCGCGTCGTCGAGGTTAAAGGCCAAAACTTCCGGAGTATTGTCCGGGCTCTTCAGCCGGATAATCTCGGCATGCTGCTGGTAGGGCTCCGGCAACACATCTTTGTAGGAGCTCACCAGATCGGTAACCTTCATGCCGTCGCGATATGCGAACTTGCCCGGGTGGAAAACGTAGCCGTCGAGATAGACGGTTTTGTCTGCGTAGGGCACGATCGGTGAAATTTGGATCTTGTCGCCGTCCTGAATTTGAAAATCTTGCAGGGCCTTAGTGACACTTGCCTGATTGTTGTTTTCAGGAATATCGAGACGAAGCATGGTCTTAGTGACGTGCGCTTCGAGCCGTTCAACGTCAACATGGCGAAGCGTGCCGGTGGGAAGAACTCCGCCCGCGAGTTCGAGCACTTCCGCCAAGCTGGTTTCGCCGTTTAATTCATAGACTGCGGGACGGCGAACCATCCCTTGAATCGTTACTTCGCCAGCCAGCGGTGGGACCTTCACGGTGTCCCCGGCTTGCATTCTCTGCATGCCGCCGTTGACGCCGTGCAGGAGCAGGTCGTAGACATCAATCTTCTGAATGAGCTGATTGCCGCGATAATGCTCGAGAATACGCAGGCTGCCGCCCGAGGTTGGGCCGCCCGCCTGGTAGACAGCGTTCAGCGGCGTGGAAAGCGAACTCACATCGTAGGCGCCCGGGCTCTCGACATCGCCGACAACATAGACCCGCACCGAGCGCAGCCGTTGGATGGAAACATCGGCTTGCACATCGCGATATTCCGTGCGCAGCGCACTCTGAACTAATTGCTGAACATCGCCAAGGGTTTTTCCGGCTACGACGACGCCACCCACTTCGGGCAGTGCCACTCGGCCTTCACGATCCACAACCCTGCGAATCCGCTGAGAAATGCCACCGAACAGGGTGATGCTTAGACCGTCGCCCGGCCCCAGCACATAGTCCGGGCCGACAGGCATGTCGATCGGGAGGGTATCGAAGTTCCCCGTGCCGTTCTGAAAGATTTCCATTCCAAACCGATTCAGCTTCGGCGAGCGACCTGGATATTGCGCGTAAAGATCGTAAAGCGAGGGTACGTCCGCGTAGGGATTGGGCCGGTGACGCAGGATTGGCTGCTTCGATTGCTGGCGATAGAGACGCCGGTAAGGATAGGGAATGCCGGTAGCGGGGTTGGAGCCGATGCCGCTTGCCGCCAGATTGGCTTGCTGGGTCAACTGCGGCGGGTTGTTGAATCCGTAGAAGTCTTCGGTGAGCCCGCCCAAGGCACCGATTCCGCTGTCAAATCCGGGCGTACCGATACCGCCTCCCAAGCTACCACCCATTCCCCCCATATCGAAACCTTGACTGAGGCCGGGCACGGTCGTCCCCGGAACCACCACCCAGGCCGCCGCCTTGCATTTGCGTCGACAGCAAAGCAGGCAATTGTTCACCACCGCCCCCTAAGGCGCCGCCGCCCCTGCCTTCGCCGAATCCGTCATAGAAGGAATCGGGGGATTCCATTTGCAGCAAAGCGCGTTGCTGGTCGTCCATGAGGGCATACGGATTCTGCTGCTGCGCCTGAGCCTCGGAGGATGAAGCGTTCAAGTTGGCTGCGCTAGGGAACATTGTCCGGTCTACGTCACGCTCGTGCCGCAGCCAATACCTTTCTTCATCATTGTTCGCAGTTTTAAGGTCGGGTTGCCCGAGCTGCTGAATCTGACTGGGATCCGGAACGCGGGTGCGTCCTTCTCGATAATCGCGCTCCAACTCTTCTTTTGTGGGTTTGGCGCGGACGTAATCGCGGTCCTGGATCTCTTGCGTAAAAAGAACACGGACATTAACGTCTTCTCGCACCGAACCGAAGACGGCGTCATCGGTCAGATCGTCGGCAGTCAACACGCGTCCCTGCGAAAAGGCAGTCCTTACGAGCAGCTTCTTGCATTCGAGAAGCAATCCTGGTTCGTCGTTGAGGAGAGAAACGATCTTATCCGCGGACAGAGACACGAGCCGATCAGCTTCCTGCTGAGCACGTGATTGCTCGACGGGTACGGCTTTGGCTCGGTCATAGGATTCACGGTCGGCCGGCATTGGCCGTACCGGTACCGACTGTTGCCCGACAGCAATGGCCGCCGAAACTGTGAGCAGACAGACCGCCAGCAAAATCACTCGGAGACGAACGATGACAGCAAGAAAAGATTTGTTCATAAGACTTCGCAACAGCTTGGTTGGACAATACATATTTATAGCTTCAACTCTCAATATCCGTTAGCGCTTCTGATGACATCAAGATACAGCTTCGCCCTCTCAGTCACAGAACGCTGTTGACACCTTCCCGCAGAATTTCTCACGCAAAGCGCAAAATCAACCTCTGTTTAGACCACGCCGGAGCTTCTCTCTTGCCAAACCCTTCCCCGCGCCCGAAGTCGCGAAAAAAACAAGCGACGCGTGCTATGTCATTTATCCGGCAACCAACTCCGGCCTGCTTCGCAACAAGCTAAGAATCCCTTGCTCTAACGTCTACTACGGGATGAGAACGAATATCCACGAACGCCCAATAGAACAGGCTGCGGTTTTTTTCCGGGGCCACCGCGAGAATCTTCATCTGCGGATAACGGCCCAACAAGAAGCCGCTCAGGCTGGGCCGCACCTCCGAGTCGTCCAGCGCAATGATCAGATAATCGGGACGCGTACGCTCCACGAGCTCGGTGATCTCGGATTCGTTTTCGGTTACCCCTACGACTTCAATGTCCGGCTGGTCGGCGACCGTAGCCAGGGCCAGATCGTTCATCAAGCGCGGCCGGTTTGCGACTAACACTCTGACCTTGGACACGAGTTTCTCCGTGCTCCGCAGTTTCTCCTGTTGCTCCGAGAAAGTTAAGGTTCAAATGCGATTCAGAGAATCTTTGTCAGCAGTACCAAAAAGTTTAAGTTAGAGTGCGCGACATGAGCCGCACCCCACAGAAGCAAGTACCAAATAAGTACCCACTGGCGAATTTCGCGAACGGGATTCCGGCCAAAGCTCAAGCCACGACGCCGGGCATGCACGCGATTTCGAACGCGCCCTGCCGGTCATTCGCTCCAAGCTTGCGCAACATCCGATGAATGTGGTTTTTCACCGTCTGCTCAGAAAGGTTCAGTTGTGTGGCAATTTCCTTGTTGGTCAGGCCACGGCCAATCATTTGAACGAGTTGCTGTTCGCGGCGCGTTAGGCCCAGATTGTTCTTAACAGCGAAGCGGGGCGGTGCTTGCAGGCTCGGCTTGCCCAGTTCGTGAAATAGAACCCTGCATAAAGTAGGGGGGCAAACCGCTTCCTCGTTGGCCACGGCTCGCACCGCGGCAGCCACTTCGAGAGCGGATGCATCTTTTAACACGTAGCCCACGACTCCTTCGCGCACCGACTGCAGAAAGGTTTCGGCGTTCCCTTCCATCCCAATCATTATTACTTTAAGCCCGGGGACAGCGGCGCGGACCTCTACTATCAAATGTAGTTTATAGAGGGCAAGTGCCGAAGAATCACAGAGAAGGACGTCAGGAGCTGCTGCACCGATCTGGCCGACGATATCGGGCGAAACGGCAGCCGCAGCCACAACTTGCAGGTCGCTCTTCTTATTGAGGATGCGCGCCAGTGCCTCGCGGAGAAGCCGATTCTCCGCCAGTATAAAAACTTGAACCGCCTGCACCGCAACGGACATAGGGCCCTCGATATGTTTCGCATGCGCCCCTCATGCGATGTATTCCCCAAACGCAGTTTTTTGCAAGTTGCTGGATTTGCTAACAAATATATCCGGTTTTGCGGAAAAATGCGAGGCGAGTTAGTACACATCTAGCCAACAACCTGGAGGCCGAGATTATTTACTGCATCCAAAAATCATTTCTTTGCAACTAAACCTTTAGTTGACGTTCAAAGATTTGGAACGTCTAATCCAAGCACTGGAGAAAAAGCCTTTGCCGCCGACTAAATCCGCGATCCTGACTGAAGCCGAACTCAGGCTGATGAATGTGCTGTGGGAGCGCGGGCCGTCGACCGTCCAGCAAATCCTGGAACTACTCCCTAAAAAGCCGCATCTGGCGTACAACTCCGTGCTGACTACGATTCGTATTCTGGAAAAGAAGGGCTACGTAGAACATGCCAAGGACGGACGGGCGCATGTGTATATTCCGCTGATCGGTCACCAGGAAGCGAGTCGCTCGGAGATCAAGCACCTAGTCCAGCGATTCTTTGGAAGCTCGCATGAAGCCCTGGTGCTGAATATTCTCGAAGAGCAGCAGATTGATCGGGAGGAACTGCTGCGTTTGCAGCAGTTGCTCGAACATCCGCGGGAGGGCAAGAACCGATGACGATGATTGCCTTGCAGAATCTCTCTCTGTGGCTTTCTGAGCATGCGCTGAACAGCGTGGCCGCCGGCATTGTGATTGCGATCTTTGCCTGGGCGCTGTTGCGCTTTGCTGGGCGACAGAACTCCAGCACGCGCTTTGCGGTGTGGTTGGCGGCTCTCGGCGCAATTGCGTTCTTGCCTTTCATGCGCTCATTCACTTCTGGTGGGGCTTCGATGGGGCCGGAATCGGGCGCTACCTCAGCGATCGCGCTTCCGGCATCGTGGGCGATGGTGCTGTTCTGGCTGTGGGCGGTAATTGCTGCCATCGGATTGCTACGGCTCGCGGTTGGTCTATGGAAATTAAGACGGGTGCGAGCGAGCGCAACGCCGGTCGATCCGGCTGGACTCGATCCCATACTTCGCCGTACGTTGGAGGACTTTCGCTCGGCCAGAACAGTGACGCTCTGCGTCTCCGAACAGCAGCGTGTACCGGCAGCGATCGGGTTCTTCAAGCCATTGATCGTTTTTCCGGCGTGGGCGATGCGTGAGTTGTCGGTCGCCGAATTGAATTCGATTTTGATCCACGAACTGGCGCACCTGCGCCGCTGGGACGATTGGACGAACTTGCTGCAGAAGACCGTTCGGGCGCTGTTGTTTTTTCATCCCGCGGTTTGGTGGGTGGAAAGCAAGCTTTCACTCGAGCGCGAAATGGCGTGCGACGACGCAGTTCTGTCGCAGACTTCCAATGCTCGCGAGTATGCAGCCTGTCTGGTGTCGGTGGCGGAAAAGAGTTTTCTGCACCGCAGCCTCGCATTAGCGCAAGCGGCAGTCAGCCGGATGCGCCAGACCTCGCGGCGAGTGGCGCAGATTCTGGATGCGGAGCGCCCGGGCGCGACGGGGATTTGGAAACCGGCGCTGGGTGTGGTGGCGACGTTTGCCATGATTTGCGGAATTTCCCAATCGCAAGCACCGGAGTTGGTGAGTTTTCGTGACAGTCGTGCGAATGTCCCGGTGGTTGCAGCATCGGTAACGGAGCCTGGGTTGCACCCGGTCGCACTAAGCTATCACGCCCCCGAGACTTCGCCAGTTCGGTCACGAAAGATTACTGAGCACAAGGCGGTGGTGGCTCACAAACCGGCGTACCGGCCCTCGATTCCAGCCGTGGCTGATGCCGGATTGTATCGGACGATGGATGCGAATTTGATCCAGGCTCAAGCCGCGAGCGCGAATTCGTTTGTCCCGCAGAACCATGCTGGTCGTGTTTCGCGGGCAGGAAAACAGTCCAGCGGGACAGGTCCCAGTGGATGGTGTGGATTTTGCAAGTAAGGATGCCGGAGGCAGTCAGCACTGCTCTTCCGCCGAAGCGGACTTAAACCGCAAATTTTTTTCGAGTTTTAGAACTAAATGATTAGTTACAAGAAGGAGAAACTGAAAATGAAATGGATGTCCAACGTTCGGAACTTCCTGGGACGCCGGGCGGCGGCTGCGGTCATCGCAACCGCCGTGCTGGCCTCCTTTGCCGCTTACGAATCGATCAAACCTGCCACGGCGCGTGCGGCGGTGGCAACCCCCGCTGCCGCACCGCTCGATGAGCAGAGCGTTAGCCCGTTGCTCTCGCTCGATCAAGCTATGGAAACTCTGGCCGCGCGAGTGACGCCGGCCATCGTAAACGTCGCAGTAACGTCGAAAACCAAGGCCGACACGTCGCAGATGCAGATCCCTGACGACATTCAACGATTCTTCCAGTTCGGCCCGGGCCAGATGCCGCACATGCAAATGCAACCGCAGATTGAACACGGCATTGGCAGCGGGGTAATTATTTCGCCCGATGGTTACATCGTCACCAACAACCACGTGGTCGATGGCGCGGTCGACATTCGGGTCACGATGAGTAACAAGAAAATCCTCAAGGCGAAGCTGATCGGCACCGATCCGCTCACCGACCTGGCTGTCATCAAAATTGACGGCGACAATTTCCCCAGCGTTCCCTGGGGCGACTCGACGGCGCTTCGCCCCGGGCAAACCGTGCTGGCGTTCGGCAATCCGTTTGGCTTCCGCTTTACCGTGACGCGCGGAATCGTCAGCGCGCTGAACCGGCCGAATCCGATGTCGAATGATCCGCACAAACCCGGCGGATTCATTCAGACCGATGCGGCCATCAATCAGGGCAACTCGGGTGGTCCGCTGGTCGATGCGCGCGGCGAAGTCATCGGAATTAATACCTTCCTGATTTCGCCCTCCGGTGCGTTCTCTGGCATGGGATTTGCCATTCCCACGCAGATTGTGCGTCCGACGGTCGAAACTCTGATTCGTGACGGCAAAGTCAGCCACGGATATATGGGAATCGGGATCAGCGACGTGACGCCGGAAAATGCAAAGTTCTTCCATCTCAACGATGCGAACGGCGCGGTCGTGACGCAGGTCGAATCTGATTCGCCCGCCGCGAAGGCCGGCGTGAAGATCGGCGATGTGATCACCGAACTCGACGGCAAGAAAGTTGCCGACGCTGGCGAACTGCAGCTCGAAGTCGGACAGAAGCGTCCGGGAACGAGCATCAAACTCGGACTGATTCGCGACGGGAAAGATGTCACGTCGTCAGTGACGCTGGAAGCGATGGGCAGCCACGACAAGGATGAAGAACAGGCCGATGCGGGCAGCCACGGCAAGATGCGTTGGGGGCTGGGATTGAGCGATCTCACTCCCGACCTTCGCGATCAATTGCAGGCGCCCAAGGATATTCACGGCGCAGTGATTGAGAAAGTGCAACCTGGCAGCGCGGCCGACGACGCCGGACTGCAGCGCGGCGACATCGTGATGCAGGTGAACCGCAAGGATGTGCAAAATGCGTCCGATGTCAGCGCAGCTTTGGGAAGCGTTCCCAAAGGTCAGGACGCGTTAGTGCTCGTGTGGTCGAACGGCGGGAACTCGTTCCGCGTGTTGCACGCGCCGGAAGGTTCGTAAGGGTTGTCCATGGTGGCAGGCTGCGGGGGAAATTCCCGCAGCCTTTTTTGTTGGTTCCTACGGCTCTTCAAACTGCCCATTGCGCCGGGCTTCTTCGCAGGCTTCGACGGGATCGCGGCCCGTGACTTCGCGATACCACGCCGGGTGAAACGTCCACGCCCACGGTTCGCTGACCGCGCCGCGAGTCATGGCCTGAAAAGTTCCCGGCTCGCCAATGGTGCTGAGATAAATGTGAATGAAAATTCCGCCCAGCATGATGAGGGCCGAGATATCGTGCAGAACATAGCTGATGGCGACCGGCCAGCGCCCGAAGACGTGCGCGCCACTCCAGAGAATGATCCCTGTAATCAGATAAACCGCGCATCCGCCCACGATCTCCCAGAACTGCAACTTCTGGCCGCCGTTGAAGAAACCGGTATAGGGCGGATCCACTTGATTCTCGCCGAACATTGTTTTGTGTACATTGCGCATCCAGTTGGTATCGGCCTTCGTCCACTTCATGGGATCGACCCAATTCAACATTTGCAGCGCGAAGAAAAATACGAAACCCAGGCCGAACCAGGGATGCATGGCGCGCGCCAGCGACCGCCACCGAAAATCGGCGTGAACCAGCGGAAGAGCCAGGGCAGGTAAATTCCGAAGCCGGAGAAGAGAGCGAGGAAAAAGAAGAGCGCGACCATCCAATGCAGGACGCGAGTGTACACCGGATGACGCAGCAATTCTCCGCGATACACTTCGGTGCGGCCGAGTTGCTCGAAAGTCTGGCGCGCACGGTTATCGAACCTTTCAACTGCGCTGGCCATGGCCGGTCTCCTTTTTTGGCGGAACGGGCTGGGCGCGCCGCGGCCCGGAAGTGACGTAGTGCAGGCAGACACCAATCAACCCGAATAGCGCAAACGTTCCGAGAACCGGTTTCGCCAGCCACTTCCAGACGGTAAAAGCCCAGGGAATTTGCGGATCTTTGGGCAGTCCTCCGTAGCGCTCGGGATCGGTTGCGTCGTGCAAAACATAAATGACGTGCGTGCCACCGATGGATTGCGGATCGTATACCCCGGCTTTTTCGAATCCAAAATTTTCGCGCAGCTGCTTGGCACGTTCGTCGGCGATGAACTTCATGTCATCTTTCGTGCCAAATTTCAGACAGCCAGTGGGGCACGCCTTGATGCAGGCCGGCTCCAGGCCTTGACCGACGCGATCGGAGCAGAGGGTACACTTGTAAACCTTTTTCGTGGCGGGATTGAATTTCGGAATGCTGTAAGGACAGCCCGAGGCGCAGAACTCGCAGCCAATGCAGTTTTCCTGCTGGAAATCGACGATGCCGTTGGTGTATTGCACGATCGCACCGTCAGCGGGACAGGCACGCAAACAACCAGGATCGGCGCAGTGCATGCACTGATCTTTGCGCATCAGCCACTGGATGGTTCCGTCCTCTTTCTGGTGCTCGTTGAACTTGATGAGGTTCCAGTAATTCCAGCGCGTCTCCGGCATGGTCTGGTAAGTGTTGTCGAATGTGGTTGGACTGAACGGCATGTCGTTCCACTCGACGCAGGCGACCTCGCAAGCCTTGCAACCGATGCAGATGGTGGTGTCGATGAGCTTGCAGACTTCGGCATCGCGCTGCATGTCGTAGCCCGGCGCGGGGCCGGAGTGTCCGGAGATTTGTTTGATTTGAAGTGTTCTGCGGTCGCTCATATTAGCTTTCGGCTCTTGGCTCTTAGCTTTCAGTTCAACTGCAGATTCCTCGTCGCTGCGCTCCTCGGAATGACAAGGTGGTAAGGTCCTTCACTCCAACCGAGCTATCGACGTCAACCCGCTGAACTGAGGGCTGATAGCTGACAGCGTTTTATACCTTCTCAATCTTCACCAGGAACCCTTTGAACTCCGGCGTGTACGCATTCGGATCGATGACCGTCGGAGTCAACTGGTTCGCGAGTGTTTTAGCAGTTTTGCCTTCGTCTTCCGCAATGCCACGGAATCCCCAGTGAATGGGAATGCCGATCTGAAACATTTCTTTACCATCGATTTTCATCGGACGAATGCGGCGCGTGACCATGGCTTTCGCGATGTAGTGGCTCCGCGCACTGGTAACGCGGACTTTCTCTCCGCCCTTCAAGCCCATGCGGTCGGCGAGCTCGTGCGGCACCTCGACAAACGGCTCCGGCACGAGCTGCACGTTCATGGGGTTGTTCTTGCCCAGTAGTGATAGTGCTCGGTCAGCCGGTAGGTGGTACAAATCACGTTGAAACCCTGCTCCACTGTGCCGTACTTGTCCATGTCGGTCTTGTATTTCTTGACGACGGGATTGCTCGACTGATTGGGATGCAGCAAGTTGGGAATTGGGCTTTCGATCGGCTCGTAGAATTCAGGGAACGGACCGTCCGCCATCCCTCCGAGAGGAACGAATAAGCGCCCCACGCCTTCGGGATTCATGATGAACGGCCCCATGTGGTCTTTGGGCGCAGAGTTGGGTTTAAAGTCGGGGACGTCATTCCCCACCCACGACTGCTTGGCTTCGTCCCACCAGACTTGCCGCCGGGTCGGATCCCAAGGCTTGCCGCTGAGGTCGCAGGAGGCGCGGTTGTAGAGGACGCGGCGGTTCATCGGCCACGACCAACCCCAGTTGGGATAAATTCCCAGTCCCGAAGGATCGTCGGTTCCACGCCGCTGGGTGAGCGCGCCACCTTCCGTCCACGAACCGCAATAGAGCCAGTTGCCCGACAAAGTTGTTCCATCGTCTTTGAGCCAGGCGAAGCCAGGAAGTTGCTGGCCGGCCTTGATCTGCTGACTGGTTTTCGGATCGGTCAGATCGGCGAGCGCCTTGCCGTTGATCTCCTTCGCGATTTCCGAGAGTGACGGATTGTACGGGTTGGTGTAACCGAAAGTTGCATTCAGGATCGGGTCGGGAAATTTTCCGCCCTCCTTCTGATAAAGTTCGCGAATCTTCAGAAAGATGGTTGCCAGAATCTCTTGGTCGAGACGTGCCTGTCCTGGCGGCGGTAGAGCAACATTCTTCCATTGCAACCACCGCGCGGAGTTGACGAAGGTTCCGTCCTTTTCGGCAAAACCTGCGCCGGGCAAGCGATACACGGTGGTATTAATCTGCTTCATCTCGTCGGTCGAGATGCCCGGCGCCCGCCAGAATTCACTGGTCTCGTCGGGATAAATTTCGCAGACCACGAGCCAGTCAGCTTTCTTCAACGCACTAATATTTTTTTCAGAATCGGGGCCGATCATCACGCCATTCATGCCGAAGGCGAACAGGCCTTTGACTTTGCCTTCATACATGTCGTTCCAGATGTTCACCCAGGAATAATTGCGATCGACTTTGGGCAGGTAGCTATACGCCCAGTCGTTTTCCTTGGTCGCAGCCGACCCGTACATCGCCTTCATGAACGAAACGGCGAACTTCGGGGTGTTTGACCAGTAATTGAATGAGTCCCAGGGATCGGGCTTGGCGGATGTAGGCGTGATCCGCTTCATGTAAGTTGCGAAGTCCGTGTCGCTGGGATTGGGCACCTTCAAGTAGCCGGGAAGATTGTCGAAAATTCCGGCCATGTCGGTTGCGCCCTGAATGTTCGAATGCCCACGCAGCGCGTTGACGCCGCCGCCGGCACGCCCAATGTTGCCCATGAGCAATTGCAGCATGGCCGCAGTGCGAATGATCTGCGTGCCGAAGCTGTGCTGCGTCCATCCCACGGCGTAAATGACCGTCGCGACTTTTTTCATGTCGCCGTCTTTGCGGACGGAGGTGAACATCTCCGCAGCTTTCAAAAACTGTCCTGCGGAATGCCGGTGATGCGCTCGACCATCTCCGGCGTGTAGCGTTCGTATTGCTTTTTGAGCAACTGGAAGACGCAGCGCGGATGCTGCAACGAAGTGTCGAATGCGACTTTCGGTGGCAGCGTCGGCGCGGCGGTTGCTCCGCCTTTCGCTCCCGCAGGCGATGCGCCCTGGTATCCGTGGGCCTCGGCTGGTGAAGGCTGGTTATATTGGGCCGCGGGGGTGGGAGCGACGGGCTTGCCTGTCAGGTCGCCACCTTCTTCGTAGTTCCAGGTCGCTTTGTCGTAAGTTTTCTTCTCCGGATCGAAGCCGGAGTAGAGGCCGTCGTCGGGAAGTTTGAAGCGGTCTTTGATGATGAACGACGCGTTGGTGTAGTTGAGGAGATAATCGTGGGCTATGCGATTGTTGGCAATCGCGTAGTTGATCGCTCCGCCGAGAAATGCAATATCGCTGCCGGCGCGGATCTGCAGATAAAGATCGGCTGTGGCAGCGGTGCGGGTGAGCCGCGGATCCACCACGATGGTCTTGGCGTTGCGATGAATCTTGGATTCGATCGCCCACTTGAAACCGCAAGGATGGTTCTCGGCTGGATTGCCACCCATGATCAACATCATGTCGGCATTCTTGATGTCGATCCAGCCATTGGTCATTGCGCCGCGTCCGAAGGTGGGCCCCAAACTGGAGACCGTGGGGCCGTGTCAAACCCGGGCCTGGTTTTCCAGGTAGCAGACCCCCAGGCTGCGCATGGTCTTAACGACCAGATAATTGAACTCGTTGGTGTCGGTGCACCCTCCGGTGAAGGCTATGCTCTCGCAGCGGTTGACGGTGTGGCCCAGCGCGTCTTTTTCCAGAAAGGTATCGTCGCGGGTCTTCTTTACTTTGGCGGCGATCTCAGCGTAGGCCTGTTCCCAGGAAATGTCTTCCCAATCGGTTGCGCCGGGACGGCGCACCTGCGGCTTGAGCAGACGGCGGTCGTTCAAGATGTCCTGCTCGAGCGAGGAACCTTTGGGACACAAAGTGCCGCGGTTGATGGGGTGGTCGGGGTCGCCCTCGACATGCGACCACCTGCGGGATGGCATTCTTGGCCTTGTCGCCGAGCGTATAAATGATCACGCCGCAGCTCACCGAACAATACGGACAAGTGCTGCGGGTTTCACTGGCGCGGGCGATTTTCAGGCTTGCAGTTTGAGCGTAGACAGGAGTCAGGTCGAATCCCAAGGTCGAAAGACCGGCTCCGCCAAGAACAGCGCCTTTGATAAACTGCCCTGCGGGAGAATTCCATAGAAAGCTCCAGCAATGCACCGCATGTCTATCTGCGCATGCGTGCCCCTTACGCGAAAGATGCGAGACGGAGGTCAGAGGACACGGGCAATCTGTAAATAACAGTGACGCCCACCCCAGACCAATTGCCAAAAAATATAGCCCCGGCGAGGCCAGAGAGTCAAACGCGGGGCTCTGCGGATTTGACTACGCTGCATGAGGCATCTCTAAACGGCAATGCGCAGCCAGGCCGGAGTGGGTCTTTAGGCTCGAAGTCGAACCTCTATTTGTAAACAGTTTGTAAGCGCGGACAAAAGCGTTGACCTGCGCCAATGACAATGAGACACTTTCGTCGGCTTGAGTTCCCCTCCTGGAGTGTCTGATGAAGAACTCGCGTTTCCTGCCGATCCTCGGCATGTTGCTTGTGGCCGCTTCCTTCGTGTTCGCCCAGCGCAAGGGACAAGGGACCGACTTTCCCGATCACATTTACAACGATGCGTCGACAGTGGCTTCCAAGGGCACGGTTTTGGTGCTGACGGTCACCAACGAGAAGGGGCACGCGCTTGACCGGCAGGCGATCGTTTCGATCACCAGCCTGAGCGACAACAATGTGCGCCAACAATCCACGGACGAGATCCAGGGAAAGACGACCGTCACGTTCGTCAGCCTGAACAGCGGTGTGTACGACGTCACTGTCACCGCAGTCGGCTATTTGCCTTCGCGGCAGCAGTTTGTTTCGAGCGGAATCACGACTGCGCGGCAGATGCAGATGGTGCTCAAGAAAGACCCGTCGGCGATCGACTTGAATGCCATCAAGACCCGCGAAATGTCTCCGAAAGTGCGCAGCAATTTGCTGAAGGGTTGGGGAGCGCTGAAGTCCGCCCATCTCGATGAGGCGCAAAAGCGATTGGAAGCGGCCTACAAGCTCGATCCGACCAATGGCGACATCGCATTCTTGCTGGGATACGTTTACTTCGAAAAAAAAGATATGGATCGGGCCCATGAATATCTGCTGAGGGCGACCAAGGAATCGCCGCACAATGCGCAGGCGCTCACCCTGCAAGGCAAAGTGGAGATTGCGCGCGGCGATTTCGAGGCAGCCCGAGGACCCTTAGAGCAAGCGGTCGCGATTGATCCAGAACGATGGATGCCCCACTATCTTCTGGCCAATGTTTATTTGAAAGAAAAGGAGTACAACAAGTCGCGAGACCAGGCGGTGTTGGCCCTAGCCAAGGGAAAAAATGCGGCCTATCCGGCGCAGTTGCCACTGGGGCAGGCGCTGTTCCGCCTGAACGAGAACCAGGACGCGCTTCAGGCGTTGCAATCATTCGTGCAGAACGAACCGAACGATCCGGTCGTGCCGCAGGTGCAGAGTTTGATCGCGCAGATCGAAAAGCGAATGGCGGCCAGTGGCAACGAGGCGGCATCATCGGTGACGGTGACGGAGCCCATGTTCGCCACCACGCAAGCCGAGGTCCCGACGAATACCTTGGCCCCGGTTTCCGTGGATTCGGTGAAACCCGAAGTTGCGCCCGGCGTGGCTTGCGCCCAGGGCAAAGTAATCTGGAACGCGGGCCAGCACGTAAAAGAGTTGGTGGACAATCTGGCCAGATTTGACGCGACCGAACAGGTTTATCACGAGGAACTGGACCAGAATGGAGTTCCGAAGAAAGAAGTAACGCTGAAGTTTGATTATGTGGTTTCGATCGCGGAGCCGAGCCAGGGCCGGTTCATCGTGGATGAATATCGTTCCGGACGGTCGGGAACCGACGAGTTCCCCGATCAAATCGCGACCAAAGGATTGCCTACGCTGGCCTTCATCTTCCATCCGGATATGTGGGACAACTTCGATATGCAATGCGAAGGCCTGGGCACATGGAACGGGAAATCGGCATGGCTGGTGCACTTCCAGCAGCGCGAGGACAAGCCGCACCGGATCGAAGATTACGTGGTCAACAACAAGGTCTATCCGGTCAGCATGAAAGGCCGCGCGTGGATCGATGCCGACACTTATCAGATTGTCCGGCTGGAGTCAGAACCTGGCAAAACCGATTCCGGAAATTCAGTTGTTGAGCCAGCACCAGATTGTGGAATATGCGCCGGTGAAATTCAACAAAAGCAAAACGGAATTGTGGCTGCCGAAAACCGGCGAGCTGACGTTCGATTTCCGCCGGCACCACTATTACCGCCGACATACATTTGATCGCTTCATGCTCTTCGCGGTGGATACGGACGAGAAGCGGAAGGAGCCGCAGGCCAAGTCGGACGGGCCGGGATCGCGCTTCTTGCGGTGGTTCAAGCGTTCGAAAGAGCGCTCGTAAGTTTGCGGTCTAAGTTTGGCGGTTTACGGATCGTAGGTTGCGGTGTGCATTCCGGCGCGGCGGGCTGATTCTTGCATGGCGTCCAGTTTGCGGCTTTGCTCATCGAGTTGCTGGCGAAGCTCTGCCAGACGCTCGACTTCTCGCGCCGCGCGCCGGTTGTAAGGTCCCTCGGTCTGCACTGTTCCGAGCGAGGAGTGAATCCAGCTGTCGAGTTGATTGATCCGTGCGCGTAGGCTTGCGACCTTGCTTTCCTGCTCCACAATTTTGTTGCGCCATTGCTCCGCTTCGCGTTGCTGCGTCCGCAATTCTTCAGCGGTGTGAGAATTTGCGGCCGGGCTGGCAGGACGGGTCTGCGGCTGCACGTCCGGGGCATCGGGATCACGCTCCGGCTCGCCGAGGTCTTTGTTGGTAATGACTTTTGGCGTGGCGCCGGATGCGTCGCCAGCTTGCTGCTTCTCGCGGTTGGCACGCGCAACGTCGCCCAGAGACTGGCCGAACGCCGCCAGGTTCAGCAATAAAGCGATAGCCAAAATCTTCGCAAAGTTCGCGGCATAGGTTTCTCCCGCCGGCACGCCAAATATTCCTTCTATGGTAGCGGGATTGCGCGGAAGTGTAGCCAGTCCGGAAGTACGAGGCGGCGTTGTCCAAGTGGTCAGGAGTTGGAATTGGCCTTCGAGCGGAAAAGATGAAGTTACTGGCAGTAGTTGCCGGCGGCGGGCTCAAACGAATTGAGCTGCGCGTCGCGCTGCGTGGTCATTTCACCGCCCTCGGTCTTGCCATAAAGCTCGGCGCCGGAACAGTAGTAGAGCGCGGTGTGGCGATCAATCCAGACTTGTGCCTTGGGGTTGCCGATTTCTTTCCGCACTGGCTGAAGCTCTGCCAATCCGAGACGGAGCAGTATGCGCTCCCCTAACGTCAGAGATTCGACTGGAGATTGGGCCTGCGCAAGGTTCGGCTGATGCGAATCCCAACCGATGAGGGCGAAGAAGAGGAGAGCGGCGGAGATGGCGATTGCGACATCGCCGCGATGTTTTGCCAGCCAAGCCGCCGACTGCGCGATCAGATCATCCCCGGCAACTGGAAGTGGCAGCGCCACGGCGGCGGCAGCGCCCGATTGCTCCACGGTGGTGAGTACGTCTCCGTTCGACATTGGGTACAGAAATTTCAATCCGAAGCAATAACCGGAGCGATTGCGCACGATGCCTGCGACTCGCAGGTTGCCGGGAGTTTGAAACTGGACTTCCATCAGGTCGCCGGGTTGCATGGGAACGCCGCCATATAGCGCCATGCCGGACTGACTGATTTCGCTGGCCAGGCCGGGAACGGCGGCGCCGGAAACGTCGTTCTTCAGTGTGATCAGACCGGCAGGTGCGCCTGGTAGCGCGGCCATTGGCGAGTATTGATGAACCCCGGTGACCCCACGGTTGCTGCAGCACTCATCACCGCTACCTCAAATATTGCAAGTGGAAGAGATAGTAGGCCCCGGCAAGACCGGTGGTCACCAGTCCCATGGTCAACAGCTTGAACCGCCTGCCGCGCGACGTATCCTCTTCGGTGGAAGCGGCCCTGAGTTTGGCCACCCACTGCGGTTCGCGACTCTCCTCCCGCAAAACTGCCTGAATGCCGGCGCCCAGCCTGCGCTCGTCGTCGGATGCGAGGGAAACGAAACGAAACGGTTGCAGGGTTCGAGAAAGCGGAGTCAGCATCTCTGCCCCGCCAAGCACCGAACCCGCGCCGGTCAGGAACATCAACTTCACTTGCGATCCCTGGATCAGCGGGGTGGGCAGAGCCAGCAGACCGCCATTCATCGAAACCACCCGCAAATTCCCCGCCGCACGCTGGCCGTTCTGAAAGCGCAGCACGGCGGGTGTGACTACGGAAAGACGGGCGCGGGGAGAACGTTGAACAGCATAGATTTGGGGATGAGGGCTCATCTTTTCCAAGCCCAGTATCGGCCAGGACGGGGTCACAGAAGATTACGGGAGTGCCTGTCCACCTTAGTATTTGGCGACCGAAGGGGCGATGGCCAGACGATTCGACGCGGGCAGGGCAGGTCTCGAAAGCTGTCTCCGGGACTCTGTTTGTCCTGTGGAATCTGATAATATGATTCTATGAAAGACACTCCCATCAGTGTCACAGAGGCGGCACGGAATTTTTCCGATTGCCTCAATCGGGTCCGCTATCAGAACGCTGGCTTTGTGCTGCTGAAGAATGGTATTCCACTTGCCCGCCTGTCGCCCCTCGGTTCCGAGCAAGTGTACTGGCCGTGAGCTAGCCAGTGTACTGGCGAAGATCAACCTGCCTGCTGGCGAGGCCCGCGCCTGGCGACGCGATTTGCAAACAGCGAGGAAACGACTCAAAACTCCGGCTGAGAAATGGTGACCCTGCTCGACGCCAACGTCATTATTCGCGGGGAAAGGGGCACGTTTGCGCTGGAGGCATGGTTGGCATCGCTTCCCGGCGAGGAATTTGCCCTCGCCGCGATAACGGTAGCGGAGCTCTGGCACGGCGTGGTGAGGGCGGACGAGCGCCACAAAGGTAAACGTCAGGAATACTTGGAAGCCATTCTCGGTGTAACACCCGTGCTCACTTACACGCATGGAACTGCTTACGAACACGCGCGTATTTGGGCGGAGCTTCAAGCGGCGGGTAGGATGATCGGCGCTTACGACCTGATTGTGGCTGCAACTGCTCTGGAGCACGGTTGCCGCGTAGCCACTTTCAATAAGCAGCATTTCTCCAGGGTCAAAGGGTTGAAGATCGTGCAACCCAACGAGCGGTAAAGATAGCCTCTCAATGCGGCGGGTCGTACCGTATAAACTGGTTTGACCATGTCCTCCCAAAACCTCAACTCCCTTTCCAAGGCGTCTTCCGCCTACCTGCGTTCGGCCATGCATCAGCCCATCCAGTGGCAGGAGTGGGGCGAGGAAGCCTTTGCCGTGGCGCAGCGCGAGAACAAGCCGATCCTGCTGGACATTGGCGCGGTGTGGTGCCACTGGTGCCATGTGATGGACCGCGAGTCGTACGACAGTCCGGAGATCGCGCAGATCGTCAATGAGCGCTTCGTGGCGGTGAAGGTGGACCGCGACGAGCGGCCCGACATTGACAGCCGCTATCAGGTGGCGGTCAGTTCCATCAGCGGGCAGGGCGGCTGGCCGCTGACCGCGTTTCTTACGCCCGACGGCAAGCCTTTTTACGGCGGAACTTATTTCCCTCCGGACGATCATTATGGACGCCCCAGTTTCAAGCGCGTGCTGCTCGTCGATCGCCGACGCTTATCACGAGAAGAACGAGGACGTGATGGAGCAGGCGAAGATGGTGGAGGCGGCCATTTCGCAAGCCGAGTCGTTTGCCGGAGCAGAGGGCGAGTTTTCTCCGGCAGTGATTGACGCCATTGTGAAATCGGCGCTGGAGATGTTTGACCCGCAGCATGGCGGCTTCGGCAGCGCGCCGAAATTTCCCCATCCCGGCGGTGATCGATTTGCTGATCGACCAATACACGCGCACCGGCGACGAGAAATCTGCGCGACGTGTTTGTCGACGACGCTGGAAAAGATGGCGCGCGGCGGAGTCTACGACCAACTGGCCGGCGGTTTTCACCGTTATTCAGTCGATGAACGCTGGGTGGTGCCGCACTTCGAGAAGATGTGCTACGACAACTCCGAACTGCTGAAGAATTACGTGCACGCCTATCAGGCGACCGGCTTCGGAGTTTTTTGCCGAAGTGGCGCGCGACATCATCCGCTGGATGGACGAATGGCTGAGCGACCGCGAGCGCGGCGGCTTCTATGCCTCGCAGGACGCCGACTATCTCCATGGACGACGACGGCGATTACTTTACCTGGACGCTGGCGGAAGCGCGGGCGGTGCTCACCGAGGAGGAAGCCGCGCGTCGCCTGCCTCTATTACGACATCAACGAAATCGGCGAGATGCACCACAATCCCGCCAAGAATGTGTTGTACGTGCGGGCGTCGGTGGAAGAGATCGCCAAGCGACTGAGCCTGCCGCTTTCGCAGGTCGCGACTTGCTGCGATCGGCGAAGCAGAAAATGTACGCCGCGCGGCTTGCAACGGCCGACTCCTTACGTGGATAAGACGGTTTATACGGGCTGGAATGCGCTTTGCGTTTCGGCGTATCTGGAGGCGGCGAAAGTGCTCGGGCTGGATGCCGCGCGGCATTTCGCGCTGCGCTCTCTGGATCGCATTCTTGCCGAGGGCTGGCACGGAAGTAGCGGGTTGCTCACGTGCTGGCTTATTCGGATGCCGCAGGCAGAACGGCGGCCGTTCCCGGCGTGCTGGATGATTATGCATTCGCGCGGTGGCGTGCCTGGACGCCTACGAATCGACGGCCGACCTCAGCTACTTCAATTTTGCCCGGCGCATCGCGGACGCCATGATCGAGCGATTCTTTGACCCGGTTTCCGGCGGCTTCTTCGATACCGGAAGACCACCGACCAGAGCGCAATCTCTCGGGGTGTTGGGCACGCGCCGCAAACCCTTTCAGGACTCGCCCACGCCCGCGGGTAACTCGGTCGCCGCCATCGCGCTGCTGAGGCTCCACGCGTACACCAATCAGGCGGATTACCGGGAAAAAGCGGAACAAACACTCGAGGTCTTTGCGGGCGCGGCCGGTCGAATACGGATTATTCGCTGCGACTTATGGAATCGCTGGTGTCCTGCTCTCCGAGCCTCACGAACAAATGGTGGTAGTAGGCAGTGGAGACTTAGCAGAGCAGATGTATGCGGTTTCGATCTCGGCTTTCTCTGCGACCAGGACGGTCATCAAGCTCCAACCGAATGAAGCGGTGTCGCAGAATCTGCCGCCGACGCTGTCGCAGACCATTCCCAGGCTGCCAGCTGTGAAAGAAGGCAAGACCGTGGCCGTCATCTGTTCGGGTTTCGCCTGTGAAGCGCCCATCGACGATCCGCAGCAACTCATAGCGCGCCTGCGCCGGGCTTCCTGAGATCCTGCAAATGAAAAGAGGCCGCCGTTGCTTGCGCAACGCCGGCCTACAAAAATATTCGAGCGCCCAAGCGGGCACCCCAACACTACCTGCTTTGCTACGGGCAGTTCCCACCGGAGTCCGGCGGGCAGTACGGCGGTGGCGCGCCATCCAACGCAAAGGCTGGCACGGTAACTGCCGTAAACGTGCAAAGCAAACCTACCATCAGGAGCAACATCCTGATTGCACGCTTCATCGAGTACTCTCCTTGTTTTTGGGCCCCCTGGGAGCGGGAACCCTAATGGGCTGGAATTATACATGGTGATGTCAAGTATTTTGTGACCGGCATTCACCGTGACTTTGGAAAACCCAGCCAAAACTGCGGACACCACCGAGAGGTCAAGTGGCTTGTTTATCGTTCATTATCAAATAAATAAGCGGACACCAAAAGTATTTCTTGAACCCGCTTCGCCGCGTTCTAGGATTCTAAAGCTGCTTGCAGGAAAGGTCTTGACAGATTGTTTGAGACTTAACGCTGTGAGACGACCCTGGGTAAGGAGAACGGGGAGCGAGCAGGCGTGGCAGGAACCGACTTGGGGCCTAACCGTTCATTCAGCACTGGATCGCATTCTGGCCGGGAACTGGCATGGAAAAGGCCCGATCCACCATTCCTTCAAACATGGGAATGAGCGAGTCCGCCGGCGCCGGACTGTGCAAGGCGCTGAGACTCTCTTCCCAGCGTTGCGAAGTCAGCAAGGTGACCTGCGCCTGCCGCTCCGGAGCCTTGAGGAAGGTGTATCCGAACCAGACCAGTGCGGTGCAAGCGTACATCAACGTGTTCATCAAGGCCACCGACGGCGATTTGATCTGGCCACCGAAGTAAAGCGCATTCGCTGCGAGTTCGATGGCCGCATAGCTGCCAAAGCCCAACGCAATACCGAAGCTGTACTGGCGTCGAGAAACACCCAGATAGCGGGAAAAGAACAGCAGGAACAAAACCAACCCGCACTGGATGGTTCGAACGCAGCGTTGAACGGTCGTGACCGCCTGTACTAGCGGCGATTGGCCGACCGGACTGGCCACGGCCACAACCAAGGCCACAAAAATCATCACTAACGCCGCCCATTTGAACAGCACCGTGCCCAAATCCCGCAATGTGTGGTAGGGACGAAAGACATCCAGGAAGATCTCGTGAATGACCTTAAAGCCCAGCACCAGGCTAACCATGGCGCTAATCCAGTAGCCATAGAAATAATAGACATAAAGGTCACCTTGGCGATGCTGCTGGATGGAAACAAAATCGCGAAACTGGCAACTTGCACGATTATGTAGGTGAAAAAGGCGGGAAATTTACGATGCAGCCCGTGAAGCAGAATGGTCACGGCCAGAGAAAGCTCCAGAACCGGGTGGGCCATCCAGAGCGCGAGCTGTAGTTTGGCGTGCATTGGGGTCTAAGTCGGCCAGGACATAAAGACGGCCACTGCATGTCCTACTCACCCTCAATCTAGCAGTTCTTCTCCAATGGTCAATGAACCAAAGTAACGTCACGGGGAGGTTACTTCTTGACAGGGCTTATCCGCTCACAAATAAGGACTTAGATGAAACCGGTGGAGGAAACGGGGCTAAACCTCAGTTACCCACTTTCGCGCACGAATTAGTGCATTTCGGGCGATGCCTGAATGTAGGCCCGCATCATCCGGACTTCGTAGTCTTTTTCGGTCAGATCGTGCAAGATCAAGTCCCGCAGCGAGATCATGCCTACCAGCTTTTTGCCTTCACAGACCGGCAGATGACGGAAGCCATGGTGCCGCATCAAGGCCATGCAGTTTTCGATCGTCTCAGTCGGACTGATGGTCAGGGGATCTTCGGTCATGACTAGCTCAACCGGCGTGGCGCCGGGATCACGGCCTTCTACCACCACTCGCCGCATCAGGTCGCGCTCCGAGAAAATACCGATCAGTTCGGCTTCGCGCCGCACTGGCATGGCGCCGATGTTGAAGTGAACCATTGCCTGGGCGACCGCCAGCACTGTCTGCGCCGCGTCTGCCACATGCATCTGTTGACCCCTAATCAAATCCTGGATTGTCATACCGGCCTCCTCTGCAGAAACCTGTAGCGCGCGAGTATATGACGAAAGGCCGTCCTTCCGAAACAAAAAAATATGTATTTTGTGGCGGGAAATTCCCGTAAAGGCCCATTCCGGGGATCAGGTGCGGGTCACGTTTGACCGTCTTCCCCTATAAATACGAGATAGGACGATGCCCAAAGCGCGGTTGGAGTTCCGCCTCGTGGCCGGCTGGTGAAGATGATGTTGTAGTCCGCGGACGGGCGCAATTGCTCGATAGCCGATGGCCCGGCCTTGGGTTGCATAACCGCCAAGTGCGCCAGAAAGCTGTAAATGTCCGGATTGCCGTCGTAGCCCTGTGAGACGAATGACAGGTCGGCGTTCTCCCCGGCAAAGTGCCAACTCAAAGATGCAGCAAGGGCGACCGCCTTCTCGTAAGCCGGCTCCGCAACCAATCCTGGCGCAGGGTTGTCGAACACGATTCGCAGTTTGCGCTCGTCCTCGCGGCTGAATTCCCTTACCTTCGGCGAGCCGGACTTTGCCGTCGCTTTCCAATCCACATGCCGGGCCGAATCCTCGGGCATGTATTCGCGAATGCGGTATAAGTCGTAACCGCGTCCGCGCACAAAGCTCTCAAATTCGCCGGTGATGAGCGGGAGCACCTCGAAAAAATCGTCCGTCGGCTCGACCGAGGGGTAGACGATGATCTCGCGCATAAGCGGCATGCGGCGGATTTTTTTCAGCAGCGCGAAGGGGAAGCGCGTGCTTAGTGCGAAATTATCCTGTTGATAGCGGCCGCGGCGGACGAACCGCAAATCGAGCTCGGCCCGCAACTCGGTGCCGGCGGGCAGATAGGGAAAATAAACCGAGCCTTCGAGAACGGGAGGCAACACCGACGACTCGCCCCTTCGGCTCAACCGACGGTCAGGAAGTTTCAGCCACTGTTTTTCCGGCGGACGCCCCGGAGGGAATGCAAACGTGGTACGCACCCAGCGCCAGTGCCGGGAAGACTTCTCCGCGGGAAGCGCGGCCACCTGAATCGAAAACGCCGGCAGCAGGCGGCGTGCGTTGCGCAAAAGAATTCGGCCAAACGTTCCCTGCCCGGCAAAAACGTGTTCCGGAACGCGGACCTCAAGTTCCAGATCGCGCAACTGGATTGCCGAAGCGACGCCGGAAACAAGAATTGCCGCCAGCATTGCCGCGACGATGATGTAAAGCAAATTGTTGCCGGTGTTCAGTGCGGCAATCGCGAGCAGCAATGTGCATACCACGTAGCCGATTCCGACCGCGGTGACTTCATATTCGAAAGCGTTGCGCAGACGCTCGGCGGTCACGCGTCGCATCAGGTACGGCACCGTTGTGAGTCCGACGATCACTGCCAACAGCAGCGCAGCCGATGCGAGGACTAAAGTCGCCCACAGGTTTCCCGACTCTCGCGAAACCGTTGAGAACAACGCGGCCGCGAAGGCGAGAATGAGGCCGAAAATCGCCAGCAGGAAACGTACCCAGATTTCGGGCAGTTCGACATGCAGGGAATGCGCCAGACGACGGAAGCCGGTAGAAGTTGAAGGCTCGCCGGGATTCAGAGAATCGCGCATCGGGGGTGTTTGAGTTGAGGGTAGCACGGGGTTCGTTTGCTTTGTTCCGGTTTCGGAACAAAACCAATTTTCCTGAGCGACGCGTCCCAACTCCTATAAACTCGGCTGCCGTTCGGAGCTCGTAAGCCGTTCTCACGCTTCTCGGATGCTGTCGCAACCGGAGGCTGACCTATGAAGCTAACTTTCGGAACAATATTGGTTCTCTTTGCTGTCGCTTCCTTGACCTACGCCCAAAATCCACCACATTTTGCCCACATCATCATTGTGATTCAAGAGAACCGCACGCCGGACAATCTGTTCGGAGGCGGAGGCTCCCATACTCCTCGGTGCGGCTCCGGAGATGCATTCGAGCCGGACGTTGATATTGACAACGGCGGTCCCTCTAAGGGCCACAACGGGACGCTCTGTAACATTTCGCTTCCCATGAATGGGCTGGACTTCGACCCGGACCACTCATACTTGACCGGTTGGATTTCGCAGTATGATCTGGGCGCAAATGGATGGCTTCTGTCAGATTGTCGAGTCAGGGCAATGCGTTCAGTATTCCTACGTCCAGAAATCCGATGTGCAGCCGTATTTCGACATCGCCACTGCTTACGGCTTTGCTAACTACATGTTTCAAACCAACGAGGGCCCTAGCTTTCCAGCGCATCAATTTCTTTTCACCGGGACCTCAGCGCCGACGGCGCCACCGAATCTCGACTTCGTCGCAGAAAACGGCAGCCTGGGCGTGAATTTAAGCGGTTGCGCCCGTGGTGCCACCTCGCCCTTTGTAGATCCTACAGGGACTGAAAACTCGCCACTACACGCCAACCTCTGGCGCGATCTGGACTGCACCAGCGTCGATTCCTGAAGTTTGTTATGGAACTAACACCGGATACACCGTGGGCCAGCCATGCGGCGGCTCGGGGTGGGGCCACGTCGTACTTCCAGACACGCTGAGCCACGGCGGAAGTGCGCCGATCTTAAGCGACATCCAGAACTGCACACTGCAAGACATCAGCTGGGTCATTCCGGACGAGAAGTGGTCGGACCATGGCGGCTATGAGAACGGCCCGACGCCTCCTTACGGTCGTCGTGGGTCGCGAATATCATCGATGCGGTCGGAAACAGTTGGAGCGACAGCGCGGGCGGCGGCAAATGCGACTATTGGGGCACCTACGAACCGAACCCGGAACCAACCGCGATCTTCGTCGTGTGGGACGACTGGGGCGGCTGGTTCGATCACGTTTTGCCGCCCGAGGTGTACCGGAGCGGCGATCCAACGACTTGTCCCATTAGCGTGCAGCAGAACGGATGGGGCTGCGGTTACACCTACGGATTCAGAGTGCCGCTCCTCGTGGTGTCGGAGTACACTAAGGCCGGGTATGTATCGGGTGCCTGCGACGCGGGTGACTGCGGCAGCGATGGTTTTCCCTACCAGCACGACTTTGGCAGCGTCTTGGCATTTGTTGAGAGCAATTTTGGCATGCAGTTCATTGACCAGGAAGGTGACAAGGGGTACGCGGATCGTAATGCCTTGGACGGCGCGAATGGCAACATTCCGTTGTCCGATTTCTTCGACACAAATGACCAGCGTGGGTTCACAAACATTACCCCATTTTATTCCTTATCTACGTTCGGGGACTTCTATTACGGCGGGTCATACACTCCCGAAGGACCGGACGGAAATGGATCGGATTAGTATTTCAGATCGTAAGCGAACTCCGACCGTCAATGGAGTTGGTATTTCGAGGGCGGTCGGGCATCATGCGCCGGGAAGGCGGTAGAGAATGCGACGAGAATGCCTTCCAATATTTTTCGTGACAGCCATCACTTTGGCGTCCGTTTCCATGGGGTGGGCCGCGACGAATTTCAGAGTGCTCCACAGCTTCGGCGGACCCGGAGATGGCTCGTTCGTATCGGCTGAACCGGGCCTAGATCCTCGAGGTAATCTCTATGGTGAAACCAACGCGGGCGGCGATTTGACCCAATGTGGGGGTATTGGCTGCGGCATCGTTTTTGAACTCACGCTGAACGGGGCCAATGAGTGGCAGGAATCGATTATTTTTGCCTTTACTAATGAGACCGGTGGGGCGTCAGCTGCGGGGGTGGTCGTGTCCAGCTCTGGCGTCCTATTTGGAGGTACAACGCCCGCTGGACCCCGGCCAAGCAGAGCCGGTTTTTCAGTTGATCATCGGGGAAGAGGGATGGAGTTTCACTCCCATTTACCCAGGCGGAGGCTGCTGTCTGGTGCTCGACAGCGCGGGTCGCCTTTACGGCGATTTCTATCCTGGAGAGAATCAATGGGGTGCGCTTGGGCAATTGTCCTCCGGCTCAGACGGGTGGATCTACGAGGCGCTATACAACCTTGGTGCGAACAATGGAAGGGATGGTTGGTGGCCAATCCAACCGCTTAGTCTGGACAGCCGAGCCAATATATACGGCACGACGTACTCGGGTGGCGGCATCGGCCTACCCAACTGCACACAGGGAGACGGGTGCGGGGTTGCGTTTGAACTCGTCCATAACCCGATTGGCTCAAGCGCCACGGGGCTATGGACGCGTATGAAGTCATCCATCGTTTTGCTTCAACCCCCACGGACGGTCAAAACCCCAACGGCAGCCTCACCCTAGACGCACAAGGCAATGCTTACGGAACCACTCCGCTAGGAGGCCCCGAGTGCCTGCCCGCAGGCTGCGGCACAGTGTTCAAGTTGTCGCGAGTTGCGCCCTCCCTTTGGACGGAAACGATTCTCTACGCCTTTCCCGCAACGCCCGCGTGTTCAGAGGGATGCGCGCCCGCTTACAATCTGGCCTTTGATAAAGCTGGCAATCTTTACGGAGTTGCAGGCGGCGGAGATAATTCCTGTGCTGGTACGTGCGGCGTAGTTTTTAAGCTAATTCCCCAACCCAAGGGACAGTGGAGCTACAGCGTCGTGCACGAATTCCACGGCCCAGACGGCGCGAATCCTCTTGGGCTCGCCATTGACCCCAATGGCAATCTTTTCGGCACGACGCAAACTGGCGGCACGTACAACCTGGGCGTAGTGTTCGAGATCACGCCGTAGTCCGGTCAGGTATCGCGCTCTACATCGTCCGCTGCAGAAACTCCGCGATCGCGCGACTAAATTCCTCCGGCGCTTCCTCGTAGGGCAAATGACCAATTCCCTCGAACGTTAGAAGTTGGCAATGGTTGAAGTGCTTTTTGAGTTCGCGCCCAGAGGCAGGATCTACCGCGGCATCGACGCTTCCCCATAGCAGCAACATGGGAATGTGAGTGATTCGGGGCAGGATAGCGCGAAGCTCTTCGAGATCGCGGTTCCACGATTGCAGAACGCGCATAGTGTGGCGCAAAGTTCCGCGCCGCAGAAGAGGACCAATGTAGCCTGCCAGCGTCCCGGGAGGAATTCGCCGTGTGTCGCCAAACAGACGACGAAAATAAAACTCATGCAGCATGGTGAGATGCGGCAGCGCCCGGAGCAGAACCGGCGCAACCAGCGGATTAGAAACCAATGGCGCAAACAGCTTTCCGTGCGCTGACCAAGGATTAACCGGTGCTGCCAGCAATAAGCTGCGAAACCGTTGCGGCGCCAAACCAGCAGCCATCAGCGCAACCGCGCCGCCGTAAGAGCTGCCCAATATGTCGCATTGCGATATATTCATTGCGTCCAGGAACCGCAGCAGACGCTGGGCAGTCGCAGGCAACGAGTCGTCGCCGTGAATCGGCGCGGCGGAGTAGCCGCTGCCCGGCAGATCCACGGCGTAGACACTTGCACGGCGGGCCAGCGCAGGAATGGAATTGCGCCACGAGAAGGAGTGGCCCAGCAATCCATGCACAAGCAGCAGGGCCGAGCCGGTGCCTGCAAAACGATAGCGCCATTCGAGACCATCCACCTCGATCAAACGGTCTTCAACGACCCTCCGGGTTTGTGTTGGTTGCGCTGCGGTCACGCGATTCTGGCGGGCTGGACAACTCTTCGGTCGTTGCTCGCCTCTATTTAGTTATATCGCCTCTGTCGCTTCTTTATGAGGGAGGGGCAAAAGCTCCTCCCTTATTTTTTCTGGCGAAGAATTCAGGGCAGTCTCCGTGCGCGCATTCGTCCCGATGCGGTTCGCCGAACGGCAAACGAACTTGAGCCAATCTAGCCATGCCGGGAACTCCCCATTCTTTTGAGCGGTTTCGCGATGATTCGGCTAACTTACTCAATCTAAATGCTTACCAAAATTCACATCTAACATTCCAAAATACATATCTTTAATCCGTCGTTGACTCTATAATCTTGGAAGGTAGTGTGTTTAGTGCCAGTTAGCTCATTAAAGACGGCTTCGACGGTGGCAGCGAACGTGCAAAGCGCCGGGCGGGAACCCTCCGGCCCGCACAGTTTCCGCGGTCCATGAACAAGGACTTTCAAGTCCGCTTCACCGCGATCCTGCTGGCTCTGCTGACCACGGCTGCCATCGTTTATGCTGGATCAACTTCCAGAAGGAACGCTAATTCCAGTTGCCGACGGACGGCGTGTGGTGGGTGGAGCAGGGCGGAGGACTGGTCGCGGACCGCGTGGATCCCGGGGGCCCTGGGCTCAGGGCGGGAATAAAAGTCGGCGATCAGCTGACGGCCATTGACGGGCACAAGATCAGCACCACCGCGGCCCTGAGCCATCAACTGTTCCGTGTGGGCGCTTGGTCGAAGGCCACGTATTCGCTGGTTCGGCAGGCGGTTCCCGGTGGATGTGCTGTTGATTCCCGTCCCGGCGGAGCGCTCGCAATACAACTGGCTGAGGCTGATTGGCCTGATCTACCTTGGGGTTGGACTGTACGTTTTATTGCGGCGCTGGACAGCGCCGGGTTCCACGCACTTTTACATTTTCTGCCTGGTTTCGTTCATTTTTTACTACCTTCCACTACAGCGGGAAGCTGAACCCGTTCGACTGGACGATCTATTGGGGAAATGTGGTCGCCTGGATGTTGCAGCCGGCGCTGTTCCTGCATTTTGTTCTGACTTTTCCGGAGCGGCGCCAATTCGTGCGCAAGCACCGCTGGATGCATTCCGGCAGTCTACGTTCCCGGTGCTGCTGTTATTGGCGTGCACGTCGCAGCGTTCCAGCTGCTGCGGGCCAGCGAGGTCTTGCGCTGGAACCTGGACCGGCTGCAAATGGCGTTATCTGGCGGTGTTTTTCATCGCCGCGGCCGCGGTGCTGGTCAACAACTACCGCCGGGCGGGCACACCGATTCTGCGTCAGCAACTGAAATGGATCACCCGGGGCACGATTCTTGCCATCACGCCGTTCACGTTGTTCTACGTGATCCCCTACCTGACGGGCGCGCTGCCGGAAAACACCATGAAGGTTTCCGTGTTGTCGCTGGGAATGTTTCCGCTGACGTTCGGCTACGCAATTTTCCGCTATCGGCTGATGGATGTGGACCTGATTTTCAAGCGCGGCATGGTGTATACGCTGTCGGCGGCGGCGATCATGCGGCGCATATTTCGCGGTGGTGGCAGGCGGTGGCGGAGGTGCGTCCACGCCCGGGTGCCCAGCTCCGGGCCGATCGGGACTGGTGCTGGCGATTGTGGTCACGGCGCTGGTGTTCGATCCCGTGCGCAAGTGGATTCAGGAGCGCATTGATCAGTTCTTCTATCGCACGCGCTATGACTACCGGAAAACCTTGATCGAATTTGGCCGCGAGCTGAGCGCGGAAACCGATCTCGACGAGATGTTGAGTTCGGTCGTGGATCGTTTGTCACGGACGCTGCTGGTGGACCGCATGGCGGTATTTCTTTCCGGCGGAGAAGGGCCGGTACAGTTTCCTGCTCTCGAAGTCGTTTGGCATGACCCAGACCAGCGGGCTGGACTTGAGCTTCCTGAGCGCGCCGCGGCCGGAAATCGGAGCCGGACATATGTTTTTCGATAACACGCATCAGGTGCCGCGCGAAACTCCCAGCGCGCAACAGACCATCGCGCGGCTGGATTTGAACTATTACATTCCCTGCCGCGCCCAGAAGCAGACCGTCGCCGTCCTGGGTCTGGGAAAGACCGTGGAAGGCGACTTCCTCTCCAGCGAAGATGTGGAACTGCTGGAGACCCTGGCGGGATATTTGGGCATCGCCATTCAGAACGCGCGCCTGTACGCCTCGCTCGAGCAGAAAGTCGCCGAGTACGAGCGGCTGAAGGACTTCAACGAGAACATCGTCGAATCGATCAACGTCGGCGTGCTGGCGGTGGATTTCGCCGACCGGGTCGAGTCCTGGAACTCGCAGATGGAAGTGATGTATGCGCTGCCGCGCTGGCAGGTGCTGGCGCGTCCGCTAAGCGAAATATTGCCCGGCGAGCTTTCGTGGAAGAGTTCTACCGTGTGCGGCAGAATCAGGGCATTCACAATCTTTATAAGTTCCGGCTGAACACGCCAACGGGCGAGAGCCGGATTGTGAATGTGGCGATTGCGCCGCTGGTCACGCGGAAGTTCAACGTGATCGGCCGGCTGATCATCATGGATGACATTACCGAGCGGGTTGAGCTTGAGGCCCAGCTCTCGCAGGCGGACAAGCTTTCGTCGATTGGGCTGCTGGCCGCGGGCGTCGCGCATGAAGTGAACACGCCGCTGGCGGTGATTTCCTCTTACGCCCAGATGCTCTCGAAACAACTGCAAGGACGATCCGCAGACGAGGCGCGTTGCTGGAAAAGATCACGCGGCAGACTTTCCGCGCTTCGGAAATCGTCAACAACCTGTTGAATTTCTCGCGCACCAGCGGCACCGAGTTCACCGCGGTCGATGTGAATCGGATCATCCACGACACCTTGGCGCTGCTGGAGCACCAGTTCAAGACCTCGAAGATCCAGGTTCAAAATGAATTGGCGCGCGCATCTGCCGCCGATCAGCGGCAACGCCGGGCGGTTGCAGCAGGTCTTTTTGAATTTGTTCCTGAATGCGAAAGACGCGATGGCAAACGGCGGCACGCTGCGGATCGCCACTTCCAACGGCGAAGGCGTAAGCGTCGATGGTATCGGACACCGGGTCAGGGAATCGCGCAGGAGCACATCCATCGCATTTACGACCCATTCTTCACCACCAAGGCGCCGCGCGAAGGCCAGCCGCGGGGCACGGGGCTGGGATTGTCCGTGAGTTACGGAATCATCCAAGAGCATGCGGGGAAGATTCGGGTAGAGAGCCGGCCCGGCGAAGGCACCACGCTTTTATCTCGATTTCCCGCTGACCGGAAGGCAGTCAATGTCTGAAGCAGCCGTCATCTCGCGCTCCGCATGAAGCGATGCCCATCGTCGCTGGGTTCAGTGTTGATCATCGACGACGAGGCGGCGATCCGCGAATCGCTGGAGACGCTGCTGGAAATGGAAGGTTACGCGGTCGAGTCGGCCGACAGCGGCGAAGATGGGATTGGCGCGAATCTGGCGAGCACAAGTTTCGACCTGGTGCTGCTCGACCTGGCGCTGCCCGACCGCAACGGCATGGAACTGCTGGCGGAAATTCACGCCCAGGATCCGCAGCTATCCGTCATCATGATTACCGCCTACGGCACGGTGGAGAACGCGGTGAAGGCCATGCAGGTCGGCGCGGCGAATTTCATCCAGAAGCCCTGGGACAACGAAAAACTTCTGGCCGATGTGCGCGCGGCCATCGCCCGCCATCGGGCGGAAGAAGAGAACATTCAACTCAAGCGCGCCCTCAAGCAGCGCTACAACTTTGAAAACATCGTGGGCAAGAGCGAGCCCATGCTGAAGATTTTTGATCTGGTGGCGCAGGTCGCGGCCAGCCGCTCGACGGTGCTGTTGCAGGGCGAAAGCGGTACAGGAAAAGAACTGATCGCAAAAGCCATCCACCTGAATTCTCCGCGCCGCGAGCAGTCCTTCGTTCCCGTCAATACCGGTTCGATGCCGCCGGATCTTCTGGAATCCACGCTTTTCGGCCACGTGAAGGGGGCGTTCACCAGCGCCATCGCGTCCAAGAAAGGTTTGTTTGAGGTCGCCGACCGGGGCACGCTTGTTTCTCGACGAAATCGGCACCATGAGCATGGACATGCAGAGCAAGATTCTGCGCGTGCTTCAAGACCGGAAATTCATGCACCTGGGCGGAGTCCAGGAGATTCAGGTGGACGTGCGCATCATCGCCGCCACCAACGTCGATCTGCAAGCAGCAGGTGCGGAAGGCAAGTTCCGCGAAGATCTGTTTTACCGCTTGAACGTGATCACCATCGATCTGCCGCCGTTGCGACAGCGAAGCGAAGACATTCCGCTGCTGGCCGGGCTTCTTCCTCGAGAAATTCTCCAAGGAGAACGATCGTCCCGCAGCGCATCTACCACCGAAACTCTTGCGCCTGCTCATGGCCTATTCCTGGCCGGGCAACGTTCGTGAACTGGAAAATGTGATCGAACGAGCAGTCGTGCTTTCGACTTCGGAGGACATCGGCCCGAACTTCTTCCCGACCAGATCGTGGGCCGAAGCCGCCAGCCCCGCTCTCGAACACCGCGCGGATGCTTCCTTATTCGATATCATGGAAGATGGCGAGCGGCAGGTCATCATCGACATGCTGGAAAAATGCGGACTGGAACCAGACCGAAGCCGCCGAGCAATTTCGTGTTCCGCTTTCTACCCTCAATCAGAAGATCAAGCGGCTCAACATTGAAATCAAAACGCAAGAGCGAGAAGATTAGTTAACTCCGAGGCGCGAGCCTCTTCCTGAACCAAGGCCCGAATTGGCGACTCTGCTTTCTCTGCTATAGTTCCGTCAGCGATCTGAGACACCATGGAACTGATCTCCCCGGACAGAAATCGCCAAAGAAAAGTTTTGAAGCGGTCCAGGACTATTCCCTGCTGGCCGGCCGGTCGATTGCTAACCTGTTCCGCTACCCCAGTTATTTCTGCTGACATGATGCAGCAGGCCGATCTGATCGGCTTTGGATCGCTGCCCATCGTAGTGCTGACCGGGTTCTTCATCGGCGCGAGCGCTGGCCTTGAACAGCGCCAACACCCTGGAACGATTCGGTTCGCTTTCGCTGATCGGCCAGCTGGTTTCGGTCGGAATGGTGCGCGAACTTGGCCCCGATCATGACCGGGTTGATGGTCGCCGGCCGGAACTCTTCCGGCATGGCCAGCGAACTGGGATCGATGGTCGTCACCGAGCAGATCGATGCCATGCGCGCCCTGGGCACCGACCCGATGAAGAAGCTGGTGGCGCCCCGCGTCGTCTCGACCGTTTTTATGATGTTCTTCCTGACCATTATCTCCGACCTGCTGGGATTGTTTGGCGGAAGCCTGGTTTCGACGGCTGTTCGGGCTCGACTGGCATCAGTATTGGAGTTCGGCCTGGCAGATTCTGATTTTCCAGGATGTGTTCATGGGACTGGTGAAGCCGGTTTTCTTCGGCTTCATTATTGCGACCGTCGGCTGCTATTTCGGCATCACCGCCAAAGGCGGAACCCAGGGGTAGGCCGGGCAACCACGCAGGCGGTGGTGGTTTCGTCCGTTATTGATTATCATGGTGGATTTTTTCATCACCCGCCTGCTGATGGCGCTGTTTGGATACCGTTAAGCCATGGCCGCCCCTCCTACCACGGCGACGCAAAATGTCCCTCCCGCGACAGATCCGCAATCTGCAGTCATTGCATTTGAAAATGTCGCGATCGCGTTTGAGGGCAAGACGGTGCTCGACGGAATTTCCTTTCAGCTGAACCGCGGCGAGACTAAAGCAATTTTCGGAGTCGCGGGATCAGGCAAGAGCACCATTCTCAAGCTGGCGCTGGGCCTGATAAGACCGGATGCAGGTCACATTCATGTCCTCGGCGAAGACGTCACCCAGATGCGCGAGGAAGAATCTGTTTGAGCTACGGCGGAAAATTGGCATGGTTTTTCAGGAAAGCGCGCTGTTCGATTCGATGACAGTCCGCGAGAATGTTGCGTTCCGCTTGCTCGAGGAAGGTAACGTTTCTGAGGAAGAAGTCGACAGGCCGGTACGGGAGGCGTTGAGTTTCGTCGAACTGGAAAACACCGTCGACCTATTCCCGTCGGAGCTCTCAGGCGGAATGCGGCGCCGCGTGGCCATCGCCCGCGCGATAATCACGCATCCGGAAATTTTGCTTTACGACTCCCCGACCGGCGGACTCGACCCCGTCACTTCCACCACCATCATCGAATTGATTATCAAACAGCGGGATGTCTACCGAACGAGTGCGCTGATGGTCACCCACCGGCTGCAGGACGCTTTCATCATGGCGACCCATTACTTCGACCGCAAGACCAATCACATGCAGCCGCTGCCACCCGGCGAGCGCGGAGACGTGCCCATGGGATTTATCATTCTGCGCGATGGCAAAATCATCTTCGATGGAGACGCGCACGAACTCGCCCACACCAAAGACGAGTACATTCGGGAATATATTGCGTAGGTGGGACAGAACAGCGGAATCGGATAATCTGCGGCAACACAGCCCCGCACACAATTACCCGATTCCGAAATTGCAAAATTCGTTAGCTGGCTTTCGCCGCTTCCGCCATCATTTTGCGGCGTGCCGCAATCCGCTTTTCCATCCCCTTCATATATTCACGGCTCTTCTTGGTGCTCTCGATAAGTTTCTCCACCGGAGCAAACATGTCGGGCGCGTCCATCTTTTGCCGTAGTTCTTTCAAGTACGGCTTCACCTTGGCGAACACGAAATACATTTCGCCGCTGCAATTGGGCTCAAGAAAAAGCTCGGCGTTGATGGTGCCTGCCAGCACCAGGGATGCAGCCATGTTCCAATATCCGGAAACCTGGCGCAACCATGCGCTGTGCTGAGAAGCCATGTCCATCGCAATTTGGATGAACTCGTCGGCGTCCTCGGGCCAGAAGGTTGCGCCCACCCAGTTGCGGGCCTTGCGCATCTCCGCCTCGCGGCGAAGGTCATAAAGTTTAAGGATCAGTTCGGCATCGGCTGCGGTAGGCTTGTTCGGCATGGCTCTCTCCTCCGAAATTGATGAGACGCTTTAATCATATACGTGACGCTGCATCGGCCGCTGGGCTGTGCGGCGCGAGCACGTCTTTTGTGAAGGCAAAGCAAGGGACGGATGAGTTCCCTCCGTCCCTGCGCACAGCTCAGGCGGCCTTCGCCGCCTTGCGGAAATTCGCGATTCTCTCCTGCACTTGCTTTACCCGCTCCATCCCACCCGGCGAGGTCGCAATCAGTTTTTCGACATTGCCGAAAACATTCGGGCTATTGGTTTTCTCGCGGCACTTCTTTAAGAAGGGCTCAAATTTGCTGAACAACAGAAACATCTCGCCGGAAAAACTGCCTTCGAGAAACATCTCGCGGTTAAGCACGCCATGCAAAACGAAAGAGGCAGCCATCTCCCAATAGCCGCCCACCTGCCGCATCCATGCGTTCTCCTGTGTGCCCAGGGCAGTCGCGATTTTGACGATGTCGTCAGCGGACTCGGGCCAGAAACCGAGCCACCAGTTGCGGGCCTTGCGCATTTCGGCCTCGCGCCGAAGGTCATAGAGTTTAAGGATCAGTTCAGCATCAGCAGTGGTCGGGGTGGTCGACATGGTAGGTTTCTCCTTTTCTTAGTCTTAAGGGATTGATCAAAACCAAGGACAGTGGTACGTATGAGTTGATTCCGTACTGAAACCGTACGATTCAGGAATATCTGAGCTGGTCAGCGTTAGGTTGTGGCCACGGGCACGGCTTCCACCGGCGCGGGGCGCTCGTAATCGCATTCTTTATTCGGGCAGGCGATGACCGGGCCGGACTTAAGCGTCTTCTCTACCAGATATTCGTGGCCGCACGACGGACACTTCTCCGCAATCGGCCTCGTGGCTGACGTGAACTTGCATTTGGGGTAATTGGAGCATCCGTAGAAGGTATTTCCCTTGCGGGCGCGCTTTTCGACCAGATCGCCGTCTTTGCAAAGCGGGCACTTCACACCGATGAAATTCTGTTTGACGTACTTACAATCGGGATAGCCGCTGCAGGCGGTGAATTCCCCGTAGCGCCCGTGGCGGATCATTAGATTGCGTCCGCACTTCGGGCAGAGCTCGTCGAGCGGAATATCCGGCACTTTCTTGCCTTGATCGAGGCGCCGCGTGGTCTTGCAATCCGGATATCCCGTGCAGGCCATGAACTGGCCAAAGCGGCCGCGTTTGAGCACCATCACTCGGCCACAGTTCTCGCAATACTCTTCCTGCGTAGTTTCCTGCATGTCGGCCGAATCGAGGTCGGGCAGATTGATAGGGTTTTCTTTGGTGAACGTGCAGGTATTCGGATCGTCCTTATCGTACGTGCTGCAGGCGTAGAACGACCCGTGCTTGCCCCACTTGATGACCAGCGGCGCGCCGCAGCGTTCGCACTTCTCCTCTGTGGGTTTTTCCATCCGCTTGATGTTCTCCATGTGCTTTTCGGCATAGCGGAGATCCTTGGCGAACTTCTTGTAGAAATCCTGCAGCGCATCGGTCCACTTTTCCTTGCCTTCTTCGATCTCGTCCAGTTCCTCTTCCAGGCGGGCGGTGTATTGCACATCGAAGATGTCACGAAAATTTTCCACCAGCAGATCGGTCACCACCAGGCCGATCTCGGTGGGCGCAAACTTGCCGCCCAATTTCTGCACGTACTGGCGTTCCTGGATCGTGCTGAGGATCGCGGAATACGTCGAAGGACGGCCAATGCCGCGCTCTTCAAGCTCTTTCACCAGCGACGCTTCGTTGTAGCGTGGCGGCGGCTCGGTGAAATGTTGCTCCGGCGTGAGCTCTTTGAGCGTGAGTTTTTGGCCCGCCTCAAGCGGCGGCAGCCTGTGCTTGAGCTCTTCGTCTTCGTCGTCCTTGGTGTCCTTGGATTCTTCGTACACCTTCAGGAAGCCATCGAATTTCTGGATCGATCCGGTGACCCGGAACCAGAAATTGTCTGTGCCGGACTTCGCGTCAATGTCGACCGTGGTCTGATCGAAAACTGCCGGCGTGATCTGCGAGGCGACAAACCGCTGCCAGATCAGCTTGTAAACTTTGTACTCGTCTTCTTTCAGATATTGCTTGATCTGATCCGGGTGGCGCACGACTGAACTCGGACGGATGGCTTCGTGCGCAGCCTGGGCTTCTTTTTTCTCTTTATAAGTATTCGGCGACTCCGGCAAATATGGCTCGCCGTACTGGCCCTTGATGTATTCCCGCACTTCAGTCAGCGCCTCGTTCGACACCCGCGTCGAATCGGTACGCATGTAAGTGATCAATCCAACCAGTCCCTCTTCGCCGAGCTCGACGCCTTCATACAGGCGCTGCGCGATCATCATCGTCCGCTTGACGCTGAAGCGCAGTTTGCGGGAAGAGTCCTGCTGCAGCTTGCTGGTGGTAAACGGCGGAGTCGCATGGCGGCGCCGCTCCTTACGCTCGACCGAGCGAACAACCCACTCGGCATTCTGCAAAGCGGCGCGGATTTTCTCCGCTTCCTCACCGTTGGGAATCTCGACTTTTTCTTCGCCCTTGCCTACAAATCGCGCGTCGAAGGCGGGCGGTTTGGCTGCTGCAAGGCTCGCATCGATCGTCCAAAATTCTTTCTTCTCGAACGCCTTGATTTCGCGTTCGCGCTCGACAATCAGACGCAGCGCGACAGTCTGCACCCGGCCGGCGGACAGGCCGCGCCGAACTTTGTCCCATAGCAGCGGAGAGACTTGATATCCCACCAGACGGTCGAGTACGCGACGCGCCTGCTGCGCATCCACCAAGTGCTGATCGATATCGCGTGGATGCTCGAAAGCCGCACGCACCGCGCGTTGGGTGATCTCATTAAAGGTCACACGGCGGATCCGCTCCGCCCTCTTCATCTTTCTTCTTTTTCTTTTTGCCTTTGCCGTTGCCGAGTTCATCCGCCAGGTGCGCAGCGATGGCTTCGCCCTCGCGGTCCGGATCGGGCGCGAGATAGATGGTGTCGACCGACGCTGCCAGCTTTTTCAGCTTGCTCAGGACTTTTTCTTTGCCCGGGATGACGATGTAGTCGGTCTCGAAATCATTATTAATGTCGACGCCGAGCGTACTTTTAGGCAGATCTTTCACGTGCCCAAGCGAGGCCTCCACCAGATATCCTTTGCCCAGATATTTCTGGATGGTCTTCGCCTTGGCAGGCGATTCGACGATGACTAACCCTTTTGCCAATGTTTCCTCTATCTCTTTGTTTTTGAAGCTAGCACGAAAGTGGCGAAAGCAACAAGTTACGTTGCCTTCCGCTTTTGGCTTTTGGCTTTTAGCTCTTGGCCCTTAGCTGGCCGGTGCACTCCTTATTCTTCGCGAAAGCGAAGAAAGCATTCGCATCACAATGCTCAAATCAGATTCCAAGCTTTCGTAATCCTGTCTTGATAAGAATTGCAAATCTCGTCGCCAGCAATAGATGATAGGAAAGTTCGGCGCCGAACCCATGGCAATTTGAATGAACCGTCCCATTTCGCCGTCCGATCTCCTACCGCATCCTTCAGCCAGATTTGCAGGGATTGACGAACATGACGCGACGAATTTGGCTGGTCAAACCAAACCGCTCTTCAATCGGAAAGCAGCGGGTTGCCCTGTAAGTCGCCAAAGTCAGCACGTGCGCTCTCTCACAAACCTGAAGATCTTTATAGTTCCTCACATTCACCTCCGAAAAAGAATTGGCCAACAGCTAAAAGCCAAGAGCCAGCGATCTTCTAGAAGCTCTTCACAAAATTCTTTCCCGGCAACTGCTTCACTTTGCCGGCGAGTTCCAACTCGAACAAGCGCGGCGAAAATCTCCGACGACGACAGCGCCGGCTCCAGCCGTTCCACGATCTCATCAATGTGCGTGGCTTCATCCGCCTTGAGCAGGGCGAAGATCTTCTTTTCGTGAGGAGGCAGCTCGCTTTCCTCGAATAAAGATGCGGTTCCGCCCGCCGGAGATTCATTGCCGCCCTCGGGCATCAGCTTAAGTCGAACATCCACAGGGAGTTCCTCCCACACGTCTTCCCATGTGGCCACCAGCTTGGCTCCCTGTTTGATGAGCGTGTTGGGGCCCCAGGAGTTTTTGTTGGTGACGTTGCCGGGAACGGCGAACACTTCACGATTTTGCTCCAGCGCACAACGCGCCGTAATGCGGGTGCCGCTGTATTCGGCCGCTTCCACCACCAGCACTCCCAGCGAAATTCCGCTGATAATGCGGTTGCGAATGGGAAAATTCTGTGGCGCAGCAAATGTCCCCATGGGAAATTCGGAGATGACCGCGCCGCCTAAAGCCAGGAATCTGGTCCATCAATCGGCTGTTTTCTTTGGGATAAGGAACGTCTACTCCCGTGCCAAACACCGCGACCGTCTTGCCTTTTGCCGCAATCGCACCGCGGTGCCCCGCGGTATCCACTCCGCGCGCCATGCCGCTGAAGATGACCAGCCCTCGCGCCGCCAGATCGCAGGCCAGCCGCTCCGCCATCCCGGGCCGTAAGGCGTGGGGTGGCGGGTGCCGACCAGCGCGATTCCCGGCTGCGAAATGATCTACGGCGTCATCGCCGCGCACATAAAGAACGAGCGGAGGATCATAGATCTGCTTCAACTGGGCGGGATACGGCGGAGTCGTCCAGCGAAATGACGTTCACTCCCGCAGCCGCGGTGCGCGCCAGTTCGTTTTGCGCCAACTCCAGAGAGCTTGCCCGTGCCCAGCGATTGGGCCGAGACGGCCTGTAGCCCGGCGGCTTCCAGTTCAGTCAGGGACGCCTGAAAAACTGCCTTCACCCCACCAAAAAAATCGACCAGGCGCCGCGACCTGGGTTGGCCCAAGACCCGGCGTGAGGGTAGGGCAAGCCATTGCAGGGTGATAGTTTCCACGGTTCTGTCAGATGCGTGAGCGGCTTCGGCCACTAAGACCTCCACAAGTCCTCTGGCGCATCTATGCATGGGAAACAAGCGGAGTCAAGGCAAGATGACCACACAGGTTTGTTAGAATTAATGTATCTCCCAGAAATGAAACGACTGCGCATCTCGGCAATTTCTTACCTGAACACTGCGCCGCTGATGTGGGATTTCGAGCATGGCGCCGCGGGCGCCGCTTTTGACATTTCCTATACCGTGCCCTCGCGTGCGCAGGCTAGCTTCGGGACGGCTCGGCCGATATCGGAATTATTCCCGGCGGCGGCCTACTGCCACGCATTCCCGAACCTCTTGATTCTGCCCGGGGTAGCAATTGCTTCCCGCCGCGCGGTCAGGTCCATCCTTCTGGTCAGCAAAGTTCCTTTGGAGAAGATTCATACCGTGGCATTGGACACTTCGTCAATGACCTCGGTTGCGCTCACCAAAGTGCTGTTCGCCAAGATGGTGGGGCGGCGACCGAAGTTCTCCTCGATGGCGCCCGGATCATTGGGCGGATGCTGACGGCGCACGATGCGGCCCTGTTGATCGGCGATCCCGCACTGAAGATTGACCGCTCGCGCTACCTGACTCATGATCTCGCCGAAGAATGGATGAAGCTGACTGGCAGGCCGTTTGTGTTCGCGTTCTGGGCGGTGCGCCGCGAGGCGTTGACTGGTGCTGTCAGACGCCTCGATCTGCACGGCCTATTTCAGCAGTCGCGCGACCACGGGCTTGACCCCGCCAATGTGAACCACATCGCCCACGAGTGGGCGCCGCGCCTCGGCCTGAGCGAGGAAATGGTGAGAGATTACTTGACGCAACAGTATTCATTATTTCTCGACGCGCAGTGCCTGGGGGGCTGCGGCTTTTCTATCAGTACGCGCAGGAGTGCGGAGCGCTGCCGCGAGCCGCCCGCTTGCAGTTTCTGGAAGCTGCCAAAGCAGCGGCTGGTTGATGACGCCTCGACTTTGTTTGCGGCCTCGCGAGCCGTTGCGGACTTTCGTAAGGCTCTTGACCGCAAAGAACGCAAAGTCGTGCGCAAAGAACGCGAAGACAACCCAACCCGATTCCGCCCAGGTTGGCATAGAGTTCGCTGTCCGTTAGAATCATCCAAGTATGTCTCTGACCAAACAACAGGCCCTCGACCTCTTTCGCTCCGATGATCTCGTCGGCATTGGCATGGAGGCCAACGCGGTGCGCCGCAAGCTGCATCCTGATGGCGTGGTTACCTACATCATCGACCGCAATATTAATTACACGAATTACTGCACCGAATATTGCACGTTCTGCGCTTTTTATCGGCCGTTGAAGGGGCCGAAGGCTAAAGAAGGCTACATCCTCGATTTCGACACGATTTACGACAAGATTCGGGAGACGGTCGAACTGGGCGGCACAGGCGTGCTGATGCAGGGCGGATTGCATCCAGACTTGAAGATCGAGTGGCATGAGCAATGATGCGCGGCATCAAGCAACGATTTCCGAAGAGTTCACCTTCACTGCTACTCGGCTTCGGAGATTCATCGCCATCGCCGAATACAGCGACCTGAGCATTCGCGACACCATTGCGCGGCTTGCGGGACGCCGGCCTCGATTCGATCCCCGGCGGCGGGGCGGAGATATCTAGACGACGAGGTTCGCTTCAAGATCGCCCGCCTGAAGTGCCTTACCGAAGATTGGCTCAACGTACATCGCACCGCTCATCAGCTGGGCATGAGAACTACGGCGACCATGATGTTCGGCGTCGGGGAAAACTACGAGAATCGCATCAATCACTTTCAGCGGGTCTACGATTTGCAGGAAGAGACTGGCGGCTTCACCGCATTTATCCCGTGGACTTTTCAGCCGACGAACACCGCGCTCGGCGGCCGGCATTGGGATGAAGCTACCGCGGTCGAGTATCTGAAGAACCTTGCCATTTCGCGGCTTTTTCTTTCGAATTTCGTGAACGTGCAGTCAAGTTGGGTGACGCAGGGACTGAAAGTTTGCCAGCTCGGCCTGCAATTCGGAGGAAACGACGTGGGCTCAGTGATGCTGGAAGAAAATGTGGTTCGCGCCGCGGGCGTGACCAACTGCACCACTGAAGAAGAGCTACGCCGCATTATTCGCGACGCTGGATTCAGGCCGGCCCAGCGAGATACGCTGTATCGGACGTATTTCCTGAACTAGCCAAAAGAAAAACGGCCTCAGCGCCTGAGGCCGTTTCAAAACTCAGTACCCCGTCACAGTTCAACTCAATTATCCATCCGCTACTCCCGATGCGCAAGTTACTGCGGGGAGAATCGAGTTCCCCGTCTAATTCGTTCTACCACTTTGGCATCACGCCAATCCCCGTTTGACCTGGGAGTGGACCTGGCGGGATTCGAACCCGCGCCTGAACCGTGACGGGGAACTGTGCTGCCATTACACCACAGGCCCACGGCAATACGATATTGCGCACGCCGAGGAAAAGCATGGTCATCCGTCACAGCGAGGCGATTGCGCTTCCGATCCGGTATGTCGCCTTCAGGTAGAATAGAGGATTCGGGCAAGCTCACTGCTCCCGGCTTCCCTCTATGTTGCTCTCCAGCCAATTTGTCGTTGCAACCGCGCTCGCCCCACACGGCATTGGGCAATACATCCGCCAGCACTTTTTGGACAAGACTTTTCAGGGGCTTTACCACGCCAACGCCTTCGACATGGCGTTGCTCATCCCGTATTTCATTGTTCTCATTCTTCTCGCTTCTTACGGAGCGCACCGCTACGTGCTGGTCTACCTTTATTACAAGAACCGGAAGAACCACACTTCCGAGCCGAAAGAACGTTTCGCCGATTTGCCCCGCGTCACCGTGCAGCTTCCCATCTTCAACGAGAAGTTTGTTGTGGAACGATTAGTCGATACGGTTTGCCGCCTCGATTACCCGCAGGACAAGCTCGATATTCAAGTGCTCGACGACTCGACCGACGAAACCGTCGGCGTCGCCAGCCAACTCGTCGAACAGTATGCCGCCAAGGGTTTTCCGATCACGTACCATCATCGCTCGAACCGCGAGGGCTTCAAGGCCGGCGCGCTGGCGGAGGGATTGAAGACCGCGAAGGGCGAATTTGTCGCGATCTTCGACGCGGATTTCGTCCCTCCCGAAGATTTCCTGCTGCGCACTATTCACCACTTTACCGATCCTTCAATTGGGATGGTTCAAACGCGCTGGTCGCACATCAACCGCAATTATTCGTTTCTGACGGAAGTGGAGGCGATCCTGCTCGACGGACACTTCGTGCTCGAGCACTCCGCCCGCGCCCGCAGCGGAGTTTTTTTCAACTTCAACGGAACCGCGGGCGTGTGGCGGCGGCGCGCCATCGACGAAGCCGGCGGCTGGCAGCACGATACGTTGACCGAAGACACCGACCTCTCTTATCGCGCGCAACTCAAAGGCTGGAAATTTATTTATCTGCAGGACGTGGAATGTCCGGCGGAGTTGCCGGTTGAAATGACGGCCTTCAAAACGCAGCAGGCCCGCTGGGCCAAAGGATTGATCCAGACCAGCAAAAAGATTTTGCCGCATGTACTGAATAGCAAAGAACGATTTCACGTCAAGCTGGAGGCGTGGTATCACCTGACGGCCAATCTCAGCTATCCGCTGATGATCGTGCTTTCCGTGCTGCTCTTGCCGGCCATGATCATCCGCTTCTATCAGGGCTGGTTCCAGATGCTGTACATCGATCTGCCGCTGTTCCTGGCCTCGACATTTTCGATTTCCAGCTTTTACCTGGTGTCGCAGCGCGAGCTTTTCCCAAAATCGTGGCCGCGGGCAATCCTCTATTTGCCGTTCCTGATGGCGCTCGGAATCGGGCTCACCATTACCAACACCCGCGCCGTGATTGAAGCGCTGCTCGGCAAGCAAAGCGCCTTCGCGCGTACCCCGAAGTACCGCGTAGAAACGCGCAAAGACAAAGTCCGGGCCAACAAATATCGCCGCCGCCTGGGATGGGTGCCGTGGCTCGAATTGCTCATCGGCTGCTATTTTGCTGTCACGGTTTATTACGCGGTGGAAAACGAAAACTACATCACCGTGCCGTTTTTGATTCTGTTTGTCCTCGGCTACTGGTACACGGGACTGATGTCGCTGCTGCAGGGGAGATTTTCCGGCTTCTCTCTTGCCGCCGAGCCGCGCAGCAAGCCGTTTCCGGTTGGCGTATGAGGCACATCTCTGCCGGCTGGGCTCGCGCGTTTGATATCCTAGAGTATCGTGCGAATGCAGTGGTGGTTTCTGATCCTGGCGTGCAGCGCCGGGGCGACATTATGGGCCGCAATCGCCGCCTTTCTTCGCGTGCGGCGGCACATGCAGGAATCGGCCCAGGGCACAAAGAAGTCCGACGAGCAGAGTACCGAGATTCATCCGCAATAGCTGACGGGTAAAGAGTTCACCTATGGGTCCTTTGAGCATCACTTCGAAGACTTCGCGCAGTTCGACCGACACAACTTCCGCGTCAGGGCAGTCGCGCGAGATCACCGTCGCCCACAGTCCCGACTCCGACGACGCCTTCATGTTTTACGGAATGGCGACCAACAAGGTCCGTGTGCCCGGCCTGCGCTTCACCCATACCCTTTGTGATATCGAGACCCTCAACCGCAAAGCTATGGAAGGCGTCTACGATGTCACCGCGATTTCATTTCACGCGTATCCGTATATTCAGGAAAATTACGCGCTGCTTCCCTGCGGCGGCAGTGTTGGCGAAGGCTACGGGCCGATGATTGTGGCCACGCGCGCCTACAGCACGGGTGAGATCAAGAAGAAACGTATCGCCGTCCCCGGCACTTTGACCACGGCCTGCCTTGCGCTCAAGCTATTCGCTCCGGGAATTGAGACCGAAGTTGTGCCCTTCGACCAGATCATCCCGCAGATTCTGGAAGGCAAACACGAAGCCGGGCTCATCATCCACGAAGGTCAGTTGACTTTCGACAAGTCAGGACTGCACCGCATTGTGGACCTCGGAAAGTGGTGGCAAAAAATGACGGGCCTGCCTCTGCCGCTGGGTGGAAATGCTATTCGCCGCAGTCTCGGAACCTGGGCTGATGACACAAGTTGCCAACGTGTTGCGGGAGAGTATCCAGTACGCGCTAGAGCACCGCGAGGAAGCGCTGGCCTATGCCATGCAGTTCGCCCGCGACCTCGATCCGCAAATGGCCGACAGGTTTGTTGGCATGTATGTGAACGAGCGAACTCTCGACTACGGCCCGGAAGGCCGCGAAGCCATCCGCCGGCTGCTCGATATGGGTCACAAAGCCGGAATTATTTCTCTTGAGTCGCGCGTGGAGTTCGCGGCGTAAGAAGCTTCTAGCTCTTAGCTCCTAGCAAAATCCTGTGGGATCCGAAACTCGAAGGAACCAGCAGGATTCAGCTCCGGAGGAGCGGTACAGTTTAGCCCAGGGCGTCAGCCCTGGGGCGAAATCGGGAACAAGGTTACGCGCCCGTAGGGCGCAATGGCAGGTTCCTTCGCGCACGCTGTGACGACCGCGCCCCCAATGCCTTCACACACCAAGCTGAACGGCCCTCAAACCTTGCTCATCGACGCCGATGACACGCTTTGGGAAAACAATATTTATTTCGAACGCGCCATCGCCAATTTCATCTCCTTCCTCAATCACCACGAATATTCGCCGCCGCAGGTGCGTGAGGTTCTGAACGATGTCGAGCGCGAGTGCATTATCAGCCACGGTTACGGACTGCACAGCTTCGCTCATGCCCTGGTACAGACCTTCGAACGCCTGGCGGTTGAGCCGCTGACCCCGGCCCTGCACGAAACCATCAACGGATTCGCCCACACCATTGCCGAACATCCGGTGGAAATTCTCGCGGGCGTGACTGAAACTTTGCAGTATCTTTCGGCTCGCCATCATTTGATTCTGCTGACCAAAGGACACATCGCCGAACAAACCGGCAAAGTCGAGCGCTCCGGATTGAAAGAATATTTCGCCGCATGCGAAATCGTGGCCGAGAAAGACGCGGCGGCATACCGTGCGGTGGTTGCTAAGTACGCTCTCTCTGCCGACTCAACCTGGATGGTCGGCAACAGCCCGAAATCCGACATTAATCCCGCGCTCGCCGCCGGCCTGAACGCCGTATTCGTCCCTCACGGCGATACCTGGATTCTGGAGCATGAAGAATTAGCGGCAGCCCGGCCGCCCAGCCGACTGCTCGTCGTAGAAAACTTTGCGGATCTCTCCCAACATTTCTAGTTAGTTTTCTCAGCGAACTCCGGGAATTCTCTGCGCCCTCTGCGATTGAAGCTCTTTACCGCAGAGCTCGCGGAGTTTCCGCCGAGGACGCAGAGGGTTAGCATGGAATTTAGATCCTCGCTGTGTTCCTCTGTGTTCCCGGTATTTAACGTTTATATTGTTAATTCACGCCGATGCAGATTCAGGAAAACGTTCCCCTCGCGCCGCTCACGACCATCAAAGTCGGCGGGCCGGCGCGCTATTTTGCCGAAGCGCGGACGATCGCAGAAATCTCTGAAATTGTAACCTTCGCGCATTCGCGCCAGCTTCCTCTTTTCGTTCTCGGCGGGGGAAGTAATCTCCTCATCTCTGACAAGGGCTGGCCTGGACTCGTCTTGCGCATCGCTGTCACCGGAATTGACGAACGAAGCGAGGATGGCAAAATCCTCTTCGAGGTCGGCGCTGGCGACGAGTGGGACAAGTTCGTGGCTCGCGCCGTCGCGCGCAACTGCTCCGGAGTGGAATGCCTGAGCGGAATTCCTGGCAGCGTCGGCGGCACGCCGGTGCAAAACGTCGGGGCGTACGGCCAGGAAGTTTCCGAGACGATCGAATCTGTGCAAGTCTTCGATCTGCGCGACAATCAGGTCCGCGAGTTCTGTAACCAGGCTTGCGGATTCAGCTATCGCACCAGCATCTTCAACACCAGCGAACGCGGACGCTACATCATCGTTCGCGTGACTTACGCTCTCACTCCCGGTGGCGAGGCGCACGTGCACTACGCCGATCTCAAGAAATATTTCGCGGGATGGAGCGCCAAACCCACGCTCGCCGAAACCCGCGACGCTGTCCGCCAGATACGCGCCAGCAAAGGCATGTTGATCTCGCCCGGTGACGAGGACTGCCGCAGCGCCGGATCGTTTTTCAAAAATCCCGTGCTCTCGGCCGAGCAATACCGCGAACTGGCCGCGCGGGCAGAGGCGAAAAAGCTGCAAGTGCCCAGCTATCCAGCGCTCGAAGCCCAGCATAAAGTTTCAGCGGCCTGGCTGGTCGAGCATTCCGGCTTCAGCAAGGGCTATGGTGCGGGATCGGTCGGCATTTCCCGCAAGCACGCGCTGGCGATTGTCAACCGCGGCCATGCAACCGCCGCGGAGATTGCCGCTTTCAAAGAGCAGATTCAGCAGCGGGTAGAGGATATCTGGGGGATACGGCTGGAGGCGGAGCCAGTGATGGTCGGGTTTTGAGCTGGCGGCCGATTCGTCTCGGCCAAACACCTTCATTGTCATCCCGAGCGAAGTTTCCGTCACGCGAGTGACGGAACACAGTCGAGGGACCTGCTGTTCTCTCCTGCGCTCGAAATGACAGGTCTATAGAGAATTCGACAGACACCCGCGTACCCGGCTCCATCGAACACAATCCGTGAAAATCCGTGGCCGGTTTTGCTCGTTGAACACTTACGCTCTCGACAAGTACACGCCTTCCGCGGTATCGACTTTGATCTTTTCGCCTTCGTTGATAAACGGCGGAACCTGCACCACAAGTCCAGTTTCCGTCTTCGCCGCCTTGGTCACGCTCGAGGCAGTCGCACTCTTGAGCCCAGGCTCGGTCTCTACTACGGTGAGGATCACCGTCTGCGGTAATTCAATGCCCACCGCTTTACCGTCGAAGAACTCGACTTGAATCTGCAGATTCGGGGTCAGGTATTCTACCGCGTCCCCCAAGATTTCCTTCGTCAAATGGGTCTGCTCGAAGTTGGTGGTGTCCATGAAGTAGTAGCTGTCGCCGTCGGCGTACAAGAATTCCATCTCCTGTTCGTCCACGTTGATCTTCTCGATAGGATCGGGCGAGCGAAAGCGGTGCTCAAACATCGCGCCGGTGCGCAGGTTGCGCAGTTTGGCCTGGATGAAGGCGCGCAGGTTGCCCGGTGTGCGGTGTTCGACGCTGAACACCGAATGCAGGTCATTATTATGTTTAATGATCATACCGGGGCGAAGCTGGGTGGCAGGGATTGACATTGCTGAAAACGTCTCCTTTATAGATTGCGGCTGGCCGGCGGAGGCGAAGGCCACATTTTCCGCCAGACACTGGGCTGAAACATACATTTTACACGGGCCTTGGCTGCTTGGGAAAACTGCCCTCGGCGATTCTCTCGGCCGCAAGCCGCGGAGGCCACAAAGATGCCCGAGAATTCCCAGCATCCGCGGGCAGCACCAGCTAGAATAGAGAAGTCAGCGACGGGGAAAATTCGAAGCCGGAAGGTGCTCTTATGCGCGAAGGAAAATACGAATCATCGGAAGGTAGTCAGGTCGGGACGGCAATTACGTTTTTGTTGATTGGGCTGGGTGCCGGGGCGCTGGTGGGTGTGCTGTTCGCTCCCAAGACCGGCAAGCAGATGCGCAAACAGTTGCGCGAGAAGTATGACGACGCGCGGGAGACGATCGGGGACTGGAAGGCGGACGCCCAAGAAGTCGCGGAAAATGTTATCGAGCGCGGTACCGAACTGGCTGAGGGCCAACCTGCGCGAGCGGGTGACTCCGCTGGCGAAAGGCCTGCGGCGGCGGTAAGTGCGCGGTGCGTTCCCGGAATTCAACTGCTGAAGATTGAGGCGAAAAAGCCGCGGAGCTTGCCGAAAAATCCATGCCGTTCCGGCTTGCCCGGGGCTGAGATCGCGGCCGCGATTGGCTCCGCCGGCTCGGGCGAGCGCAGCGGCAAAATCTCGATTGATACCACCGGAACCGACTTTGCAGGCGAGGGATCGTCGGCGCGAAATACGAACGGCGCGTCCACCTGCACGTGCACGTCTTTCGCATTCGAAGGTGGCAGCGCGGCGGTCTCCGAACCAGCACCCGAAGTGACGGCAGCATTGCCTGCCGCCGAAGCCAGCATCACCGGACGTTCCGGCGCCGGGCATCCACAGCTTCCGGCCGCGAGCGACACATTCTTCAATTGCCCGGAGTGAAGCACGACTTTATCGGTCGGTTTCACCTGATAAGTCCCGTCGCCCAACAGTTCCGAGACGATCACCGAAGCGGTATTTCCGGGCAGCGCTTGAATGCATGTGTTACCGCGCGAATCGGCGCTGACCGCGTAGTGAAATTCCCCCGGCCCTACGAGCGAAATTCGAAAATCCGGCGTAACGATGGAATCCGAAGTGGCGTCGAGTGAGTAGTGGGTCTCGAGTGCGCCGGTGCTAATGCCAAGCATCAGCGATCGGTTATTTTGTGACGGGGTCACTGAAACCGTGGTTCCCGGGCAAACTCGCACTTCCCCGCCCCGTGCCAGGCGAACTTCCGCCGCGTCCGCGCCTGCGGTCACCGAAGAACCGGATGCCAAGCGGCTGCCGTCGATCGGAGGTGGGGGAGCGAGCTTCGCCGGTGCCTGCGGTTTCGCGTTCAGCGTCTTCTCAGCCCCAAATCGGAGGAGCACCAGATTTCCGGTGGCTTCCCACGTGTAGGGGGTCGGTTTGAGCAGGTCGACCACGATGCGCGCAACCGGGGGATCCTCGCGGAACTGGCTCAGCCGGACGCCTTCCACATCGGCGGTTTGCAAACCGACGTGTTTTGTCTCAGGGGCTACGCGGGTGTTCGGCAGATCAATCACGACGCGAGGAGGATTCTCCAGTTTCAGCACCGATGGCACTGTGGGCCGGCTGGTGAGAATCTCAATTCCCGGTAAATCGCTCTGAGGCGTGGCGCGAACGGAACTCACCGTGGCCACAACGCTATCGCTGCGGGCCGCTGCCTGCGGGCGCGATTGCGCCCAGGACAAAGCGGTCAGAAGAAGACCAGCTATTACAGCGGATGAACACCGGTTTACACCGTGCTGCAGAAACCGCTTCATGTCGGGAAGGATTGCTTAGAAAACGATATCACTGCTGCGTCCCCGAGAGAAGCGCGGAAACACTACGGAAGTAACGTGGCTCCGCACGAGGAACCGGATCCGATCAAGCCGCCTGCCCGGACGAATGTCCGGACAGGCGCGAGTGTTCTGGGGTAAAACTTTCCGTTACGCTACGCGATCGCCGAGATACTCGGAGTGGTCGGCTGCCCGGAGAACAACCCGTTGCTCTGGTTGAGCAGCAAATCCTGCTGCAAGGTGCTGTAGCTCTGCTGCGCCGTCGACAGGCTTCCCGACTGCAGTTCCTGCCCGAGTTGCTGGAATAGCTGATTCACCTGGTCCGACGAACCGCCTCCTCCATGATGATGGTGGTGGGCGGATTGCGTCGACTGGGAATTCTGCTGCAGCTTGGAGTAATCCTGTTGGGCTGCCGAAAGGTTGCCAGACTGCAAGTCCTGCCCGAGTTGGGTGAACTCCTGAGAAATGGAATTACTGCCCGTGGTCGTTGCCGTGGAACCGCCGGGCGCGGTCTGCCGCAGTGTGGAAAACTCCGTTTGCGCTGCCGACAAATTCCCCGACTGCAGGTTCGTGCCCGAGTTGCTGAAACTCCTGTTGCAGTTGGGTTCTGCCGCTGCGCGCCTGCTGTGCTGGCTGCGCCTGGTACGCGGCGACATTCTGTGCGGAAATACCTGATACGGACATCGTGTCCTCCTTGAAGACCGCTGGCCGCGATCGCCTGATCGCGGGGCGGTCTGATTGCTTCTGCTCAGCGGTGAAGCTGCAAATTTCATTCCAAAGCCTCGCCGCGGCTGGAGCACACCTAACTCACGTATTCGCGTGGGGCGGCACAGTCATGAAATCCCACCAGCGCCCTGGATTGGGCAAACGCTGCCTAAAGAACCGGCGAAATCTTGCCCGGCGGAGCGCGGCAGCACCCACAAAAGTTCGCCCTCAAGCTCCTAGAGCCGGCGGTCGATAGAACTTATCGGGAGAACCAGCGCGCAGGACTCTCATTCCACCCCTGCCGGGTAGGAGCCCAGGATCCAGAATGAGTGATCGGTATACGGGCATCGGGTTGGGCGTCGCCTCCCTCGGAGTTATTTTGATCCTGCTGGTGGTCGCGGTGGCGCTGGCGGTAATCATTTGCTCTTTTTCAGTCCGCAAAATCATGGGTGAGATCCATCGCCGGGAAAGCGCCGAGCAGGCCACACACCGACTCAATGAGCAACTGGAACTGAAAGTAAGCCAGCGGACCGCCGACCTCGAATCCTCCTACCAGAATTTGCAGGTGCAGATTGCCGAGCGCCAGGCCGTGGAGGAGCAACTGCGCCAGAAAAACGCATTCCTGGAAGCGCAATTGAACTCCACCGTCGACGGCCTGCTCGTGGTCGATGAGAACGGGAAAAAAGTCCTGCAAAACCGCAGATTCGGCGAGATATTCCAGCTCCCGCCACACGTCTTTGACGATCACGAGGCGCAATCCGGGATCGATTACGTGGTGGGCAAGATCGTGGATCCGGAGAATTTCCTGCGCTCAGTCCGGCAGATGAAGGAGCACCGGGAGGAAATCGTAAGCGATGAGGTCGAGTTTCTCGACGGCACGGTGATCGACCGTTACTCGGCCCCGGCCGTGGGAGACGATGGAAAGTACTACGGCAGAATCTGGGTCTTTCGCGACGTCAGCGAACGGAAACGAAATGAGGCGGAAGTGCGCCGGCTGTCACTGGCGGTGGAACAAAGCCCGGTATCGGTGATGATCACTGATCCTTCCGGAAAAATGATCTATGTGAACCGCAAGTTCGTGGAATGCACCGGCTACAGTTGTGAAGAAGCGATCGGCAAGAACCCGCGGTTGTTGAAGTCGGGGCACACCTCAGCCGAGGAATACCGGCGCATATGGGAGACCATCACCTCCGGCAAAGAGTGGCGAGGGGAGTTTCATAATCGCAAGAAGAACGGCGAGCTGTACTGGGAATATGCGGTAATTACGCCGATGCGCGACGCGAAGGGCAATATCACTCACTTTCTCGGACTCAAAGAAGACATCACCGAGCGCCGCCTGCTGCAGTCGCAACTGCAGCGCGCGCAAAAACTCGAAGCCATCGGCCAGCTCGCGGCCGGCATCGCCCACGAAATCAATACGCCGATGCAGTTCATCGGGGACAACACCCGTTTCCTGCAGCAGGCCTGGGTGACGCTGGACAAGCTGATCGGCATGTTCTGCACTCTGCACGAAGCCACCACAAAAGAAGCCGGCTTCCGCGATTGCCTCCTCGGCTACGACGTTGACGATCTCAGAGACCTGCAGCAGGAAGTGCCAGCCGCCATCGAGCAGTCGCTCCGCGGGGTGGGGAGAGTCAGCAATATCGTACGGGCGATGAAGGAGTTCTCCCATCCGGGATCGGACGATAAGCAGCCCACGGACATCAATCACACCATTGAGAACACCGTCACGGTGGCGCGCAACGAATGGAAATATGTGGCCGAGGTCGAAACCTTCCTCTCACCCGATGTGGGGCTCGTGTCCTGCCATCGCGCCGAGTTTAACCAGGTGATCCTCAACCTTTTGGTCAATGCCGCTCACGCCATTGCGGAAGGCGTGGGCGAGGGATCCAAAAGCCGGGGAAAGATCACCATTCGTACCATGCGCGATCCGAAGGGTGTGGAGATTTCGGTCCACGACACCGGTTGCGGAATCCCTGCTGCCGTGAAGCCTCATATCTTCGAGCCCTTTTTCACTACAAAGGAAGTAGGAAGGGGCACAGGCCAGAACCTCGCGCTGGCTCACGCCATCATCGTCAAGCAACACAATGGAAATATCTGGTTTGAGTCCGAGTCGGGAAAAGGCACCACGTTCTTCATCCACCTGCCCGCATAAACCGGACGACCGCCTAAGGCTCGGAGAGAAACTCGTATTCGTCGATCACTGCTGCGACGGCCACTTTGCCCTCGGGACCGCCTTCCTCGACGCGCACGACTTTGCCCTTGCAGTGCACTCGGATGCTTTCCGTCAAAGTGATCTCCGGAGGCAGGGTGAGGGTGAACTCAATCACCGATCCCTCGGCAATCGACGAGTCCAAATAGAAGCAGATGCCGCGGGCACTGACATCGCGGGTTTGCGCTGATTTCTCCTGTACGCCATCCTGGGTATAGGTCACCGATACCGGCAGCCGCAGTGCAAAACGGCGAGTCGCCCGCTTGTTGTCCTGGATCGTTTCGGCCATCGCTCCTCCGATGAGACAGTAGCATGGCCTGTTGCCCGGTTCGTGTCAAGCCGGAGTTGGTAGCCGTGTCGGTAGCACATGATATGTCCGGTTGAGATAGCACGTGATATGTCCGCTTTGCGGGCGGCGAGGATGGGAGACCATGCGGAGCATGGAAGCTTATCCGAGGGCCGCGATGGAGCGGGCGATGAAAGTACAGGACGTGATGTTGCAGGCGATGGCGAAGAAGATCACGTGGTGGCAGGCGGCGGAGATTCTGGGCATCAGCGACCGGCATATGCGGCGGTGGCGGGAGCGCTACGTGGAAGAGGGCTACAACGGGTTGCTGGACCGGCGGCGGGGCAAGCCGTCGCGGCGCCGGGTGCCGATGGCGACGGTGGAGAAGGTGTTCGCGTTGTACCGGGAAAAGTATTTCGATCTGAACGTGCAGCACTTTCACGAGAAGCTGCAGGCCGAGCACGGGATCGAACTGAGTTACACCTGGGTGAAGCAGGCGCTGCAGGGAGCGGGGCTGGTGGCGCGAGGACGCAAGCGCGGGGCGCATCGCAAACGGCGCGAGCGGCGGCCGTTGCCGGGGATGCTGTTGCACATCGACGGCAGCCGCCACCAGTGGTTTCAGGACGAACGCTGGTACGACCTGATCGTGATTCTGGACGATGCCACCAGCGAGATTTACTACGCCCAACTGGTGGAGGAGGAATCGACGGCGACGGTGATGGCGGGACTGAGGGAGGTGATCGAGCGCAAAGGCGTGTTCTGCGCGCTGTACAGCGATCGGGGAAGCCATTTCTGGCTGACGCCGAAGGTGGGCGGCAAGGTGGACTACCATCGCCGCACGCAGGTGGGGCGGGCGTTGCACGAGTTGGGAGTGCAGATGATCCCGGCCTACTCGCCGGAAGCGCGTGGGCGCAGCGAGCGCAACTTCGGCACTTGGCAGGGCCGCTTGCCGCAGGAGTTGCGGCTGCGCCAGCTGGGGACGCTGGAGGCGGCGAACCGGTTTCTGCGGGAAGATTACATCGCCGAGTTCAATCGCCGTTTTCAGGTCGCGCCCAGGCAGCGGGGCAATGCTTTTGTGCCCTGCCGGAATCGTGACTTGGAACGGATTTTCTCGCTGCAGTTCGAACGCAGCGTGAACCGCGACAACACGGTGAGCTTTCAGAATCTGAGCTTGCAGATCGAGCGGGTGCGCTGGCGGGCGACGTTGGCGGGTTGCCAGGTGGTGGTGCACCAACACCTGAATGGAACCTTGAGTCTCACCCACGGACCGCATTGCCTGGGTCGCTATGACGCCAGCGGAACACCCTTGCCGGCCAAAGCTTCTACAGAGACGAGCAGGGGAAGGGGAACTGCCCCCTTCCCCTGCAACCCCATCCCCAAAACCAACCCAACCCAAACGGCGAGGGCACAACTTTGAAACCGGACATTTCACTTGCTACAAAAACCGGACATTTTAACTTGCTACCGACAGCCGGAGTTGGTAGCCACTGTCGATTTTTCCCAATTTGCCACTGGAGAAGCAGTGCCCTTGGATGTCACTCCGCGACAATGACTTACAGGCTAAGCGAGCGCTCGGTGTCGTCCTGCATCTTTTTCCCCACCCCGCCCGTATATCCGGTAGCATGAACGCCGCGACCTATTATCTTGTGAACGGGATGGAGTCCGACGCCAGCGCAATTGCTCACGGTCTTCGCCGGCGCGATCCGGACCTGCTCGACCGTCTGATCGAGCAATATCAGCACCGGCTGCTACGTTATCTGGTCTACCTCTGCGGCAACCGCGAGCTGGCGGAAGACCTTTTTCAGGAAACCTGGATTCGCGTGCTGGAGCGCGGGCATCAATACGACGGAAAGCATGAATTCAGTACCTGGCTCTATGCTGTGGCGCGAAACTTGACCATCGATTATCTGCGGAGAAAAAGCCCGGTCAGCCTCGACGGTTTGATGGAAGACGAGGAACATGCTCCCTTCGAACCAGTTGACGAGCGTCCCGAAGCGTGGGAGATTGTGGCGCAGCACGAGCAGGCCGAGCGGATCAACGAAGCGCTGGTCAGCGTGCCCGCGGAGTATCGTGAAACCGTCGTCCTGCGGTTCCAGGAAGGGCTGGCTCTGGAAGAGATCGCGAACGTGACCGGAACAAAATTGGGCACGGTGAAGTCGCGGCTGTATCGCGGATTGAACCTGCTGATGTCGCGATTGAAGGAAATACAGGCATGACGCGCAGCGCACATTACGAAGCCCGGAAGCTGATCGCACTGGGAGAAGATATCGCCGGCGAGCAACAGGCGGCGCTACAAGCCCATTTGAACGATTGTGAAGATTGCCGCAGTTATGCCGAAGCCGCGGGCCGGACAGTGCGGGCCTTGCGATCTCTGCCCCTGGCTGCCGATGCGAGATTAGTGCGCGCCACGCAGATGCGGGTGCGCTTTCACGCGAACCGGCTGCGGGAGGCACGCCAACGATTGTGGTTCGTAGGCATGGCATGTTTGGGTGTCGGCCTTTCAGCAGCGGTCACCGCACCTTTCTTATGGCGGCTCTTCGCGTGGATCGGAGAGTTGGCGGGAGTTTCAACTCCGGTCGTGCAGGCGGGATTCGCGCTGTTCTGGATTGCGCCCGCGCTGGTAGTGAGCTTGCTGCTGCTGGCCAGAGGCTCGCATCTACCCTCGGACCGAGAACGCTCCCAAGAATCGAGATAACGAATTGAATACACCGATGCAGGTTCGAGACGAAAATCAATCGGCGCTGGCGGCCGAAATCCAGATTGTCCCCATGTGGGCGTGGATCGTTGCGGGCATTCTGTTTGTCTTCATGCAAGTTGTCTTCAACGTATTGGTCGCCCGCGAGGCGGACGCTCCGCCGCTGTGGGCCCGGCCTTTGTTGGGCCTGCTTATGGGCCTGCTGGTGGCAGCCTACTTTCTCTTTGTCGGCTACGTGAACCGCGACGCCAAACGCCGCGGCATGTCGCGCATCCTGTGGACCGGCGTGGCCGCGCTCATCCCGAACGCGCTCGGAATCATTCTTTACTTTGTGCTTCGCCAGCCGCTGCGCAGTTCCTGCCCGCAATGCGGACACGCCACCCAAAGCGGATTCAACTTCTGTCCGCAATGTAACTACCGGCTCGGCTCAGGCTGCCCGCAGTGTCAGCGCGCCATCAGCCCCGGCGATGTCTATTGTCCGTACTGCGGGACTTCGCTGCGCACCCAGCCGGTTTCCTTGCCCAGCAGCGTTCCGGGCTAGTCGTTCCCTTGCCCTCTGTGGTTCTGTTCTCGAGAAACTGCATTTCCCGCGACCCGGGCTTCTGTTATTCTGCCTGCCATCCAAGGAGACGCGCATGAATCGGGTCATTCGCATCATTTTAAGTTTGGTTTTCGCATTTACCGCAACCGCAGTTTTCGCGCAGGAGGATTTCTCCGCCGACATCGTCAACGATAAAGACAACGGCAATCAGAGACACGCAAAAATCTTCGTCACTAAAGACAAGTGGCGCATCGAAGGCTTTTCCCAGGGCCGGATGGGCGGCGCGGTGATCGCGAACCTGAACACCCAAACCAGCAATATTCTTATGCCCGACCGCAAAATGTACATGGAATTTCCTCTGGGAAGCGGCCCGGCCGGACAGCGGCTGTGGAGTTTCTATCACGCGCGCGACATCGACGACGCCTGCTCCGACTGGCTCAAGCTGTCCTACAACCAGGGCGGCACCTGCCATAAAGTCGGCTCGGATACGGTGAATGGACGCAGCGCCGTGAAGTACGAAGGCACCAATGCCAAAGGCGAGAGTGGAACCATGTGGTTGGACAAGAAAATCGCCTTCCCCATCAAGTGGGAGGGCAAGAACGGCAGCGGCCAGCTGGAAAACATTAAAGAAGGATCGCAGCCGGCCAGCCTGTTCGAGATCCCGTCCGACTATCAGAAATTCCAGATGCCGCCCGGAATGAACATGCCGAATATGCCGAACCGGCAGTAGAACTTCTAATCGCAGAGTGCGCAGAGGTTCAGCGCAGAGAACGCAGAGAAGCCGGCACCTTAGGATGAAACTCTTAGATCTCTGCGAACTCTGCGCTGAACCTCTGCGCACTCTGCGATTCAGTCTTTTCCACCCGTGCATTGACGGTCGCAAAACCGCCTCGCTATACTTGCCTTGTCCCTCCAGGAGAGAGAATGTCCCTATCCGCCGTCATAGTGGACGATGAGCAACTCGCCCGCGACGAACTCGCATTCTTATTGAAAAACGTTGGTGACGTGGACGTCGTGGCCCAGGGAAAAAATGGCGTCGAAGGCGTCAACCTCATCCGCGAGCACAATCCCGACCTGGTTTTCCTCGACGTTCAGATGCCCGGTCTCGACGGCTTTGGCGTAATCAAGAAATTGCTTGACCGGAAAGTGCCGCTTCCTAAAATTGTTTTTGCGACTGCATTCGATCAATACGCGGTGAAGGCCTTCGAAGTCAACGCAGTCGATTATCTGCTCAAGCCGTTTGACAAAAAGCGAGTCGCGCAGTCCGTGCGCCGCGCCCGCAGCACCATGGAAAGCAACGGCCCGTCTTCGGACAAGATCGAATCTCTGGTCAAGATGCTCGAATCGCAGCGTCCGCAGACTTCAAAAATTCTACTGAAGGCCGCCGGCCGGCTGTTCCTGGTCAATCAGAAAGACATCTGCTTCGCCTCAATCGAAGATGGAATTATCACGGTGGTGAGCAGCGGGGCCAGCGGCATGGAAGGCCAGTCGAATTGCCGGACCCTCGAAGAACTGCTCGACAGCCTCGATCCCAATCTTTTCTGGCGCGCGCACCGATCTTTTTTGGTTAACATCAACCGGATTAAAGAAGTCGTGCCCTGGTTTAAGAGTTCTTACCAGCTCCGCATGGACGACAAAAAGCAAACCGAAATTCCCGTTAGCCGCGCCCAGACCAAACGCCTGCGGGAGTTGTTCGGCCTTTAACCCGTCAGGCCCCCCTGCAACGGGATAGCTAAAGTACTGGATACCTACCCTGGTATGTATGATAGACTCTTTCCCTGAATGAGCCATACCATCCAGAACAAGCAGAAGCTGATCGCCAGAATCCGCCGCGTCCGCGGTCAGATTGATGCGCTGGAACGATCGCTTGCCGAGGAGCAGGATTGCTCCGACATTCTCCAACTGATGAGCGCCGCCCGCGGGGCCATGAACAGCCTGATGACGGAACTCTTGGAAGGACACATTCGCAGTCATGTGCTGGATCCAAGACGGCGCCCCACTTCCGAGCAATCGACCGCTGCCGAAGAAGTAATTGACATGGTCAAAACTTATCTGCGCTAAGACGCCGCCAGGAGCACGCAATGGGACTAGCCAATCTGATCGAAAAGCCTGGAATCGCGGGACCCAAGGAAATCTCCGGTTCTGCCCGCATTTCCCACCAGAAAGAGTCTGAGCACGAGCATGAATTTGATTATCCTGAGTGGCTGCGTATCGGATTTGTGGCTTTAGCTGCCGCTGCAGTCTGGTTCAAACTTTGGGAGCCGTTCCCACGAATCAGTATCATCGGCGTTCTCGCCACGTTGGCCGGTGGTTACCCAATCTTCAAGGAAGCCTATGAAGACATCGTCAGCCGAAAAATGACGATGGAGCTCTCGATGACGATTGCCCTGGTTGCGGCTTTGGCCATCGGCGAATTCTTCACGGCTCTGGCGATTACGCTGTTCGTGCTGGTTGCGGAGGTGCTGGAGGGTCTCACAGTCGGACGAGGAAGGCGTGCCATTCGTGACTTGCTGGACTTTCTTCCCAAAACCGTCACCGTCCGCCGGAATGGCCAGGTGAGTGAAGTCGATTCCGCGCAGGTTCAATTGGGCGACACGGTAATCGTTAAGCCTGGCGGACACATTCCCGTCGATGGCATCGTGTCGGCTGGGCAATCTTTTGTTGACCAGTCTGCGATCACCGGCGAACCCATGCCGGCTGCGAAAAACCCCGGGATGCAGGTTTACGCGGGCACTATCAATCAATCGGGTGCGTTGGAGGTAGTCGCCCAGAAATTAGGTCGGGACACGACGTTTGGACGAATCATCGAGGCGGTCGAGCGAGCCGAAGAGTCGCGCGCTCCCATTCAAAAGACAGCCGATCGTCTGGCTGGTTATCTCGTCTATTTCGCCCTCGGCGCAGCGCTCTTGACCTTTGTCATCACCCGCAATGCCCGATCCACCATCTCGGTGATCATTGTGGCTGGCGCCTGCGGCATTGCAGCAGGAACCCCACTCGCGATCCTGGGAGCAATTGGACGCGCCGCAAAACAAGGTGCGATCGTCAAAGGTGGCTTGTACCTGGAAGCGCTGGCAGCGGTCGATACGGTGTTGCTGGACAAAACGGGCACGCTCACTTTTGGAACTCCCCAGATCCGGGAAGTCGTGCCGCTCAATGGCTTCACTGAGCGGGAAATCATAACCGCGGCCAGCATTGCCGAATGCAAGTCGGAGCATCCCCTGGCTAAAGCGATTATGGCCAGAGCTGAGAAGTTTGGAATTGCCGCGGCCGACCCCGATCACTTTGCCTATACCCCCGGAAAAGGGGTGATGGCACAATATCGCGGCGAGAGGATCACGGTCGGCAGCCGGGCATTGTTGAGCGACTGCGGACTCAACTTCACCCCACCAGTTGGCGAACAGACCAACGACGGAGTCTCCGAGGTTTACGTGGCACGTGGCGAGCGCGTTCTGGGCAGCATACGAATTGCCGACATTTTGCGCCCCGAAGCAAAGAATGCCGTTGCTTCCCTGCGCGGCATGGGTGTGAAGGTCGCGTTGCTCAGTGGAGACGCGCAGAGCGCAACAACCGTGATTGGCCGCGCCCTAGGAGTGGACGATGCGGTAGGAGAGCTTCTGCCTCACCAAAAGGCAGAATGGGTCAGGCAGCTTCGAACTAAGAATTGCAACGTGGCGATGGTCGGAGATGGTATCAACGATGCCCCAGCCCTGGTGGAGGCAACCGTCGGCGTTGCCATGGGATCAGGAACGGACGTCGCTCGGGAGAGCGCAGATGTGATCCTGATTGGCAGCGATCTCGGCAAACTTGTCGAAACCTTGCGCTTGGCACGAAACTGCCACAACATTATCATGCAGAATTTCGTTGGCACCCTGGCCGTGGACAGCATCGGCGTAGGACTGGCCGCCATTGGTCTGCTTAATCCGCTGCTGGCGGCATTCATTCACGTCACATCCGAGCTGACGTTCATTTTGAACTCCACCCGCCTGCTCCCACGCAGCACCCACGCTAACCAATCGAGTCTTGCAACGTCATTCACATCTGGCATCCATTGAGTTACGTAGTGCATCGCACGGCTTTGTAGTAATCTGTGCTTATCCCGTGGGGCTGTCTAACTTTGCCTGTGAACAGATACAAGTCGGGACCAGAAATTTCCTTCCGAGCGCTGTCTCTGGTCTGTATTCTGGCGGTGGCTTTCACCGGCTTTGTGCAGGCCACCCACGTTCACACTGACAATTCCAAGCTTCCCAGCCATGAGTGCACCATGTGCGCCGTGGCCCATGCAGGCATGCTGAGTAATATTGTCGCTCCGCCAGCGCCGCTGTTTGTTCGCACGGTACTGGTGGTTGCGTTTGACCCGGTCTGGCGCTCCTCTGAACCGGTTTCTTCCCATCATATCCGCCCGCCTCCAGCAGTTTAGGGTCAGAGCCAGGTTGTTACGGCTTTTCATGTCCGTCATCTAACCCTGATCTTTTTCTGGAGGAATCATGCTGGTATTTCATAAGAAGTCCGCTTACACGGCTTTCGTGGCAATGGTGTGTTTAGCGCTGGCCTTCAATGCGAAGGCACAGTCTGGTGGAAACTCGTCGTCCATAAGCGGCACCGTGTCCGACCCCACAGGCGCCGTCGTTCCCAATGCGACCGTTGAAATTCACAACCCGGTCAGTCAGTTCGCCCGGTTCACCACTACCGACAGTTCCGGAAAATTTGTTTTCTCGAACGTGCCCTTCAATCCCTATCACCTGACGGTGACCGCGACCGGATTCAATCAGAGTACGCAGGACGTTGAAGCTCGCTCCGCCGTCCCGCTCACCCTGAAAATCGCTCTCGCGGTATCTGGTTCTTCCACCTCGGTAACGGTCGAGGCGCAGGCCGCCGACCTGCTGGAAAACGATCCCACCTTTCACACTGACGTGGACAAGAATCTGTTCGACAAGATTCCGCTGGAAAGCACAACGTCGTCCCTGAGTTCGCTGGTTACGCTTGCGACCCCGGGAATCGCTGCCGATTCCAACGGCCTATTCCACGGGTTGGGAGATCACGCAGAAAACTCGTTCTCCGTCGATGGCCAGCCGATCACTGACCAGCAAAGCAAAGTTTTCTCCAACCAGCTCCCCGTCGACTCCATTGAATCCATGGAAGTGATTTCCGGTGCTCCTCCGGCGGAATACGGAGGCAAGACCAGCGTTGTGATCGTTGCCACCACGCGCTCAGGCCAGGGAGTGACCACTCCTCATGGCAGTGTGACTGCTTCCTATGGATCGTTCGGCTCGTCCAACCTCGGCTTCGACCTCGCTTATGGAGGCAAGAACTGGGGGAATTTCATCTCCGCCAACGGTTTGAACACCGGCCGCTTCCTGGATCCGCCGGAATTCACCGTGCTGCATGATAAGGGCAACGAACAGAACCTGTTCGACCGTGTGGATTATCAACTCGACCCTGACGACTCCATCCACCTGAACACCGGCTATAGCCGAAGCTGGTTCCAGACGCCGAATTCGTCGGATGCAGAGAACGCCACGCCCTGGAGCGGACTGTTCGGGATCGAGCCGCAAATGGCTGCCTTCGCCGGAATCGGTCCAAATGGAATTGCGGTGGGATCGGCCGATCAGCGCTCTAAGATTGGATCGTTCAACATTGCTCCTTCGTGGACGCACGTGCTGAACTCGAATGCGTTGTTTACTTTGGGCGCATACGTTCGCCGCGACGACTACAACTATTACCCCAGCGACAATCCGTTCGCAGACCTCGGCCCTCCCAGTCTTCAGAGACAGTCTGTAGGTCAGAACCGTACACTCACCAACGCCGGGCTTCGATCCGATGTCTCCTATGTCAAAGGGATCAACCAAATCAAGGCTGGGATCACTTACCAACAAACGTTTCTCAACGAGGATGACAAACTCGGGATCGTCGATCCGACCTTCAACGCGCCCTGCATAACCGCAGTTCCAGTCACTTCAGTGAACCCATTTCCCTTCGTCGCCGCCCCTGGACTGGCTTCCATAGACTGCCCCAGCAATTTCGGCATCGATCAACAAAATAACTCCGCTAACCCGAATGCGCCCGGCAACGCTCTTTACCCTTACTTCAATCCAGTTCTGGCTTCTTACGACTTGACCCGCGGGGGAGGCTTGTACACCTTCAATGGCCACACCGATGTTAAGGAACTTGCCCTTTACGTGCGCGACAATATCACCAAAGGAAACTGGTCCTTCAATCTCGGGATACGTGGCGATCTCTACAACGGGATCACCGTCGCGCGGCAGGCCGAACCTCGTTTGGGCGTCGCCTACAATGTCAAGAAAACCAACACCGTCCTCCGCGTTTCCTACGCTCGCACCTTGGAATCGCCTTTTAATGAAAATCTGGTTCTTTCCAGCGTTGGATGCGCCAATCCCGTACTCAACCCGCTTCTTCTCTGTTCTTCCCATGCGCTAACCCCGTTGAGTCCCGGATTTCGCAATGAATTCCACGCTGGCTTCGAGCAGGCTTTCGGGAAGTACCTCGTCTTTTCGGGTGAGTGGATCTCGAAGTACACGCACAACGGCTACGATTTCAGTGTGCTCGGCAACACCCCGATTACGTTCCCCATCGAGTGGCACAACTCGAAAATTCCCGGATACGCCGGGCGCGTGAGTGTGCCGAACCTCCATGGCTTCTCGGCGCTCATGGTGTTCTCCAGCGTGGCGGCGCGCTTCTTCCAACCGCAGATTGGAGGAGCGGGCGCGACTGTGTCAACCGCCGCTGGACTCCCGTTCCGCATTGACCACGACGAACACTTTAATCAGAACCACTCACTTGCAATACCAGCCGTGGAAGCGCGGTCCGTGGGCTGGTTTCAACTGGCGATACGACAGCGGACTCGTGGCCGGAGCCACTCCGTGTTATGGGGTTACCCCTGACGTGAACGATTGTCCCGGATCAGTCCTTATCGGCGGTGCGCCGAACGTGAGCATGATCGCCGCCAATGTTGGCGGCGTGCCGCTTTCTGCCGATCAGGAGTTCCAGGCCGGATTCGCTTGCAACGGTGTAGGCGCCACTCCGACCGCACCCCTGCCTTACAATTGTCCCGCATCGGGGTTTGGCTCCAGCCTCATAAAAGTACCTGCGCCGGGAACCGAGAACGACGACCACAATCCCCCGCGCATCGCATCCCGGAGTCTCTTCGATCTCTCCATCGGCCATGACAACCTCTTTCACGGCGACAGATACAAATGGAGTTTGCAATTAACCGCCATCAACTTGGCCAACAACTATGTGCTCTACAACTTCCTATCGACCTTCAGCGGAACGCACTACGTCACCCCGCGTAGCTTGACGGCACAGATTGGATTTCACTTTTAGGAGAGCAAGAACTCGGGTTGCAAAAAAACGGCCGGGGAGGAGTCTCCAGCCGTTTCCCAGGGGGATGCCCGGCCGCCCTATGCGGCCAGTGCCTCCAGCGCCACTCGATTGCGAATTACCAGCGTGGAACCTTCCAGGCGAATAAACTCCCGCCTCTTGAGGTCTCCGATCAGGCGCGTAACGGTCTCCCGTGACGCGCCGATCATCTGCGCCATCTCTTCATGGGTGAGTGTAGGATGGATGCGAATCTCGCCGTCGACAGCGTTCTTTTCGCGGTGTGGCGTCCACGAGAGCATCAGCCTCGCCAGTTTTCCCGCCGATGAACGCGCCAGCACCAAGTCGTGAATGTCGCGATAGGCAGATTGAAATTCCCGGCTCAGGGCCTGCGAGGAGTGCAATCCCAGTTCGCCGTTTTTCTCAATTCTCTCGATCAACGCCATTCGTTCAATGAAGTTCACCTGACATGGTCCGGTGGTTTCTGCCGTCAGTTCGAAAGGCTCGCCGGAAATCACCGCGCTCAGAACCCAGGGCTTCCCCGGCTTCGGCGATCCGGAGTATGAGCACTTTGCCTTCTCGCGAGGTGGTGGAAAGCTTTACTTTGCCCGAGCAGAGCACAGAAGGTCCCGCGCGGACTCTGGCCCTCGACAAACAAAAGCGCGCCGGCTGGGTAAGTAATCAGATGGCTTGCTTCCCCAAGCAACTTCAGGCCTTCCGGCGAAAGCCCGCAGAACCAGTGATTCTTGCGCAGGCGACAGGTAAGGCAACTTTCCACCATCTCTAATCCGTACGGAGTATTCATCGCATTCGCCTTTGCGGGATTCGTGGTGGCTCCCGCCACATCATGGATGTGAAGACGGTTGATCCGTCTTCTTGCCCGCCGCAGCTCTCGCGCCCGCAAGCGTTCGCTCTTGGACAACAACAGGGTGGCCAATCCGCGCACTTCACGGTCGCCGGAGCGCAAATGTTCCAGCAGTTCCCACCCAGCGCTGGTGTCCCTTTCCTGCTTCCACTGCAGGCTGCGGGTCAGCATGTAAAGAGGGTCGAGCTCGGCCTTCCACTCCGGCCCACTGGCAACCAACGGTGTTAGCGCCCGCGGCGGACTCTGTTCCAGCACTCTCCGTTCGCGCTCCAAACTCACCAGCTTCGGCGCAGTCACGATTTGGCATTGAACCAAACCGAAACCACTCGCACCATTCGAGGCCATAAAGCGTCCTGCTCTCAGGCTACTGTCAAAGTTTTCGCCTAGATCGCACTACGGAAGGGACAGTTGCGAATATGGCATGGGCAACTGCGGTGCCAAACTGGAACCTAAGACTGATTTGCCGCTGCGGATGCCAAGTTGCGGAAAAGCCAGATGAGACGAACGTTATTCTCGACGCGGCGGAACCGGTGAAGTCACGATGGATGACGACCGCGCGGCAGGATGCCGAGTTATCGTCACCCGTTCACAGGGATTCACAACAAGGCAACCTCTAATTCTCATACTCGGCTCGCGTAATGGCCAGTCTTTGGATTCTGGATTGCAACGTCGTCCGCTTCATGCCCAGACGTGCAGCCGCGCCGTGCACCCCGGCAATCACGCCGCCGGTCTCGCGCAGCACTCGCAGGATGTGCTCCCGCTCCAAGTCCTCAAGTGTAGCTGCGCGCCGGTTATCGCTGGTGACATTCAGTTCGGAGATGGGAACGTTCAGCACTTCGCCTTCGGAGAGGATCACAGAGCGCTCAATAAAGTTTTCCAGCTCGCGGACATTGCCCGGCCACTGCCAGCTTTCCAGCGCCCGCATGGCTTCCGCCGGAATCGTCTCGATGTGCTTGTTCATTCTCCGGGAAAATTTCTGTGCGAAATAGCGCACCAGCAATGGAATGTCGCGGCTGCGTTCCCGCAGGGTCGGCATTCGCACGGGGAAGACATGCAGGCGGTAATAAAGGTCGCTGCGGAATTCGTGCTCAGCCACGCGTTTCGCCAGGTCGCGGTTGGTGGCCGCAATCAACCGTATATTCACTTTGATGGTGCGGATCCCGCCCAAACGCTCGAATTCCTGGTCCTGCAGCACTCGCAATAACTTGGGCTGCAACTCTAAAGGGATTTCCCCAACTTCATCAAGAAACAACGTGCCCTTGTCCGCCAGTTCCAAGCGCCCGATCTTCTGGCTCACCGCGCCGGTGAAGGCGCCCTTTTCGTGTCCAAACAACTCACTCTCCAGCAGCCCAGTGGGAATGGCCGCGCAATTCAGTTTGATAAAGCCTTCGTTGACCCTCCCGCTCAGGCGATGGATGGCGCGGGCGATCAGCTCTTTGCCGGTTCCGGTCTCCCCCAGGATCAGCACGGTAGCATCACTGGGAGAGACGGTCTGCACTTGCGACAGCACGCGTTTAAGCGCAGCGCCCTCCCCGACGATTTCGTCAAAATTGAGCACCGAGCAAATCTCATTCTGCAGGTAGATCCGCTCCTGCTTCAGCAAACTGGTCAGGCTCTTCACTTCCCGGTAGGCGAACGCATTGTCGAGGGCCACGGCGATCTGCGCCGCCACCTGCCGCAGAAAACTCGTGTCTTCCCGAAGAAAGGCCTTGGGCTGGCGGCTGCCAACCTGCAGTACCCCTAAGGTGCCACGGCGGGAAATCAGCGGCAGCGAGCAGAGCGATTCGATTCCGCGTTCCTGGATGAGCCGGCTCAAACTGCTATCGGAGCTTAACAACTCCTCCCGGCTGCGGATGGTTACTTCACCATGCAAGAAGGACGGATCGGAAGCCGATAAATGCAACCTTTCGCCTCTTACCTCGCCAGTTGCCGAAGGTTGGGATTCGAGCGTAGACGCTTCCAGTGTGCTGCCGCCTTCTTCGTAGAGCGCCAGGATGGCGAAGTCGTGGGGCACGGCTTTCTGCAGGAAGTCGGAGATCGCCGGTATGACTTCTTCGACCTCCAGCGCCGCTACCAGTGCCGTGCTGACGTTCAGCAGTGTTTCCAGACGTTCCTTTTCATGCTGCAGGGCGGCGGAGTTTAGCACGTTCTCCACCGCAATTGCCATCAGGCCGGAAAGCTGGGCGAGACAATGCACGTCCCGGTCGTTGTAAACATTGCCGTCGGCGCTGGCCAGCCACATCGCGCCCATGCGCCGTTGGGCGCTGGTCAGAGGCACGGCGCAAAACGAGGTGATGCCGATCCCCTCCAGCAGGTTCCGGGAAACCGGAAAACGCGTTTCCCGCCCCAGGTCTTCGATAATTACAGAGTGCTGGTTCTTCCAAACCCAGCCGTCGATGGTTTCGTCGACCGCGACTTCGGGTGGTGCGGCGTGGGACTCGCCGCCTTCGCAGATCATCCACCGCAAAATGTCTTTGCCGGGATCGTATAAGCAGAAGCCGGCTGCGTGGAACCGGAAGAAAGAGTGCAGCCGCCCCACTAACTCATGGGAAAGCTCCGCGAATGTCGAGCAGTGGGCCGCGGCCCCAGCCAACTGTGACAGGGCTTCATAACAGCGCAGGTCGCTGTGTTGCTCGAAGTGGCCTTCAGGAACCATTTGCGCGAGACCCAAACCTTTCCCCCTCGTGCAAACTTTCCGCTTAACCCAATACTACTTTGCGCAACTATAGTCCCAGAGTTCTGTAACCTACAAGGACATTCTTGTTCTTGTTCCGGTTCGGGAAACCTTCTGTAAACTTTCATTACCCTTTCAAGCAATAAAATCGCGTCAGTCAATATCTACGCGCTAAATGGTTAAGATAGGCCTCACTTTGGTGAGGTCAAGGTGACTAGGGCCGCGGCGGTATTCCCAACTTCAGCGCCATGCGCACCAGGGTCGCGACCGATTCGGCGCCTAACTTGCGCATCAACTGGCTGCGATGCACTTTGGCCGCAGCTTCGCTGATACCGATTTCAGCTGCGACCTGTTTGTTGAGCAGTCCCGAAACCACAAGCGGAAAGACTTGCCGCTCGCGGCGAGTCAACAATTCGAACTTTTTCCGCAGTACCGCAACCTCCTGCGCATTGGAGCGCTGAACCCTGTCCCGTTCCAAGGCCTGGTGGATCGCATCTAGGATGTCTTGATCGCGGAATGGCTTGGTGAGAAATTCGACGGCGCCAGCTTTCATCGCCTCCACCGACATACGAATGTCCCCATGCCCAGTCACGAAAATAATGGGAATCGTTATGCCGGCCGCGGCCAACTCACGCTGGAAATCGAGCCCGCTCGATCCCGGCAAGCGTACATCCAGGATCAGGCAACTGGGCACGTCGGGCCGTTTCGCCTGCAGGAACTCGTGCTGCGAAGCAAAAGTCTCCGCGTGCAGGCCGGCCGAGCGCATCAGGCTGCGGATCGCTTCCCGGACCGCTGCGTCATCATCGATGACAAACACGAGGCTCGGCATTTCGCTCATGAACTCACGTCCTCCATGGGCACAGTGAAATGGAACATTGCCCCATGATCGGCTCCCGGCGTCACCCATAAATGGCCGCGGTGCGCCTCGATGATGGAACGTCCAATTGCCAGTCCCATGCCGATGCCGTGCGGCTTGGTGGTGAAAAACGGCTCAAAGATCCGCTCCTGCTCTTCGGCATTGATTCCCGTCCCTGAATCCTCCACCTCGACGGCGACTCCTTCCCCATGAAGTGCGGTGCGGATCCGCAAAGTGCGCCGCCGCTGATGCACCGGCGCCATCGCCTCAATCGCGTTCATGATCAGATTGAGCACGACCTGCTGGATCTGCACTCGATCTCCAAGCGCCGCCGGAATGTCCGTCGCCAAATCCAGCGCCACGCTGACGCCGGCTCGTTGACGCTCGTGCTCGATCATGGCCAGCGACTCGCGGACGGTTGCATTCAGATCAAAGGGTTCAGCCTGAGGTGGAGACTTCCGCAGCAAGGCTCGAACCCTCGCGATCACGTTGCTGGCGCGGTTGGCCTCGGCAACGCTCCGAGCCATAGCTTCCCGCGCTTCCCCGAGATTAGGCGGATCTTGCGCGAGCCAGTGTGCGGCCGCGCTGGCGTCGGTGACCACCGCTGCTAAAGGCTGGTTGATTTCGTGGGCAATGGATGCGGTAAGCTCCCCCATCGCCGCCACGCGCATCACCCGAGCGACCTCGGCCTGCGCTTCCCGCAATGCCTCTTCCGTCCGCTTAACCTCAGTGATGTCGCGCGCGATCTTGGAGGCACCCACGACCCTGCCCCCCGCATCCTTCATCGGCGAAATGGTCAACGAGACATCCACTCTCTTCCCTTGCTTGGTGACACGGGTGGTTTCGAAATGCTCAATGCGCTCGCCACTTCGCAACCGCCGCAGAATCTCAGCTTCCTCGTTGAGCAGTTGGGGAGGGATGACGATGGTGATCGGCTGTCCTACTGCTTCCGCTTCTGAGTATCCGAAAATGCGCTGGGCGGCGGCATTCCAGCTTGTGATCACCCCGTTCGGGTCTTTGGAAACAATCGCGTCATCGGATGATTCCACGATGGCGGCGAGCCGAAGAACAGCTTTTTCCGCCCGCTTGCGCTCGGTAACGTCCTGCATAACACTGACCACCCGGTCGATGCCGTGGGGGCCTTCGATGGGAAAGTACGATATCAGCAGGTCTCTTTCGCCGCGCCGGGGATATCTGTACTTCAGTTCGTAGGTGACGACCTTGCCCTGGAAACACTCATCCAATTTCCTCTTGGCAACCGTCTCAAACACGCCGTCCTTTACTACTTCTGGGATCAGATGCCCCACGACTTCTTCTCTCTCGATGCCGCGGTAGCTCAGATATGCGCGATTGGCAAGCACAAAACGATAGGTTCGGTCGACCACCACGATCATCTCTTCCAGGCCTTCCAGGGCCTCTTCGTATTCCCGCAGCCTTTGCTCCGCTCGCTTGCGTTCGGTAACGTCCACGAACACGCCCACCGCCCCGCGCACTTTGTCGTCCGCTCCCCAAAAGGGAGCGGCGTTCCCCAGGAAGTCGAGCGCAGTCCCGTCGTTAAACGCAACGGTGAATTCGCACTCGTGCACAGCCTGGCCGGTGCACGCCGCGCTCTGCACGGGCAGGTCTTCGACCGGCAATTCGACCCCATCGCGAACGATGCGGAAGTTGGACGGTCTAATTTCTTCTGGGGCAGACTTTGAAATATTGGAGCCATAGGGCAATTGCAGGATCCGGTACGAAGCGCGGCTGCCGGTCATCACCCGACACATGGGGTCCCGCGCAATGATCGCCATGCCCGGCACCGCATCCAAAATGGCTTCGAGCTCTTCGGCCCGCGCGGTCGCCTCGATCTGAGTTCGTCTGATCTCTTCTTCGACTCGTTTGCTCGCAGTGATGTCCTGCGCCACTCCTGCCAGACGATAGATCGTGCCGTGTTCATCGCGTACCGCAAAGCCGCGCGCCGCGAGCCAACGAACTTCTCCATCCAAACGCACAATGCGCAGTTGCTCGTCGAACACACCGTTTCTGCGCGCCTGGTCCAGGCGGACTTGCACCCGCGCCCGGTCATCGGGATGAATGATTTCCCAGTAGGAAAGCGGATCTTCCGTCAAGCTTGCCACTGTCCGTCCGGTGATCCGCTCAAATGCCGGGTTCACGTAAATAGCCTGCCCGGTCGTCGCCTCGATCATCCAGAAGACTTCCTGGATGTTGTCCGCCATCTGACGAAATTTTTCTTCGCGGTCGCGAAGCGCGGCTTGCGATTGTTGCTGGCGCAATTTGCTGGCCCGCCAATCGAGTACCAATTCCCGCAGCACCAGATAATCCTTCGAGTAACCCACCAGCGCGAGCAGTAAGATCGAGAGCAGCACTACCGACAGGCGAAACCGCTCGAGCCCACGGGACTCTTGTCCGTAGAACAGCTCCCACATTCCGATGAGCGGAATAGCGATGACCGCCAGCTTCGCCGTCAGCGACAGAAACTCCGACCGCCAGCTCTCCAATTCGACCTGCCTCGATTCAGCGGGCAGCAGGTCTCTCGCTCGCAACGGTGTCCATACAAACCAGCAAACCGAAGCCATCTGCGCCAGCGAGACCAGGCTTCCGTTGTATTCCCGGCCGGCGTCGATCGCGATGTTCGCCAGCGTGGAACTGATTCCATACAGTGCAGAAGCTCCGAGGAGATGCGCATAGATCGTTCCCCAAGGCCGTCGCGCGCGAAAGATCAGGACTCCTAAGGCCGCCATCAATGCGAGATTTTCCAGCGCATAAAACTGGGTGAAGCGCGAACCGTAGATTTTGTCGTCCGCAAACAAGGATTGGTAAGGAAAGAGAGCATAAGCGTAGAGGAACACCCAGAAGAACAACAGAAGCAGGAAGTTGAGGCTGGCCCGCGACGACGCTTGAGCCGGGCGTTGAAGATGGGGCTGCATCGCGGCCGCGGCCATGAAGGGAACGATGTGCAGAAATAACGCTGGATCGGCAACCGAGTTATCCGGAACCTCCTGCCGAAGTCCAATCCCGTAGTAGATATAGATCGATTGATCGAACGCCCAAAGCGCCAGGCCACCCGCCAGAAATGCCCAGAACAAGCGGCATCTCTGAATGCGCCGCAGTGCGTTCTGCGTCGCGAACACCGTCGCCAGCAACAGCAACCCAAAATAAACGAGACCGCTGTACGCCGAGAGGGTGAAAGTCGGTGGCAGCGCGAATACAGTGATGCACTTGATCGAGAACAGGACAGCCAGCAGCATCGCCCAGAGGCGAGTGCTCAGTCCGGTTCCAGCTTCTCCGCGTGCGATCATCTCAACTCCAAGTCGCTAAACGCCGTGCGGAGCCATGCCGATCCTGGTCGAAAGACTGGCGGGGCCGCGTGTTGCCGTGACCTTGGCGCAGATTTTTGCGGGAGCCTCCTGCGAACTCAATGACGGAAGAACAACGAAGGTATGAAATGGAGGAACGAAACTATCGCTGGGCACAACCGATATAGAAGGCGACCGGCCTTGAGTGTGCCCACCTTTTCTTGAAGCGAACTGCGGGTCACTGACCATTTGTCACGAGTCTCCGAACAGTTCCCCCTCGTGCAAAACTACCCCGTGAATCTGTAATTGACCGTTACACTATGGTTGGCCCCTTCAACGTTGTCAAGCCAATTCTGCCGGTCTTGCGCCGGCTATCGTTCTGAGGGGCCTCCACCAAGAACATACTAACTCGCAAGTCAAACTTCCTGTCATTAATGTTTGCCCAGAGCATCGCTCGTAAACCCATGCCGCGATCGAGCCGGCGCATATAATTTGAGTATGGCCCGGGGTTGGGAGAGTAAGTCGGTCGAAGCGCAACAGGCCGAAGCCGCCGAAACCTCGTCGGAACCTCGCATCCGGCTCACTCAGGAACAGCTTGCAGCGCAACGCAAGAAACAGGGTTTGACGCTCTCCCGGCAGCGTGTGCTTCAGCAACTTGAAACCGCACAAAACCCCAAACATCGCGAGATGCTGACGAAAGCCCTCGCCGATCTGGATCTTCAACTCGCGCGGTTGGCTTAGTTCGAAGCTGTGCGGGAGTTCCAGCCTTGTAACGTATAATGTAGTGTCCCCCATGAAAGCCTACGTTTACGTTTCGTTGAAGAAGAGCGTGCTGGATCCCCAAGGTAAAACGATCCATGGCGCGCTGCGGAAGATGGGATACAAAGGGTTGGAGGAGGTCCGGCAGGGAAAATACTTCGAGATCACGCTGGACGGCGGACTTGGCCGCGCAGAGGCGCAGGTCGAAGTTGATCGCATCGCCCGTGAGGTGCTGACCAATCCCGTGATCGAAGAGTGCCGGGTCGCGCTGGAGGACTAATTGTATGTGTGGCATCGTCGGTTACGTCGGAAAAAAGCAGGTTGTGCCGGTCATCATTGAAGGTCTCCGCCGGCTGGAATATCGCGGCTACGACTCCGCCGGGATCGCGGTTTGCGGCAACGGGCAGGGATTGCAGATCCGCCGCGCCGAAGGCAAACTGCGCAATCTGGAAGAGGTCATCCGCCTCAAACCGCTCGACGGCACTTACGGCATCGGCCACACCCGCTGGGCCACCCACGGACGTCCCACCGAAGAAAACGCCCATCCTCACCGCGACTGCACCGGGAAGATCGTGGTCGTCCACAACGGCATTATCGAGAATTACGTCCCGCTCAAAAAGAAACTGATCGAAGAAGGCCACACGTTCACCACCGAGACCGACACCGAAGTCATCGCTCACCTTGTCGAAAAATATTTCTACCCCAGCGGCAACGGCCGCCACGTTCCTTTGGAAGAAGCGGTACGGAAGACCGTCAGTCAGTTGACCGGCGTGTTCGCGCTTTCGGTCATCGCCGTCGACGATCCCAATAAGATTGTCGCTGCGCGCAATGGCCCTCCCGCGGTCATCGGCCTGGGCAAAGACGAATATTTCGTCGCCTCCGATGTTCCCGCAATTCTTTACCACACCCGCGATCTCTTCTTTCTCGCCGATGGCGATCTCGCGGTGATTACTCCGAATGGCGTACAGCTCACCGATTTCAGCGGGACGCCCATCGTGCGCCAGGTGCAGCATGTGACCTGGGACCCGATCATGGCGGAAAAGGGCGGTTTCAAGCACTTCATGCTCAAAGAGATTTATGAGCAGCCGCGCGCCGTGCGAGACACCACACTGGGGAGAATTTCGCAGGAAACCGGCCAGATCTTTCTCGACGAGATGGAAGTGACCGAGGCCGAATTCAAAGCCGCGCAGAAAATTAACATCGCCGCTTGCGGCACCAGTTGGCACGCCGCGCTCGCCGGCAAGTTCATGATCGAGCGTCTGGCGCGCATTCCCGTCGAGGTCGACTACGCCAGCGAGTGGCGGTATCGCGATCCGATTATTGCTCCTAACACTCTCACCATGCTGATCTCCCAATCCGGTGAGACTGCTGACACCATCGCTGCCCAGCGCGAGGCCAAGGCCAAAGGATCGAAGACGCTCGCGATCTGCAACGTAGTCGGCTCAATGATCACGCGCGAAGCCTCCGGAACGATCTATACTCACGCTGGTCCGGAAATTGGCGTCGCGTCGACGAAAGCGTTCACCGGGCAGCTGACCGCGCTTTATCTTTTCGCTCTCTATCTTGCGGAGATGCGCGGGACGCTCACCGGGGAAAAAGCGCAGCAAGCAGTGCAGGAACTGGCGTGCATTCCGGGCAAACTCGAACATCTGCTTACCCACGAAGAAACCACTGAAGAGCTGGCCAAAGAATATGTTCGCGCGCAAGATTTTCTCTTTCTCGGCCGCGGCATTCACTACCCCATCGCGCTTGAAGGCGCGCTGAAACTGAAAGAAATTTCTTACATTCACGCCGAAGGCTATCCTGCGGGCGAAATGAAACATGGCCCGAATGCCCTGATCGACGAAAATTTGCCGGTCGTAATTCTGGCTACACGCGATGTGAATGACGAACTTTCCTCCCTGCGCTACGAAAAGACGATGTCGAATTTGAAAGAAGTGAAGGCGCGCTCGGGCATCGTGATTGCGCTCGCCACCGAAGGCGATGAAGAGATCAAAGAAGCCGCCGACCACGTGCTCTACGTCCCACCCGCTCCGGACGAGCTCTCGCCGATTCTGGAAATTGTCCCGCTGCAATTGCTGGCGTACCACATCGCGGTTCGCCGCGGTTGCGACGTCGACCAGCCTCGAAATCTGGCGAAGTCGGTGACGGTGGAGTAGCTCTCGCACGAAATTGTCATCCTGAGCGGAGCAGGAAGTTCGCGGAGTGAGCTTCCTGCGCAGTCGAACTGACCTCTGCACTTTGCAAATAATGGCTGCCACCTCAGGGAGTTCTCACTGCGCAGCGTTTTCACTACCTTGATCATCTACATTATTGATGGCACCATTCCAAACCTTCGCCGCGCGACTGACTCGCTCCACTTCCCTTTCCGACCTCACCAAACACCTCGAATTCGAGATGAACGGCGTTCCCCGGTTCGGATTCGTCGCCGGGCAATGGCTTTCCTTCAAAACCACTAAACCCGACGGCGAAGAGATGACGCGCGCCTATTCCATCGCCTCGCCACCGAGGGAGGACGCCAGCTTCGCGCTCTGCCTGAACCGCGTGCAAGACGGCTTCATGTCGAACTTTCTTTGCGACATGAAAGAAGGCGACGAAATCGCCTGCCAGGGCCCTTTCGGCGATTTCATTCTGCGTCCGCCGCTGCGCGATACGATCTTCATCGCGACCGGAACCGGCATCGCGCCCATTCGCTCGATGCTGCACTGGCTTCTTGTCGAGGAAGCTCGCCACCAAAACCGCCAACTCTGGCTCGTCTTCGGCAATCGCACCGAAAAAGACATTTACTACCATAAGGAATTCCTGCGCCTGGCCGCCGAGCATGTCAACTTTCATTACTTCCCTACTCTCAGCCGGGGCAGCGCCGAATGGAATGGCTTGCGCGGATACGTGCAAGATCACGTGCCAGCCATCGCCCAAGGCCGCACCGATATGCACGCCTATATCTGCGGACTCGACAAGATGGTCAAAGCTAACCGTGAGCTGCTGAAGTCGCTCGGATGGGAGCGGAAGTCGATCCTGTATGAGAAGTACGATTGAAAACGCGCTTGCCACGGATTTACGCGGATCAACACGGATACATTTCAAGGGGAACTCACTCGCTGGCACAGAGCTCACGACCGCCTGAGCACGACTCTTTCTGGCAGCGGCGTTCGAGATGCAACTCGCTGCCCAGAGCCGTCTTGGGGCCAGGTCATCTGGCATCAGGCTTGGCGGTACTTTCTCGCGGGGAAATTCCGAGATTGGGAAGAGATCGCGTCCCGTTATCCGCGACTGTGACGCTGGTCACCGCGCTGCCGCCGCTAATTGATCAGTCTAGCGAAGCCGGGTAGGGGCGCAAGAATGCAGCCCACAGCTTGCCCTGAGCCTGTCGAAGGGGCACAAGCCCTGGATCCCCAAACGCAAGAAAGCGCAAGCCCCGCAACGGGTGAAACAACATGTCCCATACCTCCGGAAATATCCTTTTTCATTTCATCTTCAGCACCCGAGGACGGCTGCCCCTCATCAAGCCGGAGTTCCGTGACGATCTCTTTGCCTACCTCGGGGGCATCGTCCGTGAAATGCGCGGAACGGCAGTGATCATTAACGGCACCGTCGACCACGTTCATATGCTTGTCCGCATTCGCCCCATGCATTCTGCGGCGGAGATGGTTCGCGTCGTCAAGACAAATTCCTCAAAATGGATGCGCGCGAAATCCCATAATTTTTTCTGGCAAACCGGATACGGAGTTTTCAGCGTCAGCGAATCGAACGTTGCGGCGGTCAAAAAGTACATCGCAAGACAAGAGGAACATCATAAAAAGCGCTCATTCCAGGAAGAATTCTTGACGTTTCTCAAAAAGAACAACGTAGCGTGCGACGAAGAGCATTTGTGGGATTAGCCCCGTAGGGGCGAGAAGAATGCAGCCCACGGCGCAAGCCGTGGGCGGTGGCTAGGGAAAATGAGCCAGCCGCGTAGCGGCGAAAGGCCTCGCGTCTGCCCTTGGAATCATCAAAAGGCTCAGGTCGAATAACCGATTGTGAAGAATATGCGGACTAGATAGCCAGGCGTATGTGGGCGCGAGACCGGCTTCGCTCCGCGGGGTGGTCGAGGGCTGATCCTCTACCCACGGCTTGCGCCGTGGGCTGCATTCTTACGCCGCTTCGCGGCTTGGCTCGTCCAGGAACTCTCGAAGATTGGTTACGTTCCTCGTGGGCAACCCACCCCACGTCGCAAAGAACGCACCCGTAAGGGCGGGTCACCCGGGCAAGAAAATCACCGCCCTACGTCGCAAAGACGCTCCCGTAAGGGCGGGGCACCCGGCACTCTACTCGCAATGTCATCCTGAGCGCGGGAAACACTTCGCGGAGCGAAGTGTTTGCGGAGTCGAAGGATCCCGCGCCCGCTGAGTGTGAGACTAGCGCCGCAGGGAGTTCCCTCCCATCAGTTGAGAGCATCGTGAGAATCCCTCGCGGGGTTCATCGATGCGCACGCGGGTGTGGGGTCCTTCGACTTCGCTCAGGGCAGGCTCTTCGACTTCGTGGCTGCTTCGCATTCGCGAAGCAGCCACCGCGCTCAGGATGACAGGGTGGGTTCGCAAAACAAAGCCACCTTAGCACTGTATACCGATTTGTTTTTGGCCTGCTGGACAAAAAGGATGTCCGCGATGCAAGACATCGCGTTTATTCAATGCATCCAGCATCCGGCGACCACGTGCCCCACGGGGCAGTGCGTGACAAGATTTACTGGGAGGGATCTCCTGATCCAAGCGACCGCGATGCCGCTGACACGGTCTCACGGTCGTTTGACCAACTGGGACTCCTCGTCCGTGAGGGGGCTGTCCCTCTAAACATTATTGCTCATTTCTATGCTTCGCCAGTCCTTCGATGCTGGTACAAGTTGCAGCCGTATGTTGGCGTCGAGCGCTGGAAGCGCAACCAGAATGGGCACCTCTGGGAGTGGGAGAACCTGGTTCTGAGGATTGTGATTCCGAGGATCAAGGCTGGAAATGGAATCTGGAGAGGGATCTCAGCTCATGATGGACTGGAGGACTACTTCACGAAGATAGAAAATCAGATACCCATCGATCGCGACAATGTGTACCTGCCCGCGTTTCACCTGTGGGAGCTGTGACTCCGCCTTCGGGCTGGTGACCGGCAGACGGTTCGGGGCCTGTTTCGCCGCATCCTCACCCCCGCCTTCCGCATCTAAACCTTGACACTAACTCACTCAAGTCTTAGTATCGTAAGAGCCGCAATCATCATGACATTGATTGTAAAGCACTTATAGAAACAAAAGGAGCCTTTTATGGGCAAGATTATTGGAATTGACCTCGGTACGACCAACTCCGTGGTAGCGGTGATGGAGGGCGGTGAGCCCAAGGTCATTGAAAACGAAGAAGGCGGTCGAACCACGCCTTCGATCGTCGGATTCACCAAAACCGGCGAACGGCTGGTGGGCCAAGTGGCAAAACGCCAGGCCATCACCAATCCCGAAAACACGGTTTACTCGATCAAGCGCTTCATGGGACGGCGCTACGACGAGGTCGACGCAGAAATGAAGATGGTTCCATATAAGGTTGTGCGCCAGGGCGACCACGTCGCGATCGTGGCCCAGGGCAAAGAGTACACTCCGCCGGAAATCTCGGCGATGATTCTTCAAAAACTGAAGAAGGCCGCGGAAGACTATCTTGGCGAAAAAGTGACCGAGGCGGTCATCACTGTGCCTGCGTATTTTAACGACGCGCAGCGCCAGGCGACCAAAGATGCCGGCCGGATCGCCGGGCTGGACGTGAAGCGAATCATTAATGAGCCGACGGCGGCGGCGCTGGCTTACGGTCTCGACAAAGGCAAAGACGAGACCATCGCTGTGTATGACTTCGGCGGCGGCACCTTCGACATTTCGATTCTCGAAGTCGGCGAAGGCGTGATCGAAGTCAAAGCCACCAATGGTGACACACACCTCGGCGGCGACAACCTCGATCAGCGGCTGGTCGATTGGCTGGTCGACGAGTTCAAGAAAGATGAAGGCCTCGACCTGCGCGGCAAGGGCAACGAGATGGCGCTGCAACGTCTGCGGGACGCGGCGGAGCGGGCCAAGATCGAGCTTTCGACGACGATGGAGACGGAAATCAATCTGCCGTTCATCACCGCGGATGCGAGCGGGCCGAAGCACCTGGTCAAGAAGTTGACCCGGGCAAAGCTCGAATCGATGGTGGAAGACATTATTCAGCGCTCGGTTGGGCCGTGCAAGCAGTGCATGAAAGATGCCGGCATTGAAGCCAACAAGATCAATGAAGTGGTGCTGGTCGGCGGGCAGACGCGTATGCCGCGCATTCAGGCGCTGGTGAAAGATCTGTTTGGACGCGAAGGCCACAAGGGCGTGAACCCGGATGAAGTCGTGGCAGTCGGCGCGGCGATTCAAGGTGGCGTACTAAAGGGCGAAGTGAAAGACCTGCTCTTGCTCGACGTGACTCCGCTGTCGCTGGCGATTGAAACCCTGGGCGGCGTGGCGACGCCTATGATTCCGCGCAACACCACGATTCCGACCAAGAAGACGGAAACGTTTTCGACCGCGGCGGATAGTCAGACTTCGGTTGAGGTTCATGTGCTGCAGGGCGAACGCCCCCTGGCGGCGCAGAACCGGACGCTGGGCAAGTTTCATCTGACTGGAATTCCGCCGGCTCCGCGTGGCGTGCCGCAGATCGAGGTGACGTTTGATATTGACGCGAACGGCATCCTGAACGTGACCGCGAAGGATACGGCCACGGGCAAGGACCAGAAGATTACGATCACGTCGTCTTCGGGTCTGAGCAAAGAGGAAGTGGATCGAATGGCGAAGGAAGCCGATTCGCATTCGTCCGAAGACAAAGCCAAGCGTGACGAGATCGAGGCCAAAAATCAACTCGATTCCATGGTTTACAACGTGGAAAAGATGCTGAAGGAGCACGGCGACAAGATCTCGGGCTCGGAGCGTGGCGACGTGGAAAACGCAGTGGCTGACGCCAAGAAGGCGCTCGAAGGCGGCGACAAGTCTGCGATGGACAAGGCGCGCGAGCAGCTGACTTCGGCTTCGCACAAGCTGGCGGAGCAGATGTACAAAGCCGCGCAGCCGTCTGGCGGGGCTGGCCCGAGCGCACAGGCAGGTCCGCAGCCTGGTGGCGATGGCCAGGGCCAAAAGAAAGACGAAGGCGTAATCGACGCGGAATACGTGGACGTCGAAGATAAGAAATAACGCTCAATACTTGTCATCCTGAGCGGAGCTGGAGGTTCGCGTAGCGAACCTCCAGCAGAGTCGAAGGATCGCAGGTAGGCTCGTAGTGCCACAGTCGTGGCGAGGAGTTTTCAGCAAGAAGTGTGGAAGAGAATTCCCGGCGGAGCCGCTGCTGAGATCGAGTAACACGAGACCCTTCGACTGCATTGCCATTCGCTTCGCGAATGGCAATTTCGCTCAGGGTGACATTGAATTTTTGGGTTTTGGGGAGAGGAGATTTCACGGTGCAGTTTCAAATCAAAGAGCAAGAATATTTCTTGACGTTCGCCGAGGAGGAAGGGCGTTTGTACGTGCTCCGTCCCACGGCGACGGGATTGCAGAGCATTCCCGTGTACGTGGACGCGGCCAAGTGGGAGCGGCTCGGGAACCGGGAACAACAGACGCCGCGAGTGCAGTAATGAGAGAATTTCCCGAAAGGCCATTGCACGGGCCCCGGAACAGCAGGTCACTTCGACTGCATCGCCCTTCGCGCTGCGAACGGTAATCTCGCTCAGGATGACAATTCACTCTTAGCCAACAAGAGCCGGACAGCACTCAGGACAAGAATGTAGTAAGCGCCAGATGGCAACCACCACAAAAAAAGATTATTACGAACTCCTCGGCGTGAAGAAGTCTGCGTCCGCCGAGGAGATTCGCAAGGCGTTCCGTAAGCTGGCGCGCAAGTACCATCCGGATGTCAACCCTGGCGACAAGGCTGCGGAAGAGAAATTCAAGGCCATGTCCGAGGCCAATGACGTTCTCAGCGATCCCAAGAAGCGCAAGATTTACGACCAGATCGGCTTCTACTCCGACAACATCGATCCGGCCGCGGCCGAAGCCTACGCACGCGGTGGAGCGACCGGCGCCGGCGGCTTTGGAGGATTTCCTCCGGGCACAGAGCCGGGCGGCGGCGGGGCGCAGCAGGGGGTTCACTATGATTTTGGCGGATTCGATTTTTCCGATCTGTTTGAAGGCGCTCGGGGAAAGAAACAGCCCAGCGGCAGTACAGGCGGCTTCCGCGACATTTTTTCCGGCATGTTCGGCGGCCGGCATCCGCAGGCTGAGGCCGAGGGCCCCGAGCCCGGGTCCGAACTCGAGTATCAGGTCAACGTTCCCTTCTGGACGGCCATCCGCGGCGGCGTGATGCGGTTGAACATTGCGCGCCGCGATACCTGCGCGAACTGTCACGGCCAGGGAACGATTGAAGCGCCGGGGAAATGTCCGGAGTGCAACGGCACAGGGCAGATCACGCAAACCGGCGGACGGATGAAGTTCAATGTCACGTGTCCGCGATGCCATGGGACGGGCAAGAATCTTTCTCCGTGTCCAGTGTGCCACGGCGAAGGAACGGTCGAGCGCACCGATCCACTGGAGGTGCGGATTAAAGCGGGCACGCGCGATGGCCAGCGCATCCGGATTGCCGGAAAAGGCAATGCGGGGGCGCGCGGAGGGCCGACCGGTGATCTTTATGTGATTATTCGGACCGGCGAGCATCCGGTTTTCCGCCGCGAGGGCGACGATATTTATTTGAACGTTCCCATTACCGCTATGGAAGCGGCGCTCGGCGCAAAGATCGAAGTTCCAACCATTGACGGCCGCACAGTGCTGAAAATTCCCCCAGGAACTCAATCCGGGCAGAAGCTGCGGTTGCGCGAAAAGGGGGTGCCGTCAGCCACTAAAGATGGCGTCCGTGGAGATGAGATTGTGGAAGTAAAAGTGACTGTCCCGCTGCCGCGCGACGAGAAGACCAAAGAACTGCTGCGCGAACTGGCCAAGCTCAACCCCGAAGATCCGCGAGCTGAACTGTTCAAAGACCTTTAACCACGGAGACGCGGAGTCACAGAGATCTTAATTTCCCTCCGCGTCCTCTGCGGTTTTATCTTCTCGCTCACTTCTTGCTGGGATCGTCGCTCGGGTTCACGTAATTGAACTGCAGCGGCGACATGCCATGCACCTGGACGATCGTCGGCCCGGAGGCTTGCGCGTAGTGGTGCATATCGGGGTCGAGATAAGCGAAACTTCCGGCGGGAAATTCGCTCATCTTGCTTTCGTCGAAGGTATCGCCCATCCCCACTTTGAATTTGCCTGAAATCACGGTGACGTTCTCGCGTTTAGGATGCCAATGCGGCGCGATCTTGTAGCCGTCGGGCATCTTCAAGCGAATGGTAAAATCCCCGGAACTTGCACTCGGATCGCCCTCAAGCACAGCCAACTGAGCGCCGGCGGCGACAAATGGCGGCGGCGGGCCCCATTTGATTTGGTTGGGAGTGAACGTGTTCTGAGGAGTGGTCATTTTTGCGAACAGCAGAGTTGAGCCGATCAAGCCCGCCCAAGCCAGATTCTTCAGTTTCATTGAATCGCCCCTACTGCAGAGATTTTCTTACGTTGCAACATGTATATCAGAAAGAACCGCGCCACTACACACCACGAAACGACACCTGTAACGAACTGGGCACCCAGTCAACTTTAATTACCTCGGTACCAGCCCTGTCGGCTGACAAAAATTTTCGAGAATTTTGTTGCATCTGTGGAAAATTGCCGTAATCTCATACGTGCGAACTAACTTCGGCCCAATGCCCGGAAATCGCACGCACCGGGAGCCTTGCTAACAAGGGAGACAAGGTGGCAGAGAGTGATTCGCCCAGAGGAGGAAGCCATAGAAATTGGCAACTAGCGCAGCCCGTCCGCAACTTCAATCCCCAACCCTCGTTCCCAGCCGGAAAAAATCAGTTCGTCTGACGCTCTGGCCCCTCGTCGCCGCTACCTTTTTTATGGTCTCGGGCGGCACTTACGGCACCGAAGACATCGTTCACGGCGCCGGTTACGGCAAAGCGATTCTCATCCTGCTCCTCACTCCGATTCTGTGGAGTCTGCCCACCGCATTCATGATTGGCGAACTTTCGAGCGCCCTGCCCTTTGAAGGCGGTTACTACGCGTGGGTGCGGCGCGCGATGGGAAATTTCTGGGGATTTCAGGAAGCGTGGCTCTCGCTGGTGGCGTCGATCTTCGACATGGCGATCTATCCGACGCTGTTTGTTCTTTATCTGGATCGGTTGTTCCCGTGGTTTGCAGTCGGACATCGCGGCGAGCTCGTCGCGCTCGGCGTGGTGATTATCTGCGCGCTGATGAACATCGCCGGCGTCCGCGTAGTTTCGACGACTTCTCTGTGGCTGTTCTTCGCACTTTCCGCTCCGTTTATTGCAATCGTCTGTATCGCTCCGTTCAAGTTCGGCGCTTTGGCCAACGCGGTGACCAAGCCGACGAATTCCAACGTTGACATCCTCACTGGCCTGCTGATCTGCATGTGGAATTACATGGGCTGGGACAACGCGTCAACCATCGCGACCGAAGTCGAGCGTCCGCAGCGGACTTATCCGCGGGCCATGCTGGTCGCGGTTGCGATCGTGGCGTTGAGCTACATTCTGCCAGTTGCAGGAATGTGGATGACGGGACTTCCGGCTTCGGCGTGGGAGACCGGCTTCTGGGCCGACATCGCGGGAATGCTGGGCGGGCCGCTGCTGCGCTTTGGGTTGGCGCTGGGCGGGATCATCAGCGGCTTTGGCATGTTCAACGCGCTGGTCATGAGCTACTCGCGCCTGCCGTTGGCGATGGCGCAGGACGGAATGCTGCCGAAGATTTTTGGCAAGCTGCATCCGCGGACGCGGGCGCCTTGGGTGGCAATTCTCGCCTTGGCAGTTTGTTGGGCGATGTGCCTCGGCCTCGGCTTTGAACGGCTGGTCACGCTCGACATTCTTCTTTACGGGGCAAGCCTGACCTTGGAGTTTGTGGCCCTCGTCGTACTTCGCGTTCGCGAACCGGAGTTGCCGCGCGCATTTCGTGTGCCGGGTGGGATGTTTGGAGCCATTGCTGTCGGAATCGCACCGACGTTGCTGCTCGGCTTCTCGGTGGTACGGAGCGAGACCGAACAAGTGCTGGGCATGAGTTCGTTTGCCTTCGGAATGATCCTGATCGCTGCCGGAGTGGTGGCGTACTTCCTCAATCACGTTCTCAAACCGGAAGGCTGGTCGCCGGCCCCGAAAGAACATTTGGCTACGGATTAAGAGCTCAACCAAAGACAGCCACGGATCGCACGGATTTTCACGGATTTCCGGCAGGAATTTCAACAATCCGTCTGAATCCGCGTAAATCCGAGGCCGGTTTTTTGCTTTGTTATAGATTAGAGGTAATGACTAAGCGAAAATCGAAGGGCGCTTATATGATCTCGGCCGTTGCCGAGATGTACGAGATTCATCCGCAAACCCTGCGGCTGTATGAACGCGAAGGACTGCTGAAGCCGTCGCGAACCGAGGGCAACACACGGCTTTACACCGACGAAGACCTGCAGCGTCTCGAATTTATTCTGACTCTGGCCCGCGATTTGGCGGTCAACATCAGCGGAATTGCGATTATTCTGCAAATGCGCGAGCGGATGGAAGAAATGCAGAACCAGATCCAGGAATTTGTGCAGTACATCCAAAAAGAAGTGCTGACCCGCGCCAACGCCGCTGCCGATCCCTCGCGCGGGGCGATTGTGCCGGTTCGCCGTGCAGTGCCGGCAACTACGCAAACCCCCACGCGCCGTAGATAGGATGCGAGCCAAACGCGCGTTTTCTCTGCCGCACGGAACGCGACAAGTCGTGCAGCTCGCCCAGATCCAAAGCTGCGCAAACGAGGCTGGCTCGGGATGACAAATAGTCTAGTTGCGATCCTCCATCAGCTTTGCCCGCGCTGCCGCGCCGGCAGAATTTTTCGCAAATCGATTTTCAGTGGCTGGCCACGGATGTACGAGCAGTGTCCATCTTGCGGGCTGAAGTTTGAGCGCGAACCCGGATATTTCCTCGGCGCGATGTACCTAAGCTACGGCTTGGCGTTAATTCTGATCGTCGCGCTGGCGGCGATTCTATGGCTGGCCACTCGCTGGTCCCTGGAGAAAATCACGCTGTGGGCAATCGTCGCGTTTCTGCCGCTGGCGCCGCCGCTGACACTATTTTCGCGGGTGCTGTGGATTTACCTCGACCAGAAAATCGATCCCGAGAAATAAAAAGGCCGCCTGTCAGGCGGCCCTATTTCCCAGAAGAATTTCTTATGCGGCGTGGTCGTGGTGTTTGCGGTGCAACATTCCCGGGCCCACCCTCATCCGCGGATCGGTTCCGAAGGTGTAGAGGCTGCCGTTGTAGGCAACACTCACGCCGACGTTAAGGGTGTAATCGTTCGCGCCGTTATCTGAAGTTGGATGGGCCATGCCCAGCCAGTTGTTCCACGAACCGTCGTTAGTGAGGGGCCCAGTAACCGGTCCGGGCCAACTGGATGAGGCGGTTCCATCCACATCAATGACCGCACGCGGATAGGAGCTCTTTACGGTCGGCGTGCTCATCACCAAAGGCGATTGCAGTGTTTCAGGAGTGTCGGTGGGTGCCGCGCTTGTGCCTTGTCCGAAAACACCAGTCACGCGAACCTGGTATTGGGCAACATTTGCGTCGGTGGAGAAAATACGCATCGCCAGGTAGTCGTCCGGATTCAGGCTCAGACAATCGTCGTCACTCGTGGGATTCTCCCATTGGTTGGGATTGATCTGCACCGTGACAGGTTGAAAATAATCTCCCAGATTGCCCGGCGTACCGGCAAGCCCATAAGTGAACCACGCGGACGATTGGTTGGCAATAGTCGGCGACACGATCGAGGAATTGTATTGCTGAAATCTGCCCACCGCGGTATCGGGAGTCCCCAAAGAAAATGCGAGGTTGTAAAGGTAAACAGCCATCATCGTCCTCCTTAAGGTAAGTGCAACATCCGGGGCAAGAAAACGAAGAGATGGGAAAATAACGCCGAAAGGACAGAAAGTCAAGACTAAACGCCCAGCTAGCTGCCAGGCTTGCTCGTCGCCGCACTTACGATCGTAAGCTGATACCGGGGATCGGCCCGCAAAGAGACTAATTCCGGGTCATTCTTAATGTCATTCATATCTTGTCCAGCTCTCACTGCGGCCAGCAAAGAGTTCAATGCTTTGTCACGGTTCCCGCACAGTTCATACACCGTCGCGATGTTATAGAGGATGGTCGGATCGGCAACCTTGGCGGCGGGCAGGGCTGCAATCGCAGCATCTTTATTACCGCTTTTTGCGAGGTATAGTGCCAAGTAAGCTTGGACGTCCGCTTGCCCCGGACTCTTAGTCAGTTCCTCCCGCGCCAAACGGACCGCCGTTTGGTAGGCAGGCTTGGCCTTTTCCTTTTGAGCCGTAGACCAGCGGTATGCGTCTGCTAGGCTTCCCCACGCATCGAAAGCGTTGTCATTTAGGGCAACTACCTTTTCGAATGCCGGCACGGCCTGGTCATACTTGCCTTGATAAAACAAAATTGTTCCCAGGTTATTGTAGACATCGGCGGTCGGCTTAATCACTAGCGCGTGTTGCAACGCTGCGACTGCATCATCGTCGCTTCCAACCGCGTGGTAAGCTGCCGCCAGGTTGCGCAGCACAAGCAGATTGTCGGCGTCGATCGCACGAGCCTGCTCCCATTCTGACAAAGCCTCTTTGTAATTCCCGCCTCGATATGCGTTCAGTCCAAATGTCGTGTAGGTCGCCAATCTTTTGGATCTAACTGCAGAGCGGTGCCGAGTTCTTGAGTGGCTTGGTCGCGCTTCGCGTTACTGGAGTAAAGCTCGCCGAGATAACGATGAGGTGTCGCGCTTTTTGGATCGAGCTGCGCAGCGGACAGAAACTCCTTTTCGGCACCGGCAAAATCACCGGATTGCATCTTGACCAGAACCGAGAGAGTCGTGGGCACCGGCCAGGTAATTGTCCAGGCTGATGGCTTTCTCCGCGTATTGCGCAGCCAGCTTCATCCATTGCGGATCGGCGTTCAGACGGTTTTGTTCATAGTAGGCCTCGCTGAGCGCGGCGAAACTTGCCGCCGACTGCGGATCGAGCTGGATAGCACGCTGCAGCAACTTGATTGCGTTATCGATATTGTTGGGGCGATCGTAATGATCAAGATCGTAGCGGGCGCGCTGGTAGAGCGCGTAGGCGTTGTCGTCAACCGGCAGTAACTCGATGGAGACAGTACGGGCCTTACTCTCCTTCCAATATCTCCAGCCGCCAACTCCAGCGACCATCAGCACCACGACCACGCTCGCTGCGATCCAACGCTGCCTGCGCGAAAAGCGGCTCAGCACCGAATCCGAAGGCAGCCGCACCATCTCGATGGTGGTATCGCTCGGCCGCCAACTCAGCGGCGATTCGGTCACTCCAGACGCGCGGCGCAGTTCGGTGGAAACTTCGGCCGCGCTCTGCATGCGCTTTTCAACTTTTTTCTCCAACATGCGCGAGACCAGCGAGGTGAGCGGTTTGGGCAAATCCGGGCGCATCTCCGCCAGGTTGCGCGGCTGGCTGAAGTGCAGATTGTGCAGAAAAGCAACCGTATTTGTTCCCTCGAAAGGAAGCTGGCGGGTGAACATTTCGAACATCACGATACCAAGGGCGAAGACGTCGGAGCGGGCATCGACTTTTTCGCCACGTGCCTGCTCGGGCGATTGATAAGCCGGCGTTCCCGTGACCGCACCCGGCATGGTCAAGGTGAATTCCGGCGCAGTGGGCGAATCCACTTCTTCGGTTTCGGCGCCCGCCACTAGCGGGTTGAATTTTGCGAGGCCGAAGTCGAGAACTTTGACCAGCCCATCTTCGGTGACCATGATATTTCCCGGCTTGAGATCCCGATGAACGATGCCGGCAGCGTGCGCCTTGGCGAGCGCGTCGGAAATCTGCACCGCGTAATGGATGGCTTCGCTCACGCCCAGCGGCCGCTTCTTCAGCAGCGACGACAGCGTCGCGCCGCGGACATACTCCATCACGATGAACTCGGTGTCGTCCTCGGAGCTGATTTCGTAAATCGTGATGATGTTCGGATGATTCAGCGCGGAAGCGGCGAGAGCCTCGCGCTGAAACCGGGCCTTCGCAGTGGGACGCAGAACACGGTCAGTGGGCAACACTTTGATCGCGACTTCGCGATGCAGCTTGAGGTCGCGGGCGCGATACACGACGCCCATGCCGCCGCGCCCAAGATCGTCGAGAATTTCGTAGTGCGAGAGCTTTCGGCCGATCACGACTTGACCGCCCCCTCAAGTCTGCAGAAATTCTACACGCAAAGCGAGGAAAGCAGATGAAATGGGCGGGCGGTTGACTCAAGTTGGAAAGTAACGGTGCGTTACGGCTCCCAGACGGCGTTGCCGAAACCTTCGTGGCGGGCGGCTTCCTGCAGCTCGTCGAGTTTCTTTTTCGCTTCTTCGAGCTGGCCTTGCAAGACTTGCACCTGGTCCTGCCGCTTCAACTGACTTTCGTTGTACTCCACGCAATGGTAAACGCAGTTTCCGTTGGCGAAGTGGATCGAAGGAATTCAGCTTGTCGAGTCGAGCCTGCAGCGAAGCGACGGTGTTCCTCTGGGCTTCGATCTGCGCCTTCCACTGCTCAGCCGATTTCGAGCCGAGGGGTCGGCTGGGAGGGTTCGAGTTATGGCCGTTGACGGGCGGTTGATCGTCATCGTCCGCGTGCGCCGGAAGGTCTTCGTTGGTGATGACCTTGGCAGCGGGCTGGTTCTGCTTTTTCTGCTTCTGCTCGCGGGCCACGTCGCCGAGAGATTGGCCCAAGCTGACGGCGGCAAGGTAAAGAAGTGAGGAGGCCAGAGCCAGAAACTTTATCGAGCGCATAGGCAGACTCCGAATGGCGGATTCTCTAATGCTAGCGCCGAAGGCCGAGCGCAGCGAGGTTACGGTAGTTACACTCTCGTCGGATCGGGAAACAAGATTGTGTTGTAAGTCTAAGCGGCTCACCAACGTCGGCAGGCCATAAGGTAACCAATTAGGATAAGATTTGTTTGCCTGGGGTGAGAATGGAAAGTCCCGCATTATCTCCGGCACTTGAGATCGCTCATGTGCTGTTCATGGACATCGTTGCTTACTCTACCCTGCCAATGGGCAGAGCAGCAGAAGGCATCCGCAAGCTGCAAGACACCACCAGCACAAATTCCGAGTTCGTCGGTGCTCGAAATGGCGATCAATTAATTCGGCTTCCCACCGGGGATGGGATGGCCCTGGTGTTCTTCGGCGACCCCGAGGCGCCCGTGCGCTGCGCGCTAACGTTAGCTCGCAGTCTCCAGCAACACCCGGAAATCAAGTTGCGCATGGGCCTGCACTCAGGTCCGGTATACCGACTTGCAGACATTAACGCGAACCGTAACGTGGCAGGCGGCGGCATTAACGTCGCTCAGCGCGTGATGGACTGCGGCGACGCCGGGCATATCCTTGTCTCGAAGGCGCTGGCCGACGTACTGACCCAGATCACCGGCTGGAAAAATACGTTGAGTGATTTGGGGGACGCTGAAGTCAAACATGGATTCCGCGTTCATCTCTTTAATCTATGCGCCGAAGGAGTCGGCAACCCAAAGCGTCCCAGAAAGCTGCGCACAGCGTCCGTTCATCGGACAGCAAAATGGTCGGGCGCCCTCGTAACCGTTATCGCTTTGATGTTCCTCGCCCAGGTATGGCTAACACACGGCTCGCCGGATTCGGTTCCGTTGGTTTTTCGCCATGCGTTCTATGGTGCCCAGCGGGAGGTCAGGAGTGTGCTCGGCATTCCCGACGCCCCGCAAGAACGCCAGCTAGCCGTGTTGCCTGCTCCAATGCCTGCCGCGGATCCGGAGAGTTCCGCCCTGGAACGCGGCTTGGCCGAAACTTTGGCCGCACGGCTAACTCAGCTCACGGGAAGTCATCCCCTGCAAGTGATTCCCGCGAGCGAGATTACAGCAGCCGGAGTCACAACTCTGCAGCAAGCACAAGAGGAGTTCGGAGTTACGCTCGGCCTCGAGCTCTCGCTTCAGCGATCCGGCGAGATGGTGCGGGTCAACTACAGTCTGGTCGATGCCAAGACCCATCGTCAGATTCACGGCGACAGGATCGACGGGCAGTTGTCCGATACCTTCGCAATTGAAGACCAAGTAACCGAGAGCGTGCTGAGATCGCTGGAACTCGATCTTCAGCCCGAGGAACGGCGCTTGCTGGCAGCGCGTGGCACGAATGAGCCCTCCGCCTACGACTATTATCTTCAGGGGCGCGGCTATCTGCAGGAGTTTCAGAAGCCCGAAAATGTGGACAATGCGATTACCGTTTTCGACCGGGCGCTGGAACTGGATCCGAAGTACTCGCTCGTCTTCTCCGGACTGGGCGAAGCTTACTGGCGAAAGTACGAACTGGAAAAAGACGCCAAGTGGACGAGGGCTGCGAAGGACAACTGCAAAAAGGCGCTGTCGCTTGATGAGAGCCAGGCACAGGGCCATATCTGCCTGGGCTTGGTCGATGACGGAACCGGAAAGTACGAAGAAGCGAGTAAGGAGTTTCAGACAGCGGTTGCGTTGGAACCAACGAGTGACAATGCGATCCGCGGTTTGGCGTCCGCTTACGAACATCTAGGCCGAATGGACGCGGCCGAGAAAGCCTACTCTGCCGCGATTGCTGCCCGTCCCAACTACTGGAGGAATTACAACTCGCTTGGAGCGCTGTATATGGATGAGGCACACTACGCACAGGCGGCCGAGATGTTCTCCCGCGTAATTGCGCTGGCTCCCGACAGTTTTCGCGGCTACAGCAATCTGAGTGGCGCTTATCTCTCCCTGGGACGCTACTCGGACGCTATCACCGCCTTGCAACGTTCGATTGCGATCCGCGGCTCGTCGGACGCTTATTCCAACCTGGCGACGGTGTACTTTGATTCGCGACAGTTTGACGACGCTGCCCAGAACTACAAACAAGCCATCGCCCTCGGTGACCAGGACTATGGAGTTTGGGGCAATCTGGGTGACGCCTACTATTACTCGGTAAAGAGCCGGGGCGAAGCTGCTGCCGCGTACGCCAAAGCGATCACGCTGGCGAAGCAGAGTTTGGAAGTCAATCCGCGCGACACTGGCGTGCTCTCCGATATTTCGGGCTACTACTCGATGCTAGGCGATCGCCCCGAAGCATTTGCCTATCTCAACCGCGCGCTTCAGGGATCGCCCGGCCAGGACCCGAACCTGTTTTTTCAGGCAAGCCTGGTCAACAACCAACTTGGCGACACGAGGGCAGCTCTCCAATGGTTAACCCGTGCTATAAAGGGTGGCTACTCTATCGCGACGGTCGAGCAGGCACCCGCGCTAGACAATCTCCGTTCGAATTCTGAGTTTCAAGCGCTCGTGCACAACGCGAACGCCGGCAAGCAGTAAACACACCGCTGTGCCGGGATCCAAACAAAGATCTGGAGGATTGCCGTGAGGGAATCGAGGAACGCGATGAAATGGTTTCCCCTGGCAGCATTGTTGATGCTTGTCACGTGCGCCTTTGCCAAGAAATGTCCCACCGACCCCTGCCCAGCGGGCGCCACGTGCGCGGAAGTCGGTTTTGACACTCCTGTGCTCTCTCCGAACCAGCGCTTTTATTGGATCAACTTGACGCAGAGAAACGAAATTATCGGGATCACCGTGAGCCCGCTCACGGCGACAACATATTATGTCCCGCAATGCGCCGCAATACCGGCAACTGTCTTGCCGAGCTCGCAACTGCCGACGCCGGATGCGCCTGGTTCGTAACGGGGAGAAGCACTACTTATATCTGCCATGTCCGACCGTTGGCCGATGCCCACTCATTCAGCCCAAGATAAAAATTGGCAACTAGAAAAGCAATGCTTGTGCAAAGTTCATCGAGTTAGGAGGATGACATGAAAAATCTAGTCTTTGCTTTAGGGTTATTGCTGCTTGGGTCGGCGGCCTCGGCTCAGCAATGCTCGAAGCCCCCCACATGCCCAGCCAACAAGGTCTGCATTGAGGTCGGCACCGACAACCCTCCGAAGCTTGCCAAGGGCCAAAAGTTTCTTTGGTTGAACTCGACGACCCAGCCCGAGACGGTCACAATGGGATCGCCTAACCCGCTTACCAAGCCTGAGTATGGTGTGCGCGCTTGCCACCGAAAAAAAGCAAAGGTCCTATGTGCACCCCCACCAGGAGACGAAACGAACGCGGGTGAGGACGACTACGCCTATTCGCGTGTCGATGCCCAGGGACGCAAAACCCCCTGCAACAGCCTACTCGGCCAACCCGTAATAAAAATTGGGAGATAGCTCCGGGCGCAGAATTTTGATGGCCCTTAAGATTCTAGCAGGCTGCTGAAAAAGTACTGCTAATCCACAGCCGGGTATGTTACGAAAAAGCATGCGCGGAACCGATCAGCAGCAGAATCATATCTTCAGTTACTTATCTCCCGAAAACCGTGTGCGCAAGGATCATCCGCTGCGCGCCATCCGGTTCATGGTGGATGTGGTGCTCGCCCAGTTGTCGCCACGATTTGACAGGATGTACGCCACGGTTGGGCGGCCGTCGATTCCGCCGGAGAAGCTGTTGCGGGCGCAGTTGCTGCAGATGCTGTACACCATCCGCAGTGAGCGTTTGCTGATGGAAGAGATGGACTACAACTTGCTGTTCCGTTGGTTTGTGGGTTTGAATGCGGATGACGAGGTGTGGGATCCGACCACGTTCACTAAGAATCGGGATCGGTTGCTGCAAGCCGACGTGGCTAAGGAATTCTTGGCGCGGGTTGTGGCACAGGCGAGTGCTCGAGGCTTGACCTCGGATGAGCATTTCACGGTAGACGGGGCCTTGCTGGAAGCCTGGGCGGGAGTGAAGAGCTTTCAAGCCAGGGAGAAGAAAGCTGGGCCTCCGCCAGATGATCCGGGCAATCCTACGGTAGACTTTCACGGCGAGGAGCGGTCCAACGATACCCACGAATCGACGACCGATCCCGAGGCGCAGCTGGCGCGCAAGGGGCCGGGCAAGGAGTCGAAGTTGAGTTACAGCGGGAATCTGTTGGTGGAGAACCGCAACGGTTTAATCGTGGCGGCGGAAGTGTTCCAGGCTAATGGTACGGCGGAGCGCGACGCGGCGCTGGTGATGTTGGAGAAACTGAGGGGAACGCAGCCGGTGACGGTAGGGGGAGATAAAGGATTCGACACGCAGGGATTCGTGGTCAAGTGCCGGCATATGGGGGTGACGCCGCATGTGGCGCAGAACCACAAACGGCGTGGCGGGAGCGCGATTGATGAGCGCACGACGCGGCACCCCGGTTACGCCGTCAGCCAAAGAAAGCGGAAGCGAATCGAAGAATGTTTTGGCTGGCTCAAGACGATTGCGCTGATGCGCAAGCTGCGGCACCGTGGAGTATGCAAAGTGGATTGGATCTTCACCTTCGCCTGCGCGGCCTACAATCTGGTGCGCATGCGAAACCTCGCAGCCGCAGTTCCTGCGGTGTAAGTCGAGGCCGAAGTGTGTCCCGCAGCGCGAAAAGAGAGCGCTGGGGGCTAGAAAAGCACTGAGAATCAACTTTTCCGACATAGAAATGACGAAAACAATGAAAGACGGAAAGAAAACTATGTCCGTCGCTAGTTTTTCAGCGGCCTGCTAGGGCACACACAATAGTCTAGAGGGCAAGCTGCACCATTTCAGCTTGGCGGAAGCGAGTGGGGGTCGAACCCACCGACGACACCGAAAGATGCCGTCCGCCGGTTTTGAAGACCGGGACGATCACCGGACCGCATGCGCTTCCGTGGCGTGATTCTAAAGGAAGCGAGGATGCGCTGCCCTAATCCCCACTCAAGCCAAAACCGAGCTTGAGTGAGCCACCAGCCATGGCACACGTGGGCTTAAGGAATAGGCCTCAGAGTTTCCCTGCGATCGCAACGGCCAGCTCGTTTTTCTGTTTGGGTGTTCCCGCCCCATCCAGAAAATAACGGACTTTGCCCTTGCGGACATGCAGTCCACGCTCCTTGTCCAAATATGCTTCGTCTCCCACGCCGCTCACGGTAGTCGATCCGTCTCCAAGGTAACTTTTCAGCTTCGCAAAAAGGTCAGCCGATGCAGCTGGCGAGGGATCGACGTATACACGGAACAACAAGAGGCGCAGCCCAGATCCATACTTGCAATCGGTTCCTTCATTGGTGTTCCGGAACGGCCGTGGAGCAACACTCTCTGTCGGAGAACCGTAAGCGTATCCTAACGTCTTGCTTACGATCGCAGAGGGCAGGAGCGAGCACAAGCCGGACGGGGGTTCGGCTGCCCTGGCCAGTTCGCCGGAACATGCGACAAGCAGTAGCACGACCACCCACGAGAGTTGATTCAAGCACTCCATGAAGAGCTCTCCTTTCGTACTCAGGCGGCAAAATTATACCGGGCCCCGCGCCGATTTTAGATTGGAGCCGGCGACCAAAGACGACAGACGACGTAAAGAGCGTCCACGGCTCCGAGTAAGAACTTGGACCGCATGCGCTTCCAGGCCATAACGCCGCCGCGGATTTACGCAGATCTACGCGGATTCAAGCGAACGAATGATCTTAATCCGTGACAATCCGCGTAAATCCGCGGCTGATTCTTCAGATTACTTCGGTTGCGCCACGAGTCCGCAGATACGGCTTCAGCGTCTTGAAGCCTGCCGGATATTTCTTCTGCGCATCTTCGTTCGACACCGACGTAGGAATAATTACGTCATTGCCCGGCTTCCAGTTCACCGGCGTTGCGACGGAGTGTTTCGACGTGAGCTGGATCGCATCGAGGGCGCGGAGAATTTCGTCGAAATTGCGCCCGACGGCCATGGGATAAGTCAGCATCAGCTTGATTTTCTTGTCCGGGCCAACAATGAAAACGGTGCGCACGGTGGCGTTGTCGGCGGCAGTGCGGCCTTCGGAAGTGGTTCCGACTTCCGGCCGGTAGCATGTTGTAGAGGGTTGCCACTTCGAGTTTGGGATCGCCAATCATCGGATAGGTGACTTTGTGACCCTGGGTTTCTTCGATGTCGGCCGCCCACTTGCTGTGGTTGGTCACCGGGTCGACGCTGAGTCCGATGATCTTTGTATTGCGCTTGGCAAATTCCGGCTGAAGTCCAGCCATGTATCCCAGTTCGGTGGTGCAGACGGGAGTGAAATCTTTGGGGTGGGAAAACAGGATCGCCCAGCCGTCGCCGACCCACTGATGAAAGCGGATAGGGCCTTGCGTGGTTTCGGCGGTAAAGTCGGGGGCGGTGTCGTTGATCCGCAGAACGTTTGCGGTTGTGCTCATGAAATTCCTCCTGAATAAGTTCGCTGAAGCTGGCCTGACCTGATAGAGGTCAATCGGGCCGCCGCGGATTCAAAATCGGGCGGCTTTGCGGACGAAGAGCGAAGTCCCACCCTGTTTCAGTCCGCCGGGCGGGTCGGAAGCCCTCTGCGCCAGTCCCACCGCGACCAGGTACAACACAATGGACACACGGTGCACTGGAGCGTACACAGTTTAAGATACGGCGGTCAGCGAAGGAGGTCAAACTCGGCAGATCGCCATTCAGACGAAACCCTTGATCGCACAGATCGCCGAGTTTTCGCAGCGAACGCAGAGAACTCTCCCCGTTTCTGTCTGTGCACTTTGCGAGACCTGCACGTACTCTGCGGTAAAAGCTCTTCACCGCAAAGATCGCTAGGATCACGCAAAAACGGCAGAGAACTTCGATTGTCCCCTCCGCGCTGCGTCCTTTGTAGAACCTTCGATTGACTGCGCTTCCCTTCCAGCCTAAGATTCTGCCCAATGATTGGCCAGACGATCTCTCACTACAAGATCACCAGCAAGCTCGGTGGCGGCGGGATGGGTGTCGTCTACAAAGCCGAGGACACCGAGCTTGGCCGCTTTGTGGCGCTCAAATTCCTGCCCGATGACGTTGCGCAGGATGCGCAGTCGCTGGAGCGGTTTCGGCGCGAAGCGCGAGCCGCGTCGGCTCTCAATCATCCGAACATTTGCACGATTTATGAGATCTCCCAGCACGATGGACGAATGTTCATCGCCATGGAATATCTTGAGGGCAACACCCTCAAGCACCTGATCATGGGCCGACCGCTGCCGCTGGAGCAGATTCTCGAGATTGGCCTGGAAGTCGCCGACGCTCTGGACGCTGCCCATGCCAAGGGCATAACTCACCGCGACATCAAACCGGCGAATATCTTCATCACCGATCGGGGACATGCCAAAGTTCTGGATTTCGGGCTGGCGAAAGTGGAGCAGAAACCAGGTTCGGCGAGCGCAACCGAAGTCACGCTGACCAGCAACCAACTGCAACACCTGACCAGCCCCGGCTCGGCGCTGGGCACGGTTTCTTATATGTCGCCGGAACAGATTCGCGGCAAAGAGGTGGACGCGCGCAGCGATCTTTTCTCCTTCGGCGTCGTGCTCTACGAAATGGCGACCGGGACACTTCCATTCCGCGGCGATACTTCTGGCGTAATTTTCGAAGCGATCCTGAACCGGGAAGCGCCGCCGGCAATTCGGCTGAATCCCGATTTGCCGGATGGCCTGGAACGAATCATTAACAAAGCTCTAGAGAAGGACCGGGAAATCCGCTACCAACATGCGTCGGATTTACGGGCTGACTTGAAGCGGCTGATGCGGGACAGCCAGTCCGGCAGCCGAGCGGCGGTCGCCGTGGAACCGCCGGCGCAGAAGCGGAGTTGGCTTCCCATCGGAGTAGGCGTCGCAGCTGTGTTGGCGGTGCTGGCGGTCAGCGCGTTTTTCCTGATGAAGCGCCCGAGTCAAACAGCCGCAACCGGCTCCAGCCAATGGCTGCAAGTCACCAACTTCACCGATTCGGCGTCTTCTCCGGTGCTGTCACCCGACGGCCGCATGTTGGCGTTCTTTCGGGGGAATTATGTCTTCTCCCCGTCGGGACAGCTCTACATCAAACTGCTGCCGGATGGCGAACCGGTGCAACTCTCCCACGACGAGGCACTCAAGATGCGGGCGGCTTTTTCACCGGATGGCTCGCGGATCGCCTACGGCCTCATCCAAGGCGACTGGAAAACCATGGTAGTGCCGGTGCTGGGCGGTCAGCCGCAACTTCTGCTTTCGAATGCAACCGGACTCACATGGACAAACCCCCATCATGTGATGTTCAGCGAGATTCGGAGTGGATGGCATTTCGCAGTGGTGACTGCAGCCGAGAGCCGCGCCGAAGAGCGCGATGTTTACCTTCCGGCGAGTGAAAGCGGAATGGCGCACTTCTCCCATGTTTCCCCGGATGGCAAGTGGGTGCTGGTGGAGGAAATGGATACCGGGGGCTGGCTTCCCTGCAGGCTGGTACCGTTTCAGGGTGGTGCTGGCAAACGGGTTGGTCCGCTCGATGGGCAGTGCACGGCAAGCGCATGGTCCCTGACGGCAAATGGATGTATTTCACTTCCAACGCCGGAGGCCATGGCGATCACATCTGGCGCCAGGCTTTCCCCGATGGAACACCGGTGCAAATTACCAATCGAACCGTCGGAAGAGGAAGGGATTGCGATGGCGCCTGACGGCCGCTCCTTCATCACCTCGGTCGGCACCGAAGAGCGCACGGTTTGGGTCCACGAACCGCAGGGAGATCGCCAGGTTTCTTCGGAAGGCTACGCCTGAGCCGCTCGCTTGTCGCATGACGGCAGCAAGCTGTTCTATCTTGTGGCCCGCAGCCCATCGGATGTCGATCGCGGCAGCGAAATCTGGGTCTCCGATTTGCCATCGGGACAGGCGCAGCAGGTGTTGCCCGGGATTGCGCTGGTCGATTACAGTATTTCGCCGGATGGCAAGCGGGTGGTGTATGAAGTTCGCAACCAGGACGGAACGCATCATCTGTGGCTCGGGTCGGTAGAACATCGCTTCGCGCCCAAGCCGCTTGGCCCGGCAAACGACAAAGTGCCCCAGTATGGCGCTTCGGGAAAAGTCTATTTCAGGGTCACGGAAGGCAGCGTCGACTACCTGTACCGCAGCAACGAAGACGGCACGCAATTGGAGAAGGTTCTGCCGGAACCGATCATCAGCTTCCTCGGCGTCTCTCCGGATGAACGGGTAGTTGCGGTGCGCCGCGCGACCAAGGGCGAAGGAAGTCCCACTGTCGTCGAGGCAGTCCCTCTCACCGGTGGCCACGAGGCTCCTCCTCTGCTCGGAGATATGCAGCGTCGACTGGAGCTACGATGGTAGGACGTTCTACCTCCGGCTTCCGGCCATGAAGAGCTCCACCGGAACCTACGAGACTTATGTCTTTCCACTGGCTAACGGCGCCGACCTTCCTCCGCTTCCAGCGCAAGGAGTGCAGTCGGAGAAAGACTTGCCGAAAACGCAAGTGGTGCGCGATTTGATCCTTGCCGGTCCAGATGCCGCGCACTACTCCTTCAGCCGGCGCACATCTCATTACAACTTGTATCGTGTGCCGGTTCCGTAGCGCGGCAGGTCACTTCGGATTGCGTTCACATCCTCCTCAACAACTTTCGCTACAATAATTGCGGCCATGAATACAATGCTTCGCCGCTTCCCTTTTGTACAAGTCGATGTCTTCACCTCGCAACCGCTTGAGGGCAACTCGCTCGCCGTTTTTCCCGACGGCCGCGGACTTACCGACGACCAAATGCAGAAGATCGCGAAAGAAATGAACCTGTCGGAAACGACTTTTGTCCTGCCCCGCGATGCTGCAGCCGAACACGAGCGCGGCGTACGGGTGCGAATCTTCACGGCCGGGGAGGAACTGCCGTTCGCTGGCCATCCTACGCTCGGCACAGCATTCGTGCTGCGCGGATCAAGCGGCGCAAAAGAAGTTGCACTCGATCTCAACGTGGGCCGCGTGCCGGTTCACTTCGAAGAAACTTCAGGTCCCACATTTGGCGAAATGACGCAGATGGAACCGGAATTTGGCATCCGTCATGATCGCGAAGCCGTCGCCCACGCTTCCGGCCTGGAGCACGGCGACATTGACCCTTCTGTTCCCATCCAGACAGTGTCTACTGGCGTACCGTTCACCATTGTTCCCTTGCGTGGTTTGAAAAACATTCGCGCTCTCAACCTGGACCAGCGAAGTTCGGCTGAATATCTGGAACGTTCCGGCGGAAAGTTTTTTTATTTTGTGACCCGGGAAACGGCCGATCCGAAGGCGAGCCTGCATGCGCGCATGATCTTTTATAACGGAGAAGACCCGGCGACGGGTTCGGCCGCGGGATGCGCGGCAGCCTGGGCGGTCGCCCACGGAGTGATTCCGCCGGATGAGCGTGCGCTGATCGAGCAAGGACTCGAAATGAAGCGTCCCAGCCGGATTTTTGTGCGCGCCTCGCGCCAGGATGACCGAGTGGTTAATGTGCGTGTCGGTGGAAATGTTGTGGAGACGATTCGTGGCGAGCTTTTCTTCTAAGCGTCGCGCACTCAAATCGCAAGCGAAATTGCGGGGATAAACGAGATTTTCTTTTCGCGCACGCGAAACCTTCCCATTAGCATCGGCGCTACTTTACACGCCGAGTTCCGGGCAATTACGATGCAAGTCGCTCTGGTACTCCGAAAACAAACAATTTACTGGTTCGTCAGGTGCGTGCCCGGCGATGGCGCGCCACTTTGGAAGCGAGAGAATGAGGCCCAAAAGAACGATCCTTTGCGTCGATCAGAATGAACAGTCCCTTTCCATCCGAAAAATCATGCTCGAGACCCGCGGCTATCGAGTCGTCACATGCACTGCCACCGAGGACGCGCTGCAGGTGTTTCAAAAAGGCGGCATCGATCTTGTCCTCACCGACCTGGTAACGCCGGAGTCGAACGGCGAAACCTTGATTGAACAAATCAAGAACATGTCACCGCACACTCCGGTGATCCTGTTGCCGAGCAAGGCGCGGTTTTACGATCGCGATTTGCGCGCCGATGTTTTTCTTCCCAAGGGGATGTACGCGCCAGCGGAGTTGCTGGAGCGCATCCGGTTGCTGCTGGTGCGCAAGCGTGGGCCCAAGGGGCCGCATCTGCGTCCCCCGGCCGGCCCGCAACAAATTGGCGCGGCGTGACAACGGCTTCACCGCAGAGTACGCCGAGGACGCAGAGAGGAACTACATCACACCTCTTTATGACGTAATGGCTGGCAGCCTTTTCGGAATTTCTCTGGGTTCTCTGCGGACTTTCTCTGTGAACTCTGCGATGAAAGCCTTTTTTGTCGCAGAGGACGCCAAGGTCTCTTCTTCGCGTTCTCTGCGGACTTTCTCCGCGAACTCTGCGATGAAAGCTTTTATCGCGGAGGGCGCCGAGGACTCGCGCCACGGCGTCATCCGCTTCGTGTAAGATCGAAATCGGGATGGCCCCGTTCATTGAAGCTGTCGATTTGCGCAAGACCTATCGCGTCGGCAAGATTGAAGTACCGGCGTTACGCGGTATTTCATTTGCCATTTCGAAGGGCGAATTTGTCAGCGTGGTCGGGCCTTCGGGCAGCGGCAAGTCAACGCTGTTTTATTTATTGGGCGGGCTGACACAGGCGGATTCGGGCCACGTAATCGTGGATGGCGATGACTTTGGCAAGCTTTCCGACGCCGAGCGCACGCGCATGCGCAAACGCAAAATCGGCTTCGTGTTTCAGCGTTTCAATCTGCTGCCCACGCTGGATGCGCGGTCGAATATCGACATTGCGCTCGACATCGCGGGCGCCAACGGCAATCGCGATGCCGCTTATTTTAATAAGATCGTGGGCCTGCTCGGCCTGGACAAGCGCCTCGACCACCGGCCATCGGAACTTTCCGGAGGCGAGCAGCAGCGCGTGGCGCTGGCGCGGGCGCTGATCAACAAGCCGGCGATTGTGCTGGCAGACGAGCCAACCGGAAACCTGGATACGCAAAACTCCGAAATCGTGCTCAACATGCTGCGCACATCGAACCGCGAACTGGGCCAAACCGTTTTAATGATTACGCACAACCCGGCCGCCGCGGCTTACGGGGACCGCATCATTCACATGCGCGATGGCGAGATTGTGGAGGCGGAAAAAGATCCGCAGTGGACGCATTAGAAATGCAGAAGTTAGATTTGGGAATGAAGAAGTCTGCTTGCGCACGAGGCATTCCGACGATTTTCATTCTAAATTCTGACTTCTGACTTCTTAGTTCTCACTTCTTCAATTTGAATTATTTATGGATGATCTGAAAAAACCGATTCTGCCGGGCAAAGGCAACTCCGATTACGAGCGCTATCTGCGCACCGACGAGTTGCTGGCTCTGCAGAAGTTGCCGGAAGAGTTGCTGCACGCGGATGAAGTCACGTTTCAGGTGCGTCCATCAGAGTTCGGAGTTGCTGCTGAAAGGCGTGGCCTGGGAGTTGGGCCGGGCGCGGACGCTGATCGAGAGCGCCGATTTCGCGCACGCTGCAAGCCTGATTCGGCGCGCCAACCAGATGCTCGACCATCCCATTGCCCTGCTGCACGTGCTGGAAACGATCACTCCCTACGACTATCACATGATTCGTGCGGGATTGGGGCATGGCAGCGGACTGGATTCTCCCGGATTCCTGGCGCTGCTGCATGTGGGGCCGCGCCTGGGCGACGCGTTTCATGCGCAGTTGCACAAGGCGGGCATCAGCGTGGACGATCTGTACCGTCGGCACGACGAGTATTTTGGCTTGCACGACGTGGCCGAACGATTGCTTGACTTCGACGAGCGCGTGCATATTTTCCGCTTTCATCATCTGAAGCTGGCGCAGAGAATAATCGGCGGCGGCGTAGTCGGAACGATGGGGACGCCGGTCGAGGTGCTGCATCAGCGCATGGAGCACCTGTTTTATAAAGATTTGTGGAACGTGCGCAACCAGATCACAGCCAAGGCGAACGAGGCTTTGGAGCGGGCGAAGACGGCGTATTAGTTCACCACGGAGACACGGAGGCACGGAGAAAAACATAGAGTATTCTCTGTGGCTCTGTGCCTCTGTGGTGGATTTGCGGCGTCTGGAGCGCAGGCTGGCATGTCTGGATTCGCCACTGAGGCCCGAAGAAAAAGCTATTTTTTCTCTTTGATCTCCGTGGCTCTGTGTCTCCGTGGTTTCAGGGGCGCAATGTTATAATCGTTGGTCTGAGCGGGAGTAACTCAGTGGTAGAGTGCGACCTTGCCAAGGTCGAAGTCGCGGGTTCAAATCCCGTCTCCCGCTCCAGAATTCCTTGAGCCCCGCACCTGCGGGGCTTCGTCGAATGTATAGAGGCGCGGTACTTCATGGGTGACACCTAAACCCCTTTAATTCGATTGCCTTTACTGCGCTCTCTCCTCGGGAAACTGCCCTCAAAAGCCCTAGTTCTTTGCCCAAATCTTTCCCAAATTTTTGCCTCTGAGAGTATCATGCAAAAATGAGCCGAGCGATGATTCACAGAAGTGATCTATCAGGAGATCCTACAAACGGCTACGTTGCAAAGTTTTTCCTGGAGATTGAGAGAGACGGCTCCGGCTGCTATTCGCTGGAGTTTCCGGACGATGTTGCTCTCACCGAGAACTTGAGAAAGTTCTTCCTCCACTCCCGATGGGTTGACGAGGTTGATGTGTTCATAGGCGAAGCTCTGCGCCACAACGCGGAGTTCATCCCGTTGACAGTGCCCTCCGATGAATTGATTCGGTTTGTGCAGCAAAACCGCGAGCGGCTCGGGAAACACAGCCGTCCTCTGGCCGCTTAACCTGGCAGGTTATAATCTCCGCTTCAGTGGAGGGTTCCCGGCATGGAAAAGCCCACAATTAAGATGCTCCTGCTAACTCTTCTGGCCCTCGCATTCTCGCCTTGCTCCGTTGCAGAGACCCGCTCGGCACAGGATATGGCGAAGGAATGCCGCGTAGCGTTGGACTTGTTCCAAGACCGCGTTGAGAAGAGTTTCGAGAACACGCTCTTTGCAGGCGAGTGCATAGGCTACATTCAAGGCGCGGGCGACGTGTCCCTTGCGATGGCAGACAATGTGAAGTGGTTCAAAGCCTGCGTTCCGGGTGACACGTCAACGATGACTCTCATTCAGAGGTTCATCGCCTTCGTGGACAAGGACCCCAAGTACACATTGGCCTCGACAGCGTTTCAGTTGATGCTCGGGCAGGAGTTTCCGTGCAAGAAGTAAAGAGCAGCCCGATTCTCTGCGAGAACTGCGTGGGAGCCATCGGGGTCATCGGTCATAGACGCTAGGCCCACTATCTCTCAACCCCCGGGGGGATTGGCTCCTCGCGACTGTAGACTTTTGCGCCGTCTCAGGCTAAGTTATTGCTAGGGCGCGGTACCCAAGTGGTAAGGGAGAGGTCTGCAAAACCTTTATGCGTCGGTTCGATTCCGACCCGCGCCTCCAAGTTCTAGTCCAGCCGACAGCCATATCCTAAGGCGCTTCGGTGCCGAGGGATATTACGACACTCACTTCTTCGCAGCTTCGAATCCAATGAGGATCGCGACGGCAATCTGAAGACCTACTAGGCTGAGGAGAATGCTTGATACCTTCTGCAATCCGCGATCTGTGTCCGTATTGGATCTGGATACTAGGTAATACGCGCCTCCGTAAATAATCGCTAATCCCACCCAAACGGCTTGCCAGATTTGGGTTTCCTTTCTAGGAAAAGCTAACAGCCAGAAGGCAAGCCAGAGCCATAGTCCCCATCTAAACCTCGGCGGCATGAGCGGAATTGTATCCCACCCGGGCGCTCTAAGACCGGCGACCAGGGCCGGAAACCGAGCTTGAGATTACGAAAACTCCTGCGAAAAACGACCCCCGAGGTCATCGCTGCGCTCAGGATTTCGCCTGCGAGCTCCTGCTTCGCTCACGGCGCCAAAACAGCTCAAGTTCGATTCCGACCCGCGCCTCCAAGTCTTCCGCTCCGCACGGGCGAAGACGCCCGCGCCTACATCTGACCGCTTAATGGCCCACCCGTGCCACCCACATCCCCCGTTGTGCCATTGTCAATCAGCCCCGCCTGGCAGATTCTGGTGGCACGCAAGCGGTACGTGTTCACTCCAGGGAACACGTTTCCAGGGAAAAGGTAGGAAATGCTGCAGTCGGCCCCAAGACGAAGCAGTTCAGCCGCAGGCTCACCTTCGGATTCTCATCGCGGTCGCAAGCTCCTCATCGCCTTTATCGCTCTGTTTGTCACCCTGATTGCAGTCTTGATTCGGGATGGCCAGCTCTGGTTCTATAGCGGTGAAGAAGCGGCTAGAGCCGAAGATACGAACTGGGTTGGACACGACTCCAAGGTCTGAGGCGCCGGACGCGCAGGCAGCCGCACCTGCCGGTCAAGTGGAACAGCATATTCCTGCCAAAACCGAAGAGCCCGCGGCGAGCAAGCGCGTGGCGCTTCCAGCAATGCATGTAGAAGTGGCCTCTGGGGAAAGCAGCCGCGCCGCCGATCGCAGCAATGCGAGGCGGCGCGCGCTGGATCCAACGCCGGTGTTGCTAACCAATGTTTCGCAGCGTGCGGTTTCAACTCCGGCGCAGGCTCCGGCGGTCGAGCAGACTATTGTTGCGGAATATCCAACGCTGGCGCGGCAGATGAAAGTCCAGGGCTCGGTGCTGATGCAGGCGCTGATCGGCGCCGATGGCACAATTCAAGATCTGCGCGTAATCAGCGGCCCGGCGATCCTGGCAGTTGCGGCGCGACAGGCGGTGTTGCAGTATCACTTCAAGCCTTATGTGCAAAATGGTCAGCCAGTTGAAACTTCGGCCCGGGTTACCGTCAACTTCGCCATCCGGGTGCTCGGCGACGTGACGGCGCGGCTGACTGGGTCCTCGAGCAACGGCGCATACTGAAAATCCGGCCACGGATCTGCAGGAATCTCCACAGATAAGCTCATTAAGACCTTTCAGAAATATCCGTGAATATCCGTGTAAATCCGTGGCCCGCGTTTACGGAGTGGCTGCGCCCTTGACCATATCGGGGGGATCGACGTAACAGCGGCGCCACATGGCCTCATCGGAAAGCGTTCCCGCCTTCCATTGCTGGAGAACGGGAAGCGTGGCCGCCAACATTCCTCCATCTTCCGAGTCGAAAACTACAACCACACCGGCGGCCATGGTCTTGCCATTGGCCAATTCGGCATACTCTTTATTGAACAGCGATTTCGTAAAATCCAATTTTGCCTGAGCATCGCCTCCGACCGCCGTAGCCGGCTGCACCGAGACAATCTTTACCACTTTGCCCTGTAACGGCTGCCAATTCGCGGGGAAAGCTGCGATTTCTTCGTGCTCGATTTGAAATCGGGGGCCATTGGCTGGCTTCTCGGGAGGAGCCTGAGCGGGCAGCTGGGCGGTCGGAGCAACTGAGACTCCGCTCGCTTCGACCTTGGAGCGGTCGATCCAGCCGCGAGAAAGTCCGGAGATGCGAACATGAACCCAATTGGTGTTTTCATCCAGCAACTCAAACTCGTCTTCGGCCGAGGCCAGAAAAAGAACTTTGCCACCCTGATTGGCATTGGCCAGCACCGGGGTCCCAGATTTTTTGACCGCAACCAAATTCCTGGGATGCGACTGGTTGCGCAGAATCTCTTCGAGGTTCTTGGCGTCGGCGCGGAGAGATTCGAGACGGCGGTCGGTGACGGCTTTTTGTGTGGCCGTGCTTGGCGTTTCAGCTTCGGGGGACGAACTGCCGTGAAAAGCTTGCGAGGAAATGGAGCTCGAGGGTGCATCCGGTGCCGAAGCTGCGGCTGTATCCGGAGGATTTGGAGTTCTTGCCGGAGCGGGCTGGGCTGGCGGAGCACTCGATAGGCGAGCATTGTGGCCGAGCGCGTCCGAGAGGCGATCCAACAAGTCCGATTCCAGGCGGCCATTCGAGGTCAGCACGCGGTAGCCGGACTGCGCGGATGTCGGCGCGTCGTACCAAGCGGTAATCTTCGCGCTGACACGAACCACGGATGCTCCAGAAGGCGCTTCGCTCACCTGCACCGTGCATTGATAGAAGCCGCGCTGGAATCGTTCGAGCGGCTGGTCGCCGGGCACAGCAAATCCATCGAGCGTCGGAAGATGTCCCGAGGTTGAGGCTTGCAGTTGCTTCAAAGCTTTTTCAATCGCGGCTTTAGACTGCGAGAATGCGCGTTCGTTCGCGGAGCTCTGCGCGAGCATCGACAAGGCGATGCCAAGGGCCACGCCGAACCATACAAATCGAAAGGCGCATCCGCACTTCATGGCAATGGCTCCAACTGCGAGCGATGGATCCAGCCGTGTTCGCCTTCTTCGGTCTCAACTCCGTACCAGTAAGAAGTGACGATGAGGATTACAACGTCGCTGCCGGCGGGCAACGATTTCAATGTTGTCGCGGTGTGAAACGGAGCGGATTTCAGATCACCGCCGGGAGCCTTAATAATGCGCTCGACTTGATGGCGAAGCTTGTCGACCTGCTGCTCAAGGTTGTCCGAGGAGCCTTCGGCGGCAGTGAGGGCGGCCGCTTCATCGAGTTCTCTCTGGTGCTCCAGGGCTTGTTGCGCGAGTTGCTCGTCGCGATGTTGCGCGGCTTCGAGGGTCTGCTTTTTGTCGAGTTCGATCGCCGCTACGCGGTCCTGGATGTCGGCAAATTCCGTGCTTTCGACATTGCCGTCCGAGGGATGCGCAATGTGACGGAAGCCTTCCACGAATATAGCGTCGATCCGCAGGATCGACCGCGACTGATCTTTGCTCTGCACTACGTAGCGCACCGCCAACGTCCCCTCGTCGTTACTTTCATAAAAATTGGTCGGAGCGAGTACCTTTTCGCGAACTTTGTAGAAAACCTTGCCGGGGCCGGTCCAGGCAGGAAACAACGGGGAAGATTCCGCTGGTTCGGCTTTCTCGATGAACTTGTCTTTGCTGTACTCCCGGCTGCCTTGAATGATCCCATTGTTCACCACCGCCTGCACCGCCTGAATGACCTCAGCCTCGGGAGCTGCGACTTCGTTGGTAAAGCCCAAACCGAAATCTTCCTTCTTGGTCTTCTTACGTTCCCGGCCATTTGCGGGAATGACGGCTGAAACGAAAAGAAAGATAGCTATCGTCGCCGCCGCGAGGCGGATGAGGAAAAGATGCGGGGAACTTTCGCGGACCGAATGCAATGCCTTGCCGAGCTTACGACTCATGAGAACCAAGGGAAATATGAAGTCCGCTTCCAGTAACGCGGAACTCGCATTAGCTCTCATACTCTTGCCTGGCCCAGCCTGTCAACCCTTGGAGCGGCGAAGTGCGCTCTGAGGAACCCGCGGCAATCACGGTTAAGTGCTCGTAGAAGGCCCATGTGATCGAAGCCATCTGCTGCCCTAAACCCGGCGTCCCGCCCACGAATTCACATTTTTTTTACAAAAGAGTCTTGACAGATGACCCGATCCTGCGCGATACGTCACTGGCAGGCTGCAATGTGAATTCGAATCCCAGGCGCTGAGTCGATGAACAGGAGCAACCGCAAGCCGGCTGTCCCGTCGGTTCGTGGCGAGAGTATTTCCAGCGACAAACCACTCCCACCAAAACGCCGCGACCGCGCCGGCAAGCAGCGGGCGCTCATTCGCGCTGCTTTGCAGCTGTTTGCATCCAAAGGTTACGAACCAACGACCACGCGGGAAATTGCCGCTGTCGCCGGCTGCGCCGAAGGACTCATTCATCGCTATTTCAAAGGCAAGGCTGGGCTGCTTCCAGCACTGGCCGAATCCCGCATTTCAGATGAAGTAACCGATCTCAGTCATCGCCTCTGTCCGGCTGCAACTCTGGAAGAAGAATTCCTGCAGTTGGTTGCCTGGGAGGTCGACCGGGCCTGGGAGACGCGGGATTTTCTACGGGTGTTCATTCCGCGGGCCATGGTCGATCCGTCGGTGTCCGGCATGCTGAACCAGATCGTAATCTCGGGGCGCAACAAGGTTTTCCGCCAGCGGCTCGAATGTTTTCCCAACGTCCGCACCCTGCCCCGAGAGGAACTGGACGCGCTGGTGCAAGCGATCGGCATGTTCGGACTGATCTTCGGTTTCATGCGCCCGAATGTGCTGCGGCACGAGCGCGCATTGGCCAAAGAAATGGCTGCCACCTTTGCCAGAATTTTTGTTCGCGGAGTCCATTTATAGTTCGCGGATAACTTTTTCAAGCTTCTACCATCAGTGATTCTTATTTTTTTCTTGACGGCTTCTCATTTCCCATGATACTAAGTGCGTCTACGCGCACTTTTGTGGGGTGATCCGTGGGTCGCAAGATTGAAAGAGTTGGCGCCCGCCGATCAGCTCGGTAATTTTGTCAAGCTGTCTCGCATTTGGATTCATTGCAGGAGCAGTGTAGCCGTTAGCAGCGGAGAAACGCTCCCAGGTTTCTGAGCGGGGCTCCATACATCAACCAGAAGTTTGGCCCTTGATTTCGTAATCAGGAGGACAGAATGACCTCGCCCCGGAGGCATTTCGCCGGCTGGTTGTTACTCGCTTTTCTGGTGGTTGGAAGTTTTCCCAGCGCTCACGCGCTCCCAGCATTTGCCCGCAAGTACGGGCTGCGTTGCTCGGCGTGCCACGAATCGTGGCCGATGCTGAACTACTTCGGGCAAAAGTTTAAGGACAACGGCTATCAGTTGATGAACGATCGCGATTCGCCTATCTGGCAGAATCCCTCGTACTGGCCGGTGACCTTCCGCATCACCCCGATCTGGCACCGGGTCAGCACGGGCAGAGTCCTGGTTGACCAGGGAGGCGGTACCAACAACGGCGAGGCCAGAATCGAGTCTTCGGGGTTTGATCTCAGCGGACTCGACTTCCACACCGGCGGCACACTGGAAAAGAACTTCTCGTTCTATGTGCTTCCCTCCTCCGATTCCACCGCCACATTCCACTTCGAGACCGTCATGGCGAGGTTGGACAACTTGTGGGGCAGCTCCTGGCTCAATGTGAAGCTGGGCAAGTTCGAACTCGATAACTTGCTCTCCGAGAAGCGCATTCTGACCCTGACCGGAAATGGAGGAGTTTATCAGACCTACCATTTCATTCCAGTAGGCGATGGGAACATCTTCGGGCAGATCGGCGACAACCAATTGGGCCTGGAATACATGGGACACTCGGTGGACGACCGGACGCGCGTCTCCGCCTCGCTGCTCAGTTCCAGCGATGGCAATACGAACTTGATCACCGGAGCAAATTCGTATACCGGCTTCTTTACCGCGAGCCAAGCTTTCGACACCGGCAAGCTGGGCGTACAGCGCATCGGCTTCTACGCCATGGTGGGCGAAGCCGCGACCTATTATCGCACTTCCGGTGGAGTGCCAATCCCCGGCTCAGGTATTGGAAATAAGGGATTCAACCGCGTGGGATTCGTCGGCCAGTTCTACTTCGGCCAGCACTTCGATCTGCAAGTCGTGACCCAGCACGGTTCGGACAATGTCTGCTTCGGGCAAGGTTATGGCAACGCTTCCGATCCCAACAACGGTACGGCGTTCAACGATCTGCCGAACAACGTGCCCGGTACGGTTTTGCCAGTCACAGCGCGGGCGCCCAGTTGGAACGGTGCGACCTTCGAAGGCCACTACGTTTATAGCCCGCAGCTGATCTTCATTGGCCGGTTCGAATTGGAGCGAATGTCGCAGCAGGGCAGCACCCTCAATCCGGGCAACCTGGGAAATATCACGACTTACACGATTGGCTATCGCTACAACCCGTTCATGACCAACCGCGCGGGTTTCGCGTGGCACAACGAGTACAACTGGCTGCACCAAGACGGGACGGGCCGCTGCCCGGCCAAAACATCAACGCCAGCGAACTGCTGCTGGGATTCGACTTCGACTTCTAAGGAGGACAGCATGCGTACAAAAACATTCAATTGCTCGCTGTTACTGGCCGCAGTTGCTGTTCTCGGATTGTCGGCTGTGGCTCACGCTCAGATCACTTCGTATCAGGAGCAAGAATGGCTCAATTCTCCGGCCGCCACCAGTCATATTGGAAACATGACGGGAAATGCGAAAGCGGCGGCCATGCCTTACCGCCGGTATTGCATGGGCTGCCACGGCGAGTTGGGCGACGGCAACGGCGAAGTGGCGCCGTGGCTCGATCCGAAGTCCGCGTGACTTCACGCTGGGCGTTTTCAAGTGCCGTTCCACCCCCACGGGGACATTGCCCACCGATGAAGACCTCTACGACACCATTGCGCGAGGCTTGGATCGCTCCAACATGCCTCCGTGGAACACGTTCACCAAAGAAGAGCGCGCCAACCTGGTCGCCTGGATCAAGCACTTCTCTCCGCGCTGGCAGAACCGAAAAGCCCGGCACGCCCATTCAAATTCCTGCCGAGCCGGAAGTTACTCCGGAGCGAGTCAAAGCCGGAGAGGAAGTATTCGGCCGGGTGCAATGCTGGAAGTGCCACGGCGTCCAGGGCATGGCCAATGGACCGTCGGCGGCAACTTGCAGGACGATCTTGGTCGTCCCATTCTTCCCTACAACTTCGCCGAGGGCGGACGGCCCAAGTGCGGCACGACCGATCGCAGATATCTACAAGATCTTCATGACCGGTCTGGATGGTACGCCAATGCCTTCGTTTGCCGACAACATCAAGCCGGACGAGGCGTGGGACTTGGTGTTTTATCTGCGCACGTTGCAGCCCACAATGCCTTCAACAAGAAGGAAAAACAATTTGCCAAGCAACTCGGATTGAAGCCGGTCAATCCGACATGCTAATGGGCAGTAAGTCGGATGCAAAGAATTCTAGAAACAGGAGAAGGCCATGAGGAAACAGCACCAGAGTCAGGTTTCAGCAATACTAGCGGGACTAGTAGTTGTGTTGCTCTCGGGGCCATGATTTTGGGCCAGAGAGTCGAGCGCAGCGGCGACCGGCTCCATCACCGGAACGCGTGAAGATAAGCGGCGCGGCTCCGCACATGAGGGGCATCGACATGTCGAAGGACCCGTACTGTTCGAAGCAGCATGAGAACAGTCCGGCCAAACTGGAAAACGTTGTGGTCGGTTCCGGCGGAGGCATTGCAGAACGTGGTGATTTATATCTCTCAAGGCCTCACTGGCAACGAGGCCAGTGCGGTTCCCTCGGAAGAGCCAGTCTTCGACCAGAAAGGTTGCATGTATATTCCGCATGTGCTGGCGATGGACGTCGACCAGAAATTCAAAGTCATCACCAGCGATCAGACGACCCACAACATTCATCCTCTGCCGCCTCCGGGCAGCAGCAATATCCGATGGAACAAGTCGCAGCCGCCGGGCGCGCCGCCGATTGAAACCAGTTGGAAAGCCGCGGAACGCGATTCCTGTGAAGTGCAATATTCATCCCTGGATGCACGGGTGGTTCGTGGTAGTGAAAGGCCCATATGCCACGACCGACGACAACGGCAACTACACTATCAAGGGTGTGCCGCCGGGAAGCTATACCTTGACCGCATGGCAGGAGGACCTGGGAACACAGACCGCCAAGGTCACGGTGGCGGCCGGTTCGCCGGCAAAAGCGGACTTCACGTTTAAGTCCAAGTAAAGTCGGCGGGAATTAAGCGGAAGCCGTACGCCGCCAGTGGAGCAGGTTTCCGCTTGACATTGCCGAGTTTCGGTAGAAAGTTGTGCCCCAGAGTTGCTGGCTGCGAACTTTTTGGCAACGGCGGCCGGCACTCCAAATCATCACCGGGAAGGGGGCATATGGAAACTGCGATCGGGGTATTCGCATCCCGAGATCGCGCGGAGGAGGCCGTAAAGGAGTTGCGGCAGAGCGCTGTGCCGGAAGAAGCGATCATTTTCTTGACCCGCTCCGAAACCGAAGCCAAAACATTGGCAAAGAATTTGGTGCTTACGTCGGAGGTTTCGTGGGCGGAGCTGCGGGAATGACCGCGGGAGTGGTTGCCGCCAGCCTGCTGCTTCCTGGAGTCGGAACGGTGTTTGCGCTGGGGTTCGGCGCAGCCGCGCTTCTCGGTCTGGCGGGTGCAGGTGCGGGAGCGGGAGTCGGTTCTGCGGCGGGCAGCGACGCGGACGCGCCGCAACCGACAGCGGATGAAAAGTGCTTCCGAGGAAGCGGCGTTTTTCCGCGAAGTGCTCAAAGAGGGCCGTTCGCTGATCGTGGTGCAGACCGATTCGCAGGCGCTCGCCACTTCGTCATGCGCAGTTCTTGACCGACTGGGGCTGGGCATTCAGGGAAAGACGCCAGTCAAGATGCAGGTGGCCACGCGCCAGGCGGGCGATGTTGTGGTGCTCGACGTCAGCGGCAGAATCACGCTGGGAGAAGGCAATCGTTGCGCTTCGCGAGATGGTTCGCGAACTGGCGGAAAAAGGTCATAAAAAGATCGTGCTCAATCTGGGCGGAGTCCACTACGTGGACAGCTCTGGCGTCGGGGAGTTGGTTAAAACGCACACGACGCTTCGGAACCAGGGCGGACAACTCAAACTGACCAACCTGAACAAGAGAGTTCATGATCTGCTGCAAATGACCCGGCTGTCGGCGGTTTTCGACATCCAGGAGGACGAGCGGGAGCGATCGGTTCGTTCGGAGACTCGACGCGCGCGATTGCGTAGGTTTTTGGGCAACTTGAACAAACGATGACGCGGATCGCGAACTTAGTGGCGCAACCGAGAGCTGCCTGGCTCGTACGGCAGGGACCCATCGACTCTGCAATAGCTCCATTGGCTCGATCAGTAATGCACCACAGCGAGGGCTACATGGGAAAATTCTTTGCGATTACGATGATCGTGATTGCGATCTTTCCGCGATTCCCATCGTGCGGCACACCTGGTGGATGGCGCCGGACATTTCCGACCCACGGCCAGCCGATTGATGAACAGATGTCGGAGACCATGGCGGAGGCGGGAATCTCGTTTCTGGCCTCGCAGATCATCCTGGCTCTGTTCATTTGGAAGTTCTCCAACCCCAAGCCGGGCGACAAGGTCAAGAACTTTCCCGGCGGCGCCAAGGCCATGGTCTGGGCTGCCTTTCTTCTGGTAGGGACCGAAGTTCTGGCGCTGGGGTTTTCGGAGTCAAAGCCTGGGCTAACGTCTATCTCACGCCCCCGGCCGCCAATGCGATACCCGTGCAGGTACAGGCAGGGCAATTTGCCTTTTACTTCCGCTATCCTGGGCCAGATGGGACATTTCGGGCCGACTCACCCCGAGATGATCAGCGAGGCCAACGAAAATATTACGGTCTTGACACCGACAACGATCCGGATGCGAAAGACGACATCGTGACCGCCGAAATGGCGATCCCGGTGAACCGCGAAATCCATCTGCTGATGCACTCCAAGGACGTCGGGCATTCCTTCTTCGTGCCGGAGCTGCGCGTGCAGCAGGATTTCGTTCCCGGCCTGGATCTTTCCCTGCATTTCACCGCGACCAAGATCGGGCAAGTACGAAATTGTCTGCACCCAGCTCTGTGGCCTCGGGCATTACAACATGAAGGCGTATCTGTACGTGATGTCGCAGGAAGACTACGACGGCTGGCTGAAGAAGGAAGCGGCCTTGCAGTAGTTCTATGACTCCGCTTCCGCAGCGGAGGAATCCAATTCTGAGGGAGACCTATGCACGATGTGTCAGCGCAGCCCGGCACAGCACGCGAGCCCCGACCAGCTTCATCCGCAAGCACGTTTTCAGCCTCGACCACAAGGTCATCGGCAAGCAGTATTACGGCCTGGCGCTGCTCGCGGTGCTGATCGGCATGGTGCTTTCCTGGCTGATGCGTATCCATCTGGGCTGGACGAACTACGCGATCCCCGGGCTGCACTTGCTTTCCACCAACGGCGCGCCCGGCAACGTGATGACGCCGGAGTATTATCTGCAGTTGATGACCATGCACGCGACCATCATGGTCTTCTTCGTGCTTACGACCGCCCCCTTCGCCGCCTTCGGCAACTACTTTCTGCCCATCCAGGTCGGCGCCGAAGACATGCCGTTCCCCCATTTCAACATGATGTCGTTCTGGGTCACATTCGTCGGCTTCCTGGTGCTGATGTCGTCGTTCTTCGTGGCGGATGGACCCACCCTGGGCGGCTGGACCCAGTATGCGCCGTTAAGCGCAGTGGGTCGGTGGCCGGCCCCGGCCAAGGCATGGGCGTGGTTCTCTGGGCAGCGTCGATTGGGATCTTTTGCATCGGCCAGTTGCTGGGTTCGTTGAACTTCATCACCACGACGCTCGACATGCGGACCAAGGGCATGAGCATGTGGCGTCTGCCGCTGAGCGCGTGGGCATGGTTCATCACCTCCGTGCATGGGTCTGACGGCATTTGCCGTTCTGATGCCGGCCTGCATTCTGCTGATTCTGGATCACGTGGCCGGAACCAGTTTCTTCGTTCCCTCCAATCTGGTGATTAACGATCAGCTGCAGCCCCACTCCGGCGGATCGACGCTGCTTTGGCAGCACCTGTTCTGGTTCTTCGGACATCCTGAGGTATACATCGCGATCGTGCCCGGGATGGGCATCGTTTCGCATGTGCTGATGGCCAACATGCGGCGGCCACATGCTGAGTCACCGGGTGCTGGTTTATTCCATGGCGCGCTTGCCGTCCTGAGCTACATGGTGTACGGCCACCACATGTTCGTCAGCGGGATGAATCCGGTTTCGTCGCTGGCGTTTTCCTTCCCGACGCTGATCATCACGATTCCCTCGACGATCGTGGTGCTGATCTGGCTGGGCAGCCTTTACGGGGCAAAGATGCGCATCAATTCCGCTTCCTTGTTCGCGTTGGGGTTCATCTCGATGTTCATCGCGGCGGAGTCAGCGGCTTCTTTCCTGGCGCAGCCTTCGATCGACATCATGCTGCACGCGACGTACTTCGTGGTCGGGCACTTCCACATGGTGATGGGCGTGGCGGCGATGTTCGGCATCTTTGCCGGAACCTATTTCTGGTTCCCGAAGATGTATGGCCGAATGATGAACGAGACGCTGGGCAAAATTCATTTCTGGCTGCAGCTTTGTTGGGGCGTATGCCATCTTCATGCCGTTCCATTACCTGGGCCTGGCGGGAAATGTGCGGCGCTATCAGGCGTTCGTCGACGATTACATGCAGCCGCTGATTCCGCTGCACCGGTTCATCACCGTGGCCGCTTTGTTCACCGGAGCGGCGCAACTCATCTTCCTGTACAACCTGATTCACAGCCGATTCTGGGGGAAGCCCGCGCCGGACAATCCGTGGCAGGCGACTTCGCTGGAGTGGAGCACGCCGACCACTCCCCCGCCGCACAATAATTTTGGCGACAAGCTGCCGGTGGTCTATCACGATCCGTACCAGTACGGCGTGGAAAGTTCGGTCGGCGACTACGTGATGCAAGCGTCGCCGGAGCAAGTGAAGACGCGCACGACGAAGCATAGGAATTATTGAACTATGGCAACGACTGTTCACGAACCGCCGAAGCTGAGAACGGAACCCCGACTGGGCCACGGCGCCGGCAATGGCGGCTGGCGAAACTTGGCTCCCGCAGACGGAAACCTGCGCGCGGTAAAGGATTTTTCTCCGCCGCCGGCTTCCACCGCCATATGGGTTTTACTGGCTTCCATCACCATGACGTTCGCGGCGCTCACCAGCGCCTTGATTGTTCGCCAAGGGGTCGGCACTCGACTGGCGGCATTTGTCCCTCCCCCACATTCTTTACTTCAACACGCTGGTGCTTTTCGCCAGCAGCGTTACTTTGGAAGCGGCGCCGGCGCGAAGTCGCCAGGTTTATGGGCGGTGCGAGGAACTACGCAGCGAGTCCTTCGCGATGGCTTTATGTCACCCTCGGACTGGGCTTGCTTTTTGTCGGCGGACAATATCTGGCCTGGCTGCAATTGCGCTCGCAGGGACTTTACCTCGCGACCAATCCCAACAGCTCGTTTTTCTATGTTCTGACCGCGCTACACGCGTTGCATGTGCTGGGCGGATTAGGCGGGCTGGCGCGAGTGATCCGCCGGCTGAATCGCGCCATCTTGCGGAAGAGCACGCTCGATGCGACCGCGCGGTACTGGCATTTCATGGACGTGTTGTGGGTATATCTTTTGCTGTTGCTGTGGATGAAGCTTTAGGCCTGTCAGGAGGAGGCACCGTGAGCCACGCCGAAGTCACGATGGGCGGACATTCCGCAGCGATGGAGAAACCGGCATTTTCGATTCCGGCAAAGAAGATGGCGATGTGGCTGTTCATCATCGCCGACACCGCTACCTTTGCCGGATGCCTGGTGGCATATGGATTTATCCGCAATGGGACGCCCAACTGGCCGCGGCCCTTCCACAGCATTACCAACGTCGCGCTGATGACATTTATTCTTGTGACCAGCAGCTTGACCATGCTCTTCGGGGTGCGCGCGGCGCAGAAAGAAGACAAGGCCGGGGCGCTGCGCTGGATTTACATCACCGCCCTGCTGGGAATTATTTTCGGCGTGCTGCATATCCGCGAATGGTTCGCGCTCATCAATGAAGGCATGACCCTGTTCAAGAACCCGTGGGGCTCGGCGCTGTTCGGAGCTTCGTTTTTCAGCATCACCGGACTGCACCTCACGCACGTTACCTGCGGGGTAATCGCTTTGATTGCAGTCGCGATCCGCTACAGCGGCGGACGGTATAAAGCCGATGACATCGAAGTGCTGGGTTTGTACTGGCACTTCGTCGATCTGGTGTGGATGTTTGTGGTGCCTTTGGTCTATCTTCTGAACTTGACGCACTGAGAAAGTGGAGAACCATGGCTGGCGAAACGCACACGAGCGGTGGGGTAGGAAAGGATGTCGCGGTTTATATTTGCATTCTCGCGCTGGCGGCGATCCAGTTCGTCATCGCGTACCAGAACATCGATGCGACCCAGATGCTGGTGCGAATGCTGGTTGTCGCACTGATCGAAGCTGGTTTGGCTCTCCTCTTCTTCATGCATTTAGCGGAGAATAAAGGTTTGCTGTGGTTTGTGGGGATCTTTACCGTCTTCGTGCTGCTGGCGTTGCAGTACGGTTGAACCGACAGCTTCCGCTTGTCAGGCGGAGTGCCGTGGGCGAAGTAACGGGATGTTGAGGGTGAAATGAAAAAGTTGTTCGTAGTAGCGAGTTTCGTATTGGTTGTGTTGGCGGCGTTGCCGGCTTTTTCCCAGAGTTGCGCGCTCTGCTATACTCAGGCGGCCTCGTCGGGCGCGCGAATGATTGCGGCGCTGAAAAGCGGCATTCTGGTGCTGATTGTTCCCCCGACACTGGGGACGATTGGCATGATTTTCGTAGTGCGGCGCAAGACCTATCAGGTGCGGCAGACCGAAGCGGCTGAAGATTTTCGGCAAGACTGGTAAAATGGCGACCATTCCGGTGATGGCAAATCCGAACTCCCCGCAGATGCTCACGACCAAGCTCAAGGATTACTACACTCTCACTAAGCCGGAAGTGAACCTGCTGATTTTGATGACCACGTCGGCGGGCTACTATTTGGCGTCGCGCGGGCCATTTCATTGGGCCGGGTTGGTCAACACACTGGTGGGCACACTGCTCGTGGCCAGTGGCACCGCGACTTTAAACCAGTGGATGGAACGGATTTGGGATGGACAAATGCGCCGGACCTCGTCGCGTCCATTGCCGGCTGGGCGCGTGAACTCAAAAGAGGCGTTTTGGTTTGGAATGCTCTTGAGCCTCGCTGGAGGTTCCTATCTCGCCCTTGCGGTGAACCCACTTTCGGCGCTGCTGGCGATCTCGACTTTGCTTTCTTATCTGCTCATTTATACCCCGCTGAAGCGGCGCACTCCGCTGTGCACGTTATTGGGAGCGTTTCCGGGCGCGATGCCGACTTTGATCGGCTGGGCGGGAGCATCGGCGCGCATCGACGGCCAGGCCTGGTTCCTGTTCGCTCTTCTCTTTCTGTGGCAGTTCCCCCACTTTCTGGCCATCGCGCTCATGTACCGCGAGGATTATGATCGTGCGGGCTATCGCATGTTGCCGAGTTTCGATCTCGATTCGCGGTTTACCCGCGCAGAAATTTTCGCCTTTACGCTGCTACTGATCGCTTTGACCCTGTGGCCCATGGCAGGACGCGGGGGAGCGATTTATCTGAGCGTGATGGCCCTGTCGGGAGCGTTCATGCTCTTCCACGTAATGAAGTTAGTCAATTCTGGTTCAAGAATCATGGCTAGCCGCGTGGTTCACGCCTCGGTGATTTATCTGCCGGTGGTGCTGGGAGCACTGATGTTCTGGAAACACTGATTTTCCTGATTTACCTTAGTAAAGATACCCTCCCCTAAGTTGCCCCAATACTGGCATAATGCCCGATTCGGGGAGTAGTCTCTCCGAGTGGGGACTTCATAGCTTTTATTTACTTTCGTAAGGAAAAATTTCCTGTTCTGAATTTGAAACAAAAATTCGAACCGATACGAACTTGTTGGGGCGTCCGATTTCGCGAATCGGACCAAACATGGCACAGCCGAAAACTTGGCTAAATTGCTATGATGGTTGGATTTTTTCGCGTTGGGGGAGCGGGTTATGTCGCAGAACGGAATGAATCTGCGCGGGTTGCGGGAACAATTGGGTCTGACGATGAGGGATGTCGAGACGGCCAGCGCACGTATTGCCCAGAAACATGGCAACGATGAGTTTCTCATCGTTCCCAGCCGGCTTTCTGCTTTTGAAACAACCAGCGTGGTGCCGAGCATCTATCGGCTGTATTCGCTCGCCGTCATTTACCGCCGGGATTTGCGGGAACTTCTCGCCTGGTACGGCGTGAGACCTCGACTGCATTGCGAACGACCTGGAATTGGTGTCGCCGCCGCGTTCTCACCTTTCGCAAGCACTGGCCAATCTTTCGAGTGTGCAGATGCCAGTACGGCTCGATCCCAGTTTTGATCCGCGGCGAACGGTAAACTTCGGCCGCATGGTAGAAAAATGGGGCTTGGTGCCGATGTCTTATCTGGCGCAGTTGTCCGCGTTTCAATTCACTTATGGCTACATCGGCAGTGAAGATTTAACTATGTATCCACTGATTCCTCCGGGCAGCTTCGTGCAGGTAGACGAAGCAAGAAATAAGGTGGTAGAGGGGGCTTGGAGATCGGAATACGAGCGGCCTATTTATTTTGTTGAAACCCGTGATGGGCACATCTGCTGCTGGTGTTCGCTCTCCGGCGAGAACATCATCCTGCAACCCCATCCGCTTTCGCCGACGGCGGCCCGCGTGCTGCTCTACGGGCAAGAAGCGGAAGTCATCGGACAAGTGGTGGGAGTCGCGATCAAGCTCGGCGATTGGCGTCCGGTTTACGAGAACGGCGGAGACTCGAAAGCACGTGAAGCACTGAACTGAAATGGCGGCTCGATCCCGCTCCCGGCTCTGCCGGCAAAAGCCGCGGGCACCCCGCCGAAAGCCTCTCCAGATACTCTTCCTCCGGTAATCCAGCCTCGCGGCTGGACGCCTCCGCATCGGCCTCCAACGCCCGGATCGGGGTTCGGAGAACGTTCGAAAGCGCCGACCGATGGGCCTCCACCAAAGCGCGTTCCGCGCGTTCTTCGCCGTAAACCCGATTTAGTCCCCAGTGTGCGTACCCGCCTTTGCCGTCCCGTAACTGGGCGACGTATTCCAGCTTGCGCAGCGCTCCAGTAATCGCTTTGAGGGTCGATTTTTGCAGGTCTTCCCAGGCTGAGAGCAACGTCATAACTTCTGCTTTTGGAAACTGGAAATTATCTAAGCGCTCTGAATTCAAGAGCTTAACTTAACACATTATCACGGCGCACTTCCCCCGAAAAGGAGATTTTCGCCGTGAAAAAAACCCTACGTTGGTTCGCCACTTTGCTGTGTTTGGCCGCGTTTTCTCTTCCTCCATTGGCTCTGGCGGATGATCCGCAACCGGATTGCCCAACCCCAGACAGTTGCCAACCGCCGAGTCCATTGCAACCTCCCGCACCCCATCTGTTGTAACCGTGGGGACGAAAGAATTCGTTGTGGGCTACCGCGTGAAGAGTTATAGTCTTACGCGGTAGTCCATGTATTTTCTGTACAAGTTCTGGCACGCCCTCTGGACCGTTCGCGTGGCCCTGCAAGCGATCCTGCTGGTGGTTCTTGTCCGTCGCCGGGTTTATCGCCAGTTCCCCATATTTCTGGCTTACACAGCTTGGCAGGTAGTTATAGGTTCGCTGCTCGTATTGCTGGACTACGTCAATTTCAGCTGGGCCGGTTACTACTACTACGAGATCTATCGGATCGATACCGCGGGATGGGCGATCCTGGGTTTTTGCATTTTGTATGAACTTTTTGACAACCTGATTGGCGACTATCCGGTTTTGAGAAGCACGGGAAGTTCGCTGTACCGTCAAACGGTGCTGTTTTTCCTGGCAATCGCACTGGCCCTGGCATGGTACGCGCCCGCGTATTCGGCGGAAGCACTGATGCCGAACTTCTCGGTGCTGCAGCGAAGCGTGCGCCTGCTGCAGTGCGGTCTCCTAATCTTCTTGTTCGTCTTCGCCCGTTCTTTTGGACTGTCCTGGAAGAATCGAGTGTTCGGAATCGCCCTGGGATTCGGCATTGCTGGGACCGTGAGTCTTGTGATGGCAGCGGTTCACGTGCACATGACGGTAGTAACAGGCCCGACGATCCCGAAGACCATTATGGAGTTGGTAAATCAAACCGGGGATTTATCGGCTGTCGTGGTTTGGATGGTCTACGTGCTGGCTCCGGAATCGAAGCGCATCGATGTATTTCCAACTCTGCCAGATGACAACCTGCAGAGCTGGAATCGCGAACTGCGGAGGTTGTTGCCATGATCGCGTCAATGATCGTGATCCTGCTCGTCCTGGTAATGCTTGGCGTCTCGATTGTTCTGACTCGAACTCGCCCCGGTTCGCGCGACCCAGTGAAGCGAACTGACGGAAACCTCCGCCCGGTTGATGTGGAGGCATTTCGCAATCTCATCGATCCCGCCGAAGAAGAGTACTTGCGCGAACGCCTGATGCCGGCGGAGTTCCGGCGAATTCAACGCGAGCGGTTGGCAGCCGCGGTGGAATATATTCGTGGCGCGTCGCAGAACGCACTAATTCTGCTACGCATGGCCGATGCAGCCCGGCACAGCACCGATCCCGCAGTAGTGCAATCGGCAGAAAAACTGGTTGAGCAAGCCACCCGGCTGCGTCTGTACGCCTACCAGGCAATTCCCCGCCTGTACTTTGCCATGGCTTTCCCGGGCTGGAGAGTCTCGCCGGTGCGAGTGGCGGACGGTTACGAAGAGATGACGCGGCAGGCAGTCACGCTGGGCGTGCATTATCCGATGCGCGAAGTCTCATCCACTCTCTGAACCTCCACCCATTGAGCATTCTTGCTTTGCAATGGAAAGGGCCGCAGCTTGCTGCAGCCCTCGCAAAATGCTCTTCCTGACGTTTCTTAATCCGCCGCCATGGTCGGCTGCTCAGCCTCTGTCAACGGCATATTGACCAGATGCTCGCTCAGAAACCACGTCTGTAGTTCGTTAGTGCGCAGGACATCGCTGACGGCGAGATCGTTGGTGCCGTCGTCGCCCAGTTTATCGGCGCGCTCAGCCAACTCGCGACATTGACGAATGATGATCTGGTGGGCGTCGAGCAGCCGCGAAAGTTGCACCGGAACTTCTTCTCTTCCCTTGGGCGGGCGCTCGATTTGGGTCATTTCGGCGACATCGTGGGCCATGGCGATCGACAGCCCGCCGAGCAATTGAATGCGTTCTGCAATGGTATCGACCAGCTCCGTTTGCTCGCCGAAGTGCTTATCAAAGAGCAGATGAAGCTGGTAGAAAGTCTGGACCGGCCACCTGCCAATGCGACTTCTTGTAAAGGTCACGCAAAGTAATGGTATCGGCCAGCAGTTGGTTCAGTTTCTCCGTCATTTCCAGGCGGACGGGTTCTTCCAGCTCCAGTTGTAAAGCGTGAGTGACGGTGCCGAAGGGCTGGATTTCGGCGGCCCGTTGATGCATGTGAGGCTGTGCATTCAAGTTTTTCGGACGATTGTTGGAAGCGATTTTCTTGGCCATGAGTTTCTCCTGTGAATCAGATCTGATTTCGGACGGCAATTAGGCTCGGATTACGAATATTCTTGCGCCGCTTTTGCCAGATGCGGCAAACCTGTTCAACCCAGTAGCAAGACGACCGGACAGATATATTCTACGTCTCGCCAGCTTGGATGTTTTCGCGCGCCTGCGGGATTCCCCGGAATGCGCAACTCCCGCGCAAACTAGCCTTCCGGCAGACAAGAATCGCACTAATTGTCTATGATGGAAGTATTCCCACCTAATGAGGATGGAGATGGTACCTGTAGCTGAAACCCAAACCGACGGACTGGAAGTGCTTGAAACGCGCGAATGGCTGGATTCGCTGGATTACGTGCTCTCAAAAGGTGGCCCGGAACGGGCCGGCCGGCTGTTGCAGCAGCTTTCTCTGCATGCCCGGAGGGCTGCGGGGGTCAATCTGCCGTTCACCGCGACTACGCCCTACCAGAACACCATCCCTTCAGTACAGCAGCCGCCGTTTCCCGGCAGCCAGGAGATGGAACGGCGGATCAAGAGCTTGGTCCGGTGGAATGCCCTGGCCATGGTCGTGCGCGCCAACAAGCTGCAGGAGGGCATCGGCGGGCACATTTCGACCTACGCTTCGGCTGCGACTCTGTATGAAGTGGCTTTCAATCATTTTTTGCGCGCCGTCACCGATACCGGCGACCGTGACATCGTTTACTTCCAGGGACACGCTGCGCCGGGAATGTATGCCCGCGCTTATCTCGAAGGCCGCATCCCGAAAGAGAAACTGGAAAATTTTCGCCGCGAATTGAAACCCGGCGGTGGGCTCTCTTCTTATCCCCATCCCTGGCTGATGCCCGATTTCTGGGAGTTTCCCACCGTTTCGATGGGCCTAGGCCCGATCCAGGCCATTTACCAGGCGCGCTTCATGCGGTATTTGGAGAATCGCGGACTCAAAACCGTGACCGGAGGCAAGGTCTGGGCGTTTCTCGGCGACGGCGAAATGGATGAGCCGGAATCACTCGGTTCGATCACGCTGGCTTCGCGCGAACGGCTCGACAACCTGATTTTCGTGGTGAACTGCAACCTGCAGCGGCTCGATGGCCCGGTTCGCGGCAACGGAAAGATCATTCAGGAACTGGAGGCGATCTTCCGCGGCGCCGGATGGAATGTCATCAAAGTGATCTGGGGCGGCGACTGGGACATCCTCATCCGCAGCGACCGCGACGGCCTGCTGGTCAAGCGCATGGGCGAGATCTCGGACGGCCAGTATCAGAAATACTTCGTCGAGAGCGGAGCGTATTTCCGGCAAAACTTTTTCGGCACCGATCCGCGCCTGCTGAAGATGGTTGAACATCTTTCCGACGAGCAACTGGCGCGCATGAGACTGGGCGGACACGATCCGATTAAAGTTCACGCGGCGTACAAAGCCGCTGTGGAGCATGAGGGCTCGCCGACGATCATTCTGGCGAAGACGATCAAAGGCTATGGACTCGGCGAAGCTGGCGAAGGCAAGAACATCACTCATCAGCAAAAGAAGCTGAACGAAGACGAATTGTGGATGTTCCGTTCGCGCTTTGGAATTCCAATCGCCGACGAGGAATTGCGCGAAGCGCCGTTTTACCGTCCGGCCGACGACAGCCCGGAAATCATTTACATGCAGGAGCGCCGCAAGCAACTTGGCGGTTACTTGCCGGAGCGTAAAGTTCGCTCCAAGCCGCTGGCGTCGGTCTCCGAATCGCATTTTGAAGAGTTCTATAAAGGCACCGAAGGCCGGGAAGTTTCAACCACCATGGTTTTCGTGCGGCTGCTGGCAAAACTGCTGCGCGATCCGGAGATCGGCAAGCTGATCGTGCCCATCATTCCTGACGAAGCCCGCACCTTCGGCATGGAAGCGCTCTTCCGGCAGGTAGGAATTTATTCCAGCGTCGGCCAGCTTTACGAGCCGGTCGATATGGACACGTTGCTGTACTACAAAGAAGCGCTCGACGGGCAAATCCTCGAAGAAGGCATCACTGAAGCGGGATCAATGTGCTCGTTCATGGCCGCGGGAACTGCGTACTCGACCTACGGCATCAATACCATTCCGTTCTTCATCTATTACTCGATGTTTGGATTTCAGCGGATCGGCGACTTGATTTGGGCCGCGGCCGACATGCGCACCCGCGGATTCCTGATCGGCGGCACTGCCGGGCGCACTACCCTCGCTGGCGAAGGCTTGCAGCACCAGGACGGGCACAGCCATGTGCTGGCGCTCTCGGTTCCGAACTTGATCGCATACGATCCAGCGTTTGCCTACGAGATTGCCGTCATTATTCAGGACGGGATCCAGCGCATGTACATTGAAGAAGAACCGGTCTTCTACTACCTGACCGTAACCAATGAACCGCTGCCCATGCCGGAGATGCCAGCGGGCGATCACATTCGCGAAGGAATTCTGCGCGGTTTGTACCGCTTCAAAGAGTCACAGAAAAAAGATGCGAAGGTGCATGCCCAGCTTTTCGGCAGCGGCGCAATTATGTATGAAGTTTTGAAGGCACAGGAAATTCTCGAAGAACGTTATAGCGTCGCGATCGACGTTTGGAGCGTGACCAGCTACAAGCGCCTGTATCGCGAGGCCAATCACTGCGAGCGCTGGAACATGCTGCATCCTGGACAGCCGCCGCAGGTACCGTTTGTGAGCCAATGCTTGAAAGATGCGAAAGGCGTATTCGTAGCCGCGTCCGACAACATGAAAATTCTGCCGGAGTCGATTGCGCGCTGGGTGCCGGGTTCGCTGACCGCGCTCGGGACCGACGGCTTCGGGCGCAGCGAGAACCGCGCCTCCCTGCGCGACTTTTTCGAAGTCGATGCCAAGCACATTGTGTTGGCGACATTGCAGGCGTTGGCGCAGCAGGGACACATCGAGTATTCAGTGGCGCAGCGGGCGATTGGCGATCTGGGAATCGATCCGGAGAAGAAAAACCCGGCGTTCAGCTGATCGCTGTATCTCTCTGTGTGCTCCGTGGCCTCTGTGTTTAGGTTTTTGTGTAGAAAATCATGACTGAATTTAGGTTGCCGGAACTCGGCGAAAATATCGACCAGGGCGATCTGGTTCGCTTAATGATCGCACCCGGCGCAGCGATCACCGAAGGCCAGCCAGTAATGGAACTCGAAACCGACAAAGCGGTCGTCGAAGTACCTTCGTCGGTCAGCGGTACGGTAAAAGAGGTCCGCGTCAAGCAAGGCGAAAAAGTCAAAGTCGGGCAGGTCATCTTTACTGTAGACAATGGAGCGCGGGCGTCGTCGCCGGCAAAAGATGCTGGCTCGAATCCGGTTGCCAAAGTGGAGCGCCCAGCCGCTGCGCCGCAAACGTCATCAAGCGCGCCTCATCAAGGCGCCGCTGCCCAGCCGGCGCGTCGCGCAACCGATGCTGCAGCCGTCGAATTCACACTTCCCGAGCTTGGCGAGAACATCTCCGAGGGCGATCTGGTGCGGCTGATGATTTTTCCCGGCACGAAGGTTTCCGAAGGCCAGCCGGTGATGGAACTGGAAACCGACAAAGCGGTGATCGAAGTTCCATCGTCAGTCACGGGAGTGGTGAAGGAAGTCCGCGTCAAGCAGGGAGAAAAAATCAAAGTCGGGCAGGTCATCTTCACCCTCGAAGGAGGCTCGGCGCCAGCTGCGCAGCGGCCGAAACATCTTCCAGTCGAGCACGTTTCGGGGCAACATGCAGCGCGGCTCGCATTTCAGGCAGCGATTCGCGCAGAAGGCAAGACCGAAGAACAGGCACTGCCGCCCGATCTGTTGCAGGCTCCGGTTCCGGCGTTCGCCATGCCCACGCAGCTCGATAAAGTCGCCGGGGCCGCGCACGCGCCTGTGCCTGCGGCTCCGCATGTACGCCGTCTGGCGCGGGAACTCGGCCTCGAGATTCACGAGGTCAAAGGTACGGGTCTGGGCGGCCGCATCAGCGAAGACGACGTTAAGGCCCATTCGAAAACTTTGCTTGCCTCTGCCACCGCGGCCGCGCAGGCGCCGCGCGGCGCTCAATTTGTTCAGCCCGAGCTGCCGGATTTCTCCAAGTGGGGAAAAGTCGAGCGGGTTTCGATCCGCGGCGTGCGACGCAAAACCGCGGAGCATTTATGGGAGGCCTGGACCACCGTCCCGCATGTCACGCAAAATGACAAGGCCGATATCACCGAGCTCGAACAGCTGCGTGCGCGCTTTGCTCCCAAAGCCGAAGAGGCCGGCGGCAAGATGACGGTGACGGCGATCGCGCTGAAAGTCTGCGCCTCGGCGCTGAAGATTTTTCCGCAATTCAACGCCAGCATCGATCTCGCCAAGGAAGAAATTATTTACAAGCAGTACGTCAACATCGGCGTGGCCGTGGATACGGACCGAGGGTTGCTGGTTCCTGTGATTCGCGACGTCGACAAGAAGAACATTGTCGAACTGGCCGCCGAGATGACCCAGCTTTCTAAGAAGGCACGGGAGAAAAAGCTGACGTTGGCAGAAATGGAAGGCGGGACGTTTACGATCACGAACTTGGGAGGCATCGGCGGGACTGGTTTTTCACCAATCGTGAATTATCCGGAGGTGGCGATCCTTGGACTGTCGCGCTCGGGGATGGAGCCGGTTTGGTTAAACGGCAAATTCGAGCCGCGGCTGGTGCTGCCGCTGTCGCTTTCTTATGATCATCGCTTGATCGATGGCGCGGACGCGGCAAGATTCCTGCGCTGGATCGCCGAAGCCTTTGAGCAGCCGTTCTTGTTGTCAGTGCAAGGATAAAAAACCATAAACCACCTGCGACACGAAAGCGCACGAAGCAAATAATATTTCCCTTCGTGTTACCTTGTGTCCTTCGTGGTTAAGAAATTCTATGACCGAAAACTCAACCCTCGGCATTGCGGTAGTCGGCGGCGGGCCGGGCGGATATGCAGCGGCATTTCTAGCTGCCGATCTCGGCCTCAAAGTCACACTAATTGACAAAGAAATCAACCCCGGCGGGGTGTGCCTCTATCGCGGCTGCATTCCGTCCAAATCTCTTCTCCACGTCGCGAAATTGATTGACGAGTCGCGCCACGCCAAGAATTGGGGGGTCGAATACGCAGATCCGAAGATCGATCTGGCCCGTTTGCGCTCATGGAAAGAGGGCGTTATCAAAAAGCTGACAGGAGGGCTGGGACAGCTTTCGAAGCAGCGGAAGATTGAATACATCCAGGGACAGGCGGCGTTCGAGAGCTCAAGTACTTTGCGCGTCAACCGCGCCAATGGCAGCGTGGAGTCGTTGAGCTTCGACCGTATTGTGATCGCCACCGGCTCGCGTCCGGCGATCATTCCTTCGCTTAAACTCGACACGCCGCGCATGATGGATTCGACCTCGGCGCTCGATTTGAGCGACGTGCCGGGAAGCTTGCTGGTGATCGGCGGCGGCTACATCGGGCTGGAGCTCGGAACGGTTTATGCATCGCTCGGTTCGAGAGTCTCTGTGGTCGAAATGCTGCCGGGACTTCTGCCGGGTGCGGACCGCGATCTGGTGCTGCCGTTGCACAAACGAGTAACGAACATTTTCGAATCAATCATGTTGAACACGACCGTCTCCTCGGTAAAAGAAGAAGCGAACGGGATTCGCGTGCGCTTTGACGGCCCCGAGGTCAAAGAGAAAGAAAAGGTCTTCGACAAAGTTCTCGTCTCCGTCGGACGCAAGCCGAATTCGGAGATCCCCGGTCTCGACAAAACGAAAGTTAAGGTCGGTCCGCGTGGATTTATTCAGGTGAACAAACAATTGCAGACGGATGACCCGGTAATTTACGCGATCGGCGACGTAGTCGGCGAGCCCATGCTGGCGCACAAAGCCTCGCATGAAGGACGCACCGCAGCCGAGGCCATTGCCGGACAGAAGGTCGCCTTCGAGCCGCACGCGATTCCAGCAGTGGTCTTCACCGATCCCGAGATTGCCTGGTGCGGGCTGACGGAAACGCAAGCCGAAAAAGATGGGCGCGAGATCAAAGTGGCGCGTTTTCCCTGGGCTGCTTCAGGGCGGGCGATGACCATCGACCGCACCGAAGGCATGACCAAGCTGATCTTCGATCCGAAGACGGAGCGCGTGCTGGGTGTGGGAATCGTGGGCGTCAGCGCGGGAGAAATGATCTCCGAAGGCGTGCTAGCGATAGAGATGGCGGCGACAGCAACCGATGTCGAGCTGAGCATTCATCCGCATCCGACGCTGTCGGAGACGATCATGGAATCGGCTGAGATGTTCTTCGGAACCAGCACGCACGTGTATCGGCCGAAGCGATAGAGGCTATCCACTTGTGATTCTGAGGGCCAGAGAACTGCAGATCCCTCGCTTTGCTCGGGATGACAAGGGAGAGAGTGAGTTGCTAATTCGTAACGACCTCAAGCCCCTTGTCATTCCGAGAAAGAAAGCGACGAGGAATCCGCGGTTGCTAAATTATAAAACTGCCGATCCCTCGCTGCGCGCGGGATGACAATCAAACCCCACGCTATCGTTCGCGTGGCATGGCACCGGCGAGCAGAAAAACCGTGCCGCAAAACATCAGCGTGTCGAACACGTAATTAAGTCCATTGTCGAGGCTGGCGCGGTCCACGACTCCGATCGGCAGATAGACCATTAACTCCACCAAGAGCACAGTCGCACCCACTAATGTTGCGGCGGCGCGAGTCTTCTTGCCGATCAACAATAAAACGCCTCCGACTGCGTAGCCCACGGCCGCCACATAGTTCCAAAGGGCGTGACCTAATATATACGGAGGAGTCATGCGTTCCAGCGGTACGCCGGGAACGTGATCGGCGTGCAGGAATTGCTCGACGCTGTAAAAGAGCACGGGAATGGCGATGAAGTATCGCGCAATCGTCGCAAGAATGTGCGTACCGCGCTCGCGCCACTGCTGAGTGAAAGTGGCTGCCAGCGCCAGAGGGCCGCCGCTGAAAGATAATTCCCGCAGCGTGAGTGCCGTTGCAATCCGGTCTCGAGGGTCTTGGGCCCAGGCTGGAGCATCCATTAGCACGACGAAGAGGAAGAAATTTAGGGCGAGCAAACTAGCTGCGAGACGCGTCTGAATCCCCGTCACCAGACTCAGCGCGGCGGCGATAAAGCACGCGCCCAGGAACAGTACCCACAATTGGTGCCACGGAATCCACGCTGGAACAATCGACGCGATGCCTGCGGTCAGGGTGAAATGTTCGGTGCCGAAAGCCGCGATAGGCGCCGCATAAAAAAGCGGGCCGAAGAGGATCAATTTGTCGACTCCTCGCGCTCGCTGCCAATCGCCGCGAAGAAAAATCGAGACCAGCCCGACGGCAAAAACCACTCCTCCCACCGAGTACGACCAAATCACTTCTTTGGGAAATGCGAGAAGCATCAATGCCGCCCCGTCCACTAAGCTGCCCTTCACGATGATTCCTCTCCGCCCGGTTGGCGCGTTTGGAAATCGAGCGCCGAGGTTCTCGGCAGCGTACGCTATATAAACCTGAACATTCAAGCCCGGACTCAGCAGACTTTGCGCTGACATTCGGCGGGTGTTTCGTCTTTTTTCACGGGATGACAAAGAAAGAGAGTGCAGGTTAGAACGCGGCACACCCGAACAAACGGCTATACTGGTGAGTTTCACACACTGCCAAGGAGGACACCGTGCGGCCGGTTACGCTACTTCTCTGCCTTCTGTTCCTCTCAACTTTTCTCGCTGCCCAGGAGACATCGATGCAAACTTCCGCCAGTAAAGGTTCTCAGGCCCCTCGGCCTGCCTGGATGACCTCGTCGATCGCCAAAATGGAAACTGAACTGGTCGCGAAATACGGCGAGTCGCAGCGGCCGCGGATCCAGCGTGGGCTGAAGCAGGTCTCAGAATTCTGGCGCGCGAGCGACGGCGATCAAACGGAGTTTGAAGAGTTCGCGCCCACCAACTTGGCCGGCGATCAGGCCACGCTCGATACCATGTTCTACCGCTATCAGCACCTGCTCGAGCAGCTTAACGGGCACATGCATGAGATTGGCCGTGAGTTTCGCAATCAGCATGGACCTCGACCTTGGCCCGGTGCTTCCCTTTGACGAGATCTTTGGCGGCTACGATCCCGGGGCGCATGTCATCGACGATTTCTTCAATAACAAGCTGGCGTTCATCGTACTGCTGAATTTCCCGCTCACCACCCTCGATCAACGCCTGCACGATGGGCCAAATTGGTCGCGGCGGCAGTGGGCAGAAGTCCGTCTGGCGGAAGATTTCGACAAACGAATTCCGGCGGACGTGAACCTGGCAATTTCGCAAGCAGCGGCGGACTCCGAGCAGTACATCGCGCAGTACAACATCTGGATGTATCACCTCACCGACAATAACGGCCAGCGGCTCTTTCCGCCGAAAATGAGGCTGCTCAGCCATTGGAACCTGCGCGATGAGATCAAGGCCGACTATCCCGATTCGCAGAATGGCCTCGCCAAGCAAGAGATGATCCAGCAAGTGATGGATCGAATTGTTACCCAAACTATTCCGCAGGTTGTGATCGATAATCCCAACGTTGACTGGAACCCGTACACGAACGAAGTGAAGCCTGCCGCCGTGCACGATTCCGACGCGAAACCTCCCGCTGACAATAAGCCGATCACCAATGCCCGCGAGCCGGATACGCGCTACGCGATGCTGCTGAAGGATTATCTGGCAGCGCGAAAGGCCGATCCGTATTCGCCGACGGCGCCAACGCTTATGGCGCGCCGTTTCGATGAAGACCGCGAAATTCCTGAAGAGCGCGTGACCGCGATGCTGGAGCAAGTGCTGACTTCGCCGCTGGTGGCGCAGACCGGGCAGTTGATCGAGACGCGGCTGGGGCGTCCGCTGCAACCATTTGATATCTGGTACAACGGATTTCGCCCGGGCAGCACATACAGCGAGGCTGAACTGGATGCGATGGTAGCCAAGCGGTATCCGACGCCCGAGGCCTATCAGAAAGACATTCCCAATCTTCTGATGAAGCTGGGATTTTCGCCGGAGAAGGCGCAATACGTCGCGAATAATATCATTGTCGATCCGGCACGCGGTTCGGGCCATGCCATGGGCGCCGGAATGCGCGCGGAGAAGGCGCACCTGCGCACGCGCGTGGAAAAAACCGGCATGAACTACAAAGGTTTCAACATCGCCGTTCATGAAATGGGCCACAACGTCGAGCAAACCTTCTCGCTGAATGAAATCGATTACACTCTGCTCTCCGGCGTGCCCAATAACGCTTTCACGGAGGCGCTGGCGTTCGTGTTTCAGGGGCATGATCTTGAATTGCTGGGTTTGCCTGCGCCGGACGCCAAGGCGCAAGCGGAAAAGACGCTCAACGATTTCTGGGGAACCTACGAGATTGCGGGCGTCGGATTAGTGGACATTGGGGTGTGGCACTGGATGTACGACCATCCTAATGCGACGCCGGCCGAGTTGAATGCGGCCACGGTGCAACTCTCGAAAAACATTTGGAACAAGTATTACGCCCCAGTGTTTCATCAGAAAGATGTTTCACTGCTGGGAATTTACTCGCACATGATCAGTTACTTTTTGTATCTGCCGGATTATCCCATGGGGCACATGATCGCGTTTCAGATTGAAGAGCAAATGAAGAAAGCAGGCGCAATCGGGCCCGAGTTTGAGCGCATGGCAAAAATGGGGAGCGTGACCCCGGACCTGTGGATGATCAATGCAACCGGAAAACCGGTTGGGCCGGAGGCGTTGCTGGCGGCGACGAGACAGGCGCTGGTGACGGTTGGAGCAAAGTAATAGGCAACAATCCTTGACCCGCTCCCATAAATATGGGTGCATGAGGCTATGAAGACGACGCTGGAAATTTCCGACACCATCTTTCGCCGCGCCAAGTCTGTGGCCGCGCAGCGTGGGATTCCACTGCGGGAGTTCATTACCGAAGCGGTAAAGGACAAACTGGCGGGCAACGGCAGGCTCGCGGACACTCCGTGGATGGCGGGGTTCGGCAAGCTGCGCTGGCTGCGGAAAGAAACATCGAAAATGAATCAGCTGATCGAAGAAGAGTTCGAACAGGTGGAGGCCGATGACCGGCAGTGATTCTCTAGCCACCGCTGGGGCAAAGTGAGGCAGCGGAACTACGCGTTGCCCGACCGGGCCCGAGACCCAGCTCCGCACCGACCATGCCACCATCTTAATAAGAGATGTGTGGGCCAGTACACTACCAGCGGCACAACTATCAAATATCCCAGCAGATAAACCGGCCCCGGCACAAGATGTTGTTCATGGAAGATCAGGCCGCGGGCCCAATTCACGTCGGCTTGCGGACGCCAGAAATAATTAATCGGAACGACGACCCACAAAGTGAGCGTTTGCAACTTCCATCCGCGCTCGTCGTAGCCCAATCGGCAGATCGCCCATAAAAGGAGCGGCGGCGTAACCACATGAAAAAGGCTGAGCAAGCGAATGAACAGCGGCAGGTGCGGATCAAACATGTACTCGGTGCCGCCGATCAGGTGCATCTTGAGTAAAAGCGCACCGAGGAGATCGATCGCATAAAGCGTCTGAAAGAGCAGCAGTCCGGTGGCTTGCCAGCTCATAATGAGCGGACTTTCCAGCCACAAGCCGAGAGCGATCAGGAAATTTCCCAGATCGCAGAAAAAGAGAAAATTCTGCGATCCATACTGGCGCCAGTAAAAAGGCGCCCAGACTGCCACCCATAAGGCTCACATCACCTTGAGCCAGAGCGGCACGCGCATTATGCGATTGTAAACACAGGTCACAACCGCCTGCCCGCCGGCCGGCGGCGAAGAACATAAGTCGAATGCCTTCCGTAACTTGAGTGCCTGCACGCGCGTACCTAGGATGCCAGTATGAGTTACAAGGCCCTCTTATTCTGTACCGACGAAAAGACCGCGCGCACGGTCACGCAAGTTCTTACCGAACTTGAGTTTAGCGTGGAAGCCTCGGCCGAGCCGTTTGCCGCGGTCAAAAAGCTGACCAGCGAACACTTCGACGCTCTGGTGGTGGACGGTGACAATCAGCAAAACGCAAGTCTATTATTCAAAACCGCGCGCACGGGACTGAACCAGAATTCTCTGGCTGTGGCCATTGTCGAGGGTCAAAGTGGAGTTGCCAAGGCTTTTCAGATCGGCGCCAATCTTGTCCTGACGAAACCGATTAACGTCGAGCAATCGAAGGGGACGTTGCGAGTGGCGCGCGGACTTCTGCGCAAGAACGAAGGCGCGAAGCCCATGGCCTCCCCGGTTTCGGACGACACTCCGGGCTTTGGCGCAGATTCCAGACCGCATGTCCCCGAGCCGCAAGTCATGGTGAAGCCGAGCGCTTTTCCAACTCAGCCCGCGGCATTCGCAGCGAGCTCATCGACAGCGCTTTTTGAAGTTGAGGCTGATCCCACTCCAGCGCCGGAACCGACTGAAGCTGCGCTGCTCGAATCGATGCACGATCCCATCGCCGGGAAGATTCGCAAACCTGAGGTTTCGATCGCGCCGCCGACCAAAGCTTCTCCGTGGCAACCAATTTCTCAACCCATGGCCCAGCCGATGGCCACGGCGCTCAAGCACGCCGACCAAGCCTTGGGAACGAGTTCTCAGGGAACCGGAAGCGGTGGGATTTTTCGGTCAGCCGAGTTCCGGAGCAGCCGCCGCAGCTGCGCCTGCGCGGGAAGTCAGCAAAACTTCCGAAGTCAGCAAGATTGAAGTCAGTAAAATTGAAGAGGAGCTCGAGGAATTTGAAACCCTTCCCCCGTCGGCGGCGCAGCCGGTCGCTGCAAAGAGCATCCCGAAAGGCCTGATCGCAGCGGCACTCCTCATCGCGGCTTGCGCGGTTGGCTATTATCAGTGGACCAGTATGCAGTCTCGGCCCGCGAATTTTACTCAAGTGCGAACCAATCCCGCGCAATCGCCGGCTGCAACACTCGGGCCGTCGAATTCCCCGACGCAGGCTGGCGTGCCCTACAGTGCGATTGTCACCGCGACGCCTTTGCCGGCGAATGGAGTGAGCGCTTCGACTGCGGCGGCATCCGTTCCGATGCGAACATCTCCGGCCGCGAGCGCCGTTGACACACCGGCCCCAGCCAAGAAAGCAACGACCACGATTTCAGTGGGAGAAGGAACAAAAGCATCGCCATCCAAGCAGGAAGTGCTGGTGGTAAACAACGAGGCTCCTAAGCCGCTGGCCGTTTCGCCAGCTCCAGTTGAGGACGAGCCTGCTCCTGCCGCCTCGATCGTTTCCTCCGGCTCCGGCGACAGCGCGGTTTCAGGACTGGTCGAGGCGCCCGCCAGCAAGCCGCAAGCGGCGCCACACACTTTGAGGATTTCTCAAGGCGTCTCGCAAGGGCTGCTGGTCAAGAAAGTCGCACCGGCGTACCCGCAAAAAGCTTTGGCAATGGGCATTCTAGGTGAAGTGCAGTTGCTGGCCACCATCAGCCCGGCGGGGAGCGTAACCAACGTTAAACTCCTAAACGGGGACGCGATGCTCGCGCGCGCAGCCATGGACGCAGTCAAACAGTGGAAGTACAAACCGTTTTACCTCGACGACAAACCGATTGAAATTCAGACGGAGATCACGGTGAACTTCAAAGCGCCGCAACAATAATTTCGTTCCACCACACTTCACGCGCGGACTTCGTGCGCGCATTTTTTTTGCCGGCGTGGGCGGGCCGTTTTTGCGTCCAAGTTATAATAAAGAGATGCCCACCCGTTGACATTCCTCTCTGTGAAGGCACGGTTGCCTGAAAAAGTGGGAAGTTAGCCAAGAGCTAGAAAGCTAACAGCCAGAAGCTGGTCATATGGACTTCAAACTCGTTTGCGATTACAAGCCACGCGGCGATCAAGGAAAAGCCATCGAATCGCTTACCCGCGGTGTGTTCGATCGCGAGCAACATCAGGTGCTGCTTGGGGTCACCGGTTCCGGCAAAACGTTCACCATGGCCAAGGTGATCGAGCAGTCCAACCGCCCGGCGCTGGTCATGGCGCATAACAAGACCCTCGCGGCGCAGCTTTATCACGAGTTCAAGAGCTTTTTCCCGCACAACGCGGTCGAATATTTTGTATCGTATTACGACTATTATCAGCCTGAGGCCTACGTTCCGGCGGCGAACCTTTACATTGAGAAAGAAGCCACCGTCAACGACGAACTCGACAAACTGCGTCTTTCCGCCACACGGTCTTTGTTCGAGCGCCGCGATTGCCTGATCGTGGCTTCAGTCAGCGCCATCTACGGCCTCGGATCGCCGGAAGCGTACTACGGAATGATGTTGTTCCTGGAAAAAGGCCAGAAGATCAAGCGCGAAGACATCACGCGCAAGCTGGTCGACATTCTCTACGAGCGCACCGACGGCGATTTCCGCCGCGGAACATTTCGCGTGCGCGGCGATGTCATCGAAGTTTTCCCGACTTACGACGACATGGCTTATCGCATCGAGTTGTTCGGCGATGAGATCGATGCGCTTTCGCAGATTGATCCGCTATTTGGAACGGTGAAGCAGAAATATGTCCGCCTGCCGATTTATCCCAAGACCCACTACGTCATGAAAGAGGAGACCCGGTCGAAGGCGGTGCAGACCATCCGAGAAGAGCTGGCTTGGTGGGAGGCGGAACTGGAGAAGCAGGGCCGCGTAGTCGAAGCGCAGCGCGTGCATCAGCGCACCATGTATGACCTGGAGATGATCAAGTCGGTCGGGTACTGTCACGGAATTGAAAACTATTCGCGGCACTTCACCGGACGCCTGCCGGGCGAGCCGCCGCCGACGCTGCTCGATTATTTTGCCCGCGATTATCTGATGTTCATCGACGAGTCGCACCAGACGGTGCCGCAGTTGCACGGCATGTATCACGGCGACCGCTCGCGCAAGGAGACGCTGGTTGAATATGGTTTCCGTTTGCCATCGGCGCTCGACAACCGTCCGCTGACGTTTGAAGAGTTCGAGCACCGCACGAACCAGCTGGTTTATGTTTCGGCGACGCCGGGGCCGTATGAGCTGACGAAATCGGCCGGCGTAGTGATTGAGCAGATCATTCGCCCGACAGGACTGGTCGATCCTCCCGTCGACATTCGGCCGGTAAAGGGACAGATCGACGATTTGCTGCATGAGATTCGCCAGCGCGTGGCCCGCGGCGAGCGCGTTCTCGTCACCACCCTCACCAAGCGCATGTCCGAAGACCTCGCCGAATATTACGGCGAAGTCGGCGTCAAGTGCCGGTACATGCATTCTGAGATTGAGACGCTGGAGCGGGTGAAAATTCTGCGCGATCTGCGCAAAGGCGAGTTCGACGTGCTGATCGGAATCAATCTGCTGCGCGAAGGCCTGGATTTGCCGGAGGTTTCGCTGGTCGCGATTCTCGATGCGGACAAAGAAGGGTTTTTGCGCTCAAGCGGATCGCTGATTCAGACCATTGGCCGCTGCGCGCGCAATCTGAATGGCCGCGCGATTCTTTATGCCGACCGCAAGACCGATTCGATGATTAAGGCGCTCGACGAAACCGACCGGCGGCGCGCGATTCAGGAAGCTTATAACGTGGAAAATGGAATTACGCCGGAGTCGATCATCCGGCCGCTGGATATGTTACTGGCCCGGATCCTCGAGGCCGATTACGCAGACTTGGCGAACACAGAAGCCGAGGGCATTCCCGAATTCAAATCGCAGGAAGAGCTGGATGTCTATATCGGCAAACTGGAAAGCGACATGCGCGAAGCTGCCAAGCGTTTCGAGTTCGAGAAGGCAGCGAAGTTAAGGGACATGATCAAGGAGTTGCGGACGAAAGAGTTTTTGTTCGCGTAAGGCTTGTGTCATACAGCCTTTGAAGGTAAGGTCAATGGCCATTGAAAGCTATCGTGCTGCCGAAACACAGCTTGCCTCAGAGGCAAGAGCCGTACAATTCCCGGGTATTCAGATCGTTCTTGAGGTGGCTCGAAAGGTCGGCAGTCTCGGCGGGCTGGAGTTCACGAAATTCGAAGGCCTATGTCTGGATGCGATTCAAAAGAACTCCAGAGGCAATCTGCACTACCTGTTTGAATCTCTTGTCCAGGATGGGAGAGGATTGACATAAAGCTAGAATCCTTTGTTTCAGCCGGCAAGACGGAGCGAGAGGCGCTAAATGGGCTGGTTTCCGAGGCTGTTGCCCGAGCCGCAGAGGCGAAGAACAAGGTTCGGGTGAGGAGAATCGCGCGTGTCTTAGCGAATGCGCTTCGCTCGGGGCCCGAAGCCGAGTTACGAAACGGAGCGAGAATTAATCGATGCTGCTGCACAGCTCTCCGAGCCTGATGCGTTCATCCTTGGCGTAATGATGAAGCATCAGGGCGCGATTGTGAAAAGCACACCCGGTATAGCAGACATGAATGTTGTTAACGAGACTTGGAAGAAGATGATGGATCAAAACAAGGAATTCAAAGATCCACATATTCACGTATCTTGCGCCCGGCTGCAGCCACAGGGCTTGATCGTTCGGATGGAGCGCATCGCTACAACCCTGGATCTGGCTACAAATCCGTATTCCCTGACCACGTTCGGCGTCCAATTTTGCGAATGGTGCCTTCAAGAGCCCGCGAAATGACGACCGACGGGCTGCTGGTCGCCCAGCCTCGCGCCGGCGTTTGGCGAGCCAACTTTGGGCGTAAGCTCGTCGCCCGATGCCAGAAATGCACAGCTCCTTCGTTGGGACGCTTCGCTGCGCGAACCATCCGCTGCCTCAGGATGACAATATCGCTGGTACGTGGCTGCGGTCTAACTTCAAAACAGCAGGTTCCTCACCGCTGAAGCGGGTTCGGAATGACAACCTCGCGGCTTTAAGTGACTTGACCCAGATTTTGAACCCGCCGATACTCGGTCTTGGACAGAGTGCCTTGCACCACGTGATTTTGATGGCTCCGGAATTCCGGAGCCATTTCTATTTCTGTCTGTGAAGAAGAGCAGATTCCTCGTCGCTGCGCTCCTCGGAATGACAAGTGGGACAAAGCTGGTTGTTACTGAACAGCACCTTAAAAGGTGCTATACTCCCTTCATGCTGGACATCACGAAAGACATTCAATCCCTCACCACCTTCCGCCGCCGGTCGGGCGATTTCATCAAGCAGATCAAGAAGAGCAAGCGGCCGGTTGTGCTTACGGTAAACGGCAGGGCTGCCGCGGTTGTCCAGGATGCGGAAGCCTACCAGCGCCTGCTCGATATCGCCGCGACCGCCGACGCTGCCGAAGGCATCCGCCAGGGATTAGAGGACGTAAAGAAGGGACGCGTTCGCTCCGCCAACGAGTTCTTCAAAGAATTCGAAACTCAGCATGGCCTACGCCGTTAGGATCGCCACACGAGTCGAGCGCGATCTGATCTCGCTGTATCGGGACATTCATGCCACAGAATCGGCCGCAGCCGCGCCCTGGTACGCGGGACTCAAGCGGGCGATTCTCAGCCTCGCGGAGCAACCCAACCGCTGTCCTGTCACTCCAGAGAACAGGAAGCTGAGGCACCTGCTGTATGGCCGCAAGCCCCACGTCTATCGCGCGATTTATCGCGTCGATGGACGACGCAAATCGGTTGATGTCGTCCACATCCGGCACGGTGCTCGGCGGAGGTTTCGACAATGGGAACTGAAATAGCAGGCATCAGCGAGATGCCCGTCCCTACCCGAGCAGCTTCCCCAAGCTAACGTCGCAAAAGGCGCGACGTCAGCATGGGGTACCGGCGATCTAAGGTGACGCTACCTGTGCCCGATGCGGTAGGCGATGCCGATGTTCAAGCGGACCGCAGGAGTAGTGGAGCCGCTGGAGCGGATGCCAAAGTAGTCGGCGCCCAGGCGCAGGGCGAATTTGCGGCTGCTGCCGAGGCCAATGTCGGCACCGCCGCCGAGGGCGAAGGTAAACTGGCTTCCGCCGCCGGTGATGCCTCCGGTGGACTCGGAGAAATGCGATCCGCCGAACAAGGCCTGGGCGTAAGGCGTAACGTTGTCGAGCTTGCGGTAGGAAAAGCGTGGGCCGGCCAGGTAGGTTTCTCCCGACAAAGTCTGGGGAATGTGGCCGACGTAGCCGCCGAAATCGCCGGCCACACCGAACCACTGGTTGGCGTTGACGGCGAGCGAGGCGCTGCCGCCGTTATTCCAGATGGTAAAACCCTTGACTATATAAAGAGGTGAATAGGCCACGGCGACGTCGGCCGCGGGGACGGTTTGTGCTGTTGAACCAGCGGCCAGCAGCAAGAAGGTTATGGTCAGCCAGATCGGGTGCTTCATTTTGTATCTCCTTTTGTCGAGTACAAAAAAGCTGTTCCCCAAGTTCTTGAGAGTAACCCGAAGGCGGGCGGCAAAGTTTTGTCAAATTTTTGTCAAAAGCGCACTTTTTAGGAGAGTCAGTGCGCTTTGCCAGATTCATCGTCGACCCGTGTCTGATCGGTGATCCAATTTACTTCCCAGGTCTTGCCGCCATCGTCGGAAAAGGACTGTTCGAAATGCGGCGCATCAGTATTCAGCTTCGTCCAATCGAAACGAATCAGAATGGTTTTGCCATTGATCGTGTCCTGGGCGAAGAATTGGCCGTGCCCATCTTTGAATTCACCCACCTGCGGCGGATCGAGAACGCCGATTTTCTGGTTGGCCCAATAGAGCCGCCACTGATGAGAAGTCGGGTTGTAGACACGCAGAGTGAGCCCTTCGATGTGTCCGGTTGGCCCGTCGAGTCCGACCTGGTCGATGGAAGCGCCGTGATAAACCTTGCGGCAGACGCCGCTGCCTTCGAACTCGACCCACTGGTTCGAGCCGGTCAACGGATGCAAACGGCGCTTGAGGTGATATTTCCAGGCGCCGATGAGGGGATCGAAATCGTGCTGGCCATCGCGCAACGCTGGAGCTGCGGTCGAATCGGAACTTGTCTGAGCACCGAGAAGAGATTGTGCGAGAAGCACCAGAATGCATACGGCAAGAGCCATCCACGCAGGTTTTGTATTCATTCGCCTCCTTTGATTTCCAATCCGCCACAAAAGATAGTCAATTCGCGATCGGATTGTGCGAACGGGAAGTAAAAAGCGGTAAAAAGTTGTGAACGACGGTAATGTCAGACGGGATTCGAACTGCAGATTCCTCTCCGCTGAAGCGGCTCGGAATGGCAAGTGGTTGAGGCTGGTGGTGTCGGATCGGACCGAAGTAGTAGCGAGTTCTTCACCAAACTGCGGCGACCGCGGATTGCGGTTTTTCGTCTTTGGCAGTCTGAAGGCTTACCACGCGAAGTTCTTTTTCGAGCGACGAAAACCGCTGCAGGATTTCGTGCATGCGCAGCGACATGTGGCGGATGGTCTCAATCTGCGAGCGCACGCCCGCGGAGAGCGTGCCGGGTTCGAGCAGAAGCAACTCAGAGTTGCCGAGCACCGAGGTCAAAGCGTTGTTCAAACTGTGCCGCATGTCGAGCATGTAACGGCCCAGGGTAGCTTGCAATTGCAGCTTGGCATTGGCTTCTTCTGCGCGAGTGGCACGGGCTTCGGCATTCACCCGATGCAACGTCTCGCGCGCCACCAGAACTAACACATCCAGCCAATCGTCGTCATTTTTGTAGAACGACACCACACCCGGCCAGCGATCATGCACCGTCTCGAGCTCCGACGGATCGTCGGAAACAAAGATGACGTGCTTGCCCGCGGCTTCCATCGCCTCAAGCACTACCGATAACGCTTGCGAACGGATGGCGCCGGCGATCGCAAGCTGAAAACTTTCCGGAGCGAAATCGAGCGAGACTTCTGTGCTCATCAGCGTAAACGATGGCAGGCTGGGCTCGGCCTGCCACCGGCTGGTCACTGCGCGGGAGAATTCCGGTTGGTCAGAGATAATCAGTACGGTCGGCTGGTCGCACAATGTCCCTTTGTCGATAAGCAATCTAGCTGTGGTGATCTTTGCCCGCGCCGTCTTCGCTCCAGTCAGGAGTGTGGGCGGCGACTTCAAACTCGGGCACGCCGGAAGCATGGTTGACCGCTGATTCCGTTCCCGCTCCGGCGGCTGCAGCGGCAGCGCGAGGAGCAGTGTCAGAAGAGTCGGCGTTTTGCGGAGCGCGCGCCAGAGCCGCTTCGACCGCGGCGCGCAAATCGACCAACATGCGCAGCGGTTGACCGGAAGAATATTCGGCGTGAAACATCACTCGCCACGATTGGCAAATCATGCGCAGGCGCGAGACCGGCTCTTCGGCGGAAAACTGCGCCCGCCGGCAGTCGAGGGTGGTCACGCCACGAGCTTCCAGTTCGCGCAAACCATCGAGAATTGTGTTCAGGTCTTGATGCATCAGGCGAAAGAAAACACGGCGAATCAGAAAGCTGAAGCGGGCAAACGACGCCATCGCAGTGGGCAGAAAATAATTTTCAGTGGTCGAGGTCTTGAGCGCCCGGCCTTTTTCCAGAATCTGGCTGCCCAGCATGTCGTTCAGACTCTTGCTGGCATTGGCTTCGCGGATCAGTCCATCAAGCGGCTTGAGCCACTCCGGAACTTCACGATCAACCGCGCCCAGCACCGGCTCGAGGATTTGCGCCACGTAGTTCAGATCAACGTCGGCACCTTCCATGCGCGAAGGCGCGGCGTGCGAGAAATATTGCACCAGCAGAAAGTCGATCTTGTCGCGGTCGGCCCCGCTGTGCTGCGCCTTGCGCAGATGGTGGAGCAGTAGTACGCGCAGCGCTTCGTCGCTGGCCAGGGTCGTGGTCTGTAGAAACTGGCGCAGCTGGTGCACCTGGATGCGCTGATCGATGTCGCAAAACCACTGCCGCGCCTGGGCAATCGATTCTTCGGGCGGCGCTTCCATGCCGGTTTCGAGATCGGTGCAGGGCGGCAGTTCGATGACGCATTCGCGGGCCAGTGCAGAGTACAAAGGATAGAGCTGGCGGGCGTTCTGCCACTCGGCGTGGAGTTCAGTCAATTGAGATGTGGAAGTCATGATTTCACGATCCAGTTGGCTACCTCGCGGGTAAAGCGGGCTGCGACCGCTGCGTGAGCGCCGTTGTATTGCAGAGCTACCACGCAAGCTTCGGTATCGAGGGTGCCATCGGAATTGCGCAGCCGCAGCTTATCGGCAAACTCCAGCGGCAAGTTCGAAGAGAACAGCACTTCGTGGGCGGTGCCAAATTCGATCACCGTAGTTTCGCTGAGCACGCTGCTGGGCGTCCCCAGACGGGTCAGGCGAACGGGAATTCTCACCTGAATGGCGCTGGGAAAAAACTTGGCCAGCTTGCGGGTCGAAGTTTCCCGGTTCGACGATGCTGGCGCTGTGGCTGATTTCACTGCTGGCCCCAATTCTTGCTTCTTTGCGATGCGGCCTGGAGCCCCGACTCTGCCGGTTAGCACGAGTACAGGCATCCGGGCCACATCGTGAAAATCGTTAGAGCACGGGACAGGCCAAAGCGGGGTTCAGAGGATTTCGCGGAAGGACTTGCTTATCAATCAGATAGCAAAAAGTGAGACTGCGCGGGGGTGCGAGTCTCCGGGTAAGATTGTCTCAGAATGAAACGGCGTCTCACCGCTGTGCCGCTCCAAAGGGCACGAATCCAAGATATCTTTGGTTCCAGCGAACTCACTGCAGCGTCTGACTGGTCGCCGCCAGCCCATGCCCGCCGATGTTGTAACGCTTCAATTTGCGATAGAGCGTAGCGCGGCTGATGCCGAGCATCCGGCCGGCCATCACCTTGTCTCCTTTTACCTGCTCGAAGACGCGCTGAATGGTGCAGCGTTCGATGTCTTCCAGATCGGTCAGCGACAGGCCGTTGCTTTCCATGGTGGCGCCGACTTCCACGGCAGGTGACGCCGAAACAATGCTCGCAGGCAAATCTCCAACGTCGATGGTGCGCCGATCACCCAGCGCAACCGCGCGCTCTACGCAGTTTTCCAGTTCGCGCACGTTGCCCGGCCAATCGTATTGCAGTAGCGATTTCATGGCCATGCTGGTGACTTGAATTGAGACTCCCGGAGCGTAGCGGTCGAGAAACCAGTGCGCCAGCATGGGAATGTCGGAGCGGCGCTCGCGCAACGCCGGCAGGTGCACCGTAACTACGTTCAAGCGAAAATAGAGATCTTTGCGGAAAGTGCCATTGCGGTATTCGGCTTCGAGATTGCGATTGCTGGCGGCGATCACTCGAACATCCACTTTGATTTTTTGATTGCTGCCGACCGGGCGAATCTCTTTCTCCTGCAGAGCGCGCAGCAGTTTGGCTTGCAATTCAAGCGGCAGTTCGCCGATCTCGTCGAGAAAAATCGTGCCCCCGTTGGCGGACTGAAACAATCCCGCCTTGGATTTCAGCGCGCCGGTGAATGCGCCTTTCTCGTAGCCGAAAAGTTCGCTCTCAATCAGCGTCGGGACGAGCGATCCGCAATCTACGGCGACAAACGGACGGTTGGCAAACGATCCGCGGAAATGAATGGCGCGGGCCACTAATTCTTTTCCCGTGCCGCTTTCGCCGGTGATCAGCACCGGAGTGCGCGTGTCCTTCAGCCGCCAGACCATGCGCAGAACATCCTGAATTTTCGCCGACGAGCCGACGATGCCGTGAAGATCGGTTTCAGTATCCACGCGATCGCGCAGAAATTGGTTCTCCTCAACCAGGCGGATTTTCTCCGCCATTCGGCGCAAGAACAGGCGCAACTCTTCGAGCGGCGAAAAAGGCTTTCCGATGTAGTCGTAGGCACCCAGCTTCATCGCTTGCACCGCGGTTTCAATCGATCCATGGCCGGTCATGACCGCAACTTCAGTGTGCGGAAACTGCTTCTTCACTTTCTCCAGAAATTCGAGGCCGGTCATGTTAGGCATGACCAGGTCCGTCAGTACCATGTGCACGGGATGGCCCTCCATCAGCGCCAGCGCGGTTTCGCCGCTGTTCGCTTCCATGCAGGCAAAGCCCAGGGCCTCGCCGACGGTCGTGCAAAGTTTGCGGATGCTCTGCTCGTCATCTACCACCAGGAGACGGATTCTCAGATCTTCACTCACACGCATTCCCCATCGTTTCTCTTACCACTTCAATGAACTGCTGGACGCGAAACGGTTTTTCTACGCAGGGTGCACCGGTCTTGCGCAAGGTAGCGGCCGTGTCTTCATTGGCAATGTCACCGGTGATAAACACGATTCGCGACGCCAGCTCAGGACGGAACTGCGTCAGCCAGGCATGGACGTCGGCGCCGTTGATGCCGCCAGGCGTGCGCATATCGGAAACGACGCCCAGAAAGTTTTCCCTTTGCAGAAGTTCCAGTCCCTGCGCGCCGGAATCAGCGCAAACCACGGTGTAGCCACTGCGCTCGAGCGCCGCTCGGACGTAAGCCATCACTGCAGCTTCATCTTCGATCAGCAGCACCGGAAGTACAACGGGCTTGACGGCGGGCAGGTTCATTGTGGAGGCGCTCCTGCGGCGACCGCGATAGAAACGACTTCCGCAACCGCGGGCAGACGCACGATAAAGGTTGCACCGTCGCCATCGGCATTGTTGTGGCAAGTGATCTCGCCGCCATGTTCGCGAACAATTCCGTAGCAAATGCTTAGGCCGAGGCCGGTTCCCTTCCCGATTTCCTTGGTCGTAAAAAATGGGTCAAAGATGCGATCGGGGTGTTTGATGCCGTGACCGTTGTCGCGAAAAGTCATCTTCGACCAGGCCACCGAGATTGGCGGTTGTAATGGCAATGCGCGCGGGACGGCCCACGTCGCGGACCGCGTCATAGGCGTTGTTCAAGATGTTGAGGAACACGGTTCTGGAGCTGGTGCGCGTCGCCCATCACCTGCTGCAGCGACTCATCGAGTTGCTCGATGACATCGACGCCGCGACTGTGGAAGTCGTAGGCGCGCAGTTGCACGGTGCGCCGTAAGATAGCGTTGACCTGCACCGGCTTGCGCTGCGGCGGCATCTGGCGGGCGAAACTTAGCAGGTTCTGGACAATCTGTTTGGTGCGTTGCGCTTCCTGCAGGATCACCCGCAAGTCTTTGCGCGCGCTTTCCGGAACTTCCGGATTGTCCATGAGCAAGTCGGCAAAGCCCAGCACTGCGGTAAGGGGATTATTGACTTCGTGGGCGACTCCGGAAACCAATTCGCCGACGGCGGCAAGTTTCTCCGCCTGAATCAGCTTCGCCTGCAAAGTGGCACGGTCGGTCACGTCGCTCATGACCACAACGATGCTGGCAACACGGCCATGATCGTTGCGCACCGGGCTGAGATTGGCGGAGAACTGCCCGCTCTGCCTTCGTCCCGAAGAATCTGTAACTCGAGATTATCCACCTGCTGCCCTGCAAGCGTGGCGGCGAACGCCTCGGCCAAAGCCTGCTGCCGGCCGGGGGCAACCAGACGATCCAGCGATCGTCCCAGTAACTGATTCTGCTGATAGCCCATTTCGTACCAGCGGCGGTTGGCGTAACTGATGAGTCCCGAGGTATCGGCCACCAGGATCAGGCTCTGGGTATTGTTCAGAATCTTGCTGGAGAAATCGCGTTCGCGTTGCAGCTCCGACTGAAAAGTGCGAATGCCGCTGATATCGAGCATCACGCCGCGATATTGCACCATCCTCTGCTGCGCATCGCGCACCGCAAATGCGTTGACCAGCACAAAGACCTGAGTGCCATCGCGGCGGCGAAGCGTTTGCTCGTGATTCCGCACCACGCCCTGCTCCAGCATCTGATGGGTGAAATCGACGAAGCCGTGCGGCGAAAAGAAAATCTGGGTGGGGATGTCGGCCTGCAGAAGTTCGTCGCGGCTGCTGTAGCCGAGCATGCGCACCAGCGCATCGTTGACCTCGACGAAGCGCCCTTCGGCGGTGGCGAAGAACACTCCCTCCTGAATGTTGTCGAACAGCTCGCGGTAGCGGCGCTCGGCCTCACGGCGGTCGGTAATGTCCTTGAGCACGTGGATCGTCTGCATTCCCTCGCTGTTAGCCGCGTGGACCCGCGACGTTGACACCAGGTAAGTGCGGTCGAGCATGGGTAGAACGTATTCGTCGGCAGAGGCGTGCGGACGGGAGGTGCAGAATGGGCAGGAATCTCTGGCGAGACCTTCGGTGGAGAGCAGTCCCCACATCTTGAGACCGATGAGCGCCTGCGGTTCTACGCCGATGAAGTCGGCGAGCGAGCGATTGACGCGCAGCACCTGGTCGGACTGATCGTGGGCCACGATGAAGTCGGTGATGGCGTCAAAAATTTCGACCCAGTGACGGTTCGCGCGCTCGGTTCGGGCGAACAGGCGGATGTTTTCCAGCGCGATGGAAGCGTGGGCGGCAATGGCCTGCAGAAGCTGCTCATCCCCGGCGTCGAGCGGATGGGAAAAATTCGCCAGACAGAGCACGCCGACCAAATCTCCGGGCGAAGGCTGCAGCCGGACCAGGCAAATGTCGCGCCAGTTCAGGGCGGAACTCAATTCGAGGCCGAGCAACTCGGCCGCCGATCCCTGAATCATCGCTTCCGGATGGAGGCTCAGAAGCGCGGTGATGGCAAGGTTGAGTCGCGAGAGCCACGAGGCGCGCTGCTCCTCGGGAAGCGGGCTGCCATGCAATGCGAGCATTTCAAGAAACGACTCCTGCCGCACCGCCAGGGCGGCGGCTTGCGCTCCCATCAGATCGGCCGCCTGGTCGACAAAGCTGTTGGCGAAGTCGCGCAACCGAAGATGAGAGCTCAAGGCGCGTGAGAGCTTCATCAGCGACTCGGCGCGGCTCTGCTGTTGTCGCGAAACCTCCGCCAGCCGGTTGGCTTCGAGCAGACTGCCAAGTTGGGCGGCTAGAATGGTGGCCTTTGCCGCCAGGTCGGGAGTGAAGAAGTCCGGTTGCGACGTGTGCAGAAACACCGCAGCGCCGATCACTTCATTCGCCACCACGAGCGGCGCAGCCATCAGCGACATGGCGTGAAACTCATTAGCCATGGGGTAGAGAACAGGATCGGGACAGCTGACGTACACCGTCTTGCGCTGCTGGATGGCGTCGGCCGCCACTGCGCTTTCGCGCGCCTTTAACCGGCGGCCAGGAAAACCTTCGGCCATCAGTCCGTCGGCTTCGGCCCCGATCAATTCTTCGGGCGAAATCAGCCGCCAGAAATAGGCGCCATCGACCTGGAAAAATTCGCGGGCCGCGCGGCAAAACAATTGCACGAGCGCGGGCGAGGCGATTCCAGACGACGAAGCTTCGGAGATCTGCAACAGCAGATTCTGAAATGCGCCGTCGGGGGCTGGATCCGCGTCGCTCAACAGAGTCAAATTTCCACTGCGTGTGGTCAGAAAAGCCACCGCCCGAGACCTACGTCACAAGTACATGAAGATATTGGGAAAATAGCCTGCTATCTCAATTTGAGTCAAGCCCCAAAGCGAGCGGGTGCCGAAATGGGCACGGAGACCGCCGCAACCGCCGTCTCAGGATGAGAACTCGCCGGGTGACGTGAGACCGGTCAGGCCCGTTCTTATAAAACTCTCCCCCAACAATTCTAGCGTTAACCCGCTGAGGGCCCTACAGATATTTCGGCATTACTTCCGGTCAGCCGAAGCCCGTCTCGTGGCAGGGAGGGTGCACCAGGATCATGGGGCTCAGTCTGCCCACGGAGTGATGTGTGTTTTCCCGAATGGCGACACGGTGTTTCGCAACTGCATTTCTAGGCTTGGCACTCATGGCTGGTGTGCTTTTATTGCCAGCGCAAGCGCAAGACGAGCTTGCCCGCAAGGTGAAAACTAAAGTACCTCCCTCGTATCCAGAATTGGCGCGGCGAATGAATATTCGCGGTACGGTAAAGGTGCTGGTGGTAGTTTCCCGGGACGGCACGGTGAAAGATTCAAGAGTAGTCGGCGGAAACCCCATCCTGGTGAACTCCGCCGTCGACGCGTTGAAGAAGTGGAAGTTTGAGCCGGCCACGGAGGAGAGCACTGGCGTAGTGGAGTTCCGTTTCGACGGCGCGCATTAAGCGGATGGAAACCATACCCGGCGCGGAAACGCCGGATCTGACAACGACGCACAGCGGAGGAGCAAGACATGACGATTGGCAAGAAACTTTACCTGAATTTCGGAGCCGTCCTTGCGATGGTCGTGGTGCTTGTTCCTGGTCAACCTGGTCGCGGTGCAGCGCGAGCACAGCGCCAAGGCCGCGGCCTCGCAGGCGATGCAAGATGGCGGAGACCACCGACAAGATCCGATTTCAGATGATGCAGAACCGGCTGTACCTGAGCAACTACCTGCTCAGCGGCGACACCCGCGAAGTTGAACGGCTGGATGATGGCGATGCGCATTCTGCAAGAGGCCTGCAAAGCGGCGAGAACCTGTCCAACTCCGAGCAGCAGAAAACCGCGCTCGCCAAGGTGCAGGCCAGCGAGCAAGCCTGGGCGCGGGAATTTGCCGCGCCGCTGATGGACAAGCGCAAAGATGTGGACAGCGGCAATGCCACCGTCGCTGAGTTGCAGATCTTCTATTTGCAGAAAGACGCTTCTTCCTGGGTGAAAACCGCCACCGAATATCTGGAAGTGGCGGACCAGGAAAATACCAAGGTGCCTCGAAATCCGCGCGCAAGTCCGACGAGACCGCGGCGCACTGCGACCATCGTTATCGCGCTGCTCAGCACGCTTCTCGCGCTGGCCCTGGGAATGGTGATCGCGTACTCCACCGCGAATTCCATCACCGAACCTTTGCGCAAGCCTGATGCGAGGTGGCGCGGCAGATCGCCAATGCCGGCGATCTGGATCACGAAATCGACATTGACCGCAGCGACGAAATCGGAGAACTGGCGCGAACTTTCGCCAGCATGGTCACCTATCTGAAAGAGATGGCCGCAGTTTCCGAGGCCATCGCCGGCGGCAACCTGAGCGTCGAAGTGCAGCCGCGATCGAAGAATGACACGCTGGGCAACGCCTTCGCGCGCATGATCGAGGGCCTGCGACAACCTGGTGCGCAACGTGCGCGATGCCGCCTCAGCAAGTGGCCAGCGCCTCCAATCAGGTGGCCGGCGCCTCCGACGAATCGGCCAAGATCAGCCTGCAGACCTCCTCCGCCATCGACGAAGTCACCAGCACCATGCACGAAATGAGCGTCAACGTGCAGAACATGGTGAAGAGCACGCAAGTGCAGGCCTCGAGCGTCAGCGAAACTTCCGCCTCCATCGACCAGATGGTGGCTTCGATCCAGCGCGTCGCCGATACCGCCAAAGTGCTGCTCGATATCTCCAACCGCTCGCGCGAAGAAGTCCACAGCGGCATCGCGACCATGGAGAAAGCCACCGACGGCCTGAACCGGATCAACACCACGATTCAATCGTCCGGCGAAATCATCGACGTGCTGGGCCAACGCGCCGACGACATCGGCAAGATCATCGAAGTCATCGACGACCTGGCCGAACAAACCAACCTGCTGGCGCTCAACGCCGCCATCGAAGCCGCTCGCGCCGGCGAACACGGGTTGGGTTTTGCCGTGGTCGCCGACGAGGTCCGCAAGCTGGCGGAAAAGTCGGCCCAATCCACCAAAGAAATTTCCGAACTGATCCAGAGCATCCAGAAAGAAGCCCGCAAGGCGGTCGAAAACATGAACCGCAGCACCGGCATCGTGAATGAAGGGCTGGGACTGGGACAGGAACTCAGCACGGCACTGCGCAAGATTTCCAACGTGGTCACGGAAGTTTACAAGTTCGCCCAGGAAATCGGCGCCGCCACCAACGAGCAGTCGCACGGTTCTTCACAGATCGCCCGCGCCACCACGCGCTCTGAACGAAATCACCCACGAAATCAATTCCGCCGTGGAAGAGCAGGCCTCGGGAGCGCACGCCGTGGTCAAAGCGATGGAGCGGATGCGCGAACTGGTGCAGCAAACCACCTCCGGCTCAACCGAACTGGCGGCCTCGGCCGAGCAGATGTCGAAGATGTCGCGCGGCCTGCTCGACTCCATGGACCGCTTTGCGCTGGAGCAAATGGAGCGCGTCGTAGCCGGCGCAGCGAAAAGGCTGCGACTGCAGATCGAGCGCGCGCCAGGCGGCCGCTGGATAACTAGATGCACTCCATGATGAACCGCGAATCTGCACATCGTCGGCTTCAGAGTGGGGCGCGAAACCTACGGCGTGCCCATCACTTCGCTGCACGAGATCGTGCGGGTGCCGGAAATCACCGCCGTGCCCGACGCGCCGGAATACATGGAAGGCGTAATCAATTTGCGCGGCAAGATCGTTTCGGTGCTCGATCTGCGCAAGCGGCTGGGGGAAACGCAAGTTGCTCCGCACCGGCGCAATCGGATTCTGGTGGTCGAACATCAAGGGCGGCTCTCGGGCTGATCGTCGATTCCGCATCGGAGGTGCTCAAGATCCCGGCCGCTGACGTGGAGCCATCTCCCACCGAATTCTTGGAGGGCGGCTTGAACTGCGTGACCGGCCTGGGCAAGTATCAGGGCCGGCTGATTGTTTTGCTCGATATGACCAAGTTGCTGGAATTCAGCACTATCGCGGGCGAAGTGGCGAAGGACAAGATGCAGTCACAACCGGCGCGAGCGGCGACGAACGAAGCCTCGCGTGCGGCGGCGTCCAAATAGCATGGAGGACAGATCACAACAAGTTCATGGCCAGCCCTGGCATGCAGGTGCAACTGAGCGAACCGGAACTGAAACTGTTGCAGACGCTCGTCTACCAGGAGTGCGGCATGCATTTCGATTCCCGCCGCACCCATTTTCTGCAGGACCGCTTGCAGCGCCGTCTCAAAGAATGCCGGCTGGATTCCTTCTATAGCTACTACCGCCTGCTGATCAGCCAAGAAGGCAAGGAAGAACTGACCAAGCTGCTGGAAAATCTCACCGTCAATGAGACCAGTTTCTTCCGCAACAAGGCGCAGCTGGATTTGTTTCACAAGCACGTTCTCGACGGCATGCTGCGCGGCAAGCAGGAGCGGCGTGATTTTTCCTTGCGCATGTGGAGTGCCGGATGCTCCACCGGCCAGGAAGCCTACACCATGGCGATGCTGGTTGCGGATGCGCTCTCTTACCACTGTCTGCGCAATCCTTCGAAGGCAACTACGCCGTTGCCCAAGCCCCTGGTCCCGCCGCCCTGGAAAGTGGAGATTCTGGCCAGCGACATCAGCTATTCGGTGCTGCGCGCCGGGCAGGAAGGAATTTACTCCGAGCACCAGATGTCTTCGGTGGATTACAGCTACCGCCTGCGTCATTTCGACAAGGTGGGCGATCGCTATGCGGTGAAGAAGAGCGCTCAAAGAAATGGTCCATTTCGACTTTCACAACTTGAAGACCGAATACCTGCCGCAGCGCAACGACGTGATTTTCTGCCGCAACGTGATGATGTATTTCGACGAAGCGGAGCAGAAACGGCTGATCGAGAAATTTTCGCGCTGCCTGAATCCCGGCGGCTATCTGTTCGTGGGACACGCCGAAAGCCTGCTGGGGCTCACCGACAAATTCAACATGATTTATCGCGAGACCGGAACTGCATATCAGAAGATCGAGGGGGCCGCATGAGCCGGGTCCCGGACGAGCGCGGCGCGGAACTGCGCGAGCTGTTCTTTGAGACCGCGCAGGAATTGCTGCAGGCGCTCAATGAAGAGGCGCTGAAGCTGGAAAAGCAGCCCGGTGACGGCGAAACCGTGCGCAGCATCCGGCGCATCGTGCACACCCTGAAAGGCGACGCGGCCGCCATCGGGTTCCACGAACTGAGCGAACTGGCGCACGAACTCGAAGATGCTTTGGCCCAGGAAACAGCCGCTGCTCACAGTCGCTGGCGGAGATCGCATTCCGCGCGGCCGACATGTTTGGCGCGATGTTGAGCGCCTATCGCAGCCAGACGAAGCTGCCCTCCGCCGCGCCGCTGCCAAAAGTGATCCGCGAATTGGCCCGGGCCCCGAAGATCGGAAGTCCACGCGGACAAAATCTCCTGCGCTTGCGGCGCAAGTCGTGTGGAACGAATATGAAAATCTCTCCATGCAACGGGCAGCCGCGCAAGGCATGAGCTGTTTCACGTCCGGGCCAGATCGATCCCGCTTGCGCCATGCCGATTGCCGCCCGGCAGTTGGTGTTCAAGGCGCTGGCCGAACTGGGAGAAGTGCTCGGCTCCCGGCCGGAAATGCGGCCCAGGTTCCAAACAGATTCAGATTGCTGCTGGCGAGCGAACATTCAAGCGAGCAGATCGCCGCAAAATGCCGAATCCCGACGGTCGTTTCGCAAGTACCAAAGTCGACGCCATCGAACTTCGGCAGAACAAACGAAGCTACTGCAATCGCCCGAAAGCGGTCCTGCGGACGACGCCGTCGGTTGCCGCTGCCGCGCTGCTTGCCGCTTCGCCTACGAGGCCGATTCCATCGTCAAAAGCGATCTTCGGCCCGCGGAAAACATTCTGCGCGTGGACGCCGAGCGCATCGACAACCTGTTGAATCTGGTCGGCGAGCTGATCATCGGCAAATCCATGCTGCAGCAGACGCTCAACGAATTCTCGCGGCAATATCCCAAGGATCCGATGCGCGGCCGTTTTGCCGATGCCATGGCGTTTCAGTCGCGAGTGCTGAACGATCTCCAGCGTTCGGTCATGAAGGTTCGCATGGTACCAGTCGAGCAACTGTTCCGCCGCTTCCCCCGCATGGTGCGCGACGTCGCGCAAGCAGTGCGGCAAGGACGTCGAACTCGTGCTTAGCGGAGCAAGATACCGACCTCGATAAGGGACTGCTCGATGGCATCGCCGAGCCCCTGACTCACCTGGTGCGGAACGCAGTCAGCCATGGCATTGAAAACGCCGAAGAGCGCGCGCGCGGCGGCAAGCCGGCGCAAGGAACCGTCCATCTGGGCGCCTATCACCAGGGCAATCAGGTCATCGTGGAGATCAGCGACGACGGCCGCGGCATCGACGTGCAAAAGGTCAAGGACGCGCGCCGTCGAGCGGGGGCTGCTGAACCGCGAGGAATCCGGCCGGTTGAGCGAAGCAGACAGTGCTGGCCCTGATATTCCGGCCGGGATTCAGCACTGCCGACGAGATCACCGAAATCTCCGGGCGCGGCGTCGGTCTGGATGTGGTGCAAAGCATTCTGCATCGCCTGAAGGGCACGGTGCAGGTGGAAACCCGTCCCGGCCAGGGCACCACGTTCCGGCTGTGGCTGCCTCTCACGCTGGCCATCATCAAAGCGCTTCTGTTCCGGGTGGAACAGCGCCTGTATGCCATTCCCCTGAACGCCGTGGCCGAGATCGCGCGGGCGCACGAATCCGACCTGCACCAGGTGGATGACCGCGAAGTCCTGCAACTGCGCGAACCAGTGCTTGCCCGTCATCCGTTTGGGACGCGCTGCAGTCCGAAACTCCCGAAGGCCAGCGCGCCAAAATCTTCGTGCTGGTCATCACGTGGGCGAGCGCAAGCTTGGGCTGCTGGTCAACTCGCTCGAAGGCGAAGAAGAATTGGTCATCAAAGCGCTCGACGATCACACCGTTGAGACCGACCTGGTCAGTGGCGCTTCCATCCTGGGCGATGGGCGGGTAGTGCTGATTTTGAATCTGGCAGCGGTCGTCGAACGCTTTGCCCGATAGTCTCGCCCGATGCGGCCAGCCCAGCGTTTCGGGATGCTGTTGTCCCACTCCGAGCAAGATGCTGGGCACAGAATGCCCGGGAGGCGGCCATGACCAATCCCGTGCGCGTTCTGGTGGTGGATGATTCGGCGCTGATGCGCAAGCTGATTCCGCAGATCCTGGCCACCGACAGCTCGATCCAGGTGGTCGGCACCGCCATGGACGGGAATTTCGGTCTGAAAAAGATCGAGGAGTTGAAGCCCCAAGTGGTGACTCTCGACCTCGAAATGCCCGGCATGGGCGGCCTGGACATGCTGAAAGAAATCATGCGCGCGCCACCGCGTGCCGGTGATCGTGGTGAGCTCGCACAGCACCCAGGGGGCGTCGGTGACGCTCAAGGCGCTGTCCATGGGCGCATTCGATTTCGTGGCCAAGCCGACCGACGTTCCGCGCGCATGCCGGAAATCGCTCAGGAACTCATCGCCAAGATCAAGGCTGCCGCGCTCAGCCGCGGAACGAAACTTGCCAGCCCGGACTGCCGGCCATTGCTGCCCGCGACAAAGCCGCGCCCAGCATCAACGCCGTGCCGACGCGAGTGGTCGCCATCGGCGTCTCTACCGGCGGACCCGCAGGCGTTGCAATATCTGCTGCCGCAGTTGCCCAAGGATTTTCCCGGCAGCCATCTTGATCGTGCAGCACATGCCCGAGGGATTCACCGAAATGTTTTCGCGCCGCCTGGACGAAATCTGCGCCATTCGCGTAAAAGAAGCGCAATCGGGCGATTCGCTGCTGGCCGGGCGCGCGTTGGTTTGTCCCGGAAGCCGGCACATGAAAGTGAAACGCACCTCGAGGGGCCCGGCGGCGCTTTTGAGCGACGAACCGCGGGTCAATGGACATCGGCCCTCGGTGGATGTGCTGTTCCAGAGCGTGGCCGAAGAATTTGGCAGAGAGCAGCATTGCCGTGCTGATGACCGGCATGGGCGAAGATGGCGCTCACGGACTGGGCATGGTGAAAGCCTGCCGGCGGCCTGACCATCGCGCAGAACGAAGAATCGTGCGTGGTTTACGGCATGCCCAAGGCCGCAATTGAGCGCGGCTATGCGTCCCGCATCGTGGGGCTGGATGCGCTCGCCAACACTTTGATCGCGCAATGCGCACAAGATCGCAAGAACAGCGCTTCGGCGAACGAAAGAGCCGCTCGCGCCGGAAATGACTGAATTTTCCTTTCCGCCACTTTCATTGTGCGGGAAGGTTTTTATGTAGGAGGTGATGTATGGAGCAGTTCGCACCCGTAAAACGCAGCAAGGACGGCCAGCCAGTCCGCTACCTGGTAGTGGACGACTCCGTCTTCGCACGCAAGAACCTGGCCCGCATGATCGAAACGTTCGGCGGCCAGTTGGCCGGCGAAGCTGGAGACGGCGTCACCGCCATCTCGGAATACGACCGTACGCAACCCGACATCGTGCTCATGGACATCACCATGCCGCAGATGGAAGGAATCGAAGCGGCGGAGAAAATCGTGCAGCAGCATCCCGAAGCCCGCGTTGTGATGGTTTCTTCCGTCGGCTATCAGGAGAACATCGTCGCGGCGCTGCAGCGCGGCGCACGCCATTTCGTGCAGAAGCCGGTCAAGCCGGAAGTGCTGTACGAAGTGATCAAGTACGTCATGGGGGACGACGGAACTGTGGCCCACGCCGCAGGAGCGGGAGTTTAGCAATGAAGATGGAGCTGATCCAGCCGTTTATCAACGCGGCCGATGCCGTGCTGGCGCAGGGGCTGCAGTGTCCCATCGCCATTGGCAACCTCAGCATGGAAGAGGAGGCCTACCGGCGAAAAGGGGTCGCTGCCCTGATTTGGATTACCGGGGACATCGAAGGCCGTATCATGTTCGATATGGCGCCCGAAACCGCGGTCAGAGTCGCCAGCCGGTTCGCCGGAGCCGAACTTCCAGAATCCGACGATCTGGTGCGTGAAACCGTCTTTGAACTCGCAAACCAGGTGATCGGCAACGCGGTCACTTCGCTGAACGATCAGGGGTTCCACTTCCGCGTACATCCGCCGTCCCTGCAGACTTCCGACGGCCCCAAAGCACCGAGGACACCGAAGCGCTGGTCATCTGCTTTGAAACCTGCATCGGAAACGTGTTCATGAATATCGCGTTACGTCATAGTCACTCCCGCCAGATGGAGCACGCCGCCGCGAAGGTTTAAGCAACTCCTCGAAGTTCCTTCAGACCAACCTGCTGGACAATGGCATGTCGCTGAGAATCAGTTCCCCTTGATCGACCGCGCTCGCGCTCCTCGCCGCCGCCCTGGCGCTTGCTCCGGAAGTCGGCCGCTGCGAAACTTCTGCAACAACTTCCTCAGGCGGGAGTTCGATCATCGCTACGTACGCCGCCAGCCGTCCCATATACAGGAAATCCGCGACCGCGAAGTAAAGAAGAGTGACAACCAGCACCCCACCCAACACGACCGCGGGTGGAAGCACCGTAGCAAACCCCAGAGGAAACGCCACAATCGAGCTCGCGAGGAAGAACGCGACGAAGTGGGCCAGTCCAAACCATGTGCCAGCGGCGAAGACGGAACCAGTTTGATCGCGGCACAGGCCGATTACGGCGGCGATTGCGCCAAAGCTATCGGATCCCTTGATCACGACAAACACCGACGCCAGCGACAAGAACCAATTCATCATCGACCAGGCCAGCCACACCACCAGAAGAATGGCCATCGTGAGCAAAAACGCAGCCCCAGGCGAAGGATTTGTGGCTGGAGATGCCATTCCTGCAATCACGAACGCAGCCAGGCCGCCGACGACCGCCGCGAGCGTCGCGGCTACCCGGAAGAAATTCAGTCCCACGAGCGAACTCAAGTGCCAAGGCGTAGCTTTCGCGTCGGAATTCATCTTCGCGCGAAAATGGCCGGCCAAGGCCTTGACCGTCGCGGCCCGGGCCAATGCGGCAACAAGAATCCACGCAATCGCCAATCCGAAGCCAACCACTAGGCTGGCGTGCACAAAGCGCACTCCGCTGCCATGAAAAATGCGCGAGATCGCCTGCCCGACCAGCGCCGGTTGCCGCGTTTTTAGCAGCAGTATGTCAGCCCGCGTTACCGGCAGCGTATCGAGATATTCAAAGAATGAAAATGCAAGCAGCAGACAAGCCGCTGCGCCGAAACTCCATCGCCACGAAATCTCCGCGAAGCCAAACGACGGCCGCCGGAGAATGGTCCGAAAGCCTTCGAGCGTGGGCGAATGGGAGGGCATTTGAGGTCTAGGCGGGTCTCATCGACTTGTTTTGTGGAAGGACACCGTCTTCAAGAAAGTTAACAAACCTTACAACTTGTCATTCCGAGGAGCGAAGCGACGAGGAATCTGCAGCCTTCGGATTACCCCAAAACTGCAGATCCCTCGCGATGCTCGGGATGACAAACAAAGGGTCTCCCAATAAATGGGCTGAGCAATGACTCACTGATCGCGTCAGGCTGTTATCGCACCACCAGATTGATCAGCTTGCCGGGGACAACAATCTTCTTCACAATCTGCTTCCCCGCGATTGCAGCCTTAACTTTTTCGTCCGCCAACGCCACGTCGCGGATGGTGTCTTCAGTGCTTCCCGCAGGCACGCTCACAACGGCACGGAGCTTGCCGTTGATCTGCACTGGGACTTCGATCTCATCCTCTTTAGCCAGTTCCGGATCGTACTTCGGCCACTCGGCCTTAAGCAGGCTCCCCTTTTCTCCAAGCACCTCCCAAAGCTCATGGGCAAGATACGGAGCAAACGGCGCGAGCAAAAGCACCAGGACCTTCTTCGTGTTGGCCACGTCTCCGGCGGGAATATTGCCAGCGGCAATCTCGGCCCCCAGGCTGGAGAGCAGATTGTTCAACTCCATCAACGCCGCAATCGAAGTGTTGAAGTGCCAGCGCCCGTCGAAATCGTCCGAGACCCGCTTGATCGTCTGATGGAGCTTTCGTTGCAAATTACGGGCAGCCGACGAAGTGCCATTTCCGGCGGAAGGTTCCGGAGCGCGCACCACTAACTCCGTGCTATCAGTCACGACGCGGTACACGCGTGCCAAAAAGCGCTGAATCCCTTCCACGCCTTCGTCCTGCCAGTCAAGTTCCCGGTCCGGGGCCGTGGCGAACAGAGTGTAGAGACGCGTGCTGTCGGCGCCGTAACGGGCGACCATCTCGTCAGGCGAAACCACATTGCCCAAACTTTTCGACATCTTCGCGCCGCCCTTAATAATCATCCCTTGGGTGAACAGGCGCTCCGCCGGCTCGTCGTTTTTGACCAGACCCATATCACGCATGAACTTCGTCCAGAAGCGCGAGTAGATCAAATGCAGAATCGCGTGCTCGACTCCGCCAATGTACTGATCGATTCCCTTCTCTCCGAACCAATATCCGGCACGTTGCTTGTCGAAGGGTGCGTTTTCGTCGCGCGCATCCGTGTAGCGATAGAAGTACCAGGACGAATCGACGAACGTATCCATGGTGTCGGTCTCGCGCCGTGCCGCGCCCCCGCACTTGGGGCAAGGTACGTTCACGAACTCCGGCACGCTCGCGAGGGGAGAACCGCCGGTCAGCGTCATATCGACTTTCTCCGGCAACACCACCGGCAAATCTTTTTCCGGGACGGGCACAATTCCATCGCGCTCGCAATAAATCATGGGGATGGGCGTTCCCCAATAGCGCTGCCGCGAAATGCCCCAATCTTTCAGACGATAAGTGACCGTCGCTTTTCCAAAGCCGTGCGCCTCCGCGTGCGCCGACATTTTCGCGATGGCATCGCTACACGAGAGTCCACTGAACGGACCGGAATTGACCAGCATCCCGTCCTGCGTCGTAAATGGAAGCACCGGTTCGGCGACGGTTTCTTCCGGATCGTCGGCCCGGGGCACGATTACCAGCCGGATATCGAGATGATATTTTCTGGCGAACTCATAGTCGCGCTCATCGTGCGCCGGGACGCTCATGATCGCGCCCGTCCCGTAGTCCATCAAAATGTAATTCGCAATCCAGATCGGCAACCGTTCACCATTGAACGGATTGATGGCATAGTGGCCGCTCCTGACGCCGTGCTTTTCGATCTCGCCCAGCTCCGGCGAGTCTTTGGCTTTGCGCTGCTCGGCGATCAACTTGTCGACTTCCGCGCGCAGCAAGTCGTTGTGCCTGGTAAAATTCGCGACTAGCGGGTGTTCCGGCGCAAGCTGCACCGAAGTCGCGCCATAGATGGTGTCGACCCGGGTGGTAAAAACGGTCAGAGTTTCGCCCGAAGCACTGTCGACTTTGAAATCGACCAGCGTGCCGTCGCTGCGGCCGATCCAATTGCGCTGCATGGTGCGAACCTTTTCCGGCCATCCGCCCAGCTTTTCGAGATCGCGCAATAATTCTTCGGCGTAGTTGGTAATTCGCAGAAACCACTGTTCCAGCTCGCGTTGTTCAACGACTGTGTCTTCGTGGCGCCAGCAACGTCCGTTGACAACTTGCTCGTTCGCCAGCACGGTCGCGCACTTCGGGCACCAGTTGACTTTGCTTTTCTTCCGATACGCCAACCCTTTTTCGTAGAGCTTCAGAAAGAACCACTGGTTCCAGCGGTAATATTCCGGCAGGCAGGTGGTCACCTCGCGCGACCAGTCGTAGGCAAAGCCCAGCCGGTTCATCTGCACTTTCATATTGGCGATGTTGTGCAGCGTCCACTCGCGCGGCGGTGTGTTGTTCTGAATGGCAGCGTTTTCCGCGGGCAAGCCAAACGAATCCCAGCCCATGGGATGCAGCACGTTGTAACCGTTCATCCACATGTAGCGGGCGAGCGCGTCGCCGATGGCATAGTTGCGCACATGGCCCATGTGCAGCACGCCCGAAGGGTACGGCAGCATCTCAAGCACGTAATACTTTGGCTTGGTCGAACTCTCCTCGGCCGCATAGAGAGACTCATCCTGCTCCCAGCGCTCGGACCACTTCATCTCGATGCGCTGGGCATCGTAGCGATCGTCTCGTGGCTCGGCGTCCGGCTGGCCGGCACGCGTAGCCGTAATGTTCTTTTCCTGCATAAACTGAGTATCTGATTCTACAACGACAGGATAGGAATACGTGGCACGGCTGCCCTCGGCTGTGCTTGTGTGGGGACGAGCGTCCCGCCCGTCCGGGCCGAGCGAAGCTCGGCGGAATAGGTACACACAACCGGATCAGCGATACACGTCCTTGCGATGGCCCACAGCCAGAACGAGAACCGTAATCTTTTCATCCTGAATGTCGCAGATCAGCCGATGGTCGCCGACGCGATAGCGCCATAGACCGCGTTTCTCGCCGTGCAGGGGCTTTCCCCATTGACGGGGGTTTTCGGCCGGCGCGAGCCGCTCACGCAGAAAACGCACAATCGATTGTTGTGCCGGGCGCTGGAGTTTGGCGATCTGTTTTGCGGCGCTGCGACCGACTTCAATCGTCCAAGCCAAGACGCCGCTCCAGTTCATCGAGCGTGATTGTTGGCTCGCGCCGTTCTAGCGCAGCAATGCCCTTGAGATAATCTTCCCGGTCTTCGAGATATTGGCGGATGGCCTCGCGAGCATAGTAACTCTTGCTGCGTCCGGTCTCTTTGGCAAGAGACTCCAATTTCTCTTCCAGTTCGGGTTCGAGTCGAATTCCCAGCATGTTAAACATGTTTAACATAACAGGTTGGCGTACAGGAAGCAAGAATTTCATGTGGGGCGGACACTCCTGTCCGCAGAGGCTCGTTCGTGTTGCCACGTGGTCTACTTCCCGACCAGCTTCTTCAGCGCCTCCACGTTTCTCTTATCATCCCCAGGTTCATCGATAGGGGTCTCGGCAATGAACGCCGCATGCGCCAGTCGCGGATCATTCAGCAGCCGCCTGGACGGCGCCAGCCCGATCGTTCCCTTCCCGATATGCTGATGCCGATCCAGTTTCGATCCGTGCGCAGCCTTGGCGTCATTGCAATGCCACACCGGAACATTTTTCAAGCCGATAGTTTCATCCAGATGCGCCAGCGTTTCCCGCATTCCCGATTCGCTGACCATGTCGTACCCCGCAACGTGGGTGTGGCACGTATCGATGCACGCGGCAACCGGCACCATGCCGCGCAGACGATCGACCACATCCGCCACCTGCTCGAAACTCGCGCCCAGAGAAAACTCTGCGCCTGCGGTGTTCTCAATCAGAATCGTCAAGCCGTGTTTTTCTAAATCGAGTCCCTGGGTCGCGGCAGCAATCGCCGCCGCGGTTTGCAGCAGTCCTGCTTGGCCGGTCCGCCCCGCGAAACGATCCCGGATGTTGCACCAGATAATCCGCACACAACGCCAGCGCTCGCTCGACTTCGCCGCGAAACGCTTCAATCGACTTCCGCAGAAAACCTTCGTTGGTCGCGGCCAGATTGATCAGATAGTTGGTATGAATCACCAGCGGTTTCAAGTTGTACTTTTCGCGCAGACGTTTCAGTTCGTCGCAATGCGGGATGCTCGGCTCATAAGCTGCCCATTGCCTCGGGCTCGAGGAGAACATTTGGAATGTGTTGCACCCCAGCCGATAAGCACGCTCCGCGGCGTTTTGCACTCCGCCGGCAGCGGAAGTGTGAATGCCGATCCTTCGCGCAGTCAGTTGAGGCGGACGTTTTGGCGCGGGCCGTTTAAGGATGTCCTGCTCGCGCGCCATCGATCGCCCCGTGGAAGCTCGCACCATGGAAAAAGTATAACGAGCCCATTACCTCCGTACCGTGGAAGGTAACCGTGAGGTGTGTTCTTATCAACTCTGATTGGCCGAATTGTCGCCGGAGGGCCTGTGCTCTGGTTTTTTCTGTTTTTTCTGGTTTCCGGATTCTGCAGCATCTTGTACGAAATCGTCTGGCTGCGCCTCGCCATGGCCCAGTTTGGCGTCACCAGCGCGCTCGTCTCCATCGTGCTTTCAATGTTCATGGCCGGCCTCGGCCTGGGCTCGTGGCTGAGCGGACGCTTCATCCGAAAATCCGGCGACAGTGCCGGATTTTCCGCGCTCCGCTTTTACGCGCTGACTGAGCTTCTCATCGGCTGCTCTGCCCTGCTCGTGCCGCTTGAACTTTCCTGGGGACGCCACCTGCTGGAACACGCCGGGCTTTCCTCTTCGGTTGCCTATTACCTGGGATCGGGAGCGTGGGTCGCGCTCACGCTGATTCCCTGGTGCGCGTGCATGGGCGCCACAATCCCCATCGCGATGCATGCAATCCGCCAGCGGTTCGCAAGCGAAGCACCACGCTCATTCAGTTATCTCTACTTATCAAATGTGGCTGGGGCAATCTTAGGCGCGCTGCTGCCGCCGCTGATCATCGAACTTGTCGGCTTTCATGGCACATTAAAGATTGGCGCGATTCTGAATTGTGTTCTCGCTGCATCGGCTACTGCCATCTCTTTCGCTCAAGAATTTCGGCAAGTGAACGCCGCAGCCGCTCCGCCTTCAAAGATTTCGCCCGCCGCTAGCGCGAGCAATCGCTGGACGCTATTTCTCCTGTTCGCCACCGGCCTGACCAGCATGGCGATGGAGGTCGTCTGGATCCGCCAGTTCACGTATTTCCTCGGCACCATGGTCTACGCCTTCGCCGCCATCCTCGGACTGTACTTGGCGTCAACCATCGTCGGCTCCCAGATTTATCGTTACTGGAGCCGCCAGCCGCGCCAGGAGGAAAGACTCATCTGGGCGTGCCTGGGCGCAGTTGCGCTTTTACCGCTGGTGACGGCCGATCCACGAATCGAAATGGCCACAACGTTTCGCCTGGTGCTGGGCATCGCGCCATTCTCCGGCATCCTGGGATTTCTCACGCCAATGCTGGTCGACCGGTGGTCGGGAGGCGATCCCAACCGCGCCGGAAACGCTTATGCCGTCAACGTTCTCGGCTGCATTCTTGGGCCCTTGCTCTCCGGTTTTGCGCTGCTTCCCTGGTTGAGTGAGCATTGGGTGCTGACCATCCTCGCGTTCCCCTGGCTGCTGATCGGCATTTATCCGCAGAAATCCGCCGAGCCACGCTCAACCATCGCCAGCCGCTACGGAGTAATCTTCGCCATGTCCGCCGGAGCCGTGGCCCTGGTTCTGTTCACCGAGGGCTATCAGGTCGAGTATCCGCAGAGCCGCATCCTTCGCGACGATACGGCTACCGTTATCGCAACCGGCCAGGGAATGGAGAAGCGGCTGCTCGTCAATGGAATTGGCATGACCGGGCTCAGCCCAGCCACCAAGCTGATGGCCCACATCCCGCTGGCGTTTCTCGATCATCCGCCGCAGAACGCTCTCGCCATCTGCTTCGGCATGGGGACAACCTATCGTTCGCTGCTTTCCTGGGGAATTTCTACCACCGCGGTGGAGTTGGTGCCGAGCGTCCCCAAGATGTTTCCCTACTTCCACGCCGACGCCGCACAGGTAATGAGTTCCCCCCTCGGACATATCGTCGTGGATGATGGCCGCCGCTATTTGGAGCGCGCAACCGAACAATATGACGTAATCACCATCGATCCGCCGCCTCCGGTGGAAGCGGCTGGTTCGAGTCTGCTCTACACCCAGGAGTTTTACGCTTTGGCGCGGCAAAGGCTGCGCCCCGGTGGAATTCTTCAGCAGTGGCTCCCCGATGGCGATGATGAAGTGCGCGCTGCGGTCACCCGCGCTCTGGTAAATTCATTTCCCTACGTGCGCGTTTTCGCCTATCGGCCTTCCTTTGGATATCATTTTCTGGCCAGCGACCGGCCCATCCCCAACCGCACTCCGGCGGAACTGGTTGAACGAATGCCTGCGGCCGCAATTCGCGACCTGGAAGAGTGGTTCCCTCCGGCTGGTTCGGAAAAGATTTTTGCCCTGATCCTTTCACTCGAAAAGCCGCCAAACCAGGTGATTGCGAAGTCTCCGGAAACTCCCGCCATGCGCGACGACCGTCCGGTCAACGAATATTACTTGCTGCGTTCGCTCAAGCGCGGCGATGGCGTGGTCATCAGCGCGCGCTTGTTCCAACCCTGAACCAGCGGCGGCATAGGCCGCATCCAAGACTCCCTGTTTGCCTGCTATCTTCCTGAACGATAAACTTGTTGTCTTGAGGTAGAACATGCTTGTAGTAATGCAGGCGCACGCGACGGAGGAACAAGTCCGTGCGGTGTGCCAGAAAATCGAGGCATTGGGCTATCGCGCCCACTCCATTCCGGGAGCGGAGCGCACCGCTGTCGGCATTACCGGTAATCAGGGTGAAGTGCAGGCGGGCGCGATCGAGGAGATGCCTGGCGTCCAGGAAGTCATTCGTGTCACCAAACCTTACAAGCTGGTAAGCCGCGATTTTAGGCAAGCCAACACAATAGTTCGATTCCCGGGTACGGACGCTACCATCGGCGGCCCGGTGCTGGCGGTCATCGCCGGCCCGTGCGCGATCGAGAGCCGCGAGCAGGCATTCGCGGTGGCGGAGCGCGTTCATCGCGCTGGAGCGCAATTCTTCCGCGGCGGCGCCTACAAGCCGCGCACCTCGCCATATTCGTTTCAAGGCATGGGCGAAGCCGGATTGCAAATCATGGCTGAGATTCGCGATCAGTTCGGCTCGCGGATCGTGACCGAAGCCGTCGATCATGAGTCGCTCGAACTGGTGGAAGAATACGCCGACGTGATTCAGATTGGGGCGCGCAACATGCAAAACTTCTCGTTGCTCAAGCGTGCCGGACGTTCCAAGAAGCCGGTGCTGATCAAGCGCGGATTGTCGGCGACGCTGGAAGAATTTCTGATGGCCGCCGAATACGTCATGAGCGAGGGCAATTACAACGTAATCTTGTGCGAGCGTGGGGTGCGCACCTTCGCCGACCACACTCGCAACACCCTCGACTTGAGCATTATTCCCGCGGTGCAGCGGCTCAGCCACCTGCCGATCGTCGTCGATCCCAGCCATGGAACGGGAAAGCGAAATAAGGTCACGCCGTTATCGCGTGCAGCGGTCGCCGTGGGCGGAGATGGTTTGATTGTTGAGGTTCATAACGATCCCGACAAAGCGCTTTCCGACGGGATGCAGTCGCTCTATCCCGATCAGTTCGACGAATTGATGGCACAAGTGCGGCAGATCGCGCCCGTGGTGGGCAAAATCGTCTCGGGAATTGCGCAGGGAATTTCTCCGCGATCGGTTTCCTCAAGCCCAGCAGCCAACCCTTCGGGTCCGCCACTAAGTTGAGAAAGATCCTCCTCAGCATTGTTGTAGTTCCGATTTTCGCCGGCTTCGTGTGGTGGTACTTCCGCGAGCAGCAGATCACCGATTACGGCCCCGCTTATCGCGAATACGCGTATGTAACCAATGGCAAGAGCAACACCGTCAGCGTGATCGATCTGCGCACCTTTGAGCCGGCAAAAACTATTCGGGTTGGCAGCGAACCTACGGGAGTCGCGGCGAACGGCAAGAACAATGAAATCTACGTCGTCAACACCGGATCAAACAACGTCAGCGTGATCGACGCTGAGCGGAACCTTGTTGCTGCAACCATCGGAGTTCACGGCAAGCCCTATTTCATTGACGTCTCCGCCGACGGGAAACGCGGCTACGTCGCCAACTCCGGCTCCAGCAATGTTTCTGTAATTGATCTTGAGAAACGAATTGTCCTTGGAAATATCCGCGCGGGCGCTGCGCCTGGCCTGGCCCGGGTGTCGCCCGATGGCGAAACCGTCGTCGTCAGCAATCGCGGCGACAACACAGTTTCAATCATCGACACGCAACACTTAATTGTGAGAAGCACGATTCCCATCTGTTCGCAGCCCGAAGACATTGCAATTCTCCCCGACAACAGCAAAGCGTTCGTGGCCTGCACCGGTTCGGCGCAGGTTGCGTCCATCGATTTGAAAGCCGATAAGCTCCTCGCCGTGCTCGACGTCGGCAAAACTCCCGTGCACCTTGCGCTCAAGCCAGACGGGGGCGAACTGATCACCAGCAACTTCGACTCCGACAATATTTCAATTGTGGAAACGTCGACTAACGAAGTCGGCGCAACTTACATGATTGGGAGCAATCCATCCCGCGGCCTGGTGACGGCGGACAACGCGCGGCTCTACGTCAGCAACTTCGGCGCAAACACAGTCACGGTTTATGACATTGACATGGGACGGATGATTGCTACGCTGCCAGTCGGCTCCCATCCCGATGGCCTGGCCCTTTCGCAAAGTCAAAATTACTTGCTGGTAGTCGATTCCGGTTCGGGCGATGTCACAGTCATTCAGAAACGAACGCCGAAAAAGAAATTCGAGCCGGGAGAATATTCGCTGCTGACGCTGATCCCGGTCGGGATTCAACCGAACGATATCGCGGTGAAGTCGTTTGTGGTAACTGCAGAAAAGAAGTAAAGTTATCCGCCGGCACCGCAGCACTTCTTGTATTTCTTTCCTGATCCACACGGACAGGGATCGTTGCGGCCGATCTTGGCTTGCCCTCGCACCACCTGCTGGACGGGCTGCAAATCGCCTGATCCCGCCATGCGCGCCTGTTCGAGTTCTTTGCGCTTCCTGCGCTGAAAAGCCTCTTCGATTTCGTCGACCGAGGTCGACACATGGCGCGGGGCGCGGCTTCCGTTGCCATCGCCGGCGGGCGTGGCCAAGGGGGTTCCGGTCGGTTGAGGCGCCATTTGCGCCGGGCGCTCGAGAATCTGCATCAGGTAAAGATAGCGCGCTGTCTCTTCCTGAAAGCGCCGCATCATGTCCTCAAACATGTCGAAGGACTCGCGCTTATACTCGACCAGCGGATCGTGCTGGCCGTAGCCGCGCAAACCGATCCCTTCTTTCAGGTGGTCCATGTCGCGCAAATGGTCTTTCCACTGCGCGTCAATCACGCTGAGCATGATCATGCGCTCGTGATAGCGCATCGCGTCCGGCCCAATCAGTTTTTCTTTCGCGTCGTAGCGGTCTTTGAGTCTTGCAAAGATGGTGTCGCCCAATTCGTGCCGGTTCATCGCCTCGGGCTTGATTCCCTCGGCAACAATGTCGACCCCAAAGCGGGTAAAGATTGCGTCCTTCAGGCCCTTCACGTCCCAATCTGCGGGATGCGCCTTCACGGCGCAGAACTTGTCGATCAGATCGCTCAGAATTCCAGAAACGTAATCTTCCAGGATCAATTCCTTCTGGTCGATTCCCTCGAGCAACCGATGGCGCAGGCCGTAGACCGCTTCGCGCTGCTTGTTCATCACATCGTCGTACTCGAGAAGATGTTTGCGGGCCTCGAAATTCTGCGCTTCCACCGCTTCCTGGGTCTTTTCGATGCGCTTGGTGATCATTCGTGACTCGATGGGAACGCCTTCTTCCATTCCCAGGCGCTGCAGCAGGTTCGAAATCCATTCCCGCGCGAAGATGCGCATCATGTCGTCTTCAAGCGAGAGATAAAACCGCGACGAACCTGGATCGCCCTGGCGTCCGGCGCGTCCACGAAGCTGGTTGTCGATACGCCTCGCGTCGTGACGTTCCGTGCCAAAAATATGCAACCCGCCGGCCTCAACAACGTCTGCGTGTTCCTGGTCGGTCTGCTGCTTGTAGCGGTTGAAAGCCTCCGTCCACTGGTCCGTCGGCACCACATATTCGTTGCCGCCGTAGTACCACACCGTTGTCTTATGATCGTCTACCGCGGCCTCGACCTTGCCCTGTGCGGCACGCAACGGCTGGGCCACGCCTTTTTTCACGCACTCTTGCTTGGCCATGAACTCCGGATTGCCACCGAGCAGAATGTCGGTACCGCGGCCCGCCATGTTGGTCGCAATCGTAACCATGGCCTTGCGTCCGGCTTGCGCCACAATTTCGGCTTCGCGTTCGTGGAACTTGGCGTTCAGCACCACGTGCTTGATTCCTTTTCTCTTCAGCAACTCGGAAAGCCGCTCCGATTTTTCAATCGAACGTCGTGCCCACCAGCACCGGCTGTCCACTATCGTTGAGCCGCTGAATCTCGTCCGCTGCCGCGAAATACTTTTCCTTCTCGGTGCGGTACACCACGTCAGGATTCTCGACCCGCAGCAGCGGCTTGTTGGTCGGAATTACCATCACTTCCAGCCTGTAGATTTTTTCGAATTCCGAGGCTTCCGTTTCCGCCGTGCCGGTCATTCCCGCCAGTTTCTTGTACATGCGGAAATAATTCTGGAAGGTGATCGTCGCCAGCGTCTGGTTTTCGCGTTCGATCTTGACGTTTTCCTTGGCCTCGACCGCCTGGTGCAACCCATCCGACCAGCGCCGGCCCGGCATGAGGCGTCCGGTAAATTCGTCAACGATGATGACTTCGCCCTCTTTCACCACGTATTCCACGTCGCGGCGATAAAGAGCATGTGCCTTGATCGCAGTTTCAACGTGATGTTTGAGCGCCCAGTTCTCGGGATCGGCGATATTCCCGATTCCCAGCAATTCCTCAACTTTCTCCCAACCCTCGTCGCTCACCGTGATATTGCGATGTTTTTCATCGATCACATAATCGCCGGTAAGCTCTGCCGGTTCGCCGGGAGGGCCCTCGATTTCCTCTCCCTTTTCCAGTTTGGGGATGATGCGGTTCACCCGCGCGTACTTGTCGGTCGACTCCTCGCTGGCGCCAGAAATGATCAGCGGAGTGCGGGCTTCGTCAATCAGGATGGAATCGACTTCATCGACGATGGCAAAATTGTGGCCGCGCTGCACGCAATCGTGCAAGTCGAACTTCATGTTGTCGCGCAGATAGTCGAAGCCGAATTCGTTGTTGGTGCCGTAAGTGACGTCGGCGGCGTAAGCGTCGCGGCGCTGCTGATCGTCGAGATCGTGGACGATCACGCCCACGGTCAAGCCCAGGAAGGTATAGAGCTTGCCCATCCACTCCGAGTCGCGCTTGGCCAGGTAGTCATTGACGGTGACAACGTGGACGCCGCGGCCGCTGAGAGCATTCAGGTAGACAGGCAGAGTCGCGACCAGGGTTTTTCCTTCGCCGGTTTTCATCTCTGCGATCTTGCCCTGGTGCAGAACCATGCCGCCAATCAGCTGCACATCGAAGTGCCGCATGTTCAGGACGCGCCGGCCACCCTCGCGAACCACAGCAAAGGCCTCGGCCAAAATCTCGTCGAGCGCCTCGTTGATCGCCTTTCTGCGCTCGTCTTCGATTTGCTTTAGGCGGTCGGGATCGGCGTCCGGTTCATCAGGAATCAGCGCAATCCGCTCCTGGATGCGCTTGCGGAACTCCCCTGTCTTGGCGCGCAGTTCCTCATCGCTGAGCTTCTGCACGGCGGGTTCAAGCGCGCCAATGGCCTCCACCTGCGGCAGCAGGCGCTTGATTTCGCGCTCGTTCTTAGTTCCAAAAACCTTGGCGATTACGGCGTTGATCAATCAGATATCCCCGGTGGGCACTGCAACCCTGCTATCTTTAAAAGCCTAGCATAATTAGATGCGATAGCAGGAGGTAAGTCGCGGAGGCCCTGAAATGGCCGCAAAACACCCGTTGTCACAACCATCTTGTGCCTTTTCAGGTATAGTTCACCGTCCGCCCCATGTTCACTTTTTACGATCGCTTTTGCGAGTGCGCCGAGCGCTGGCCGAACCACGTTGCCCTCGAAATCCAGCGGCGCGATGGCGTTGAAAGTTACACCTATGCGCAAGTGCGCCGCATGGCGGAATCGACCGGCCACTGGCTTGCCGAGCAACGACTTCGAGACGGCGCACGCATCGCCATTCTTGCTGACAATCATCCGCGCTGGGTTGCCGCTTACCTCGGGATACTCGCGGCCGGATGCACCGCAGTTCCGCTCGACACGGCACACAATGCGAACCAGACGGGAGAGCTCCTCAAAGATAGCGGCAGTTCGCTGCTGATTTGCGATTCCAAACACCTGCCACTCGCGCGGGCGGTCGAGGGAGCGACCCTCCCGATTCTTCTTCTGGAGAAAAGCGACGAGGCCGCATCACTTCCGAACCTGGACGACATTCTAGTTGCAGGTCCGGGAGATTTTGCCGCTCCGAGTTCTGCGCCCGACGCGATCACCTGCCTGCTTTACACATCCGGCACGACTGCGGATCCCAAGGGCGTAATGCTCAGCCATGCCAACATTTCCGGAGAGGTCGTTGCCGTTTTTGGCTGGGCTGACCTTGGACCCGTCGGATGCTGTGCTTGGCGTGTTGCCTTTGTTCCACGTTCTCTCCCAGATGGCCAACATTTTTCTGCCGCTGGTGAAGGGAGCGCGCGTGGTTTATCTCGAAACTTTGAATACGACGGAACTGCTGCGTGCCCTGGCGGAGAGAAAAATCACTGCCTTCGCAGTCGTTCCGCAATTTTTCTATCTCATCCACGACCGCATCTTTAAGGAAGTCACCCAGCGCGGAACGATTGCCAAACAAGCCGTCCGTGCCCTGATGGCGATCACGCGCTTTTTCCGCCGGCTGGGATGGAACTCCGGCAGACTCTTTTTTCGCCGGATTCACAAAACCTTCGGCGAGAACATGCGATATCTGGTGACCGGTGGTTCGCGCTTCGATCCGCAAATCGCCGCCGACTTCCAGGCGCTGGGCATCGACGTCCTGCAAGCCTACGGCCTCACCGAAACCTGCGGCGCGGCCTGCGTGAATCCTCTCGATAACATCGTTCTTGGCTCGGTCGGGCCACCACTCACCGGTATCGAAATCAGAATTCTCGATCCGCAACCGCAGGAGGGCGTTGCCCAGCCGGTGGGAGAAATTCTCATCCGTGGGGCGATTGTTATGAAAGGTTACTGGAACCGGCCCGATGCAACCTCCGCCGCCTTGAAAGATGGCTGGCTCTATACCGGCGACCTCGGCTATCTCGATTCCGGGGGAAATCTCTTCATCACCGGCCGCAAGAAGGAAGTCATTATCCTCAGTAACGGCAAAAACGTTTATCCCGACGAGATTGAAACGCACTATTTGAAGTCGCCCTACATCAAGGAAATTTGCGTGCTCGGCCTTGAAGGTGCCGGCTGGCGATGCCTCATCCGACCACCTTCATGCCGTGGTTGTGCCCAACTTCGAAGTGCTGCGCGAGCGCAAGATCGTCAACGCCAAGGAAGTTATTCGTTATGACATTGAAGGTTTAGGCGTGAGCTACCCGTCGACCAAGCGCGTGGGCAGCTATGAAATCTGGCATGAAGATTTGCCCCGCACCACGACCCGCAAGATCAAGCGCTTTGAAGTCGAACGTCGAGTGCGGGAAAACTTGGCGACGGCAAGTGCATCGTCAGATAAGGATTCCGAGCGAAAGCCACTGAGCGCTGAAGATGCTGCCTGGCTCGACCACCCTGACATCCAGCGGGCGCTGCAAATTATTCGCGAAGCCTCGCGGAACCATCCTGAATTCATCGGCCCGGAGACAACCTCGAACTCGATCTTGGGTTCGATTCCATGCAGCGCGTCGAACTGCTGGCCGGGTTGGAACAAGAACTGGGTGGGAACTTGGAAGAATCGCGGTTGGCTGAAATCTATACGGTTCGCGAGCTGGTCGATGCCGTGATCGAGAGTGCAACCGGCCAGGGGCACAGCGCACCTCGCCAAAAGTTCGCCGGCTGGCAGCAGGTTCTGAGGGAAAACCCGACCGATCCTGAAGTTCTCGCCCTGGCCCGCCCGCAACGTGTCAACGAAAGTTTCTGGTTCCTACTCACCCGCATGGCCGCAATGTTTTCGCATGACCGCTTCGATCTCAAGGTCAGCGGACTCGACAAGCTTCCACGTAGTGGGCCGTTTCTTTTGTGTCCCAACCATCAAAGCTACATCGATGGCATTGTAATGAGCAGCGTTCTGCCGTGGGAGATCTTTCGTGACATTTTCTTCGTGGGAACCAGCGAGATTTTTGGCCAGGGATTCATGCGGCGGCTGGCGCGTTCGCTGCGAATCATGGTGGTCGACCCCGACGCTAATCTCATGCCCGCAATGCGCGCCGGAGCTTTCGGGCTTCGCCACAATCACGTTCTGGTCCTCTATCCCGAGGGCGAACGCTCGATCGACGGTGCTCCGAAGCAATTCAAGAAAGGCGCGGCGATCCTGTCGATCCACATGCAGGCGCCGATTGTACCGGTGGCGATTGATGGTTTCTATGAAGCCTGGCCGCGGGGGAAAACGTTTTTTCAAAAGCTGGCGCCATTGAAAATCGCTTTCGGCGACCCGATTCTCCCGCCGCCTGAGTCGCAAGCCTCCGAAACCGCTTACGAAACACTCACGGCGGAACTGCGGCAGCGCGTGGTGGAGATGTGGGAGCGATTGCGGAAACGCTGAGCTTCACTTCGCCCGCGGATGGGTCTCATCGTACACCTGCAAGACATGTTTCATGGAAAGCTGGGTGTAGCGCTGCGTGGTCGAAAGCCGCTCGTGGCCGAGCATTTCCTGGATGGCGCGCAAATCCGCGCCTTCCTCCAGCATGTGCGTGCCGAAGGCATGGCGAAGAGTGTGCGGGTGAACCTCGGGCGGCAGCCCCTTGGCCACTGCAATTTTCTTAATGATGCGGCCTACGCTGCGCGTGGTTAGCCGTCCTCCCCGCCGGTTGATCAGCAACGCACTGGTGTTTTTCCTGCGTTCACCCAGCAACCGGAGCCTGGCCGGTAAGTAAACGGTGAGCGCGGCTTTCACGGAATCGCCAAAGGGAACATATCTTTCTTTTTTCCCTTTGCCGCGAACCAGAACCACCTCGGCGCTCAGGCGGATGTGATCGAGATCGATGCCGATCAGTTCAGAGTTGCGAATGCCGCACCCGTAAAGCAGTTCGAACATGAGGCGATCGCGTTCGGGAAACGCCGCTTCTTCGGGCATTTTTCCGTCGAGCAGATTGTTCATCTCTTCAATTGTGGGAACGCGCGGCAGTTTTTTGGGCAGCTTCGGCGTCGAGACCAGCGCCGCGGGATTCTGTTCAACGACTCCTTCTTGCGCCAGCCAGCGATAAAGCGACCGCACCGCCGCGAGAGAACGCGCCACCGAAGTTTTGCTCAGGCCCTTTTCGTAAAGATGAGAAAGAAAACCGCGGATAGCGACGTGGTCAATTCCCCGCCAGTTGCGCGATCCGACGTATGCCGAGAAATAATCGAGATCGCCGCTGTAGGCCTTGATGGTGTGCGCAGACGCGTTTCTCTCACGCAACGCGCGCAGAAACTGGTCAACGGCTTTCTCGACAACGGTTCGCTTTGGATTCGTCCGCAGTCGCATCATATTGGCATCACCACAGAGGCATAAGTCCAGAGAAAACCGTCTAATTGTTCTCCGTGTCTCAGTGACTCCGTGATTAGAAAACCTATCTCGCCTTCGCCCGCGGATGATGTTTCTGATACACATTCTTCAGCCGGTCGAGCGCGAGGTGTGTATACACTTGTGTCGTAGAAATATCCGCGTGGCCAAGAATGGTTTGCACGGTTCGCAAGTCGGCGCCGTTTTCCACCATGTGGGTCGCACAACTGTGGCGCAACATGTGCGGACTCGCGTGCCGTCCTGTACTCGGCGATGCCGCCTTCACCATCTGCCAAACACGCTGACGCGTGAGCTTGTGTCCGCCGCGTCCAATAAACAACTGCGCGGAACTTCTGCTGCCTGCCAGTGCCGTCCGCGCGGTTTTCAGATATACGCTCACCGATTCTTGCGCCGATTTCCCCAGCGGCACGATCCGCTCTTTATCTCCCTTGCCACGCACCAGCACACAACCAAGGTCGAGTTTCAAATCCTCCAACCGCACTCCTACGATTTCCGAAACCCTCAACGCCCCGGCATAAAACACTTCCAGCATCGCCGCGTCGCGGGCTGCAATTGAGCCAGCGAGTTTGCGGTCTCCCATTGCAGATCGCACGCGCAGCATGGCCTCCACTTCATCGCGGGCCAGCGATTTTGGCAGCACCTTCCATTGTTTCGGCGAATCGATGTTTAGCGTCGGATCATGTTCAATCAGCTTGTCGAGAAGCAAATACCGGTACAGATGACGCAGCGCCGAAAGTTTTCGGCCCACCGACCGGCCATCGACAGAATTTGCGAACAACTCCTGAATGAAATTGCGGACATCGTCGCGACGGGCGTTCAGCAGCCTGCGCTTTTGCTTCGATAAGAATTCCGAGAACTGGCCAATGTCGGTCGCGTAGGCAGAAACCGTGAGCGGCGCAAGTCCCTTCTCGATTTTCAGGTAATCGAGAAAACCGGACAGAACGCGGACATTGTCCTCGGTGGGCACAGAATAAGTATGAGCATTATCGGACGTTGCGCAAAGTGACGAACCGGATGCAGGGTGAGCGTCGCAGCCGCGATTCCCTACTGAAACTCCTTGATCATCTCAACCGCATAAATCGCGCCCTCGGGAGTTTCTTCATGTTTGAAATAGGCAAACACATTGCGCCCCGCAGTCAGATGTTCCTGAATTCGATTGACCATCGCGCGGCGCTCTTCCGGCGTATAACCGGGTTTGCGATATCGGTAGTAACAGAAATCGGCCGTGACTACATCGGGAGTCGTGCGCTCTTCGCTTTCAGCAACGCACAGCGCGAGGTTGCGGCCTTTGAGCAAATCGAAAATTTCATCGTTCCACCACGATTCATGGCGAAACTCAAATGCCGAAGGCACACCGCGCGGAAGCACTACCAGAAACTCCCGCAGCAGCGTCACATCCACCTTCAAATTTGGCGGCAACTGGAACAGCACCGGCCCCAGCTTTTTCGCCTGCGCCAGCGGTTCGATTGTCCCTAAGAACCGCGGCAGGAAATCTTCCGTCTTCTTGAGCCGCTTAATGTGCGTGATGACCTGATGCGCCTTCACGCTGAAACGAAAACTTGACGGCGTCTCGTTGATCCATTTCTGCGCCGTCGTCTCTTTCAGCAACTGGCGGAAAGTGAAAGTTCACTTCCACCGCGTTTAGCTGCGTGGAGTAGTGCTGTAGGAACTTGGCCTGCGCCAGTTTCGCGGGATAGAAATCAGGCTTCCAACTCGCGATATGCCCATCCCGAAGTACCGGCATAAAGTTGCCGGCATAAAGTTTCGCCTTGGCTTTTCTCTGCGTTCAAGGTACGCATTATACCTTTGTACGCCTCTTCGATTTTCGTTGTGCCGGTGGCTTGCGCTTCGCCCCATCCGCCTCGCCGCAATCTCTAGGCCCGCTTCCGCCGCTTCCGGCTGGCTCCTCCAGGCCTTCCAATTTCGGCAGGCGCTGTTGCAGACCAAGCACAGGCTCGAACAAATCGCCCATCTTCTCCACCCGCTTTAGCACGTCTGTCTGCCTCAAACACCAGCAGGCTGGCATCTTTCTTCTTCAGCGCGCGTTCAACTTCCTCCCACTTAAGCGGAGTCGAAACCGTGGGCCGTTCGCGCGCCCGCAACGAATACACACTAATCGTCGTCTTGTGCTCGTCGTTCTGGCTCCAATCGACGAAGACTTTCCCTTTACGCAATTCTTTTTTCATATCCGAGACGACCAGGTCCTGGTGATCGTTCTCCAGCAAACGGGCCAGCGCATGCGCAAATGGTTTGGTCGACGTCGTAAGTCGTCGGGCGTGTTCAGCGGAACATAAACCTGCAGTCCCTTCGATCCGGAAGTTTTCGGAAAACTCCGCAACCCGAAATGGTCGAAAATGTCCCGCAGCCACAACCCTACCTGGCAGCACTGCACAATATTTGCGGGCGGGCCCGGATCGAGATCGAACGCGATCACGGTCGGCGATTCGATTTTCTTCGCCAGCGACAAAGAAGGATGCAGTTCGATCGAAGCCAAATTCGCGATCCATACCAGCGTTGGCAGATCATTCGCCAGAATGTAATTTACGTTGCGGTGGTTGCCTTCGCTCCAGATAGGCGCGGTCTTCACCCAATCGGGCCGGTGCTTGGTGGCATTTTTCTCGAAAAAATATTCCTTGTCCACGCCCTCGGGATAACGCTTCAGCGTCAGCGCCCGTCCATTCAAATGCGGCAGCAGCGCCGGCGCGATGCGAGCGTAATAATCGATCACCTGGCCCTTGGTGAATCCGGCTGCAGGATAAAGGACCTTGTCCAGGTTCGTCAGGCTCAGGTGCTTGCCTTCAATTTCGACAATCTGCGGTTTGCTCACGCCTCGCCTCGCTTTCCGCCCGCTCTACAATCGTTCTTTGATGCCGGATTGTAACTGTTCCGACGGCCGGGCGTTTGACAATTTCCCTCGCCGCCACGTAACTTCAAACTTCTGCCTCTTGTACGCGTCCAACCTGGTGGAGGTCCGATGAAATTCCGTCGCTTGCGTTATTTGCTGGCTGTTCCTCTATTGCTCTGGTGCTATCGCGGCCGCGCAGGATATCGCTTCCTTCGAAAAGCGCATCACAGTCAAGAAACTCGACAACGGCCTGACGATTCTGATCTGCGAGCGCCCCGAAGCTCCGGTTTTTTCCTTCTACACCCACGTGGACGCCGGTTCGGTGCAGGATCCGCTCGAGCAAAACCGGCCTGGCCCACATGTTCGAGCACATGGCCTTCAAGGGCACCGACAAGATCGGCACCAAGGATTACGCCGCCGAGAAAATTGCGCTCGCCAAAGTCGAGACCGCCTATGCCGCCTACATCGCGAGAGCGCGACAAGCGCAGTGGGCCGCGACGAACAAAAGTTCAAGCAACTGGAGGCAGCCTGGCAGGAGGCCGTGCAGAGGCGCCAACCAATACGTCATCCCCAAGCAGTTCACGCGAAATTCTTGAGCGCAACGGCGGCGAGGACATGAACGCCTCGCACCGATCTAGGACGAAACCAACTATTTCTATTCGCTGCCCAGCCAATCGGCTGGAGCTCTGGGCCTATCTTGAATCGAGCGCTTCATCGCATCCGGTGATGCGCGAGTTTTACAAAGAACGCAACGTGGTGATCGAAGAGCGCCGCATGCGCGTCGGACAGCAATCCGATCGGACGGCTGATCGAGCAGTTCACTACTGCCGCATTTCAGGCGCAGCCTTATCATCGTCCCACCATCGGCTGGATCTCCGACCTGAACTCGTTTTCCGCCACCGACGCGCAGCAGTTTTTCGATAAATATTACATCCCCTCCAACATGGTGGTGACCGTGGTCGGCGACGTGAAAGCCTCGCGAGGCCATGCCGATGATCGAGAAATATTTTGGCCGCATCCCTTCGCACGAAAAGCCGGACGAGCGCACCACAACCGAGCCGCCGCAGAATTCCGAGCGCCGCGTCGTGCTGCATCGAGACAGCGCAACCGCTCTACCTCGAAGGCTACCACCGGCCGGATTACCGCAGTCCCGACGATGCCGTGTACGACGCCATCGCCGATCTCATGTCAGAAGGCCGCACTTCGCGGCTGTACCGCGCGCTGGTGCGCGACAAGAAAATCGCCTCCGACTCGGCCGGCTTACCGGCATGCCGGGAAACAAGTATCCGCACCTGTTCGCCTTCTATGCTTTTCCGCTTCCCGGCCATAAGCCGGATGAAATGGCGCGAGGCCATCCACGCGGAAATCGAAAAGCTCAAGAAAGAAGACATCAGCGACGACGAACTGAAGATGATCAAAACCCGGGCCAAGGCGAACCTGATCCGCAGCCTGGGCAGCAACTAAGGCCTGGCTTTCGAGCTCGGCATCGGCTCAGGCGCGCTACGACGATTGGCGAGAACTTGTTCCGCGAGGTCGACCGTATCGACAAAATCACCAAAGCCGACATTCGCCGCGTGGCCAATAAAACTTTCACTGACAACAATCGCACCGTGGGCATCATCGAGACCACGGCGCCCGCCTCGGCCGAGGCCAGTCAGGGAGGTGCGCAATGAAACGCCAGCTTCTTCTAGTCATCACGCTCGCCTGCCGATCGTCGCGGTCCTTGACCTGCTCACGCGCCCCTGCCGGCTCAAGCCACCGATTGGCAGCAGATTCCGATTCCGCCCTTGCCCGCGTTTCATCCCCAGGAACCGAAGCGCATCGAGCTTCCCAACGGCATGGTGATTTTCCTGCAGGAAGATCACGAACTGCCGCTGATTAACGGCAGCGCGCGCATTCGCGGCGGATCCCGCTCCGAGCCGGCCAACAAAACCGGCATGCTCGACATGTATGGCGAAGTCTGGCGCACCGGCGGCACCAAGTCGCAGACCGGCGACCAACTCGACGACTATCTCGAAATCCGTGCCGCGAAAGTCGAAACCGGCAGCAATGTCGGATTCAACTTCCATTTCCTGGTCTTGCCTGAAGGGCGACTTCGACGACGTTTTCAGCGTCTTCACCGATCTGCTGCGCAATCCGCGAATTTCGCGCCGACAAACTCGATCTGGCGCAAAAGGGAATGGACGATTCCATTTCCCGCCGCAACGATGATGTCGGCGAAATCGCCGGGCGCGAAGCCGCCAAGCTGGCCTACGGCAAAGAGCAATCCCTACACTCGCCAGCCCGAGTACGCCACCGTGGCCGCGGTCACCCGCCAGGATCTCATCGACTGGCACCGTGCTCACGTTCACCCCAACAACATCATTCTGGGCATTGTCGGCGATTTCGATTCCGCCGCCATGGAAGCCAAGCTCCGCCAGGTTTTCGGCGGATGGGCCGAAAGGCACCTGCGGACAAAGCCCCTGACATCGAATTCCATCCCGCCAAGCCTGGCTACTATCTGATTCCGAAAACCGACGTAAACCAGAGCTCCATTCGCATGGTGGAACTCGGCATTCGCCGCGACAATCCCGACTACTATGCGGCCCAGGTTTTCAATGAGGCTTTCGGCGGCGGATTCTCTTCCCGCCTGGTGCAAAGCATCCGCACCGCCAAGGGTCTGGCTTACACCGTGGGCGGTGGAATCGGCAGCTGCCTTCGATCATCCCGGCGAATCGCGCGCTCGACAATGGGCACCAAGAGCGCCAGCACGGTCGAAGCCATCCAAGGGCATTTACGGCCAAATCGACAAACTGAAGACCAATCCGATTTCCGACGAGGAAATCAAGCGCGCCAAAGACTCGATCCTGAATTCTTTCGTCTTCAATTTCGATTCGCCGGAGAAAGTCCTGCGCGAGCGCATGGCCTACGAATTCTACGGCTATCCCGCCGATTTTCTCGAGCGCTTCCGCTCCGCGAGTCGAAAAAGTCCAGGCCGCTGACCTAGCCCGCGTCGCCGCCAAGTACGTTCACAAGGACCAGTTGGCGGTGCTCGTAGTCGGCAACACACCGGAGATTCGACAAGCCGCTCTCCATCTTTGGGCGACGGTCAAGAATGTTGACATCACCATCCCCCCGCCTCCCGGGCAGCGAAGGAAACGCCCGCTGCCAAGCCTGCCGCATCCAACCTTAGAGCTTTTACGACATTCCCTACGGCAAACTGCGGGTGAAGTGCTGGCCTCAGGATTCGAGACCGACGGCGAGGACTATGACGTGAACCGAGCGCAGATGGATCTCACCATCAAGCTGAAACGTCCCGAGCCAGACTCGGTTGATCAGAATCATGCGAAGACAAGAAGGACGACACGAAAGACGAGAAAAAGGACGGCAAGGCCGGAACCCGATCCCAATGCCAAGCCGCAACAGCATGGGCAAAAGTTATTTAGAGATTCTGTGTTCAATCCTTGGTCATCGTCGCTCCGGATGGGGAACCAACCATCAGCAATTGCTAATATGGGACTCCCCGGCAGATGATCCGACTGATGATACCCGGATTATTGATCGTCGCTTGTTGGGTCGCCCTTGTACTTTA
>CAWKDJ010000014.1:0-101210 GCA_963848325.1 uncultured Acidobacteriaceae bacterium
TTTTTGTTGGCGCCCTTTCGTTCGTTAGTATTGCTATGGCGCTCACTACGACCGCGGAAATCACCGGCGCGGCCGGGGCTCCTGTGGTGGTGAAGGTCGAGTCCGCCGAGGGCGAAACCGACCGTCCCCACGGAATTCGCCGACACGACCTGGAAGTGATAAGTCGCCCCGGGCTCAAGCCGCTCAGCGGCAGGGCATGATACATCGGTGAAGCGTGGTGCCCTGGCTCGCCGTCTGGCCGTAAGCCGCGGTAAACCCGTAATTCACCACCGACGTCGCGTAAGCCATTCGGTGACCCAGTTGATGCTTGCCGTGTTGTTGCCGACCGGGTATGCCGACACAGAAGTGATCACCGGTCCGCCGGCCGCCGACGTTGCGAACGTCGCGTTAGGAGAAGTGGCCGTCGCGTTATTCGCGCTCGACACCACGTCGAAGTCATAGTTGGCCGAGGCGGTGAGGCCGGTGATGGTGATCGAGTGCGACGTGACCAGACTGGAGTTGAAGAGCCGACTGCGTACCGTAGCTGGTGGTAGTCCCGTAGTTGACCTGGCTGCTCGAAGCTACATCTGTAGTCCAGGTGATCGTTGCCGAAGTTCGGGGTGATGCCCGTCGCAGAAGCCGCCGAGATCACCGGCGGAGCCGCAGCGGTGGTCGCGAAAGTAGCATTCGGAGACGTCGTCGATACGCTGGAGGCGATTGCCGACACGACATCGAAGTCATAAGTCGTCCCGGGCGTCAACCCGGTGAGCGCCACGGAGTGGCTGGTCACCAGTGTGCTGTTCAAGGCCGACTGTGAATCCGTAGCCGGTGGTAGTGCCGTAATTGACCTGGCTGGTTGAAGGTTGATCGGTAGTCCAGGTGATCGTCGCGCCAGTAGTCGTGATCGAAGTCGCGGTCACCGCGGAAATCGCAGGACCGGCGACCGTCGTCGCGAAGGTGGCGTTGGGCGAGGTCGCCGAAGCGCTCGCGGCGTTCACGAGACACGTCTTGAAATCATACAGTCGTGCTGGCGGTGAGGCCAGTCAGGGTAACCGAGGTGTGAACGTAACCGGAAGTGGAGGTCGAGAGCCGACTGGTACCGTAGTGGTCGTAGTCCGTAGTTGACCCGGTCTCGAAGGTTGATCGGTAGTCGGGGTGATCCTGGTCGACCAACGTGGAGGCGATTGCAGTCGAAGTCGATAGCCGCATGATCACCGGGGGGCCGACCGCGATCGTCGGAACCATGGCGTTGGCGGATGTGGTCGATGTGTTCGATTGGTTGTCGAAATGACCGCGAAATCGTAAGTCGTAGACGGGGTCAGCCCTGTTGTCAGCGTGACGGAGTGCGATGTCTCCAGGTAGGCGTTAAGTAGCGATTCCGTAAGAAGTGCTCGTGCCGTACTCGACCTGGCTTGAAGCGGTTTCGTCCGTGGTCCACGTGATCGTAGCCGACGTCGAAGTGATCGCCGTGGCAGTGACTGCCGAATAACCGGAGCTGCTTGCGTGCCGGCGCCCCACGTGAAGGTGGTCATAGAGTAGGGCGGCAATGTCATCGACGTCGCGAAAGTAACCGGCTGAATCTTCACGACGTTCGATGTTTCGTTTGTGTCCGTGATATTCGCCGAAGTCAGTTGTTGCACATTCACGGTGCCTGATGGCACGATCCCCCCGAAATTGATGGGTTGGGCATAGTCCCGGCTGACATTGAAAACCACCAGCGAGTAGTTTCCCGCTCCGTCCGTGAAAGCGAAGGATTGCAGGAAATGGAAGACGGGCAGCGTAACCGATTTGGCGTAGTTGTATTGAGTGTCGGTTGGGTCCGTACCGGTGTGCTGTGTCTGCAGCATTTGTGTCTTATTGTCATAGCATGGCCAGTTCCAGGGCCAGGTATTGCGGACGCTTTAGATTGGTTACCCCCATATCGACAGCCGCACCCCAAAGGTATGCCGTCAGTACCCGTCTGGGTGACCACGTCGTAGCCGGGTAAGGCAAAAAGGTTTTGCGTGAGAACGCCGGCCCTCAACTGCTCGAACATGCTGTTCCAGAACGGCGACTCCCGCTCCAACCAATGGCATCCATTCATCGCCGATTGCGTCAACGGGCCGTCGCGCCAGCCGCTGGGCGGCGTGCCGGTTGGACTAAGATTAGTAGGAGGTAACAATAGGCTTACCGGTGCCAGTTTGTTCCGCTAAGATGTACCCACCGGCCACGCCCTCAGCACTGGCATTTGAAGTCACGAACGCTTCCGCTTCCGCGAAGGTAGTCCCGAACAGATGATCGGTCGTCGCCCACTCGTTGATGTTGTACATCATGTAGTAGACGGAGAAGGAATCGTTGTTGTTAATGGAGAGCTGAGTGAAGTAATTCGAATAGGGACTGGCCGACTGCCCGTCAATGATCAGGTCGAACTTGGATTGACTATATCCAGGATTACCCTTGATCGAGGCAAAAATCGCCTGCGCGCGGACTCCATAAGGAGCATAAGAAAGGCTCCCGGTCTCTAGGGCGCCGCCTTTAAAGGTCCCGCCGTTCCACTCTTCGTTTCCGAACTCCAGGTGGATGACGTTAAACACCGACGTCCATGGAGCGGTCTGCCCGGCCGCGATGCGTATCGCGCCGTAAGTAGTATTGGAACCACCCGCAAGATAGTCGATCAAACTATAAGCTTCACCCGTGCTGAAGGTCGATGGCACGACGATCCAGGGGTCCGCGCCCACCATTTGGGCAAGCTGAAGGAATTCCGTGAGCCAACTCTCAGGGATTGGGTCTGATAGGTGCCTGTGGTGGGAATACCGCCGACCAGCGTAATGTTCGTGCCGTCGAAACCGGCATAGGGCGTGTAGCCGGACCGCTGCCTGCCTGTCGAAGGTGCCAGCAGGTTGTCCAAAGAGTCGCCTAACTGATCCACCCAGTAACGAAGGACGCCCGGATTCGCGCCCTGCAATGCTTGAACAACTTCATCGCGGAAGATGGTTGTGTTGCTGGGATTCGTTCCGGTGATCGCTTACATCATCGAGTTCAATCGTGTTGGGCCCGGCGGCGGTGAAGGATAGTTCGACCTTGGTAAGACCCGACCCATTCTCGGTTCCCGTAAAAGGCATGGTGTAAGTGGCCCATGAACTGGTTAAGGCCTGAGTTTGACTGATGAAGGTAGTCGCTCCTCTGGTGAGGCTGACGCCGACACTCTTGCCTCCAGAGACGCCTTTCGCCTTGAAGGTCAAAACGAACGGGCCATTGAGCTGCACAAACGACTTGGTCGCCGTACTGTCAAAGAACATGTTGACGCTGACCGAATCGCTTCCTGTCGCCGCAGTGAGAAGGCCCGACTGCTTGCCGAGTGTCCCTGGCGGCAAGTGACTCGTTTTCGCGGTGAATGTGCCGCCTCCAACGGTAGTGAGCCAATCGCCGCCGAGCGGCCAACCCACGTCCGCCGGCATCGTCATCTTCACCAGCATGTAGTCGCCATACGCGGACCGTGCCCGAGTCGCAGAAAGTATAAACGCCCCCGTTCTGTGGATAGGTTGGAGGGGCAAACGAGCAGATGGTTCCGCTTCTTCCGGCTGACGTGCCGGTGATCATCGTGTAACTGGCGTTGTTCCAGAAACCGTTTGGAAACCCGGCATAGAGGTTAAGGTCGGGGGCAGGTAAATATCTGGCTCTTTTCCAGAGCCATTACATTGAATCAGCGATTGATAAATCTCGCCTTCGAAACTGGGGTTGGTCGTGTAGACCAGGTTTCTTCGTCATCTGCCCCGAATCATAGAAATTCGGAGTTCCCAGGTTAATGCCAAAGCGTTTGACTGGACTCTGGATAACCGAGCTTTCGACGTTGATAGTGGTTGTTTGGGCGGTCAGCACAACCGGTGCGACCAGCGTGAGCGGCAGCGGAGAGCCTAGTTAGGCGCGTTGACACAGAATTCACGGAATTACCTCCAGGGGTTCCCACAGAAAAAAATGATGGACAATCGCTAGAAAAGTTTAAGTTCAAAAGCCAGACCCTGTCAATGCATGGGAGTACTGCAGTACTCATCACACTACTGCCACGGCAAGCCATGATGCCGCTATTGAATCAATGTTTTAAGCTATGCAGTACTTATAGAGGAAAGCCGGATTGGCAGGCGTTGCGGGTCACCGGACGATATCCTTTTGATGGCGACGTCGGAAGCTCCGATCGCGTGGAAAGCTCCAATTTCAAGTTTTAGCCAAAGAGGAGCATGTCATTCTGGTCAATTCGTACGCCCGGATCATACATGGCAGAGAAGCTAACCATCCACTTTGGACCAGAATTAGGGTGTGATTATTGGTGCCGTCAGAGAGTGTCTTTCACCTGATAAATCGGCGTGCCGATCGGTAGCGTCACTCACTCCCGGCGAGACCATGGTCGCCGCGCCCCACCGTCACCCCTTGCGCGATCTCACCCAACCGGCGCCGATCGCCAGGCCCCGCGTTCGTGTCGCGGACAAAACTCCGCGTCCAATAGTCATAGGAAAGAATGGCTACTAAAAGCCGCTCCCGGCAGTACGATCGTCCTCTTTCCTTCAATAGCCGTCCCTCCGCCGGCAGGTTGCCAGGGAGCGCGCTGGCATACCAGGTCAGTGCTTTCTCTAATTCTTCGCCGAGGTCCCTGCGCCCAGCTGCTCTCCTCCAGCCCGCATCGCCGGCAGCGAATGACGGCGTCCTAACATATATATAATGTTCTAGCGACAGAATCGGCCGGTCGAGCGACGCCTCCGACATCCAGAAAGGCCCTCCTTGGCCGTGCTCAGACGTGGGCAACTGGCGCGTTCGATCCGCGGCACTCTGCCGCGCTTCGATTGGCCGATGTGGAACACGAATCGCGCTAACCCCTTCACTTACTGTTATATGTAACCGCTGCACACTAAGGTTCAAGTGGGTTTTTGATTGAAGTTTGCGACCTTGCGTCATACATTTTCCAGCTTCAGATCCTGACCAAGGGCGGCGGCAACGAGTTCCATGGAGAACTGTTCGAGTTCTTCCGCGACGGTTTTCTGGATACGCGAGACTATTTCGATCGCACCGGCAAATCGACGCCGACCGTCAGCAATGACTGGAACGCCTTCGCTGGGGGAGCGATCATAAAGAATAAGCTGTTTTACTTCGGATCCTACGAGCAGACTACGATTCGGGGCCTGGGCGGCACACGCATCGCTACCGTGCCGACGCCAGCGCGGATCGCCTCAGCCAGTCCGATCGCACAGCAGATTATCAGCGAATACAATGTTCCGCTCAGCCCCACCGGGCACGGTGACACAGGTAGCGCCGAACGCCACCGATACCCTGCGCCTACTCGGGCCGCGTCGACTGGAACATTACCGGCAGGGACTTCTTCTACGCGCGCTTCGGGGAACAGTCTTCGCATGCCGACAGCACCGGCAATACCTTCATCAACTCCAATCTCGTCCAGAACGGCACCAGTTCCGCCAATCGTCCGTGGAACGGCACTCTTGACCGAGACCCATACATTCAGTCCCACCACGGTGAATACATTCCTCGAATCCTACGGCAGAAGCGCGCCGGTGTTTACGCCTTTCGTCAATAACGCCGGCAAGCCGGAGATTATCTTCAACGACGGAACCTCCGACTTCGGTACGGACACCATTCTTCCGCAGGGCCGCATTCAGAACACGTTTCAGACCCAGGACATTGTCACTCATGTGATCGGCAAACACACCATCAAGTTTGGCGGCGAATTCGATCGCGTGCAGGCCAACAGCTACTTCGACAGCAACATCAACGGATCGCTGACGTTTCTGACGCTGGCCAATTTCCTCCAGGACGTGCCGTTTGCCTATTCGCAGGGCTTCGGCAACACCACCCGCGGCAACCGCCTGTCGAACGAATTTTTCTTCGTGCAGGACGACTGGCGCATGACGCGCACGCTGACACTCAATTTCGGCTTCCGCGAGGAGATCGCCGGCGGGGTGAGCGAGATCAACGGCATCCTTTCGAATCTGAACACCAGTCTGACCACGACTCCGATCGGCGGCGCGGGAACGGGTCCGTTGGGTGCGTTCTATACCGGCGGGACCTATTTTCATACCAACTATAATCCCGGTCCGCGCTTCGGCTTCGCCTGGAATCCGAAATCGGGCCAGACAGTGATCCGCGGCGGTTACGGCATCGCCTACGACTTCATCTATCTCAACCCGATTACCAACGGCCGCTTCCTGCCGCCGTTCTACTACGGGCTGACGCTTCCGCAAGGACAGGTGGGCGTGGGCGCGAACTCGGTTGCCAGCATCCTGGCCGGGACCTCGCCGTTCCAGGCGCAGGGCAATGCGACCGTCGGAACGTTCGGCACCAACATAACGAATTTCGGCGCGGTCACCTATATCGATCCCAACCTTCGGAACCCGCAGACCCAGCAATATAGCCTCACCGTCGAGCGGGAAATCTTCCACAACTGGGTGGCTCGCGTGGGCTATTCGGGAAGCAAATCCAACTACCTGCAGCGTACGCAGCCGCTGAACTTCCTGGCTCCCGGCCAGTTCACCCCGCCGACCACGCTGGCCCAACAACAGGCTCAACAAGCCGCCGGCGTGTACTCCGCATTGAACTCTGGCCTGAGCGCAAGTCCGACCACCCGCAGCAATCGCATCGATCCGCGTTTCAACGCTGTCAGCGTGGTCACCTCCTCGGCAAATTCCAATTACAATTCTCTGCAGGCGTACCTCGAGCGTCGATTCTCAACCTGGTACGGATTCACCGCCGCCTACACGTTTTCGAAGTCGATCGACGACGTCTCCGATGCGCTGGGCGTCCTGGAGACGGACGTAGCGGCGCAGCAGGATCCCTTCAACAACCGCAACAATCGCGCAGTCTCCGCATTCGACGTGCCTCAACGGTTCGTGCTAACGAACAGCTTTACCCCGAACTTTAAAGGAATCGAAAACCGCTGGCTTCGCCAGGCAGCCAACGGATGGGAACTCGCCGGGATTTTCCAGGCGCAAAGCGGCTTGCCGGAGGACTTGTTGGCCGGAACCGTCGCCGGCCTGACGGACGGTACGTTGCTCGGAGGCAACGGCGCGCAGCGGCCCAACCTGGTCGGTCCGTTGAAAGTCGCGCTGCAGCCGAACCCGGGAGGCGCGAACAATCCGAGCCTCATCACCAACTCCGGCCTGGCACAACCGCTGGTCGGTCAATTCGGCACGTTGGGACGAAACGTTCTCAGGCTGAATCCTCTCATCGAATTGGACATGACGCTGGGGCGGGTCTTCTAGTTGAAGCCCGAGCGGATGAGTTTGAAGCTTCAGGCCCAGGTTTTCAACCTGTTTAACAACACGACTTTCAGCTTCGGTGGCGTGAGCCTTTCGTCGCCCTCGACGTTCGGTTACTATTCGGCAACCGACACGAACTCGCGGCGGATCACGCTGCTGGCCCGCCTGACCTGGTAGTTCCACACCTCCGGTACGGTGACGAGGCTGTGTGAAAAGTGGTACCCACCGCTCTCTAACGGTCGCCGCTCGGTGTTGGTGAATTCCGAGCCGCGCGCGTGAGCGAGCGGTCAGCCGCCGGGTTTTCACACACTGTGACCCTCAGGGTCTGGCGCGGGTACGGAACCCCGCGCGTCAGCAAGGGGAGCGGGAAGAAAATTCTCCGCGTCATCGTTGGCCGCATCGATTCGGACTCCGACGGTCAGCGTTATGCTCCCCTCGCTGACGCTCAGGGTTCCGTTGGCGCAGGTCCGGGACCCCGCGCGTCAGCAAGATAGACTATGTCCCCAACGTTTCGCGCGGACGCCGGCGGCGCCTTGCTGTTATACTTTGATGTCCCGGTCAGCCGAACATCCACATCCGGGATTCAAGTCGTTACAGTTTAGGGGGAATGTATGTTGAACGAACTCATCGAGAGTGTGTCTGCCAAGACCGGTCTGAGTCAGGATCAGGCACAAGCCGCGGTCGAGGCTGTGATCGGGCTCCTGAAGCAGAGGCTTCCGGCGCCGCTGGCCGATGCTCGGGACCATAGTGAATACGGGTGGCGCAAGCGCGGCGGCCGCAGGAGCTTCCGGCGGCGGCGGGGGCCTCGCGGGTGCGGGCATTCGCTAGGTTCCGTAATCAGCTACGACGTTCTGAACGGATTATTGTTGGAAGAAGCTGCGTCGGACAGATTCCTCAATATTGCCGATCGCACCCGGATGTTTCTCACACTTGGTTCTCCGCTGGATAAGACCGCCTTCCTTTTTCGTACCCAGGCGGACATGCAATCCTCAGTGCGGGAAGTGGCGGCTGCAGCCGTGCAGCCCATGATTCAGGATTACTCGCACCGGGCAATAGAGTGGGTCAATCTTTATTCCAAGTCGGATATCATCAGCGGCGCTCTGGATTATTACGATCCCCCCAACGAGGGGAACGTGCACGATAAGAAGCGGTTTCGTGTTCTGGGCGCTCCCAAGGCGGATCCACGTGCGGTCCGGAACCTGCTCGACCCCGCGGCCCGGACCCCGCTGGCGGCGCATGTTGAATATTGGCAGGGCAATTTGTTGGCAAAAGAACTGGTACGCGGCATTACGACGTAACACTTCACTGTACTTCCTGGGAACTCTGGAGGGACAGATGGAACGTTCTTCATCAATGTTAGAGGCACATTCCATTCTGTCCCACGTTTTTTCTAGCTGCGTGTCTCGATCGTTTCGCCTTTCTCCACGAACGCCTGCATCCAGCCGAGGACTTTGATCCAGCCTTGGCGGTGCTCGTCGGCAGCTTTGACCTGGCCGGCGAATCCGCTGTGATGAATCTTTACTAACGTGCCGGTACCCATTTGGTGAGGCAGGCGGAATTGCAAGCCGTGCATCGGTTGCGCAACCAGTTCCCACCGCACCGTCGTTTTCAAGTCGCCGCTCCAGGTTGCGACCCAGGTGTACACCAGACGGTGCGGCGGATCGACTTCCAAGTATTCTCCTTCCACGCGGAACCTAGAGCCGTCGGGACGAATACCGACGCTAGACCATTTGCCGCCTGGACGCAGATCGGCGGTGCACTCGGTGAGGCGATGGCTTGTGGAAAATCCCCACCAGCGGGGCATTTGATCGACATCGGTGATGGCCTGAAAGACCCGCTCCGGCGGAGCTGCGATGAAAATCTCGGCGTTGATGAGGTCTTGATCGGGGCTGATGGTAGCAGTGGCCATAAAGGTTCCTCTCGGTTGATAGTTCAAGCACTTCGATCAAACTTCCCCATCCTCACGTCGTAAGACACTCGGCCAGGATGGGGCGTCCGAACTAGGGTTGCTCCACAAAGTTCTTGAGATTCCCGACCACGCCCGGCCAGCCTCCAGCGTAGCTCTTGCGCGAGACCGGCAGCTGGGAGAGTCCGCTGTGGGTCACTTTCAGGCGCGTGCCTTTGCCTTCCGGCGTGAGTTCCCAGCGGACGAACGGTGCGCACCGTCTTGTCCTCGTGAGCATTAGATATCCAGGTATAGGCGAGCAAGCGTGGTGGCTCAAATTCGAGCACTTCGCCGTCGAGGTGAAATTTACTAACGTCGTTGACTACGATCGAAGTTTGCTTGGTGTCGTAGGCCCAACGGCCGCCGCGGCGCGGATCGAGAGAGAAGGATTCGATCTGACATTCGCCGCCGGTCTCACCACTGCATGACCTGTTTGGGATCGATAAGAGCTTGAAATATGCGCTCCGGCGGAGCGGCGATCTGGATTTCGCACACAATCGAGTCCTGATCGGGAGTGATTTTTGCGGTAGCCATGAATGCGGATCCTTTCGTGTCAGTTACAGAGATTTTATTCGTTGGTCGAGTTGTGCCAGCACCTGCGGCCACGCGTCGTGATGGCGTTGCATGGAAGTTTCGTCGGGAAAGCGGGCATGGGTGAGACGAAGATGCGTACCTTTGCCGTGCGGCGCGAGTTCGACGGTGACGACGGTCTCGGCCCCAAGGGTCGCAGACGTGAGCCATGTGAGTTCGACCAACCGGTCGGGCTCAAGCCGCAGAAAGCGGCCGTAATGAGGAGGGCGCGCACCTTCGAACTCGGTCTCAAAATAAAAGACGTGGTTGACTTCGCCTTTCATCAGCACCGTCCCGGGGACCGCGAACCAGCGGTCGAACTGCTCCGTCCACGCCCGGTACAGAGCCGCGGGCGGAGCATTCATCGAGCGCTCGACCGTCAGATTAACTGTCTTGCTCATGTAGTCCTCATCGTTAGTGCTTACTTGGTGCGCTGCAGTTCGAACAGCGCGTGATGCTGGTGCTGGCCGTCCTGGGCCAGAAAGTCCCACTGCTCGGTCTGATGAGTGGCATCGGGCAAGGTAAGAGTCATCTTCTCCATGTGTCCGGGCTGGCTTGGCAGCAGGTTGGTCGCGTCAAGAAAATTGAAGCTGATGGTCTTGCCGTCGGGCGATAACGTGCCCACCATGCGCGGCTGGTTGCCGGTACCGCAGTAGTGAGTCATGAGCAAACGGTCGCCGTCGAGATGGAAGACGCTGAACATGTCAGCTTCGGCTTCGCCGTGAATTTCGCTCTCCACGGCCGAGCCGCCGGAAACGACGCGGAATGAAACCTGGAGGCTCTTCCCTTCTGGGGTTGTGCCCGACCAGTTACCTTCCAGAGATTTCAATTTTTCGAAGGCGGCTTGAGCGTTAGAGTCGGCAAAAGCGGTGGTTGCGAGAAACAGTGCGAGCAGCGGGAATGCGATGCGCAGTAATTTCATTTTCATTTCTCCTCGAATGGGGTGAGTTTTTTCTTGCTTGAAGACGCGGAGGTCTCCTTTTCGTATTCAGCTTCAACAAAGTTTTTTAGATTGGTGAGGCTGGCGCTCCAGAAGGCACGGTACTGTTCCAGCCAGGAATCGACAGCTTTGAGCGAACCGGGATTGAGCTGATAAAAACGGTGCCGGCCCTCACGGCGCTCCTGCACCAAATGAGCCCGACGCAACAAGCGAAGATGTTTGGAGATCGCCGGCCGCGAGACGGGGAAAGCCTGGGCAATCCTTCCGGCGGGCTGACTTCCCTGCCGCAAAAGATCGAGCACGGCGCGGCGGGTGGGGTCGGCGAGGGCGCTGAAGGTCTGCTCGGATGAACATGTAACCGATCGGTGACGCATAATATGTAACTATAGGGTTACGCATTAAGCGAGTCAAGAGGTATTTTTTGTCTTACATGTTATATTGGAGTAAGACTATATGACTCAGATCACTACAGTAAGCACCAAGGGGCAGTTTGTGATTCCCGCGGAGATGCGCGAGCGGTTGAAGATTGGCCCCGGAACCCGGATCGCAGTCACGTTGCAAGGTACACGGATCGTGCTGGAGCCGGTATCGGAAAAACTGGTGGATGCGACTCGCGGAATGCTCGCCGGCGGGCCGTCACTTGGTCGTTTATTGAAACAAGAACGTGGCAAGGACAAATGGTAACTTACGCATTGGATGCCAGTGCGGTGCTGCGTTATCTCGATGGCGAAGCGGGATCGGTGCGGGTAGCGGAAATTATCAAAGAGCACCTCGGTGGGCGGCACAAGGTCATTGTATCTGCGATTCATTGGGGCGAGGTCGCAGGAGTAACGTGCAAGGCCCATGGAGGAGACGCCACCGATCTGGTGTTGGCCCGGCTGACTTCTTTTGGACTCGAGATAATTCCGGTGACCGGTGAACGGGCGAAGCGCGCGGCCCTGATCAAAGTGCGGAGAAAGATCAGCTACGCCGATGCTTTTGGCGTGGAACTCGTGACGGATGCTCCCGGCCACGTATTGGTCACGGCGGATTTCGATCTGAAGGCCGCCGCGCAGGACGCAAAAATCGAGTTCTTGCCGAAGAAATAATCCCTGTGCCAATGCGGATAGAATGGAACATAGACGGGCGAGGTCGCCCGTCTCCACATTCTCCTCGAGAGAGCTACGCGACTATGGCATCGACACGAACAGTCCGTCCACAAGCAGTTTCAGCAGAGCTGCCACCGGTTCCGCTGACCATTGAGGGCTACAGCGTCCTGCACCAGATGATGAAAATCCGCTGGGCGGACTGGCGCAGGCTAGATCCGTCGGCGAAGGCCGAGATTGTGGACGAGGCGAGCGGATTTCTGGCGAAGCTGGAGCAGAACGCGGACGGGCAGTCGGGCTTCTATTCCCTGCTCGGACACAAGGGCGATTTGATGTTCGTCCACTTCCGGCGGTCGTTTGCTGAGTTGAATCAAGTCGAACTGCAACTGGCGGGCCTGAAGCTGAGCGATTATTTGGAGCAGACCACGTCATATTTGTCCGTCATCGAGCTGGGATTGTATGAGTCGTCGCTGAAGCTGTATCACGAACTGCTGGAGCGCGGCGTGGAGCCGCATTCGGAGGAATGGAAGCAGGCGGTGAACGAAACCTTGGAGCGACAGCGGGAGGCGATGCGCACGCGGCTGTTTCCGGAGATTCCCAAGAACCGCTACTTATCTTTCTATCCGATGGACCGGAGGCGGGGCGAAAAGCAGAACTGGTATCGACTGCCGATGGAAGAGCGCGCCCGGCAGATGAACGAGCATGGGCTGATCGGACGGCGCTACGCAGGAGAGGTAAAGCAGATTATCAGTGGCTCGATCGGCTTTGACGATTGGGAGTGGGGAGTCGATCTGTTTGCCGATGATCCGCTGGTGTTCAAGAAACTGATTTATGAAATGCGCTTTGACGAAGTGAGCGCGGTGTATGCGCTGTTCGCACATTTCTATGTCGGATTGCGATGCCCGTGCAGCGAGTTGGGCAAGTTGATGAGCGGGCAGTCGCCGAAGGGGTAAGGCTTCTCAGTCAACATCCAGGTTTTGGCGTGCCGAGTATTCTCATGACTGAAGCTGCACGATCAGAGAGTTTTGAGGAGCTGGTGGAGTGGGCCTATCGGACGCTTCCCAAGAAGATCCGGGACCTGCGGGACTTTCCCGGCATTCAGGTGGTGGACGAGCCGCCGATCGGAGTGCTGAGGGAAAAGAACCTGCCTAAAGGTCGGGAGTTGCTGGGTTTGTACAGCGGGGTTTTCAGGACGGAACGATCGAGCAGCCAGTTGAGAATGGCGCCCGATCTGATCTTTGTGTTTCGCGACCGATTCTGCGGTGTTCAAAGGGAGATTTGCGCGCCGAAGTGAAACGCGTGGTGTGGCATGAAGTGGGCCACTGGCTGGGGCATGATGAGGAGCAAGTGAAAGAGTTGGGGTTGTAGGCGGCAAGAGCGGCGTCCCCGTGCCCATCGCCTCACCCACAGGCAATCTGTGCTAGACTGGCTGCGTCCAGCGCTTTACCCTCTTCCCTTCGAGGTGGTTCCGATGCCGCTCCAAACCAAGTGGTTCACTTCCAGGTTACTTCCCTCGGTTGCGACCATTCTGATGTTTGCGTTTTTTCACGCGAACGCGTGGGCCACCCAATACAAGGTGCTTTATACGTTTCAAGGAGGGAGTGACGGCAATCATCCGTCGGGCGCGCTCACCCTCGACAGCGCTGGAAACCTTTATGGCACGACTCTTTTTGGTGGCGTCACTAATTGCAGCGGCTACGGCGCAGATGGCTGTGGCACTGTGTTTATGCTTGCCCGCGGCAGTGGTGGACAGTGGACAGAAAGCGTGCTCCACGCATTTCAGGTTAACAACGACGACAGGGATGGAGCGGCCCCAAACGGCGCCTTGATCTTCGACGCCGCTGGAAATCTTTACGGCACCACAAGCGTTGGTGGCGGCGGAGGCCTGCAGTGCTCCAGCGGGGCTTACGTCGGCTGCGGGATCGTGTTCGAGTTGACGCCGGCATCGGGAGGCAATTGGACGGAGACTGTACTTCACCGCTTCAACGTCAATGCCGGCGGAGCCGGCCCCTATGCAGGCCTGGTCATGGATGAGGCAGGAAACCTTTATGGCACCACTGCGGCCGGGGGGAACTGCTGTGGCGCAGACATCTTCGGCTGGGGTGCGGGCGGCGTGTTCGAGCTGACCACGACGTCCGGAGTATGGAGCGAGGAGGTGCTGCACTACTTCTGCTCAAAAGCGAACTGCACAGACGGGAACGCACCTTACAGCGGCCTTTTGCGCGGCTCCGACGGCACTCTTTACGGCACCACTACATACGGCGGTTCGTCTTCTTTTCCCTGCTACAACCTTGGCTGCGGGACAGTTTTCGAGCTCGACTCCAAGAAAGAAGAGCTAGCGTACCCACTCACTGGCATCGATGGCGTCCAGACTACCAGCAGCTTGACTTCCGATGCGAACGGCAATTTTTACGGCACAACCCCGCTGGATGGAGCTTCCGGAGATGGCACCGTATTCAGGCTGTCGCCTACTCCCGAGGGTCGTTGGACGTTCACCGTGCTCTACAACTTCCACGGCGGTTTTGCGGGGGAAGGCTCTTTTGCCACCGGTGTCGTCTTCGACAAGGCTGGCAATCTATACGGTACGGTTTGGGGCCCGCAAGGCGGCAACTGCGAGGGCTGGGGGTGTGGTTTGGTTTATAAGTTGGAACCGCAGCCCAAGGGACCGTGGAAATACAGCGTCGTCTACACCTTCACCGGGGCCGAGGATGGAGGAGAGCCGAATGGCACTCTGATCATCGACGATCAGGGCAACCTCTACGGGACGACGGCGATCGGCGGCGCCGAATATGGGGTTGTGTACGAAATTACGCCGTAGTGCAGCTTGGTGGCGTTCTAAGACTGTTCGCCGGATGGGTTGTGGTTCGAAGATTAGGCCTCGCGCCAGGAGGGTTCCATGAGTCGTCCAGCCCGAAGCACCGTCCGCCTTTCTCCCGTAATCCACAAACGGCTTAGTGCGTATGCCGTTGCGGCCGGCGCGGCTGGGGTCGGGGCACTGGCGCTTACTCCGCCATCTGAGGCCGAGGTCGTCTATACGCCGCCTGACCACGTTATCGTCATCAACCACGGACATAGCTATAACTTGGCACCTCAATCACGATGGAATCACCGATTTTACGTTACGGGTAAGATCGTACGAAGGAACTTCCACCTTCTCCACGGCTCTTTCCACCCTCCCCGGAGCTGGAAATGGGGCAGCAGGCTTCCGGACGGCGCAGGGCGGCCCATGGGCTGCCGCGCTCAAAGCCGGTGCGGTCATTGGCCCTTATCAGTACTTCCCAGGAAAAATCATGGCAGAGATTGTGGATTTTGTGGGTTCCATCTTCTCCGAAGGAGCTGGCTCAATGTTAAGAACCGTTATCTGGGCCTGAGTTTTCAAATTAACGGCGAAACCCATTACGGCTGGGCTCGTCTTAACGTTCAATCGGCGGGTCATACTTTGACGGCCGTGCTCACCGGCTACGCTTACGAGACGATTGCGAACAAGCCGATTATTGCGGGGAAAACAGGGGGTACGGAAGAAAACGCTGTCAGTCAATCGCAGCCGAACGGCGTTTCGTCTAAGCCGGCCACTCTCGGCGAACTAGCAATTGGGTCCCCGGCACCCTCGATGTCGAGAAAATGAACAGTCGTATGAATCGGTGCCTAGAGCGGTTTTGACATCACGATGCAATGACAGGTGCTAGGGCTGAGTAGCGGCCAAGCCCGATGACCCCCCGGCGGACGACGGCATCCGCCCCTACGCAACCACGCTCAGTCAACCAACCCCTTCGCGTAGAGCTCCACATAGGTTGCGACGTCGCTCTCTCGTTCCGGCGCCAATTCGCGGAAGATTTCGGCGGCGAATGCGAATGGCGACAATCCATTCGCTGTAATCACACCCCGGTCCCGCACGCACGGCAACGCGCGATACAGTCCTTGCCCGCGATACTCAGGCACGTAATGCCCGATGAAATCCTTGCCGTTGCTGGTATGCAGATGATGGTTGAGCAAACCGCAGTGCGCCAGCGCGAGCGTCGCCGCACAGATCGCCGCGACCGGACGGCCAATCTCGAGCATGGCTCGCACCGCCCGCGAAACTTCTGGGATCTCCCCACGCGTCCACGAATCCCCGCCGGGAAGAATGAGGATGGCCGCAGATTCCACCGCCAACTCCGCGAGTGCGAGATCCGGGGCCACTCTCAGTCCTCCCATGCTCACGATGGTTCCGCGGATCAGGCCGATCGTCTTCACCGAAAAGCCGAAGGTTCGCTGCAACTCCGCCATGGCGGAGGCCGCTTCCCAATCCGCAAAACCGTTCTGCAGCAGGACGTACGCAGTCTTCACGCCGCTACCTCGCCGTTATTGATCGAAAGACAAGAATTAATCTTACGCGGAAGGGCTGGGCAAAAGGCCCCACCCCACGTCGCAAAGTGCGCTCGGCAAGAACAATCACCCGCGAAATCCTGTGAATAACCGCGCTCTTACTCACAAAACTCCCATTCCGCATCCAACCGCGCCCACGTAAAATCAAATATAGAGCCCCCATGTCTCAATTCGTTCATCTGCACCTGCACACCGATTACTCCATGCTCGACGGCGCTTGCGGCGTGGACCAGCTTGTCCACCGCGTCCACGAGCTTGGCATGCCCGCCGTCGCCATGACCGATCACGGGAATATTTTCGGTGCAGTTGAGTTCGTCAATGCCGCAAACAAAGCGGGGGTCAAGCCGATCATCGGCTGCGAGCTTTATGTTTGCAAAAAGGACGACCACCGCATCGAGCGTACGCCACCCGAAGGCGATACTTACAACCATCTGGTGGTGCTCGCTGAGAACGAAGAAGGCTATCGCAACCTGGTCAAGATCACTTCGGAAGCTTCGCTTCACGGTTTTTATTACAAGCCGCGAGTGAGCAAGAAGTTTCTCGCCGAGCACGCCAAGGGACTGATCGGACTTTCCGCCTGCCTGAAAGGCGAAGTCGCCGAGTCTCTCACCGAAGGAAAATACGAACAGGCCCGCCGGGCTGGGGCATTTTTCGGCGACATTTTCGGTAAGAACAATTTCTTCCTCGAAATTCAAGACCAGGGACTCGAAGCCGAGCACCGCATTCATCCTGATTTATTTCGCTTGGAACGCGATCTAGGTCTGCCGCTGGTCGCCACCAACGACAGTCATTATTTATGCGAGGAAGACGCTCACGCGCAGGATGTGATGGTCTGCATTCAGACCGGCAAGTCCATTCAGGACGTGAACCGCATGAAGTTTCAGGGCACGGATTTTTACGTCAAGAGCTATGCGGAAATGGGCCGCGTCTTTAAAGATTCGCCCGACGTGCTGACGCGGACTTTGGCAATCGCCGAACGTTGCAGCACGCGCCTGGAAAAAGTCAGCAATCCCTTCCCGCATTTTGAAGTGCCCAGCGGCTACACCCTCGACAGTTATTTCGAGCACGTGACGCGCGAGGGCTTCGCGCGTCGCATGGAAACGCTGCGAAATCTGCGCGACCAAAATCGGCTGAAACATAGCCTCACGGAATACGAGCAACGGCTGGCCCGCGAAATCGGAATTATTCAGCAGATGAAGTTCTCCGGATATTTTCTAATCGTCTGGGACTTCATCCGCTACGCGAAAGAGCGAAATATTCCCGTCGGCCCAGGACGAGGTTCGGCTGCCGGGTCGATGGTTTCTTATGCGCTCGGCATTACCGATCTTGATCCTTTGCAACACGAGTTGCTGTTCGAGCGCTTCCTGAATCCTGAACGCATTTCCATGCCAGATATCGACATCGATTTCTGCATGAACCGGCGCGGCGAAGTCATCGACTACGTCACCCATAAATATGGGCGCGACAATGTTGCGCAAATTATCACCTTCGGCACCATGGCGGCGAAGGCGGCGATCAAAGACGTTGGCCGCGCCATGGACATTCCTTACAACGACGTTGACCGCATCGCCAAGATGGTCCCGACGCAGCTCAACATCACGTTGGACGCAAGCGCTGAAGGATTCTCCGCCGCTGCGGCAAGCCTATGAGTCCGACGCGCAGATTCGCGCTTTGCTCGATACCGCGCGCAAACTTGAAGGTTTGGTGCGCAACGCCGGTGTTCACGCCGCAGGCGTGGTCATTTCTCCGCGCCCGCTGATTGAACTGGTCCCGCTGTATCGCACCAAGAACGAAGAAATTGTGACTGCTTTTGACATGGTGGCGATCGAGAAGCTCGGCCTGCTGAAAATGGATTTCCTGGGGCTGACCACGCTGACCATTCTCGACGACGCGGTTAAGTTAATTGCGCAAACCCGCGGCGACAAGATCGTGCTCGAAGACATACCGCTGACCGATGAAGAAACCTACAAGAAAGTCTTTTACACCGGCTTGACTTCCGGCGTCTTCCAGTTTGAATCGCACGGCATGAGAGACGTGCTGCGCCGCTACCAGCCCAACACGATCGGCGACCTCACGGCCCTCAACGCGCTATATCGCCCCGGGCCGATTCAGGGCGGAATGATTGACGACTTCATCGATCGCAAGCATGGCCGCAAGCGCGTCGAATACGAGTTGCCGGAACTGAAAGAAGTCCTGGAAGAGACGCTCGGCGTCATCGTTTATCAGGAACAGGTGATGCAGATCGCCAACCGCCTGGCGGGATACTCGCTGGGCGAGGCCGATCTACTGCGCCGCGCCATGGGCAAGAAAAAGGCCGAAGAAATGGCGCAGCAGCGCGAGCGTTTTGTCGAGGGCGCGGTGCAGCGTGGATATCCGCACAAAAAGATTGAAAAGATTTTCGATCTCATGGCGCAGTTCGCCGGATACGGCTTCAACAAGTCGCACTCCGCCGCCTACGCCCTGCTGGCCTATCACACGGCGTATTTGAAAACGCATTACCCGGTCGAGTTCATGGCCGCGTTGTTAACTTCGGTGACAGGCAGCACGGACGATGTGGTCAAGTACATCAACGAATGCCGCGAGATGGGCATTGCCGTCGAACCACCGGACATCAACGTCAGCGACGCGAATTTCACCCCGCATGGCAGCGCCATTCGTTTCGGTTTGGCCGCGGTGAAAAACGTCGGCCACAACGCGATTGAGTCGATCGTCGCCGGCCGCAAAGAACTCGGCCGCTATACTTCGATCTATGAGTTCTGCGAAAAAGTCGATTTGCGCCTGTTGAACAAGCGGGTGCTCGAATCGCTGGTCAAAAGTGGGGCCATGGATTGCTTCGGCGGCCGGGCACAGGTGATGGCGGCGCTCGACAAAGCCATCGACCGCGCGGTGCAGACCCAACGCGATGCCGAATGCGGGCAGCACGGCTTGTTTGGTGTCTTTGGGCAGGAGGAAACTTCTGCCGTCAATGACAAATTGCCCGACGTTCCCGACTGGGACGAGCACATCCGTCTGGCGGCGGAAAAAGAAATTCTGGGCTTCTTCATCACCGGCCATCCACTGGAAAAGTACCGTGACAAACTGTCAGACCTGCGGGCGCTGAACACCGCCGAACTCGCGGCGGTCAAGGCGTCAACTGGAAAAGACGAAAACATCACCACTGCCGGAATTATCGCGAACGTTCGGGTACTGAAATCGAAGAAAGGCGATTTCTACGCGCAAGGCGCGCTTGAAGACATGGAAGGTTCGATCGAGATGATCGTCTTTCCCGAGGCCTATCGCAAGCTGGGCGAAAAAGTTAAACTCGAAGTTCCGGTGCTGGTGAAAGGCGGCCTGCGGATCGAAGAGGGCGTCAATCCCAAGTTGACGGTGAACGATATTATTCCTTTGGAAGATGCCAAGGTCCCCTTGCCGCGCGCGTTGCGCATTCGCATTCCGGTGGAATCCGCACAGGAATCGCTGGTCGACGAACTTCATGCACTTTGCACTCAGCGCAAAGGCGAAGCCAAGGTATTGTTCGACGTGGAACGCAAAGACGATTTCATGGTGGTGATGGAAGCGGAAGGCTATAATGTGCAACCAGACCGTGATTTCCTTTCCCGCGTGGAAGAGTTGTGCGGGCGGGGCGCGGTGCGGGTAATCGACTGAGTCGCGAAGCATGACACCACCTCCCACTGGCGAACCGGCCCGGAAATCTTCTTCCCCGGAGATCAATGACGCGATGCTGGCGTTGACCAGCGCGGAGTTTCTCTTGTCCATGGTGGAGTCGCGCTGGTCGGCGAGAAACGGGGATGATCGGAAAGTGGATTCGCAGATGAAAGCGCGGCAGGAACTGGAAAAGATTGAAGAACAGCTCAGCCGCCTGCAGGCCCTGGAGCACAATGCCGACAGCAAACGCCAGATCGAAGCGCTTCACGACCGCATTCATGCTCTGCGCGAGCAAGTTTCGGTGAATCTCGATGCCTGGGAGAAGACCGAACTGGCGCGGCATCCGCAGCGGCCCCACGCCATCGACTACATCGAACGCGTTTTTACCGATTTCCATGAGATCCATGGCGACCGCAATTTCGGCGACGATCATGCGATGATTTGCGGCATGGCGCGTCTTCGTGGGCGCGAAGTCATGGTTATTGGCACGGAAAAGGGCCGCGACACCAAGCAGCGCATGTTTCGCAACTTCGGCCTGCCGAACCCGGAAGGTTATCGCAAGGCTCTGCGTGCGATGAAACTCGCCGAGAAATTCTCGCGCCCAATTATCACGTTGGTCGACGTCACCGGCGCGAATCCGGGCCTTGGAGCGGAAGAACGTGGGCAGGCGGAGGCCATTGCCCGCAACCTGCGCGAAATGGCGCGGCTGCGAGTTCCGATTGTCACGGCGATCACCGGTGAAGGCGGCAGCGGAGGCGCGCTTGCCATCGCGGTCGCTGATCGAGTCCTGATGATGGAAAATGCGATCTACTCGGTGATTTCGCCGGAGGGTTGCGCTTCCATCATGTGGCGCGATGCCAGCAAGAAAGAATTGGCGGCGCAGGCGCTTCACATCACCGCCAAAGATTTGACCGAACTCGGCTGCATCGATGGAATTATTCCTGAACCGGCGGGCGGCGCCCACAGTGACCACCCGAAAGCCGCGGAACTGCTGGCCGAAACGCTGCACAACCGCCTCACAGAGTTGCAGGCGGTACCACCTTCTGAATTGGTCGTTTCACGATATAATAAGTTCCGCAATATGGCGAAGTTCTTCCGCGTCGAAGCGTAGTTTCAGAACTGCACTCAATCCTCGGGGAAGTCTCCGCTTCTATTCGCAATCCATGACACTGCCGTATAATCAACATATCGCCCGCTCTGCGCGACCAGCCGGGCGCAAACCGGCTCCAGTCAAAGGAAGGATTTAGGAATGGCCACATCGGATGTAGCGCTCCACGAAGCCTCGGGGCAAGCGGAGCAGAAGAAACGCGTCGTCAACAACATGAGCATTCAGGTGGCGACGGTGAACGGCTCCGGTTCGCAAAGCTCCAACAGCGTACTTCTGCGCAGCATATTTCAGATGGGGGTTCCGGTTTCCGGGAAGAATTTGTTTCCTTCGAACATCGCCGGCCTGCCGACCTGGTACACCATTCGCGCCAACAAAGACGGTTACATTGCGCGTAAGAAGGAGATCGACTTCCTGATCGCGATGAACGCCGAGACCGCGAAGGAGGATGTCCTGTCCCTTGCACCCGGCGCGGCGGTGCTCTACGACGAGCCCTTGGGCCTGAACAAGCTGCGCGATGACCTGACTTTTTATTCCGTCCCCTACGACAAGCTGGTCGCGCCCGTGTGCCCGGAAGCCAAGCTGCGCAAGCTGGTCAAGAACATGATTTATGTCGGCGTGGCCGCCAAGCTGCTCGACATTGAAATTGCCGAAGTTGAAAAAGCTATTCGCAAGCAGTTTGCAACCAAAGCGAAGGCCGCCAACCTCAACTTCGCGGCGGCGCAAGCTGGATTTGACTACGCGACCGCAACCTTGCAGAAGCAGGACCCGTATTTCATCCAGCGCATGGACAAGAACCAGGGCAAGATCATCATCGACGGCAACTCCGCCGCTGCCCTTGGCTGCATGTTCGCCGGCGTGACCGTAGTGACCTGGTATCCGATTACGCCTTCATCTTCGCTGGTCGAGACTTTGATCGACTACATGAAGGATTACCGCATAGACCCTGACGGACGCGCGACCTTTGCGATCGTGCAAGCGGAAGACGAGTTGGCCGCCATCGGAATGGTGCTCGGCGCAGGTTGGGCTGGTGCGCGTTCGATGACGGCGACCGCGGGACCGGGAATTTCGTTGATGTCGGAATTTGCTGGAGTTTCTTATTACGCCGAAGTCCCTGGCGTGATCTGGGACATACAGCGTGTGGGCCCATCGACCGGCCTGCCGACGCGAACCTCGCAAGGTGACATCCTCTCGACAGCATTTCTTTCGCACGGCGATACCAAGCACATCATGCTGTTCCCGAATTCGGTCGGCGAATGTTTCAGCATGGCGCAGGACGCCTTCAATCTCGCTGAACAATTCCAGACGCTGGTATTCGTCATGTCGGACCTCGATCTCGGCATGAACAACTGGATGTCCGATCCGTTCGAATATCCGACGACACCGATCAAGCGCGGCAAAGTGCTGTCGAAGGAAGACCTCGACCGGCTCGGCGGTTTTGCCCGCTATAAAGATGTGGATGGCGACGGCGTCGGCTACCGCACGTTGCCCGGCACCGACCATCCGGCTGCGGCCTATTTCGCACGCGGCAGCGGACACAACGAGAATGCCCAATACAGCGAGCGCCCCGACGATTTCGAGCGCAACATGGAGCGCGTGAACCGCAAGTTTGAAACTGCGCGTTCTTTCGTCCCACGTCCCGACGTTGTGACCGGGAAGTCGAAGATCGGCATCATCGCTTATGGCACGTCGCACTGGGCGATCATCGAGGCCCGCGATCAGATGCGCAATGAATACGGCGTCGAGATCGACTATCTGCGGCTGCGAGCTTATCCGTTCACTCGCGAAGTTCACGAATTCATTGAGCAGCACGACCGGGTTTACGTGGTCGAACAAAACCGCGATGCGCAGATGCTCAGCCTGATCAAGCTGGACATTCAGCCGCAGCTCGTGACCCGCCTGCGCAGCATCGCGCATATCCACGGGCTGCCGGTGGACGCGCGCTCGGTAACCGACGAACTCATGAGCATGGAGGGAAAGTAGAATGGCGACGACACCCACAAGCACGCCCGCGCCGAAGACCAACCGCATCGGCCTTACCGTGCTCGACTACCGCGGCGGAAAAACGACCCTATGCGCCGGCTGCGGTCACAATGCAATCTCGGAACGCATCATCGACGCGATGTATGAAATGGGCGTGCGGCCGGAAAATCTGATCAAGATGAGCGGCATTGGCTGCTCCTCGAAAACTCCGGCTTATTTCATGGCGCGGTCGCACAGTTTTAACGCCGTCCATGGCCGCATGCCGGCAATCGCAACTGGCGCCGTGCTGGCTAATCAGAAATTGATGACCATCGGCATCAGTGGCGACGGCGATACCGCTTCGATCGGCATTGGCCAGTTCGTTCACCTGATGCGCCGCAATCTGCCGATCATTTACATCATCGAAGACAATGGCGTTTACGGTCTGACAAAGGGCCAGTTCTCGGCGACTGCCGACCTCGGATCAAAGCTGAAGACCGGCGTGGTCAACGATCTCCCGCCGATCGATACCTGCGCCCTGGCAGTCGAACTGGGCGCGACTTTTGTCGGCCGCTCGTTCTCGGGTGATAAGAGGCAGCTCCACAGCATGTTGAAGGCGGCCATCGCGCACCGCGGGACGGTGATGCTCGACGTAGTTTCTCCCTGTGTCACTTTCAATGACCACGAAGGCTCAACCAAGTCCTACAAGTTCATGAAAGACCACGAGGAGCCGATCCAGGACATCAGCTTCATTCCCGCGTTTGAAAGTATCGACGTGGAATATGACCCGGGCACGACCGTCGAAGTCACCATGCATGACGGTTCCCATCTTCGGCTCACGAAACTGGAGGAGGATTACGATCCGACCGACCGCGTTCGCGCCATCACTCGCCTGCACGAAGCCAAAGAAAAGGGCGAGGTGTTGACGGGAGTGTTCTATGTGAACCCGAAGGCCCCGACCTTTATCGATCTGCTCCACATGACTGAAGAGCCGCTGGCTACGCTGCCGGAATCGGTCGTGCGCCCGGGCAAAGCGGTGCTTGATGAAGTAATGGAAGGGCTGAGATAGAGAACGGCATGGGGCGGAACCTGCCCGCCCTCGCTAAAGTTTGGTCTTCAGGCAGCTTTTTCCGGCTTGCGGTGCAAGCCCGATTCGCCGGTGTGTTCGGGACTTTCTCCCGGCTCTGGGAAGTCGGTGTCGGCTGACTTCAGCATCGGGTCCTGATCGCGGTGTCCGAGTTGGCCTTGCATGGAAGTATTTCCGCTTTGGTTCTGATCTTCCTGCTCGACTGCGCCCTTCAGCCGGTCCTGGTCTCTGGTTTCCTTCATTCGTCACCCCGTGTTGAAAGTTGAACCCGATCTGTCACCAGCCTACTCTCAATCTTCGGAAATTCAATCCGTCTTCTCTGGTATATTTCGCTCAGCAGTGCAGATTTGGGCAGGGAGTCAGTATGCGGATCCTTTTGAGTTTCATTCTTGCTGTATCTTTCTTGGTTTTTTCAGGTATTTCCGTCGGTCAAACCACGGGCAACGCAAAGCAGCCGTCGGTGAAGCTGCTGCGGGTCAAAAGAAAGGCTCATCGGGCAACCCGGCATAAAGCGCAGCACGTCAATCGGCATCGCGCCCATCAGGCCAAGTCGTAGGACCCGCTTCGGACGAGGTTTTGACTGTCTGTTTTGCCGCGCGAAGTCGTGACCTTGGTGCGTGGCAGTGGTTCTCTTCCGCCACTAGAATGTCAGCAGAATGACCGCTCCCGGCACACTCTTCCGGCCTTTTGCCCGGCTGATTAAGATCGGCATCCTCGGCAAAGAATTCGAAGTGCCGGAGAACAATTCCCTGCTCCGCTGCATGCAGTATCTCGCTCCAGAAGATGTCGCCTACGGGCGTTTCTGCTGGAATGAAGACTGCCAGTATTGCCGCGTAACGTTCGATACCGGGGAGGGCTCTTCGACCCGTGCCGGACTTTCCTGCAAAGTGACCCCACAGGAGGGCATGCGAGTCAAAGAACTCAGCACTGAGATCCGCTATTGCCTGCGAAGCTTGAAGCTGAGTGAGTGATGCGGCGCGGTTTCGCTGCTTCTTGTTCAACCGCCAAGGACACTAAGGCTCACGAAGAATCTTTGCCAGAGCATTCCTTCGTGGAACCTCGTGTCCTTCGTGGTTCGAAAGTTCTGCAGCGAAAATTGGAGGCCCACGCGTTCCCTGTGACTCTGAATCCATCCTGCGGTATCATCAAAAAGAACATGTCCCAGCATCCCTTTCAGACCGACGATCCTCGCTTGCGGCCGATCTATGAGAAGGTCATGGCCGAGGAACGCCTGAGTTTCAACGACGGCCTTACGCTTTACGGCAGCACCGATATTCTTGCGGTCGGCTGGCTGGCCAATTCGGTCCGCGAACGTATGCACGGGGACAAAACTTACTTCAACGTCAATCGTCATATCAATCCGACAAACGTTTGCGTAGCCGCCTGCCGCTTGTGCGCCTTTGGCCGCAAGAAAGACGCTCCCGGCTCTTACACCATGGCGCTCGACGAAGCCTTCGAGACCGCGGCCTCAGGCTATAACGAAGCGGTCACCGAATTTCACATCGTCGGCGGACTACATCCCGATCTGCCGTTCCAATATTTTCTCGATCTGTGTTCCGGCCTCAAGCAGCGCTTTCCGCAGGTGCCATCTCAAAGCATTCACCATGGTCGAGGTGGCATATCTGGCAAAGCGCGCCAAGCTTTCGATTCGCGAAACGCTCGAACAATTAAAAGCCGCCGGCGTCGATTCCCTTCCCGGCGGCGGCGCGGAAATTTTCGCTGACCGCATCCGCCACATCATTTGCGATCACAAGATCGATGGTGACCAGTGGCTCGAAACCGCCAAAACGGCCCACGAACTTGGATTGAAATCGAACGCGACCATGCTTTACGGCCACGTCGAAAACGATGAAGACCGCGTCGACCATCTTCTGAAACTGCGCGCGCTGCAGGATGAAACTGGAGGGTTCCAGACTTTCATTCCGCTGGCATTTCATCCCGATAATACGGCACTGCAACATCTGCCCAAGACCACCGGCATGCTCGATATTCGGCAAATTGCCGTCAGCCGGCTGCTGCTCGACAATTTTGCTCACATCAAAGCTTATTGGCAAATGCTGACGCCTAAAATCGCCCAAATTGCATTGCGCTTCGGCGCGGATGACCTGGATGGAACGGTGATCGAGGAAAAGATTTACCACGACGCCGGCGCCAATACTCCCCAAGGCCTGCGCCGCCAGGAACTGGTTCGTTTGATTCGAGAAGCCGGACGCGAAGCCATCGAACGCGATACTCTATATCGCCCCGTCACGCGAACCGAGACGTCGGTCACGGTAGCGGTGTAGGCAATCTCCCGCTGACACACCCCACATTGACTTGCCCCGCCCGCGCCCCTAAGATAGCTGTCCAGTAAGCGCCACTCGAAGATGATCGGCCAAACCATCTCTCATTACCGCATCCTGGAGAAACTCGGCGGAGGCGGTATGGGCGTGGTCTATAAGGCCGAAGACGTCCGCCTGCACCGTTTCGTCGCGCTCAAGTTCCTCCCCGAAGAGGTCGCCCAGGATTCGCAGGCGCTGGCCCGTTTTCAGCGTGAGGCACAGACCGCCTCAGCCCTGAACCACCCCAACATCTGCACCATCCATGATATTGGCGAGCACGATGGCCATGCGTTTATTGCGATGGAGTATCTCGACGGCATTACCCTGAAACATCGCATCGCCGGACGCCCGCTGGAGCTCGAGACTTTGCTGTCGCTCGCCATCGAAGTCGCCGACGCCCTCGACGCCGCCCACAACAAAGGCATCATCCATCGCGACATCAAGCCGGCAAACATTTTTGTCACCGAGCGCGGCCACGCCAAGATTCTCGACTTTGGCCTGGCCAAAATGACAAGCGTTTCGGGAAGCAGCGCCGAGGCGCAAGTCACTGCCGGTGACAGCGCCGACCACCTCACCAACCCCGGCACCGCGCTCGGAACCGTGGCTTATATGTCGCCCGAGCAGGCCCGCGGCAAGGAACTTGACCGCCGTAGCGATATCTTTTCGTTCGGAGCGGTCTTGTACGAAATGGCCACCGGCGCCCTGCCGTTTCACGGAGGCACGACTGCAGTACTTTTCGAGGGCATTCTCCACAAGAATCCGTCTTCTCCGTTGCGCTACAACCCGGACCTGCCGCCGCAGATGGAAGCCATCATTAATAAGGCCCTGGAGAAGGACCGCGATCTGCGCTACCAGCATGCCTCGGAAATGATCGCCGACCTGAAACGAGTCAAGCGCGACACGGAATCCGATAGAACCGCCGCGAGTCAGGACGAAGCGGAACAGGTCGTGACCGGCGCCCCTCACATTCCGGAGCGAAGCACCACCGAACAGGCGAGTTCACGCACGTCGTCGCGGGCCGCTTCTGGGATTGTGCCTGCGGCCGAATCCCGGCCGCTATCCTTCTGGAAAATCCTGATTCCTGCGGTAATCGGTCTTATCGTCATCGCGGCGGGATTCTATTGGCGTTCGCGCAAACCTCCCGCTGCAGAAACTCCGCTCACCGAAAAAGACACCGTGGTCCTTGCCGACTTCGACAACACTACCGGCGATCCCGTCTTCGACGATGCCCTCAAGCAAGCGCTGGCGGTACAGCTCGAACAGTCTCCGTTTATTAATGTGCTTTCCGACCGGAAAGTGAACGAAACTCTCGGCCTGATGGGCCGCCCGGCCAACACGCGCATCACCCGTGACATTGCCCGCGAACTTTGCCTTCGCACCGGCAGCAAAGCCATTCTGCTCGGCTCGATTTCCCGGCTCGGCGCTCAGTATGTCATCGGATTGGTCGCTTCCGGCTGCAATACCGGCGATGTCCTCGCCCAGGAGCAAGTCCAGGCTGCCGGAAAAGAAGATGTTCTCAAGGCGCTCGATCAGGTCGCATCCGGCCTGCGCAGCAAACTCGGCGAATCGCTCGCCTCCGTGCAAAAATTCGACGTTCCGGTTGAAGCGACAACCGGTTCCCTGGAGGCGCTCAAAGCGTTCAGCATGGGGATTCGCACTGGACGCGAAAATGGCTCCGCCGAGGCCGTTCCCTTCTTCAAGCGCGCTATTGAGATCGATCCCAACTTCGCCATGGCTTACGCCAGCCTCGGGCTCTCCTATGGCAACCTGGGAGAAGCTAGCCTGGCGGCAGAAAACATCGGCAAGGCCTATGCACTGAAAGATAAAGTCAGCGAACGGGAAAGGCTTCGAATTTCAGCTTATTACTACGCGTACACCACCGGCGAACTGGAGAAGGAAGCGCAAACCTACGAATTGTGGATTCAGAGTTACCCTCACGATTCGATCCCCTATGGAAACCTCGGTGCGAACTCCGCAGCTCTGGGGCAATACGAAAAGTCAATTTCCGAGGCACAGCAGGCCGTCGCCATCGATGCCCACCAGAGTACGCAATATTCCAACCTGGCGTCGTGCTTGCTCGCGCTGAACCAACCGACCAGGCCAAGGCACAGCTCGACAGGGGCACGGCGCTGCATTTGGATAGTGCGCAGACCCACCAGCAATACTACTTTTTGGCCTTCCTGCAAGGCGACCGAGCGGAGATGGAGAAGCAGGTAGACTGGGGCGCTGGAAAACCTGGGGAAGAGGATCCGTTGCTCTCGAGCCAATCCGATACCGAGGCCTTTTACGGGAGGCTCAATCAAGCCCGAGAATTTAGCCGGCGCGCCATGGACTCGGCCATTCGGGCAGATTCGAAGGAGACGGCCGCACTTTGGCAGGTGAATGGAGCTCTTCGAGAGGCGGAGTTCGGACTTCCCGCAGCCGCCAAACAGGACGCAACGGCCGCCTTGACTCTGGCGCCCGGCAGGGACATCAAAGTTATCGCCGCTCTCACCTTTGCCCGGGCTGGCGACACGGCCCGGGCGAGATCACTGATGGAAGAACTTCAGAAGAGCGATCCCCTAAACACCGTGCTGAAGCTATACTGGATGCCGATCATCCAGGCAGCCATCGCCCTGAGCCAGAACCAGCCCGATGGCGCGCTGCAGGATCTGCAGGCGGTTTTGCCATACGAATTAGGCACCCCGCCACCGTTTCAACTGGGAACGCTGTATCCCGCTTATTTGCGCGGTGAGACTTATCTGCAAATGCGCCAAGGGGCGCAGGCCGCAGCTGAATTCCAGAAGCTTCTCGACCATCGTGGAATTGTGCTCAATTTTCCGCTCGGGGCCTTGGCGCACTTGGAGCTGGGGCGCGCTTACGCGCTGTCCGGCGACAGCGCAAAGGCAAAGACTGCCTATCAGGACTTTCTCAATCTCTGGAAAGACGCCGACCCCGACCTTCCGGTCTTGAAGCAAGCCAAAGCCGAGTACGCCAAGCTGGGGTGAGCCGCTTACTTTGCCGGTGCACCCACGGCAAACATATCGCCGTTATTTTCCGTGTAAATCTTTCCGTCCCAACTGAGGGATACCGGAGTGTAGGCTGCGCCGACGGCAGATTGCAGAAAGATGTTGCCTTTCAGCCCGCCACCCTGATTGATCACGTACAAGTTTCCGTCCTCGCTGTCTGCATAGACCGTGCCATTCTTGTCGACAGCCGGGGCATTCACGCACCACTCATAGTTGTCGGTGCTCTGGTACTGCCATTCGATCGTGAGGTTGGAGCTTAACTGCGAGATGTAGTAGGTCCGTTCGTGTCGTAGTGGTTGTCTTTAGTGATCACCGAATAGGTGTTTCCGTGGGTATAAATGGCCGGCGTGTCGTCCCAACCAAAGTCAAACTCCGTCATGTACTGGCCGGAGGGGCTGAACTTCAGCATGTACCCGCGGTCGCTGTTATCGGTGAGAACGCCGTAGAGTATACCGTCGGGAAGCACCACAGGACTCGCCGAACTGAGATCGACCACCGCACCTTGAATGCCGCCGCCCGCTACCGTCAGCGAACTTTGCCATTTCGGAGTGAGATCGGAATTCACCGCCAGTAGATACGCATCGACCGGATCAAAATGAGCGAGACTCGCGGTATAGATCGTGGTTCCGTCGGCTGAGACTGCAGGCGCCACATTGATTCCGGGGCGCTGCGAACCGCAGCCCGAGCAGCTGGCAGGGGCTATCTTGCGATAGCTCACCGCCGAGATTTTATCGTCGGGCGCGACCTTCACCAGCCATGCCCCCTTGATGTCTACGCTCCAGGGATCGATAGGATCGAGGGCGATCACGTTGTAGTAAATGTTTCCTGTGGGATCGACGGTCAACGGCCCGGAAACGTATCGGTTAGGATCTATGCCTCTTGAAAAGGCGCTGTAGTGCTTGATTACCGAACCATCGCGCTCATTTAATTTGTAAATTGTGCCTCCTGCCCCGGGAACGAACACGAACCCGTTCCACAGAGCCGCATGAAATACTGGTTCCCAGCCGCCCAGCCCATCCTGATTCTGACCTCCCGCGTCGGTATTGGGCTCGGGTTTCCAATCGCTCTGAAAGTTCCACACTTTGACCAGCACACCGTTGCGCCACACACGTCCTTGCTCGTTCCATATTTCCTGGTTCCAGGCATCGGGGCCCGCACGGGTAAGGCTGGCCTGAGCCGGGCGGATCGCAAGAAACATAGGTGCCTGACTTGGCTTCCATCAGCACTACAGGGCCGTCGCTCAATGGAACCTGGTAATGAGCCAGCAAGTCTCCATAAGTCTCCGCCTTTTCCTGCGCGACGAAAGGATCGTAGGTTATGTCGGCGAGTTGTGCCTGTGGGGCCTGCCCAACCGCGCTGATGGAACTGTTGTGCAATGAAGTCCGTCCCCACTGCGGCCAAGCCGGATTCGCGTCCGTGCCGACCGCATGCAAAGCGCTCCATCCAACCACCACCAGACCCATGAGGAAACCCACAATCAGAGGCTTGCGTGTCATCGTATGACTCCATCTATCTAAGATTTTTTGCTAATGCCTGGATGTCCCGTGGACCGCCACTGCTGCCGCCTTCAGGCGGATGCTGCGAAAGCGCCCAACCACAATACACTGGCAGAGGCCGAAGCCAAGTGAATAAGTTGTAAAATCGGTGGCAAAAGCAAAGGACCGCGGAAAACGCGGTCCTTGCTGACAGTTCCTTCTCCCTCAACTAGCCATTGGCACGAACGCGGGTGGCGGCAACGCGAGTCGCAGCTACACGGGTGGCAGCAACACGGGTCGCTGCAACGCGGGTCGCAGCAACACGGGTCGCTGCAACGCGGGTGGCGGCTACGCGTGTGGCAGCTACTCTGGTCGCGGCTACGCGTGTGGCAGCTACTCTGGTGGCGGCAACACGGGTCGCGGCTACTTTGCTGACTCCGGGCTTCTCACTGATGGTCGGCAGGGCCGGGGTTGACTTCTTCGCTGTGCCGCTGATCAAAGATTTCTTCTGGATCGCCATTGTCATTTCCTCCGAGGATTTTTTAAGTCTTGCTGCTCGGACTGCATTAGAGCAATGGCCGTGCCAAACTCAACCATCCTCATTGAACTCGCTTCTGGGGCTAAGGAATCAACTACTTGCGTGGTTTTGCACCGCTAGCTTGCGCTTCCGCGAGAAGCATCTCCGGGCCAATGGGTTGAAAATTAACCTCACAGGGGTTAATTTTTAACCGCGACATACAGATTTTCATCCCAACGCTTATTGCCAGCCGCCTCCGAGCGCCTGGTAAACCTGGACAAGCGCGATCAGTTCATTCCCCTGGGCTTGCGCAAGTCCTAATGCCGCGGAAAAGGCGTTGGTTTCGTTGGTCAGGACTTCCAGATAGTCCGCCGTCCCAGCCTTGAAGCGCACTTGCGACAACCGGGCCGCGTCCTGCGCCGATTGAAAAAGATGCTCTTGCTGGACCGAAACTCCTGTCCTTTTGATAGGCCACAAGTGCGTTCGAAACATCGCGGAATGCTCCCTGGATCGTCTGCTGGTAAGTAAGCACCATTTGCTCGCGCTGAGCCTGCGCCAGCCGCACGCCCGACTTCAGCCGTCCTCCCTCGAATATCGGCTGCGTGAAGGATGCCGCCATGTTCCAAATCCCAGCCGGGCCGGTAAAAAGGTCGGTAAGCGCCGGGGTTTCATAACCGGTCGATCCGGTAAGCGAGATTTGCGGAAAATAAGCGGCCCGAGCCACGCCGATCTGCGCATTCGCCGCAATCAAGTTTTCTTCCGCTTCCCGAATATCGGGACGCCGTTCCAGCAACGCCGAAGGAATTCCAGCGGGCACCTGCGGCGCGTGCGGCTGCTCGGTCAATTTCAGCCCGCGTGGCACATCGCCGGGATTGTTCCCGAGAAGGATACTGATGGCATTTTCCTGTTGGGCAATCTGACGCTGAAAATCGGGCACCTCAGCAGCGGCGGTGTAAACCAGTTGCTCGGATTGCCGCACATCCAGCAGCGAGTTGATCCCGTGCTGCTCCAGGGTCTGAGTCAACTGCAGGGACTGGTTGCGCGAATTCAGCGTGCGCTGGGAAATCTCCAACTCGAGATCCAGCTCCCGCAGTTGGAAATAAGAACTCGCGACCTGCGCAACCAAACTCGCGATGACTGCTTTCTGCGCCCATTCGTTGGCCAGCAGGTTCGCGCGTGCGGCTTCCGTGGCGCGACGATACTTTCCCCAGAAATCCAGGTTCCACGACGCCGACGGACCGATCTCTCCCTGGGTAAGCTCGTAAGACGGAATCGGCCCAAGCTTCGGCTCCTGAATGCTGGTAATGTTCCCTCCGCCGTCGAGCGTCGGGAATTGGTCGGCACGGGTGATGCCGAGTTGCGCCCGCGCCTGCAGCACACGAGTCGCCGCGATCCGTACGTCGTAATTGTTCTTGATGGCCGTGCGGATTAGTGTTTGCAGCTCCGCATCCTGAAAGACTTCCCACCACTTTTCGTCGCCGAGAAATGCGGTCGCATTCGGCTGGTTCGGCGCAGCGGTTGGAGAGGCGGCTGCGTCCGAAGCTGGGGCACGATAAGTAACTGGAACGTCCACCGCTGGACGCTTATAGTTTGGGCCGACCGCGCAGCCAACCGATGCGCCCAGCGTCAGAAAAAGCACAAGCAAGAAATGGAATCCCGAACTCTTCATCATTAATCTCCATTCGCATCCTGCAACGCGTAGGCCGGACTCTCGGCCCCGGCAGGCTTGCGTGCCGAGCGCAGGAACGGCACTCGATCCAAAACTTTTTCCTGAAATTCCTCGAGATACAGATAGATTGCAGGCGTCACGAACAGCGTGATGAATTGCGAAACAATCAATCCGCCGACAACCACCAGGCCCAGCGGCCGCCGCGACTCTCCATCCGCTCCGTAGCCCAGCGCGATCGGCATTGCGCCCAGCAACGCCGCTGCTGTAGTCATCATGATGGGACGGAAGCGCTCCAGACTGGCATCGTGAATGGCTTGATCGTCGGCAATTCCCTGACGAACGCGCTGGTCGGCAAAGTCGACGATCATGATTCCGTTTTTCTTCACAATGCCCATCAGCATGAACATACCGATGTAGGCATAGAGGGACGCCTCGGAATGGAACAGCCAGAGCGTCAGCAATCCGCCGAGCAATGCCACCGGCAGCGACGAAAGCACGGTGATCGGGTGCAGATAGCTTTCGTAAAGGATCGCCAGGATGACGTACATCACAAACACGGCCACCAACATAAGGACGGCCAAATCCGAAACCGTATTCTGGAAGATCAGCGCCTCGCCCTGCAGCGCACCTCGAATGTCAGGCGGGAGAATCTGTTTGGCCGTAGTTTCCACATATTGGGTCGCAGGCCCGATCGAATAACCAGGCTTCAGATTGAAGAACATGGTGACACTGGTGAATTGGTTGATGTGGTTTACGGCCTGCGGCCCGATCACAGGATGCCAACTGGTGACCGCGTTGAGCGGGACCATGCGCTGGCCGTCGTCACTCTTGATGTACAGCTTGCCCAAGTCTTCTGGTGCGGAAATGCTTATCGTCGGCGACTTCCAGAATGACCTGATATTGATCGGTTGGCTTCTTAATCAGGTAGCTGTAATTCTGCGAGTAGGCGTCGTGCAAGAGCGAGAGGATTCGCGCTTCTGAAACGCCGTACAGTTTTGCCTGATCGCGCAAGATATCGACCTGCAAATTAGGCGTGTGATTGTACAAATCCGAGTTCACGAACAAAAACCCGGGATACTGGTACATCTTCGCCATCATTTTTTCGGCGGTGGAATAGACTTCATCGGGGTCGATCCCGGAGAGGGCGTACGCGAACTGTCCCTGCGAATTGGCGGTTGCACCGGTGCTGATTTCAAGCGCAGGATTGGGCTGAAGAAACGCCACCACTCCAGGAATCGTGCTTGCAATTCCTCCCATCAACTGCCCGGCGACTTGCTCGATGGGCGCGCGTTGTGACGGGGGCTTCAAGAATGCGATCAGGAAGGCCTGATTCGATCCCAGAAAAGACGCGTTGCCGCTCATGGTGAACGTGCTTCGTACCGCGGGATTCGCCCTCAGGATCTTTTCCGCCTGGGTTTGATAAGCGTGCATCTGATCGGGCGAGGTTCCCTCCTGCGCGACCATCACGCCGCGAATAAAAGAGCTATCGCCGACAGGAAGAAATGCTTTCGGCACGATGTAAAACAAATATCCGGTGCCGGCAAGACAGGCTACCCAAATGGCCGCAGAAATCCAGCGATTGCGCAGAAAGAACCACAACTGGCGTCCGTAGATGTCGAGCACGCGGTGCTCGAGTGCGCCGAAAACGCGCTCCATCCACGTCTTTTTCGATCCCTTGCCGCGGTCACCCAGCAGCCTTGAAGTCATCAGCGGCGTCAGGGTCAGCGAAACGATTCCGCTGGCCAGAATCGAAACCACAATCGTGATCGAAAACTCGCGGAAGATGCGGCCCATCAGCCCGCCCATGAAAACCAGCGGAATGAAGACAGCCGCCAGCGAAAGAGTCATCGCCAGAATCGTAAAGCTGATTTCTTTCGCGGATTCCAGCGAAGCGTCGAAGGCGTTGAGGCCTCCTTCCATCAACCGCACCGTGTTCTCAAGGAACACGATGGCGTCATCGACCAGGAAGCCGATCGCTAACGTCAAAGCCATCAGCGACAAGTTATCGAGGCTGTAGCCAAGAACGTCCATAACCACGAATGTCAGCAGTAGCGAGAGCGGCAAAGCCACGGCCGGAATTAGCGTATCGGTCACGCGGCCGAGGAAAACGAAGATCACCATCACCACCAGAACGAAGGCGATGTAGAGGGTGGTCTGCACATCTTTAATGCTGCTGACGATGGTCTGGGAGCGGTCATAGGCGGTAAACAGCAACACCCCGCTGGGAAGTTGCGCTTGAATCGACGGCAACAGGTCGCGCACCGACTTGGCCACCTCGACCGCATTCACCCCTGCCCGGCGAAACACGCCGATGAAGACGTTTGCTCCCGGCTGAGGGTAACCACGGACCCAGACACGCATGTCGATGCGTTCGTCCTGGACTCCCTGCTTGGCGGTTGCCACGTCCTTGAGGTAGACTGGCGCTCCGTTGTTTTGGCCAACGATCAACTGATTGTATTGATCGGCCGTTATGAGCTGCCCCTGCGGCTGCAACAAAAAGCTGCGATGCGGACCGTCGAACTGCCCCGCTCCGGTGTACGCGGTACCGTTCTTGATCGCATTCGTCATATCTTCCAAGGTGATGTTGCGGATCGCCATGGCCGATGGATCGGCTTTGATGCGCACCGCCGATTGGGTTCCGTAGATACCAACCTGGCTCACCCCCGGAAGTATGCTGATCCGTTCCCCGATCTGTGTGTTGGCGTAGTCGTAAAGCTGCCCTTCGGTCTCCGTGTCGCTCACGATGGCGATGTACATGATCGGCTGATCGTTGGGGTTGGTTTTAGTAAAGGTCGGGGGGCTGGGTAAATCCACTGGCAGTTGCCCAGATGCGCGCGTGATAGCCGCTTGCACGTCGGTCGCAGCGCCATCCAGGCTCTTGTTGAGATCGAACTGCAGCACGAAATTGGTGTGACCCTGAACGTTGTTCGAAGTGACCAACTCGAGTCCGGGAATCTGCATGAACTGCCGCTCCAGCGGAGTGGCTACGTTGTTGGCCATCGTATCCGGCGTTGCGCCCGGATAATTGACCTGCACCTGGATGACGGGATAATCGATCGCCGGAAGATCACTGACCGGCAAACGAAAATAAGCAAACAGACCAAAAAGAATGACGGAGACGGTAAGCGCGACCGTCATGACCGGACGTTGAATAAAGAGTTCGGAGATATTCACTGCTGTCCTCCCGAAGGCGGCTTGCTTTCGCCGCTCGCTCCTGGCACGGCATTGGCGTCCGCTACGCGAACTTTTCCGCCGGGCCGAACCAGCATCTGGCCGGCAAGAACGACTCGCTCATCGGCAGCTAGACCGTCGGCCACTACAACCTGATCGCCTTGCCGCTGGCCCAGTTTTATCGGCCGTAATTCCGCAGTGTCATCGGACTTTACAACGTAGACGAACGGTCCCTTCTGGCTGATCTGCGCCGCCTCGTTCGGAATCAGCAGTGCGCCCTTCTCCGTATTCAAAACCAGTTTCACATCGACAAACTGTCCCGGCCAGAAGTGATGGTCAGCATTATTCAAGGTTGCGCGCAGGTTGACCGTGCCGGTGCCATTCTGCACTGCATTGTCGAGAAATTCGACTCGGCCGCTCCGGCCCCCACTTGCGAGATCGGAAGGAATCCGGACAATCGCGGTCAGCCCGCCGCCTGCCATCTGTTTCTGCACTCGCGGCAGTTCGCTCTCGGTGATGGTGAAGTTCGCGTAAATGGGATCGAGGCGCTGGATCGAAAGCAAGGAGGTCGAATTGGCCTGCACCACGTTTCCTACGTCTACCAGGCGCGCGCCGGCGCGGCCGTCGATCGGCGAGTGAATGTAACAATACTCGAGATTCAGCTTGGCGGTTTCGAGCGCAGCATCGGCGGATTCCACCTGTGCTTGATCCACATCGACCGCGTTTTTCTTGGTATCGTAATCCTGCTGGGAAATGGCCCTTTCGCCGATCACTTGCTCATCGCGAGCAAACTGAATTTTGGCGAGATCGAGCGAGGCCTTGGCCTGGGCGAGCGTTGCCACGGCCGCATCCAACTGCGCCTGGTACGGCCGGGGATCGATCACAAAAAGAAGCTGCCCGGTCTTGAGATTCTCGCCATCCTGGAAGTGCCTTTCGGTGATCCGTCCGCCCACCTGCGGCGTCACCGTGACTGACTCGAATGCCGCGTTCCTGCCGATCTCGTCCAGATAGTTGGGAACGTCCTGCGTGGCCACCTTGACCACGCTGACCAAAGGCGCAGGCATGGCCGGCGCCGCCTGAACGTTGCCTTTGTTGCAAGCCACCGCAGTCAAAAGCAAAAACGCCGCGCCCGAAAGCGCAAGATGTTGTTTAAGAGACCCCGATTTCATCTTCATTGCCATCCTCAATCAATCTTGGTAGGTTTACGCCGTGGCGGCAAGCTGCGGAAACTTCTCCTTCGGAGTGCCTTCTCCGAGTGGTGGTTCCTTCATACTCAGAAGATTATCGTGAAGTTCCACTTTCTTCACAATCTTTTGCAATGCTCGCATTCTTGCCGTGATCAATTCGCTGCGGGTGCAATCGAGCAGCAGAGCGCACTCCTGCAGCGGGTAAGCTTCGAGCACAGAAAGCACGTAGGCGAAGCGGTCAAAGGCCGGGAGCGCGAGTATTGCCGCGATCTCGGGCAGCTGGATGCCGTGATCTGTCAACGGGCCCAAGGCTACAATGTCCGTTGGCCGCGGCCGGACGATTTGAATCGCATTCTGTACGATGCTGCGCCGCGCCCAGGATTCTGCCCACTCTTTGAACACTGGATTGCTCGCTTGCGAATCGTCCAAGCCCTGAACAAAACAATCTTCTGCTGCCACCCGGTCGCCAGTCAATAAAAGCGACAGGCGGTAGAGCCGGTTCATGTCCTGCTCGAAGATCCGGCAAAAATCTTCGCTGGTGGCGTAATCTACGGACTTCGGCCCGGCTTTGGGAGTAAACCGAACATCGTTACCTCCATGGTTCAACGGTTAGTCGTTTGGATCCGCTCAAAATCGACATCTACGGGAGGTTTGCACCGGCAGCGTCGCGCCAGTTGCTTGAGCATGTGCTTGAACAGGACGCCCCGGCAGGTAAACTTGGCGCCATCCTTCATCAACTGAAGAAGCATGTCCTCTCCCTCGCGGCTGATGAGGGTCACGTTCGCCAAGTCAATCACCAGCTTCTTGCCATTGAGTTCTTCGGCGGCTTTTTTCCATGCACTTTCGACTTCTGCCGCCCAGGGAGAAATCAACTGTCCTTCCACCACGAGCCTGCGCTGGCCTTGGGTTTCGACAATGGAAATCTTGAACATAAGGATGAATGCCTGTGGTTAGTTGAGAAGCACGGCGGGTGCCAAAGCGGCGATTGGCGCTAAGTTGCTAAATTGAATGACAATGCACTGATGCCAACACTCAGAAGTGTCGAAACAGTGTCGAAATTATTCGACATATGTCGACGGGTTGTCGAGCTGGCAAACAAAAGTGACAAGACAGGAGGACGATCAGGAAAGCCGGCGCGGATCAATTCCCAGCTTCTTCATGCGTGAGATCAACGTCGTGCGCTTCAGCCCCATGCGGGCGGCAGCGCCGTTCGGGCCGGCAACACGGCCGTTCGTCTCTTGGAGAATGCGCAGAATTTGACCGCGTTCTCCCGCCTGCGGGGCGCCTTCTGCAGCGGCCGCTTTGCCATCGCTGGCCAGTTCGCCTATTGGAACTTGCAGCGCAGAACCGTGAGTGAGAATCACGGAGCGCTCAATAAAATTCTCCAGCTCGCGGATATTTCCCGGCCAATGCCAACCAGCCAGTTTTTTCATCGCGGCTACTGGGATCGATTCGATCTGCTTCTCCATACGGCGCCCGTACTTCTGGACAAAATAACGGACCAGCAGAGGAATGTCTTCCGGCCTTTCTCGCAGAGGAGGAATACGGATAGGAAAAACGTTCAGGCGATAGTACAGATCGCTGCGAAACTCCCGATCCGCGATCATCTTCTCGAGGTCGCGATTGGTCGCTGCCACCAGCCGAACACTCACTTTCTTGGTGACTGTGCTTCCCAGCCGCTCGAACTCACGCTCTTGTAATGCGCGCAGCAACTTCGGTTGAATTTCGAGAGGAATGTCGCCGACCTCGTCGAGGAATAGCGAACCCTTATCGGCAAGCTCCAAACGGCCAATCTTCTGCGAGATCGCGCCTGTGAACGCGCCTCGCTCGTGCCCGAAAAGCTCGCTTTCCAGCAATCCGGTCGGGATCGCCGCACAGTTCAATTTCACAAACGTGCGGTCACTTGCGCCGGCTGCGATCATGAATTGCGCGGGCGATGAGTTCTTTGCCCGTGCCTGTCTCCCCCAGTAGCAAAACGGTTGAGTCACTCGGGGCCACGGTCTCCACCAGATTAAGCACGTGCCGCAGGGCTGAGCTTTGGCCGACTATCCCCTCGAAATCCATGTCGCCGCGAAGCTCTTCTTCGAGGTAGAGTTTTTCCTGCGCCAGCCTGTCCTTCAGCTCGGCAATCTCAGTGTAAGCCCGCGCGTTTTCGACGGCGATGGCGATCTGGTTGGCCACTTGATCGAGGAATCGCACCTCGTCGTCGTCGAACGCATTCTGTTCGCGCCGAGCAACTGCCAGCACTCCCAGTAATTTATTTTTACTGATCAGCGGAATGTCACAGAAGGAATTCAACCCCTCTGACGAAGCCTTCTTATACATCTCAGGTGGCATCTCTGCCGGATTCAGCCGGTTTACCACAATCGCCTTGCCCGCCCGGAAACAGTCTCCGGGCATCGTGCCCTCGATCGGCACCAGCGAGCCTTCGGTAAATATTCCGCGGCTGTCAGGATAGTCGAGGGCGTGTACCAACAAATTGTTTCCGTCGGAATCGGGAAGCATGATCGCCGCGGCGTCGCAGCGCATAACCTGGCGCACACTCGCCGACGCGGCGTGCAGCAAGTCATGAAACTCCAGATTAGCGACCACTTGATTGTTTAGATCAAGGATCAGTTTCAGTTGGTCCTGCACCCGCTGCGAAATATAGAAGTTCACCGCTGCATCGATCGCCAGGCCAATCTGTTCCGCCACCAGCCCGAGAAAACGAATCTCCTCGACGTCGTATGCATTCGGCGAACACCGGCCCAGGCTCAACACGCCCAGCCGCCGTGAACCTCTCACCAAGGGAAGCGTGCACGTCGACGCAATGCCCATCTCAGCAAGAAATGTTTGATAGGGCTCAAACCGCCGCTCGGCGTTCCAGTCGAGACTGGTATGGGCCTCGCCCGAAGCATGAGCACCAGTGAATCGGTGAATCCCCGAGATTGAGAACTTCAGAAGAAACCTCGAGTTTCGCTCCCGACGCCTCCAGCAACGACCAACAGGGCAGGTCCGAATCCTTGTCAAAGACAACCACGAGGGCAAAATCGAATTGTGTAATTTCTTGCAGCTTCTTCAGCAAGGTTACGGAAGCCGCATCGCAATCGCCCGCAGTCGCGATCGCATTCGCAGCCTGCAGTAATGTGAGGTAACGCTCCTCCTCAATCTTTGGAACTACCGATGTGGTCGCCATAGAAGCCATACCCCGAACCAATTCTCAGCTTTATTGCGGACTTTCCGAAACAAAGAGGTGTTGGATGGTCAGATGCAGGAGGCCGCAAAAAGCTTCTGAAAATATCGCAGGATGGGACATCGTTAGACACCTTAGTTTTCCATGAGCGATGCAAAATTCCGGTCGGGAACTGCTGCAAATGCCCGCACTTCTTTATAATTTCTCCATGCTCGATGAAAACGCTTTCCGCAAACACGCCGACGCGTCGCTTACTGCACTGAAGCAGAGTCTAATTGCCGCCGAGGATTCGGCCGGTATCGAAGTGGAAGACCAGGCCGGGGCGCTGAACGTCGGGTTTGACGACGGCACACGCTTCGTGATCTCGCCCAACTCTCCGGTTCGCCAGATTTGGATTTCCGCTCTGGCCACAAGTTTCAAGCTCGACTGGTCCGAAAGCGATCAGGACTTCGTCTTGCAGAAGACCGGGGAAAAGTTGAAGCCATTGATGGCCCGGCTGATCAATCAGCAACTGGGAGAAGAACTGGTCTCGATCTAGGCGCGGGGCGCGCTCGTGCCAGCGACGACTTTAGCTTCCCAACTTCCGCTTCAAGTCTTTCGCAATCTGCTTGCCGTGGAAGCGGCCATTCTCAATGAAAATCTCGCTGGTCCGCGAGCCCGCCACGATTACTCCCGCCACATAAATTCCGGGCACGTTGCTCTCGAGCGACTCCGGATCGCACATCGGGCAAAACTCGGTGTTCGAAAGTTCGATCCCCATAGAGCGCAGAAAATCGTAATCGGGATGGTAGCCGGTGAGGGCGAAAACGAAATCGTTCTTCAGGCGCACTTCGCCTTCCGGAGTTTTCACTAGAACCGAGTCCGAGGTAATTTCCTCCACCGTGCTGTTGAAGTATGCCTTGATTTCGCCATTGCGGATGCGGTTTTCGATGTCCGGCAAAATCCAATATTTGACATGGCTGTTCATCTTGGGCCCGCGGTGAACCAGGGTTACGCGCGCACCGTGGCGATACAGTTCGAGCGACGAAATTGCCGCCGAATTCTTGCCGCCGATGATAACGACGTCATTATCGAAATAAGGATGCGGCTCGCGATAATAATGAAAGACCTTGGGCAGGTCTTCTCCGGGAATTTGCAGCTGATTGGCCAGATCGTAATATCCGGTCGCAACAATGATTTTTCGCGTGTGGTAATCGAAGATGCGCCCCAGCCGGTCGGTGGTGGTGACCTGAAAATCGCCATCGCGGCCAACCACCGTCTTCACCCACTGGTATTGCACCACGGGCAGCCGGTAATGTTCGGTGACACGCCGGTAATATTCGAGCGCTTCCTGGCGCGTAGGCTTGGTATGAGCACTGGGGAAGGGCAAGTCGCCGATCTCCAGCAGTTCCGACGTGGTAAAAAACGTCATGTTCGCCGGATAGTGAAAGAGTGAATTGACCAGGCATCCCTTGTCGATGACGACGACTTTGAAGCCGGCGCGCTGCGCTTCGATTCCAGAGGCCAGCCCGGTTGAACCGGCGCCGATCACTAACACATCGACCCGCGAATGCGGATTTGGAGTGAGTTGCGCCCGCGACAAGGTGTCAGGAATTTGCATCGTGTCGGCAATCAGTCTGGTCAATGAAATGGCCCCTGAGAGTTAACGATTCTAGCACGGTGCGGAGGGTGGTTCACCGGCGTTGGTCACGGGGCAATGTGACGCACGCGGGAGCGCAGGCTCAGTGGGGTCGATCACAGATGCTGCTGTTCGAGGATTCACCCGGCAACCTGCGCTGGTGTTGAAGTGGCAGGCGAGGCACAGCGCCGTGTGCGGAGTGATGCCGCGACGCTGGTGACGGACGGCGAGCCATCCATCTTGTCTGTAATTACAAAAAGAGTTACAATCAAGACCTGAAATGGAATGAAATACGAATGGGACGAGGCCAAGAAACGGAAGAACCTCACCAAGCATGGCCTCAGCTTCGAGGATGTCGAGCAGGTGTTTTCTGGGCCCTGCGTCACTTTCGAAGACGACCGTTTTGCTTATGGAGAACAGCGGCTCGTCACTCTGGGCATGCTATCCGGGCGTGTGGTTGTCATAGCCCATGCGCCGCGCGATGAAGGAACGCGCATCATCTCCATGAGAAAGGCAAACCGGCGTGAACAAAAAATCTATCAAAAGCGACTTGCGACGAATTGATCGAATGAAGGACTCCGATATCGACTATTCGGATATTCCTCCGCTCGACAAAACATTTCTCAAGAAGGCAACCACGGCGTGGCCCCCGGCAAAAAAGCAGCTAACGATTCGTCTCGATGCCGACGTGCTCGATTGGCTCAAGGCCCATGGCAAGGGCTACCAAACGCGCATTAATCGTATTCTTCGCGTAGTAATGGAGAGTCAGCCACCGAGATCGGCTCATCAGTAAGTGTACGGCAACGGTGTCAGCAGCACGCGGCTGCTCGCAAAGCATCGCAGCTGCGTTGTCCTTAGTCATCCCCGGCCAATAGCCTCGTTATACTTTCTCGTAAAGGTGGTGACCCCGTCCGGGAAGGGTGATGGTCAGAATCTACACAGACACCAACGTGCTTCGCTATTTTGGAGCTGCCTTTGCCAAGGCCAGTTTGCCAAAGGATTTGCAGGTCCCAACTGCTCCTATCGCCTCTAACTGTGATGGAACTGATCTCACAGCTCGGGACGGACGGTGCCGAGGAGGCATTTGTGGCCGTTCAAGCCCTACCCCGCATTCACAACGCCCAGGGCACAGGAATCCTTCCATGGCCGGACGACCTTTTTCGCATGTCCCTTTTCAACTTGCCGCCAGGGGAGGACACTGTCACCCCAGCCCTAAACAATGCCGTTATCAATGTATTGAATGCAGCAAAGGCGGAGGATTTGAGGGACGACGGCAAAGAGATGCGCGCTTCGCTCGACGAGGCGAAAGGAGAAGCGACAAAGAATTTTTCTGCCGTTCTCGATACCTGGCGGGCTGAGGCCCACTCTCAGACGCAGAGCAGAAGGCGATTTTCGCGCGTTCTATCGCCCGCCAGGCGGGATTCGACGAGGCCAAGGTTGATGTTGACTCTGTTGTGAAAAGCTTAATGCTTTCTACGTTTTCGAAAATCATAGAATGCGAATCGGAGCCCAAAACGACGACTACAATGTCGACAAGCATTCCAATGATGTCTATGACGCTGAGCTGCCGATTTATCTAGCTGACCCAACGCTGCACTTGCTGACAGCCGACAAAGGCTTCCGCCGCGTCCAGGAGTCTTCTCAAGCCAGCAGGTGCCACATAGCAGACGCGGCTTGTCTCAAGTATCCCGAGTGCGCTCCAAGAACGGTTCGCAATATTATCGAAGCCGCTGGCGCGGCGACCACAACCTCGACTTTGGCATGAGCGTCTCCGAAATCGCCGAGGCAGTTTGAATTACCGCCCGATCGCGTTCACGCGATTTTGGCGGGCGGCCCAGAGTCATCGCGTTGCTCATCCTGTTCGGTAAGAATGTTCCTGTCTGCGTGCACCGTCCGCGCTGTTATCCTAAAATCCAATTATGGCTACTGTTGCCCAACCCGCCACTCCCACCCGCATCGAATCCGACAGCATGGGAAAGATCGAGGTCCCTGCCAATGTTTACTGGGGGGCGCAGACGCAGCGCTCGCTGCTGCATTTCAACATCGGCCGCGACACCATGCCGCCCGAACTCATCCGCGCCTTCGGCATCCTGAAGAAGGCCTGCGCGCTGGTGAACCAGGACCTCGGCAAACTGTCGGCTGAAAAAGCCAAGCTGATCGTGCAGGCCGCCGACGAAGTCATTGCCGGCAAACTCGACGACCAGTTCCCGCTGCGCATCTGGCAGACCGGCAGCGGCACGCAGACCAACATGAACGTCAACGAGGTCATCTCCAACCGCGCCATTGAATTGCCGGCGGGCGAGATGGGATCGAAGAAGCCGATTCATCCCAATGATGACGTCAACATGTCGCAGTCATCGAACGATACATTTCCGACGGCGATGCACATTGCCGCGGCCGAGCGGGTGAAGAACGCGCTTGATCCCCGCCGTCGAGAGCGTGCATGACGCAATCGCTGCCAAGGCGAAGGAGTTTCATGACATCGTGAAGATCGGCCGCACTCATTTGCAGGACGCTGTGCCGCTGACCTTCGGCCAGGAGTTTGGCGGATGGGCCGCCTGCTGGAGCGCGACATCCATCGGCTGGAGCAGGTGCTGGACGGGCTATACGACCTGGCGATTGGCGGGACCGCCGTCGGCACGGGGCTGAACACGCATCCGGAGTTTGCCGAGCGCGCGGCAAAAAAGATCGCAGAACTGACCGGACTTCCCTTCCGCTCGCACCGCAACAAGTTTGCCGCGCTCTCGGCGCACGATGAAATCGTTTTTGCGCAGGGCGCGATGGAAACTCTGGCAGCCTCATTCATGAAAATCTCCAATGACATTCGTTGGCTGGCTTCGGGGCCGCGCTGCGGACTGGGCGAGATTTCGATCCCGGAAAACGAGCCGGGATCGTCGATCATGCCCGGCAAGGTCAATCCCACGCAGTGCGAAGCCATGACCATGGTATGCGTGCAGGTGCATGGTGCAACAGCGGCCGTGGGATTTGCCGGCTCGCAGGGCAACTTCGAGCTGAACGTCTTCAAGCCGGTGATGATCTACAACTTCCTGCACTCGGTCACGCTGATCACCGACGCCTGCCACGGCTATGTGGAGTACATGGTCAATGGCATCGAAGTGGACCGTGAGAAAGTTGACTGGTACGTAAAGAATTCGCTGATGCTGGTAACCGCGCTGGCGCCGAAAGTCGGCTACGACAAAGCCGCGCAAATCGCCCACACAGCCCATGTCGACCACAGCAGCCTGAGCGAAGCCGCGCTGAAACTGGGGTATTTGAGCGGCGAGGAGTTCGATCAACTGGTAAGGCCGGGGAAGATGACCAGGCCGTAAGGTGATCGACCTGCTCACGGAGTGACAGCAATGAAAGTTTCGGATTATTTCGCCGAGCTTTTTGTGGCAGGAAGGCTAGCGGACGCGGGCTGGAACATTTACTTTCCCCACCGTGATCAAGGTTTCGATTTCGTAATCACCAAGACAATCCAGACAGGTCAAATGCTGATCCGGCCCGTTCAAGTGAAAGGCAAGTATCCCACTGGCGAAAAAGGCGATCAAGACCTCTACGGATACGTCGGCACGCTTGACCTTCATCCGGAGATGGTTCTGGCTATTCCGTTCTTCTCGCACAACTCCCCCGCAGTCCCAATTCACATTGCATATATGCCCATCAAGACAATTAAGAGCCACCCCCGGGGCTATCGGTGTCAGCCCGGGCGCTTCAAGAGGGGTGAACCAAGCCCTAGGCGCGACCACGTCGTGTTTTTCGACGAAGAGGGAATGGGTAATCTGGAGCGCCCAGAATTCCGCGATCTGCAAGCCGGGGCCATTTGTTCTAAGTAATGAAGGCGTCTGCGCCGCCAAGGTTAATCCACTGCGAGAAACCTGGCCGGCACAATGAGAACGACATGGAGAAATTCGATGACGTTAACGGGCTTCTTCGAACTACGCACGGCGGACGACCCCTTTGCAAAATTGAAACGCGACTCAGTTCGTATCCAAAACAATCCGCTTGATGTAGATGCCGCATTTGACTTCTCCGTTACCACACACCACATGCTGGATTGGGCTTACCCCGGCCGAGGAAATAGCCAAAAGCGCAAGGAGATTGAGCGTGACTCCCGGCTGCTGCAGGTCACGTCGCACCTGGCCAATGGAGCGAAACACTTTGAGGCAACTGCCAGCCGACACAAAGCGGTCACAAAAAACCTGAGTCGGACCGGCGGGTTTCAGCCTGGTGCCTTCCAAGCAGACGCGTTCGACGTAGGCGAGTTGTTGGTCGATCTCGAGGGTGATGTCGCAGCAGATCTTGGAACGTCGATAAGCGTAGCGGAGCTTGCGAGGAGACTGGTCGCCTTCTGGCAGCAAGAGCTAGAGTGCCCGGCTCCGCGGCCATAGGTATCCATACCTTTGGCTATGCGGCCTCATGCTATAGCCTCTATAGTGGAGAGAGATCTCATGGCAAAGGTGCAAGTAGTCAAGCGGGGCGATGGCCTCGCGGTTCGAATACCGAAGCCCGTGGCCAAGGAACTTCGCTTGAAGGCGGGTGATTCGGTCATGCTTACGGCTTCAGACGGCCGCATCATGCTGCGCCGAGTGGTGCCGACTCTGGAAGAATTGGTGGCTGGAATCAAGCCCGAGAACTGCTACGAGGAAATTGATTGCGAGCCGGATGCGGGGAAAGAAACCGTTGAATGGTGAAACTGCAGATCCCTTGCTGTCGCTCGGGATGACAACAAGTAAGAACCGCAGCAGATTCCTCGTCGCTTCCCTCCTCGGAATGACAAGGTCTACGGTTTTCTATTGGGTGGCTTGTTTAGTCCGCGCTCGCCTTCGCCAACTCTACACTCGCCCTCGCCTTCGCCATCTTTGGCGTGGTGGCTATCGCGATCACGCTCACCAGCACTAGCGCCGGTCCCGAAAGCCGTGCGCGTTCCAATGCTTTCCCCACCGAGGAAATATCCGATCAACACTGCCACCACGGGATTCACGTACGCGTAGGTTCCCACTTTTGTCGGCGATTCGTAATGCAATAACCAAACGTAAGCGGTGAAGCCGACGATCGATCCAGCGACGATGAGGTAAAGCAATGCGAACCATGCCGTCCGCGAAACGGATTGGACATGGAAGCCCGAAAACTCGCCCGCCAGCGCCGCCACGGCAAGGAGTTGCACACCTCCGGCCAGCATCTGCGCCGCAGCGCTCATTGGTTTAGAGGCAGGCAGTGCCAGCTTGCGAGTCAGAATAGTTGCTACCGACCAACTGAACGCCGCAACCAGCAATGCCAGCGCTCCGGCGCGGTCAATGGGAGCTTCGCCGAGCGAGAAGGAACGATTCATCAGCACGGCAACCCCGCAGATGCCCGCCAGCAACGCAATCCCCAGGCGGGCGGTCAGCTGTTGCGTTCGCAGAATCATGATTTCGAGCAGCGTGATAAACACCGGGATGGTAGCCAGCACCACAGCCGCAATCCCCGACGGCACGTGTTGTTCAGCCCAGAACAGGCAGCCGTAATCGATGAGGAAAATCAGTGTCCCTTGCAGGCAGATTCCCGCCCACTCGCGCCGGCTGGGATGAGCGATGCCCTTGAGCCGCATCCATCCGTAGAGGAACAAACCGGCCAGGACGAAACGCAGTCCGGCCAAAAGCAATGGCGGCACTTCTTGTACGCCGACTCGGATGGCGAGAAACGTCGATCCCCAAACAAAATAAATAATTGCGAAGGCCAGCAGGATCTTCCAGGCTGCAGGGCGGGCTGCGCTTTCCATCGAATCCTCGATTCGTAAGCAATATGCTCAGGGTTGGGCTATAGATGACGTTGCAGTTGTTCGGGAACCAACTTCGGCTATGAAAGATTTTTATAGGCAGGAAAACTAGCGCTTATTCTGCTTTCCGAACGACAGTCCACTCAGACGATCGACCGCTTGCGCCTCTACGCCTTTGCTCGCCACCATCACGTGAAAAATCTCGCCCATGCCAGCCGGAGTGACAAGGTGCTTGAGTTGCAGGGCGACTTTAGCGCGTTCCTGCGGAAGGCGGCAATCCTCGAAGGCATCGGCAAATTCATTTTGCTCGCCGATTCCGAGTAGGAACTGCGATTGCGTCAGTAGCGGTTCGACCCGCATTCCCTGCTCGACTGCGGCGGCTGCCAAAGCCGTGAAATTGACGTGAGCCGTGATGTCTTGCTCGCCGGGAGCTTCGTACGGGTTCGCGCTCGCCGAGTGCTGACGATAAGCCATGACCGTCCCAAGATGGCGGCCGGCAAGTTGCTCTTCGCGCGTGTAGCCGTAGTCGATAACGATGACAAAGCCGTGCGTCGATCTCCGGCTGCAATACCTGCCATGTAGCGCTGCGCCAAGAGAGGCGGCTCCACGCGCTCGTTTTCTTCTGGATGCACGCTATATCGATCAAGGAATTCTAGTTCCTCAGGGGACGGCTCGGCCCAGGTTTCGATGAAGCGCCCATCACGCTCGCCGATATGCAATTTTCCTTGCGGGCTGATTACTTCAACCGGCAAAGCGTCGAAGAATTCGTTGGCAAAGATGATGACTGGCGACGTCAGGGGACCAAGGCTCTTTCAAATTTATCTGGCAGACCTGTTTCGCTACCGGTTGAGTTAAGGGCGGTCAATGAGGCCTTCCCCGTTGCGAAATGCCGGCTCAAGGTACTCTGCAGCTTCTGGCACAAAGCCGGCGAGCGTTCGGCCAGCGAATAGTGCAATGGGGCGATGAATCCCGGGAACTTCTTCTCCGACCAATCGAGAACATCCTGGGCAAACAGGCCGCGGCCGGGCCCCAGTTCCAGAACCTCAACCTGCGCGGGGGCTCCTAGCGCTCGCCACATCTGTTCAAACTGGCGTGCCAGCAAGCGCCCGAATACGGCGTGGATGTCGCTTGAAGTATAGAAGTCTCCGGCTTTGCCAAATTGTTCAGTGCTCTTTGAATAGAGCCCCATCTCGGGGTCGTACAGGCACACTTCCATGTAGCGGGAGAACGGGATCGGCCCGCACTGGCGAACTCCCTAACAATTTTCTCTCGGAGGGTCACAAGCCTTCCCGCTGTCGTTCGACGCGGTTCTGCGGCGTGCGCGTGAACATTTCGATCAGATAGTCGTGCAGGCAATCAAACAGCTGACGCTGAAAAGTCCATTCAAACTGGGGATGGTCAAGGTCGCGAGGATGGAGTTCGAAATAGTAAGTATGAACGTGATACCGAGGATTTTTGAAATTGATGATGACCTCGACGGCCTCTCCTTTTGCCTGCGCGCCAAAGTCGAGCAGGGGATGCTCGTAAAGACACAATTGGGCGAGAACGCGATCGAGGCGGGGGTTGGGCGGATCGGGCATCTAGAGATTCTAAAACATGTTACAGGCGACTTCGCCGGATCTGGCTGTATACGTACAGGAACCCTGTACAATAGCTTCTTATGACCGAGACGACATATACGCACCTCCGGCAAGACCTTGCATCTGTGCTCGACCGCGTCGCCAACGATCATGAAGTCGTCATCGTTCGCCGTCGCGGCGCGAGAACGGTAGCGATGGTTCCAGCGGATGAACTCATGGGCTTAATCGAAACCGCTCATCTGCTGCGTTCGCCCAAGAATGCTCAGCGGCTGTTGAAAGCTCTCCAGCGCGCAGTCCAACGCAAGGGCAAGCCGGAGCCATTAGAAAAACTCCGCCAGGAGTTGCGCCTTGGCTCCAGCAAGTGAGCGCGAAGCCGTTTTCCATCCCGAATTTCGTCAGGACTTGCGTTATTGGGCGGCAACCGACCGCAAAACTGCCATGCGCGTGCTTGACCTGGTAGAGGCTGTTTTGCGCGATCCTTTCGCCGGTATCGGCAAGCCCGAGCCACTGAAGTATGTGCTGGCCGGATGCTGGTCGCGCCGGATCACCCAGGAACATCGGCTGGTTTATCGGGTGAGTCCAAACCGGATTGACTTCCTCCAAGCTCGCTATCACTACTGACGCCATATCACACAACTTTTTACATCCTGCTATCCGTCGTGATCTTCGTTCCGTCTAACCGCCCCATTGGAATAAAAGGAGGGCGAATGCTCAAACGTTATGTTTTCCGGTTGCTCACACTGGGAGTTTGTTTTGCCGCAGCAACCTGTCTGGCACAATCCGCGTTGCTGGATCTGCCCTTGGGCAGCCAGCACGCGATTGTCACGCAAAGCATCGGAATCACCGACATCACCGTGGACTATCACCGTCCGCTGGTCAAAGGCCGCACCGTCTGGGGGAAGGTTGTGCCTTATGGCGAAGTGTGGCGCGCGGGCGCCAACCAGAACACGACCATCGCCTTCACCGACCCAGTGACCATCGAAGGCCAGCCGCTGGCCAAAGGCGTTTACGGCCTGCACATGATTCCTGGAGAAAATCAGTGGACGGTTATCTTTTCCAAGGTCAATGCCGCTTGGGGCAGTTTCACATACGACGAGGCCGAGGACGCGCTGCGCGTGACCGTGAAGCCGCAGGCATCGGATATGCACGAAGCTTTGACTTACGACTTCGACGACGTGAAAGCAGATTCCGCAGTCGTGACCTTGCGCTGGGAAAAAGTAGCAGTTCCCTTCAAAGTTGGAGTGGATGTACACGAAATCGTGAAGACGAGCCTGCACAATCAGCTCCAGGGATTGCCGCAATATACCTGGGAAGGCTGGGACGATGCCGCGAGCTATCTGCTAGCGGAGAAATACGATCTCGACGAGGCACTTAAATATGAAGAAACCTCCATCAAGACCGAACCGCGCTTTGATAACCTGCTGACCAAATCTCAGATTCTCGACGCCATGGGACGGAAGGAAGAGGCCGAGACAGCCAAGAAACAAGCGCTCGACCGCGCGACCGCGGCGCAGCTGTACGGCTACGGGCGGCTGCTTCAATCGCAGGGAAAACAAGACGAAGCGTTCGACTATTTCCGTCAGGCGGCGAAGAAAGATCCCAACGAGTGGCTGGTTCACGATGGCACGGCGCGGATTTACTCCTCGCAAGGAAATTTCGATGCGGCCTTAAAGGAAATGCAGATCTCTCTGGCGGGCGCTCCGGATAATCAGAAAATATTTCTGGAACCACTGGTGAAGAAACTGCAAGCGAAACAGGACATCAACAAAAATTAGTGCTTTGTCATTACGAGCGATGCGAGGGATCTGAAGCGGAGCCGGACTGCAGATTCCTCGTCGCTTGCGCTTCTCGGAATCACGAGCAGGAAAGAGAACTTCAGCCCGCTACTTTCGCCGCTGGTGTTTGCTCGGGATACTCGTACACACCCCGTCCCGCTTTTTTGCCGAGCCGCCCAGCTTTCACATACTGCACCAAAAGTGGTGCAGGGCGGTATTTCTCTCCCAGCGACTTGTGCAGGTACTCGAGAATGTGGAGCCGAGTATCGAGTCCGACCAGGTCGACCAGTTCGAACGGCCCCATCGGATGGTTCAAGCCTAACTTTAACGCTTTGTCGATATCCTGCGCTGAGGCAATGCCTTCCTGCAGCATATAGAACGCCTCATTCCCGATCATGGCATTGATGCGGCTGGTGATAAATCCCGGCGACTCTTTGATCACGACCACTTCTTTCCCCATCCGCCGGCCAACTTCGGCGGCGCTGGCCAAAGTGTCGTCGTCGGTTTCGAGCGCACGAACAATCTCCAGCAACTTCATTTTGTGCACGGGATTGAAGAAGTGCATGCCAACACATTTTTTCGCGCGATACGTGACACTGGCAATTTCCGTGACGCTGAGCGACGAAGTGTTCGAGGCCAGAATCGTACTCGGGCGGCAGATCTTGTCGAGTAGGGTGAAGATCTCGATCTTCGATTCCATCTCCTCCGGCACCGCCTCGATCACCAGGTCGGCTTCCCGCGCGGCTTCTTCGACGCTGCCGGCGTATTCAAGTCGTCCCATGGCAGCTTTCGCATCGGAGTCGGAAACTTTGCCCAGTTCGACGGCTTTATCGAGGTTGGTGCGAATCTCACTTTCCGCCTTACGCAACGCGTTCGGCAGCAGGTCTTCGAGAATCGTGCGATATCCGCCGAGCGCAGCCACGTGGGCGATGCCGCGGCCCATGGTACCCGCGCCAATCACGGCAAGGGTGCGAACGTCCGCCACTGGTTTACGCTCCTTTTTCCAGTTCGGTTACGACTGCGTTGAAGCCCGTGTTCGCCGTTCGCATGTGTTCCGCCAGGCGCTTGCGCTCCTCCGCGTCCATCAGCGGAATCGACGCGCTAATGCGACGAAGCGTGGTTGTAATATCGTCAACGTAATTGATTAGACGGATCAGTTCTCCGGTAGCTGCCATAATTCATCGCTCCTATCACGCACCTTCGTTCCATCCACACAGAACAACGGCGGCACAAGGCGAACATTCATTCTCAATGCTGACGCAGATTTAGTAAAGCGACAGGCGGACACGAAAGGAAGCGTAAGAATGACGGTCAACTCGTTCGTGCGGTTGGCCTTGATTCATTTTCATGCTTTTTTAACCACTTCCGCACGAAGAGCGAATCTAATGTTCTTATATGACTGAGAAGCCTTTGAAGCACTATCTGTTCGCCAGCGACTTCGACCAGACTTTGACCTTCAACGATTCGGGATACGTTCTGGCTGAACTGGTCGGCATTCCCGTCGAGGAATTTGAGCGCAAAGCCAGCGGCATGGAAAAACTCAACCTGGTACAGCAAGGGGCGGAGCTTGCATATCTGCTGCTCCACGATCCCGAATTTCAATCGCGGGTGCGGAAGGAACATCTTTACGAAGTGGGAAAGCGCGTGCGGCTCAAGCAGAACATCGCCCTTCTCTACCAGGTGCTGGACGCGGGAATCGACGGCTATCACTTTGATTTTTACGTGCTGTCGGCGGCGCCGGTGGAAGTGATCCAGTCGGCGCTGGAAGGAATTGTTCCGCGCGAACATATTTATGGGACCGAGTTCCGCTACACCGAATCGGGGGAGATCGAATCGATCGCGCGGGCGACTGCGGGATACGGCAAAGTCGCCGTGCTCGATCAGTTACAGACCCAGCAACAAATCGGTCCCGACCACGTAATTTACGTGGGCGACGGCAGCTCGGACGTCCACGTCATGCTGCATGTAAATGTGCGCGACGGATTCACCATTGCGGTGTCGGAAGCGAAGCATGTTTCGCAGGTGGCGAAGCGGACGATTCTCAGCAGCAGCGCGGTATCGGTGCTGGCGCCGATTCTCGAAGATGTAGTCGGCTGGGAGCGCCCGCGCATTCGCGCCTTCTTTGAGTCGCACGGAATGTTGATCCAGGAGTGGGAGCGAGTTCGCACCGATTGGCTCACGCTGCGTCCGGCGGCGAACGAAACGCCAGCCGAAGCGGCGGAAAGCGCCGTGGCTGCGCGGCGTGGTTAATTCGGAGTAGCATAGTACGTTCATGCTACGAGATAAGAACCTGGTCCCGCTTTCCCATCAGCATCAGCACGTGCTCGCGCTTTGCGTGCGGCTCGACCGGGCCATGCAGGCGGGGGAGGTTGACCTGGAAGCGTGGCAGGCGGAAATCCAGCAGATTTTCGAAGCCGAAGTCACGATTCATTTCACAGCCGAAGAGAAGGTCTTGTTCCCGGTGGCCGGGAAATTCCCTGACTTGAAGCCGCTGATCGATGAGTTGATAGGAGAACACATACTTCTCCGTGACTGCTTCGTGCGGGCCACGTCTCGGCAAATGCAGCAGGAAGATCTGGCAATTTTTGTTGAGAAGCTTGCCCATCATGTGCGGAAAGAAGAACGGCAACTTTTTGAAGGCCTGCAAAAAGTGCTGACCGCCGACGAACTGGCGACTGCGGGCGTTGCCCTGCAGAATGCGTTGCAAGACGCCACAAAAGTGTGCATTGTGCCTAATCCCGCGACGCGGCTGCGGGGAAAAAGCTAAAACAACTTCGCGCCCCTGAATCCACCGCATCGAGAATTTCATCTACCAGTCATGTTTGCCGAACAAAATTCAGTGCAGCCATTGGCAGGAAGCTTTGGCTCCCTCGCCCAGCCGTCGCCTTCCCCTGACAATAACGACGCAGCGCTGCTCGATGCGTATTCTCAGGCAGTCGTGGGCGCGGCGGAGAAGATCAGCCCATCTGTGGTGAAGATCGACGTCGCCCAGGCGGCGCGAACCCGCTCCGGCGAGCCGCGCGAGCGCCAGGGCGGCGGCTCGGGATTTGTGTTTACGCCCGACGGTCTCATTCTCACCAACAGTCATGTGGTGAATAGTGCGACGCGAATCTCGGTTTCGCTTCCTGATGGGCGCCGCTTCCCTGCCAGTTTGATTGGCGACGATCCGGCAACTGACCTTGCGGTGATTCGCATTGATGGTCCGAATTTGCAAATCGCCCCGCTCGGCGATTCACAACAGTTGCGCGTAGGGCAACTCGTCATCGCCATCGGCAATCCCTATGGCTTTCAGTACACGGTGACGGCGGGCGTGGTCAGCGCTCTGGGACGTTCGCTGCGGTCGTACTCCGGCCGCTTGATTGAAGACGTGGTTCAAACCGACGCCTCGCTGAACCCGGGCAACTCGGGCGGGCCGCTGGTGACCTCCGACGGCCAAGTCGTCGGAGTGAACACGGCAACGATCCTGGGAGCGCAGGGCCTGTGTTTCGCCATCGGCATTAACACTGCAAAATTTGTGGCCGGGCGGATTCTGCAGCATGGAAAGATTCGCCGCAGTTATATTGGCGTGGAAGCGCAGACCACTCCCCTGCATCGGCGGCTGGTACGGTTCTACGATCTGCCGAAGGAGAGCGGCGGGGTTGTCATGTCGGTCGAAGAAGGTAGCCCGGCAAAACGCGCCGGCCTGCGCGAAGGCGATGTGATTGTCGCGCTCGACGGGACGCCGGTAGCGGGCGTAGATGATTTGCATCGATTGCTGACGGACGCGAAAGTCGGCGTGAGCAGCCGCATGACGGTTCTGCGTTGGACGGAGAAGCTGGAATTGAAAGTGGTGCCGGAGGAAGCAAGAGGCTAGATTTGTGGCGCGGGTGCCACTTCGGCTTCGCTCAGGGCAGGCTCCCGGCGGCGATTCTCACCTGCTCCCATGTACTTTCAAAGTTTTGTCATTCCGAGCAGCTTACAGCCGCGCGAGCGTGTCGAGGAATCTGCAGTTTAAAGCCCCGCGCAATTACTTATTGGCCAGTTCGTCGGGAAATTGTGGGCCGGTCATTAAGCCACCGTCGACCGTTATCCAGCTTCCGGTCATGAACGACGAAGCGCTCGAAGACATCCACAGGACAGCTTCCGCAACTTCGTCAGGCGTGCCAAACCGCCGCAGGGCGTGCAGTCCGACCATGTACTTGTGCACCTCAGGATCGCCGAATAAACGTTGTTCCATGGGAGTTTCAATGACTGCCGGGCAAACGGCGTTGACCCGAATGCCGTGGGCGGCACCCTCAATGGCGGCGGACTTGGTCAGTCCGAGCACCGCGTGTTTACTGGCGCAGTAGGTGGCCAAGCCATTCGAGCCGATGAATCCGGCGACGGACGACATGTTCACGATCGCCCCGCCAGTTCCCTGCTTGATCATCTGCTGCATTTCATATTTCAGGCTAAGCCACACGCCTTTGACATTGATTCCCATGGTGCGATCGAAGTCGGCTTCGGGCTGTTCGACGATTGGAGAATTTGCGCCTTCGATACCGGCATTGTTAAAGGCAATGTCGAGGCGGCCGAATTTCTCGACCGCCTTCTGCACAGCCGATTGCACCTGCGCGGACTGCGCGACATCGGACTGGAGGAAAAGGCCGTCGCCGCCCGCGGCCTTCACGAGGGCGAGCGTTTCTTTGCCTTCCGCTTCGCGACGCCCGGTGACGACAACTTTGGCCCCGGCTTTGGCGAAGCGAATGGCGGTATCGCGTCCGATGCCGGAAGTTCCGCCGGTGATGAGCGCGACTTTATTTTGCAGTTCCTGTGACATGGGTTCTCCTAGGATTGGTTAGAAATAGCTTGGATGATGGAGCGCGGAAGTTGGGCTCGTGGGCTTCAAATTAAAACTGCAGGTCTCTCGACTGTGCAGAAGAATTCGCTTCGCCCGGGATGACAGACTTGTGTGAGTTTGCACGCAGCAGTGTCCGCGCTACATGAGTCGAGCTTTGCGGGCAAGGTGCTCGTGCCACAGCTGTCTCTTTCGTGTCATGTCGGTAGCAAGTTAAAATGTCCGGTTTTTGTAGCAAGTGAAATGTCCGGTTTCAAAGTTGTGCCCTCGCCGTTTGGGTGGGGTTGGTTTTGGGGATGGGGTTGCAGGGGAAGGGGGCAGTTCCCCTTCCCCTGCTCGTCTCTGTAGAAGCTTTGGCCGACAAGGGTGTTCCGCTGGCGTCATAGCGACCCAGGCAATGCGGTCCGTGGGTGAGACTCAAGGTTCCATTCAGGTGTTGATGCACCACCACCTGGCAACCCGCCAACGTCGCCCGCCAGCGCACCCGCTCGATCTGCAAGCTCAGATTCTGAAAGCTCACCGTGTTGTCGCGGTTCACGCTGCGTTCGAACTGCAGCGAGAAAATCCGTTCCAGGTCACGATTCCGGCAGGGCACAAAAGCATGGCCCCGCTGCCTGGGTGCGACCTGAAAACGGCGATTGAACTCGGCGATGTAATCTTCCCGCAGGAACCGGTTCGCCGCCTCCAGCGTCTCCAGCTGGCGCAGCCGCAACTCCTGCGGCAAGCGGCCCTGCCAAGTGCCGAAGTTGCGCTCGCTGCGCCCACGCGCTTCCGGCGAGTAGGCCGGGATCATCTGCACTCCCAACTCCTGCAACGCCCGCCCCACCTGCGTGCGGCGATGGGAGTCCACCTTGCCGCCCACCTTCGGCGTCAGCCAGAAATGGCTGCCCCGATCGCTGTACAGCGCGCAGAACACGCCTTTGCGCTCGATCACCTCCCACAGTCCGGCCATCACCGTCGCCGTCGATTCCTCCTCCACCAGTTGGGCGTAGTAAATCTCGCTGGTGGCATCGTCCAGAATCACGATCAGGTCATACCAACGTTCGTCCTGAAACCACTGGTGGCGGCTGCCGTCGATGTGCAACAGCATCCCCGGCAACGGCCGCCGCTCGCGCCGTTTGCGATGCGCCCCGCGCTTGCGTCCTCGCGCCACCAGCCCCGCTCCCTGCAGCGCCTGCTTCACCCAGCTGTAACTCAGTTCGATCTCGTGCTCGGCCTGCAGCTTCTCGTGAAAGTGCTGCACGTTCAGATCGAAATACTTCTCCCGGTACAAGGCGAACACCTTCTCCACCGTCGCCATCGGCACCCGGCGCCGCGACGGCTTGCCCCGCCGCCGGTCCAGCAACCCGTTGTAGCCTTCTTCCACGTAGCGCTCCCGAATCCGGCGCATATGCCGGTCGCTGATGCCCAGAATCTCCGCCGCCTGCCACCACGTGATCTTCTTCGCCATCGCCTGCAACATCACGTCCTGTACTTTCATCGCCCGCTCCATCGCGGCCCTCGGATAAGCTTCCATGCTCCGCATGGTCTCTCATCCTCGCCGCCCGCAAAGCGGACATATCACGTGCTATCTCAACCGGACATATCATGTGCTACCGACACTGTCTCTTTCGTGTCATTGCAACCGCTTTGTTGCTGTGTTAGTTTCAACAAACAGCAGGGGTTAGCTTGCAACACACAATTCCTGCCGGACTGGACCGCAAAGAAGCGGAAGTTTACCAGCGGCTCGATCCGGCACGGCTCCCGAAACACATCGCCATCATCATGGACGGCAACGGGCGCTGGGCCCGGCGGCGCCATCTGCCGCGCATTGCCGGACATCGCGCCGGCGTGTCGTCGGTGCGCTCGGCGGTCGAAACCGCGTCGCGCATCGGCATTCCCGCGCTCACGCTCTATGCGTTCTCCGAAGAGAACTGGAAGAAGCGTCCGCCGAGCGAAGTCGATTTTCTGATGGGCCTGCTGTGCCGCTATCTGAAAGCGGAAGTGCCTACGCTGAACAAGAACAATATTCGCCTCGAATATATCGGGCGCCAGCACGAACTTCCGTCGACCGGTGCAGGAGAAAATGCGGTGGGCGAGCGACGCGACGCGACAAAACACCGGCATGGTGTTGACGCTGGCGCTGAACTACAGCGCGCGCAGCGAACTGGTGGATGCGTTCCATTCGCTGGTCGCTGCGGCGGCGCGCAACGGGGGCTCGGCAACATCTGAAAATCGACGAGGACGCGGTATCCGGCATCTTTATACCAGGGACTTGCCCGATCCCGACCTGGTGATTCGCACCAGCGGCGAGATGCGGCTGAGCAATTTTCTGTTGTGGCAGCTGGCCTACGCGGAAATTTACGTGACTCCGACGCTTGTGGCCGGAGTTTCGCGGCGTGCATCTTGCTGGAAGCCGATCGCCGAATATCAGAAGCGCGAGCGCCGCTATGGCGGCCTGGCGGATGAGCCCGCGCATCACAACGACCCGCATTCGAAGAGTCCGGAGCTAAGGCATTGCACCTGCTCAAGCGAGTCCTCACCGCGGTAGTCCTGATTCCGATTGTTCTGTTGCTGATTGTGCTGCGCGCGCCGGTGCCGGTGGTGGCGCTGGTCACGGCGCTGGTGGCGTTGCTCGCGGTCCAGGAATTGCTCAAACTGGCTGAAGCTTACGGCATCCGGCCCTTTCATTGGCCGACTTACATTTTTGTGGGCATTGTTTTTTCTTTTTCTGGCGGTCGCTCCGGGGACACAAGCCGCTGCTCTCGACCGGCAATTTTCATTTACACCGCCGGATTTGCCGCCGCGCTTGCGCCGTTTGTTTTTCTGACCGTTGGCATGCGGCGGCCTGACTTGAGCAGCGGCTTTCCGGCGGCGATGGTCTCGGCTTTTGCATTTGTTTACATTGCTCTGCCGCTGGGATTCCTGGTGCAGATTCGCGAACAATGGTCGGGGGCGTTTCTGCTGCTCTATCTGCTGCTTGCTGGTTTGGGCGGGAGACATTTTCGCGTACTTCGTGGGGCGCGTCGCTGGGGCGACATTTGATGTCGCCGCGCATCAGTCCGAAGAAAACCTGGGAAGGCGCGATGGCATCGTTGATTGCCAGCCTGGTGGTGGGGCATGTTGCTTTACAACTATGCTCTGCCGATCAGTTCGGCACTGCTGAATGCGCATCTCATCGAGCGCGCGGGACGGATTTTTTGCGTTGCAGAAGCCGCCGACTTGTGGCCGACTCTGCTGCTTTCGGCGCCATCAACATCGCGGCACAATTGGGAGATCTGGTGGAGTCGCTGATCAAGCGTGGCGCTGGCGTGAAAGATTCGGGCACGATTTTGCCCGGCCATGGAGGCATGCTGGACCGCATCGACGCCCTGCTCTTTGCCGCTCCGGTGCTATGGTACTATGCGGCTTGGCGCGTGATGCAGTGAAAGTGTTGGCTAACCACGAAGGACACAAAGGCGCACGAAGGAAAGCGAGTTGGCTTACCTTTGTGATACTTCGTGTCCTTTGTGGTTTGTGATTTTCTATGAAGCGTATTGCCATCCTCGGCTCGACCGGTTCGATCGGCCGCAGCACCTTCAGCGTAGTCGAATCGCATCCGCGAGAGATTTCAGGTTGTGACTCTCGCCGCTGGCCGGAATCTTGATGCTCGCTTTTGAGCAGGCCAGCCGATGGAAGCCTCGCCTCGTTTCAGTCGCCGAAGAGGCTGATGCGGAGATGTTTCGATCCCGATTGAAGGCTGCCGACATTGGCGGCGTAGAAGTAACTTCAGGCTCGCAAGGAGCGGTCGCGGTTGCCACGCATCCCGAAGTGGACTTTGTCGTCAGTGCCATTGTTGGCGTCGCCGGACTTGAAGCCACTTACGAGGCGGTGCAAAGCGGGCAAGACGGTCGGACTCGCGAACAAAGAATGCCTGGTGGTGGCCGGAGAGTTAATTACGGCTGAGGCCCGCCGGCAAGGCACGCCCACTTTTGCCTATCGACAGTGAACATAATGCCGTGCATCAGTGCATGCGCGGCGGGCGGACGGAGGAAGTGGCCCGCATTTGGCTAACGGCCTCCGGTGGGCCGTTTTTGCATACGCCCAAGTCGAAATTTCCTTCCATCACGATTGAGCAGGCCTTGAACCATCCCACCTGGAAGATGGGTCGACGCATCACTATTGATTCAGCCACTTTAATGAACAAAGGTTTTGAGGTCATCGAAGCCTGCCGGCTGTTTAACCTGCCGCCGGAAAAAGTCGAAGTTCTGGTGCATCCCCAATCCACCATCCACTCCATGGTGGAATTCATCGATGGCAGCATACTTGCTCAGTTTTCGGTGACCGACATGCGCCTGCCGATTCTCTACGCTCTGACCTATCCCGAGCGGGTGGAGTCGGATATGCGCTTCCCGGTCATGGACTTACGGCACCTCGAATTCTGCCCGCCGGACATGGAAAAATTCCCTTGTCTGCGGCTCGCCTATGAAGCGGCGAGGGTTGGGGGTGCGAAAACTGTTGCACTTAACGCCGCCGATGAAGTTTCGGTGGCAGCGTTTCTGGCCGGAAAAATCCGGTTTGATGAAATCCCTGAGATAATCGAAGACGTACTTTTAGAAACGAGGAGCCGCGAATTGGAATCTATTGCTAAGGTGCTCGCTCTGGATGGCGAAGCCCGCAGGATGGCGCATACAAAGGTGGAACAGCGAAGTGGCACGACACGACCGGTCTCGTCAATTTCATAAGGAACTGATACTCAATTATATGTTGGATTTCGTAATTGCTGTAGTTTCGGTGGGCGTGGTTCTGGGATTCATGATCCTGATCCACGAATGGGGCCACTACGCCGCGGCGAAGCTTGCTGGGCGTGCGGGTCGAGGTCTTTTCCATTGGGTTTCGGCAAGCGCCTGCTGGGCGTGCGCCGTGGCGAGACGGATTATCGCATTAGCGCGATTCCGCTCGGCGGCTACGTCAAGATGAGTGGCGAGAATCCGATGGACGAGCGCACCGGCGATCCTGGAGAATTTCTCTCTCATCCGCGCTGGCATCGTTTCATCATCGCCATTGCCGGACCGGCCATGAACATCCTGCTCGCCATCGGGCTGCTGACCGGCATTTACATGGTTCATTACGAGTACCCGGTGTATCTCGATCAGCCCGCGGTCATCGGCTGGATTGAAGAAGATTCGCCTGCCGCCAAGCTGGGCTTGCAGCCGGGCGATCAGATCGTCCGCATAGATGGTATCGATAACCCCAAGTGGGAACAGGTCGAGCCGAAAGTGGAACTCAGCCCGAACCAGCCCCTCGAGATCAGCGTTCAGCGCGGGAATCAGACGTTCAGTAAGACCATCACGCCCGAAGCTTACGGGGTTTCGCAGATCGGATTTGCGGGATGGGACGCGAAGCGGTCGCTTGAAGTAACCGAACTCGAACCTGGAATGCCGGCGGAAAAAGCCGGGGTGCAGGTTGGTGATCAGATCGTCGCGCTGGATGGAAAGCCGATGATCGCCCTGGGGGCGATGATCGAAGAACTGAAGAAAACGAAGAGCAAGCCAATTGAGCTTACCGTTTCCCGCGATGGCCAACTCAAGAACTTTACCATTCAGCCCGTGCTGGCTGATGTGCAAGGCACCGGGCAGCAGGCGTATCGCATCGGCATCGGCAGCCTTCCGCTGAAAATCGGCAGCATGCCTTTTGCGGCGGCGTTGAACCGCTCGCTCGACGAAAACAAGAAAACCTCGCTGCTGATTCTCGAGCTGATGCAAAAGCTGGTGCAGCGCAAGATGTCGATCCGGACGATTGAAGGGCCAATCGGCATCGGCCGCGCCGCTGGCGAAGCTGCCCAAGCAAAAAGGCTGGACGCCGCTGCTGGCGCTGACTTCCGCCATCAGTCTGAACCTCGGAATTTTCAACCTGCTCCCAATTCCCATCCTCGACGGCGGCGTAATTCTGTTGCTCTTCGTCGAGAGCCTGATGGGCCACGACATCAGCCTGCGGATCAAAGAACGCATTTATCAGGCGGCATTTGTATTCCTGGTCCTGTTCGCAGTCATGGTTATTTACAACGACCTGGCCAAGACCCTGCCTGGGTTGGCGGGCAGACTGCCGTAACCCCCCACATTTTGTCATTCTGAGCGAAGTAAGAAGGCCCGCGAAAGCGGGCTTTCTTGCGCAGTCGAAGGAACCTCTGTGTTTGTCTTCGCCAGCATCGGTGTGAAAAGGTGTTTTCACGCCAGGTTCCGGCGGCAATCCAGCGCAACTGGCGTGCTAAACTAGACGTATTCCATGGCTAATCTTCGTCGCAGAAAAACCGTAACCTGCTCGATTAATGGTGTCCGCGTCGGGTCGGATGCGCCAATAGTGGTGCAGTCGATGACGAATACCGATACCGCGGATATTGCTTCAACCGTCACTCAAGTTGCCGCTCTTGCCCGCGCCGGATCGGAACTGGTTCGCGTCACCGTAAACACCGAGGACGCGGCTGCTGCCGTCGCCCCGATCGTCGAGCAACTCGACAAGCAGGGCGTGAACGTTCCTATCGTCGGCGACTTTCATTACAACGGCCATATCCTGCTCAAGAAGTTTCCGGAGTGTGCCCGTGCGCTGGCGAAGTACCGCATCAATCCCGGCAACGTCAGCATGGGGCGCAAGAACGACGACAACTTCCGGACCATGATCGAAGTCGCGGTCGAGAATCAGAAGCCGGTGCGCATCGGCGTGAACTGGGGATCGCTCGATCAGGCGCTGCTCACTCGCATGATGGACGAGAATTCGCGCCTCGCCGAGCCCAAAGACGCGCGCGAAGTGACCATGGAAGCGATGGTGGTGAGCGCGCTCAACTCCGCGAAGATGGCGGAAAAATACGGGCTGCGTCCGGATCAGATTATTTTTAGCGCGAAAGTCAGCGGCGTACAGGACTTGATCGACGTCTACCGCTCGCTGGCGGCGCGTTGTAACTATCCGTTACATCTCGGGCTGACCGAAGCCGGCATGGGCGCTAAAGGCATCGTCGCTTCGAGCGCGGCGATGGGCGTGCTGCTGCAGGAAGGCATTGGCGATACCATCCGCGTCTCACTCACGCCTGCGCCCGGAGGCGATCGCGCCGAAGAAGTTCGCGTGGCGCAGCAGATTTTGCAATCGATGGGCATTCGCAGCTTCACTCCGCAAGTCACCGCTTGCCCCGGATGCGGCCGCACCACCAGCACTTTCTTCCAGGAGATGGCGCAGCAGATTCAATCTTATCTGCGCGAACAGATGCCGCTTTGGAAAGGACGTTACACCGGCGTCGAAGAGATGAAAGTCGCAGTGATGGGATGCGTGGTCAACGGCCCCGGCGAATCCAAACACGCTAGCCTGGGCATTTCCCTTCCCGGTACCTTCGAAGAGCCGAAAGCTCCGGTCTACGTCGACGGACGCCTCTTCACTACCCTGCGCGGCGACCACATTGTCGCTGAGTTTAGCAAGATTCTCGACGAGTATGTGGAGAGCCACTACGCGGCGAGAGAAGCGGTGAGCGTGTAGCTCGCGTGCGTCCCTAGAAACAAATCATCTCGATGTAGGCGCGGGCGTCCTCGCCCGTGCGGGCGAAGCGAAGCTTCCCAGCAGAAACCCCTGCGGAGCTTCGCTCCGCCTGCGCGCGCGCGCCTACGTTTCGGTTGCGAGTTTCACAACGAGACTAGCGAATGCTAAACTCGGCCATCATACCCGACTCCATGTGGTTCCCGACATGGCAATGGAAGAGCCACGTGCCGCGATTGTCGGCCAGCATGTCGACCGAAACCGTGCTCGCAGGAAGTAATTCGACAACATCGACATTGAGGTCGCTCTCGGAAGAAGTTTTGCCGTGCCAGTGGGGCGTGTGTATGTCCCGTTCGTTGCCCATGCCCATCAGATACCAGCGGATTTTTTCGCCCTTCTTCGCCGCCAGGCCGGGCAGATTTCCAAAGATGTAGCCGTTGATCGCATAGAACAGGCCGTCGCTCTTGCCAGCCATTTCGTCGAAGATCATGAACGACGCAACGAATTCCTGATCGACATCTTTTGGCGAGCCGTCTGGCCGGGCCTTGCCTTTTGCCGTGACGATGATTGGGCCCATCAAGCCCTCGTTGGTTTCGACCGCCGCATCAACGTGCGGGTGGTACCACCAGACGACAGAACTCGGCTGGCCAGGGCCAGGACCGCTGCCTTCATCAGCCAGCCAATGATAGGTAAACCGGCGGCCGTAGGGAACACTGGCGCCGTTGCCGAATGGCAGATAGAACGAGCCTTCGTTGTCTTTGTCGTAGCGCAAGCCGTGAGGATGGATGCTGTGCTGCCCGCGGTGACTGGAGTTGAGGAAGTCTACGATGATGGTGTCGCCGACTTCGGCGCGGATGATTGGCCCGAGAATTCCCAGCCACTGCGGCTGCGGCTTGCGGACTGAGAATGTCGCGTCGGTGTACTCGACGTAGCGGGTCTTTGCCCACTTCGTATGCTCGCCCCACGGGGCCGGAATCGGACGATCCATCAGCAAGTCGCGCTCACTGGGCGCGTAATCCCAGGTCACATCTTCGGCGGCGATGTAATAGTGGCGGGTCGCTGCGAAACATGGGAGCGCGAGCAACACAAACCACGCTACAAGCCAGCCGACGAATCGAACCATACCTCGATGATACTTTAATGGTCTGCGTGGAAAGAAACGGGACGGGCGCGCACGCCCGTCCCCCAAGTTTGCTACGGCAGCTTATTGATGTAGCACGGATTGCTGGTGTTCTGCACCGGCGGAGTCGGCGGCGTCATCCACGGCGGATTGTTGAAATCGAAAAATTCCGTCATGATCGGTTGCGCCGCGTCGCGTTTCGTCAGGCTGGCCACATTGAAGCGGGTTTCGATCAGCTTCAGAATCGCCGTCGTATCCATGACGGTATGCGAGACGTAGTTCTTCTTCGTGTAGGGCGAGATCACGACCAGCGGAATACGGTATCCGGTCCAGGTGAAATCGCAGGTTGGGCCGCTCTGGTTGTAGCAGATGTCGCCGGGCAACAGGTCCTGCGGCGGAATACCGTCAGGGCTGACTGTGGGCTGCGGCGAAACGTGATCGTAGAGGCCGCCCATTTCGTCGTAAGTGAAGATGAAGAGCGAATCTTTCCACGACGAGCTTTGCATCACTGAGTTGATGATCCCGGAAACGTAGTTGGCGCCCTCCTGAATGGCGATGGGATATTGATCCTTGTCGGAGCCGTGTTCATCAAGTGATGCCGGCGACGCGGGCTCAATCTGCACCACCTGAGGCAAGGTCGCCATTGGCCAAGTCGTTTTCGAAATCGCATGGCGAGCTGCCGCATGTTCCTGGAGGGCCGATGGTTCCCAGGTTCTTGGGATAATTCAGGTTGTCGTAGCCCCACTGGAAATCCTTCAGATAAACGTCGTCGTAGGTGACCAGACAGGCAGTCTGATATGGCGGAGTGCAGGGTGTGTCCTGCGGGTTAACGTAAATTTTCCAGCTAATGCCCGCCGCATCCAGTTCCTGATAAATCGTGGTGGCGGTGAGCTCTTTGTCCTTGTCGCTGTGGCCGACCGGGAACACGTATCCCTGCGAGGTTCCCGCGATCAGATAATGGCGATTGGGCTCAGTGAGGGTCATCGTCGGACTGAAGAAACGGTCCGAGGCGGCGAAGTTGGTCGCCATAAAATAGTAGTAGTTGAGATCTGTCCCGTCGTAGTAGCCCATCACCCGCATACCGGTAGTGTCGTAGTAGTGGCCATTGTTCTCGCCGGGATTTTCAAAGGAATAGTGCGCCGCCTCGGAAACGAAGCCATTCATCGGCGGTCCGGGCGGCGTGCTCGGATCGATATACGGATTGGCCCAGTCCAGGTTGTAGCGCGAGGGATCCCACCAGGGATAAGGATTCTCGATGCACTGCGTAATCAGATGGTATGAAGTGATCAAAGGACTGTTGCCGTCGACGGTGCAATTGTTGAACGGAGGGCCACCGCTGGCGTTGGGATCGCAGGTCGGATTCGAAGGCGGCGAGACTATAATACGGCGGCTGCACACCGTTGCCCGGCTGCGGGTTGAATTGCGGCAGTCCGTCGAAAGATTGATCTGGATATCCGTTCGCGGCCCAGTAGGAGCGCATGGCGCCAAAATAGTGGTCGACCGAGCGGTTCTCCTGCGCCATGAAAATAATGTGATTGAAGGGCCAGACATTCATGGTGCTCGAAACCGATTCGTTCGAGCTCAGCGTGACGTTGCATAGGCCAAGCCCGGTGCAAGCTCCACCCCATCCGACGAAGTAAGCGTTCGACCCCGGCGTGGAAGTCAGTGAAACCTGGCTCCCGGGCGCATAACTTGCAGTACATGTGGGCGGACAGGCGATGCCGGACGGGCTGCTGGTCACCGTGCCGGTGCCGTTACCGGGGAGATTCACCGTTAGCGCGTAAGCGACTACTTTAAACGTCGCCGTAACCGCGGCATTTTCTTTTCCGCTTAGGACGCAACTGCCGCTGCCACTGCAGGCGCCGGACCATCCTTCAAACGCGGAATTCTGTGCAGGGTTCGCGACTAGCGTGACCGTGGTCCCCACGGGAAACTTTGCGTTGCAAGTTGGACCGGCAATTCAACCCCGCAGGAGAACTGGTCACCGTGCCGGAGCCAGTCCCTGAATCGGTGACTGAAGCTTGATAGAGAGGCACAGCAGAGAACGTCGCGCTCACATTTTGCGCGGCGCTCAGAGTAAGCGTGCAGCTTCCAGTCCCGGAGCAAGGACTGCCCCATCCGGCGAAATCGTAGCCGCTGGCGGGCATCGCGGTTAATGTGACTTTGCTATTGGCATTAAAGGAATGGCTGCAATCCGAGCCGCATTGAATTCCAGATGGCGAACTGGTCACCGTTCCGCTCCCCGAAGCTTTGACGGTAAGCATGAACGATCCTGGTTCAGACGGTTGCGACGGCTGCGACGGTTGAGTCGCGGACGAATCCGGACCGACGCCTTTGCAGGAAATCAATACCAGAAGCGCAACGAACGCAAAAACACCATGCACCCATTTGCCGGAAGGTTTCACAGACGCCTCCTCGAGCACTCCCCAAATCAATGCACTGGAACGCCGCCTTGGATGGTGGAGCGGGTGGAAGCGGTTGCCTGAGGGCGTCGGCCGTGCAAAAGAGGCGGTTGCTCCTGTGCTCGCACGGGCGAGGACGCCCCGCCTACATCGGCATTTTCTAGTCTTAAGACTGGACGTTCATATTAAGCAACGGCAATTCGGAGGCGGCCTCCAGCAAAGGATCGGCGATGGCTTTCAGTTCGGGATAGTGTTTCAATAGCGGTTCCGGCGATTTCACTCGCTGGCCGGTCAACATGTGTTTCAACTGCAGGGCGTTCGCGCCAGCTTTGGCCTCGAAGTGATTGTTGGCGACGACGTAGGTAACTTCGGCCTTGGCTGCGATGCGCTCGATTTTGTCCTTCCATCCCGCAAGCTCGGCCTCAGGATAAAAATAGTTGTAGCGGTCCTCGGATTTTTCCGCCTCGAACCATTGACCGTAATTGCGCCCGTGCAGGCGAACATATCCAACGGGTGCAGTGACGTACTCGGTGGCATCGAGTGCGCGCCCGATCAGCGGCTGGTCGATGTTGCAGAAGGAAACATTTCTCTGCTCGAAGTCACGGATGGTCTCCGGGTTGTCCCAGCTCGCATGGCGGACTTCCACCACTCTGGGATATTCAATGAATTGCCGCAGAAGATTTTCCAGGTACTCGCGATTCAACGACGTATTCTTGAACGAAACCGGGAACTGGATCAGCAACGCTCCCAGCTTTCCGGTGGCGGCCAGCGCATCGAGTCCCTCGCGCGCCAATCGTTCGTCCTCATCGCTCGGTTTGATGGTGGCGGCGGAAGTCGGCTCCATCACTGCAAGCGGAGAGTGAGTGAACGAACGGTGCAGTTTTGCAGTGAACACGAATTCGCGATTCACCTCGGCTGCGCGCCGGGCCCACAGCCGAGCCAGTTCCGGCTTGATGTGTCCGTAGAACGAAGTATTGATTTCGACCATGTCAAAGCAGCGCGCAATAATTTCCAGCGGGTGCTGCTTGCGGCGCTGCATCCCTGGCGGGTAGAAAACTCCCTCCCAATCTTTGTACGACCAGCCTGCGGTTCCGACGCGAATTTGCCGGTCAGCTTCCATGAGCGCAGAGTAGCACAGGGAATCGAGCGCGGTTGGGCCTACGGCTGGGGCTGAGAAATCGGGCTGGGCGGAATGCCGCGAGCTTCGACGATTGCCCAGTGCCACTCCTGATCAGGAGCGAGCGATCTGCCGAGCTTTTGGGAGAATACTGCAGTTGCCAGCGGCGCCGCCGAGGCTTTCAAGTGCAGCAGCACGGTCAAGTCGGAAGCCTTGGTTGTAGACGACTGGTCCGTCGCTGCAGCCGGCAGCAGTTTGGCATTCGCGAGACTAGCGGTTGTATTCTCTCCGCGAACCAGCGTCAGCCCGACGGTAATTTCCTTCAAGTCCCACGAAGAACCGTTGTAGACGGAAACCTGCAACATATCGCCGGCAATGCTCGCCGGCCCGTCCAGCTTTGCGAGTTCACTTTGCGGCATGTCTTCGGCGACGTACGGCGCGCTCAACAGAGCCGTGGCATTGGCACTGAACGAGAGACTGCAGGTGCCGTCGGGCGAGGAGATCTGAAAGTTCTTGCCTGCGTCATCCATGGAAAAAACCGGAGCGCCATTCAGTCGCCGGGTTTCAACCTGATCCATTACCTGGTTCAGGTTATCGTTATCGATTTTCACCGGCGCGGCGGGAAGCTTGGTCTTGCGCAGGGCGCGAGCGATATCACCAAGAGAAACGCCGCCCTCGGATTGGCCGAAGGCCAGCGGGAGGCAGAATCCCAGAAAGATCACAGCGGCAGTGAAATGGGCAAGGCGAGTCACGAATAAGACCGATCGTTGCATATTGGCGATTGTAATCAGAAGTGAAAGCAGAAAGCAGGCGCAGCCCTGCACCTTGGTCGTAGAACCTTCAAGCGCGGGAAAATTCTGGCGTGAGACGACGAAGTGACACGCAACGGTCTCCCCAACTCGGCCAGAGCGGACGGCCCGTTACATCAGGCCAGCGGAACGAAAGCGCGCAACCGGGTCAGAAACGCGAACTGGATCCCGGCGAAACACCCAACGCGCAAATGCGAACCCTACAGCGGCGTAGCAGAGATTCAGGAACTTCATCGATGCCTCCCTACACAGCGCATTTTTGACTGCGGGGGAGCCTCAATGCCATGACAATAGCCCGCTCCAAACGAAAGGACAACGGCCAGATCGTGCTATAGACGTACCACTAAAGTATGGGGGGTAGAAACGAAAGTACCTAAAAAGTAATTTGCTGCTACACACGCGGACAACGTAATACCAATCGGATAGCAGGCCCCGACAGGCTGTAAGTCGGGGCTTTTACTTGCGAGTCGGGTGTGATTGTGCAACCTTCCAGTTCGCGGCATGTGATGTCAGGGGCTGTTTAGTCGTTCTGCATTTCGTACTGCGGCTTCACAGGCTGCCCCACGCTTCGTGTAGAAAAAGGGCCAGTGGGATCACTCGAAGTGCGCGCATGTTTTTACCTCCTCCTAGTGCGTAACCACACGAATGGTTAACTTCCCGCCAAAAAACTAATGTGGACAGTCATAAAGTGGAACAATTCAAAGCTTGCCAACGGTATTGTTGTTGAGCCCGGTCACCCACACATTGGCTCCGTCGAAGGCGAGTCCATAAGGAGAGGTCCCGTGAACGTTAAACGTGCCCAGAACCATGCCATCACTGGCCCGCAGCTTCGTTACAGTACCCGGGCCTATGTCGCTCGTCTGATTCGTCACCCACACGTTTGCCCCGTCGAAGGCTGCCGCGACCGGCGCCACCCCAACCGGAAAACTGCCTAGATTCTTGCCGTCGCTGGCGCGCAGCTTGACCACGTTGCCACCGTAGCCAGAAACCCAGATGTTGGCTCCATCGAAGGTCACCCCATAGGGCGCATTTATCGCGGCAAAAGTCCCAAGCAGTGTCCCATCGTTAGCCCGCATCTTACTTACCGTTCCATCCCCGAAGTTTGCCGGTCCAGATGTTTGCCCCATCAAACGCGACGCCATAGGGTTGGCTGCCCACCGGAAATTCTGTTGGTACAGTGTTGGCGTTGTACGACTTCAGCAGCGCCACCTTCAGTGGATTCGACAGCGGCGGTGCACCCGAGCCTGCCGCTGTACCTTGGCCCTGAGCCAGGACCGCCATCTGGGCTCGCCCCGGCAATAAACTCAGCGCCACCAATACAACCAAGAAGAAACACGTCCCGATCACAACACGGCTTCGCATAACCGCACTCCTCTCCAATTGTCCCGGGGTCTGGCAGCGGCACTACCTATAAACAAATGTGGAGCTGCCTTCCACAAAACAGATAAGAACTTCGCAGGGTTCCCGTACAGCACGCCGCCTGAGGGCGTTAAGAGAACAACGGTGGCAGCTTACCCGGGCCCATTCTCAAATTCAAGGTAAAAGATGGGCAAGGTTTTGCACCGGAGTAAGTCTCAGCGTTGGTATTACCGGCGTTTCTTGGGGGATGCGGCACGCGCGAGCAGCACAAATTATCGTCCCGGCCCGGCGGTCAACAAGGATTGCTGCGCTACGGCCCTTACCACAGCTGCTTGCTTGCGCAGCATGGATCGGCATGGACGGGGCCCTAGGCAACTTATTTCGGCGCCGCGCCCGCAGAACCCGCGCTTCCCTTCTCCGGCAGGACGATTGCTTGGATGTCCTGCGACGCCATCAACTTCTGCAGGGCGGCAATTTCGCCACTCTGCAGCGCATTCCAGTGGGCGATGCTGGCGTCCGAGTCGTTCTTTAGCTTCTCGAAGATTCGATATTCCGACTCGGTGGGGGCCGAGTCGGTTCCTTCGCCGACAGCCATAGCCAGGCCGGCCAGTTTGCTATCCACGCAGGGAGGATAGGCGAGCGAGTCTTCGTTCGCCGTGTACTTGAATTGCGCCAATTCATCGCGCACCGAAAGCAGATGGTCATCCAGTTCAACCGCTGCGTTCAAGATCGGCCGGGTGTTGTCGTTGGCGGGCAAGCGCTTCTTAATCCCATCGACCTGGCTCTGAACATCCTGGATCTGATTGACTGAATCGAACACGCGGCTAAGTTCGTCGCGAATCTGAATCAGTAGATCGAATTGCTTCTGCAGGTCTGCCTGCGAAACCTGAACCCGCGGATCGAGTTTGACCTCAACTTGCGAGGATTGTGTATTTCCGTCCGCAGTCACTCGCACTTGATAAGTTCCGGGCACGGCCAGCGGCTCGCGCGCACCGTCCTTGTACTCCCACAAATAGTACCCGGGGACGTGGTGAGCAGGTTCATAGCGCAGGTCCCAGACCAGAGCGTTTAATCCAGCTTCCGGCTTGATCTCTTTTTCCGGCTTCTTGTCCTCCGGATCTGGAGGCTCGTCAAGTTGCTCAAGCTTGCTGCTGGAGTAACGACGAATCGTAGCGCCGCTAGAGTCGAGGATTTCAACCGTGACTTCGCCCCTCGGCTTGTCTTTCAGGAAATAGTAAATAATCGCGCCGGGCGGTGGGTTTTGTCCCACAAGAATTGGCTTGGCCGGCTCGTCGCTCGGATTCTGATAACGCAATGCAGTGGCCGGCGTATAGAGATGAAAAGCCTGACTGGCGATGGAATCGCTGTACTGGCGCAGCGGCGAGACGTCGTCGAGAATCCAGAACGCGCGTCCGTGGGTAGCGAGCACAAGGTCGTTGCCCTTTACGACCAGATCGTGTACAGGGGTGGTGGGCAAATTGAGTTGCAAGGAGCGCCAGTTCGTTCCGTCGTCGAACGAAACATAGACGCCGCTTTCAGTTCCGGCGTAAAGCAGACCGCGGCGGACGGGATCTTCGCGTACCACACGGACGAACGTATTATCGGGAATGCCGTGGACCAGCTTCGTCCAAGTCTTGCCGTAGTCGCTGGTCTTGTAAATCCATGGGCCGATATCATCGCTCTGGTGGCGATCAACGGCCACGTAGGCAGTTCCAGCGTCATGCGGCGAGGCGTCGATCTGGCTGATGCGGCTCCACTCCGGCAGATCTTTCGGCGTGACGTTGGTCCAGTTCTTGCCGCCGTCGCGCGTAATCTGAATCAGCCCGTCGTCGGTGCCGACCCAGAGCAGATCTTTGGTCAGCGGGGACTCGGCCAGCGCAAAGATGGTGTCGTAGTATTCAGTGCCCGCATCATCTTTGTCGATGGGCCCGCCGGAAGCCGCTTGCTTGGATTTATCGTTCCGCGTGAGATCGGGACTGATCGCTTCCCAATGGATGCCGCCGTCGCTGCTCTTAAACAAACGCTCGCCGCCGTGGTAGAGGACGTTAGGATCGTGAGGCGAAATCAGGATTGGCGAAGTCCACTGAAATCGGTGTTCGAGAATCGCAGCGCCGCTGCCATCGCTGATCTCCGGCTGTACGCCGACGTTCTTCACTTGGCCGGTACGTTTGTCGAAGCGCGTGATCAGGCCTTCGTAATCGCCGGCAAATACGATGTTGGGATCAAGAGGATAAGGCGCAATGTAGCCGGCTTCGCCGCCGCCCACACCATACCAATCGGAATTGTCAATCGACCCGTTGTCGCTGCGGCTGGCGATGGCGACGCTGCCCGAGTCCTGCTGCGATCCGTAGAGAAAATACGGTGTCCGAGGGTCGGTGATCACGTGATAAAACTGCCCGGTTGGCTGATTGTCCTCGCGGCTCCAGGTTTTGCCGCCGTCGACGCTGACCGTCACGCCGCCGTCGTTGGCAAGAATCATGCGATCATGATTTTTCGGATCGATCCACAGTCCGTGATTATCGCCATGCGGGGCTTTGACCTTGTTGAAGCTGCGGCCAGCATCGGTGGAGCGATAGAAATCCACATTCGCGACGTAAACCGTGGCTTCGTCCTGCGGATCGGCCACAATGTGCATGTAATACCAAGCGCGCTGCCAAAGATAGCGGTTGCTGTTGACCAATTCCCAGGTATCGCCGCCGTCATCGGAGCGGTAAAGCCCGCCGTCCTTCGCCTCGATCAACGCGTATATGCGTTCGGAATTCGCAGCGACCGCAACCCCGATGCGTCCGTAGGGCACCTTTGGGCAGGCCGTGCTCCTGCAGCAGCTTCCAGGTAGTCCCGCCGTCACTCGAGCGGTAAAGGCCGCTTCCCGGGCCACCGCTGGAAAGTGTCCAGGGCGTGCGGCGCGTCTCCCAGAGCGAGGCAAAAAGAATGTGCGAATTGCGAGGGTCGAAGGCGACGTCGATGCCACCGCTGTTGTCGTCCTTGTAGAGGGCCCGTTGCCAGCTCTTGCCGCCGTCGATGGTGCGAAAGATTCCGCGCTCCGAATTCGGGCCGAACGGATGACCGAGCGCGGCGACGAACACGATATCAGCGTTCTGAGGATCGACAATCACCTTGCCGACGGCGCGGGAATCGTGCAGGCCTACATTCTTCCAGGTCTTGCCGCCATCGACAGTTTTGTAGACGCCATCGCCTTGGGCCGCGTTGCCGCGAATGCAGCCTTCACCGGTGCCGACGTAAACCACGTTCGGGTCCGAGGGAGCGACCGCAATACTGCCGATCGAAGACGACGCCTGTTTATCGAAGACCGGATTCCAGGTCATGGCAGCGTCGGCGGACTTCCACACACCGCCACCGGTCGCGCCGAAGTAATAAATGTTGGGATCGCCGGGAACGCCGACCGCGGTAAGCGATCGTCCGCCGCGAAACTGGTCCGACCACGCGATACTTCATGGCTTTGAACTGCGGGTCTTCGTTGTTGTCGGATTTATTCTCAGGCTCGGGCGACGGTTTCTGTTCGCTGGCCGTGGTGGCGGCTGATTTCGGATGTTCAACTTCCTGCCGCTGCGCGAGAGCCGCGCTCGCGATCACCATCAACAAAAAAACTGCAGTTCGCGGGAACCGGCCCGCGCTCAATTGTGGATCGTGCATAAAACACCCCCGACGGAAAAAGTCGACGATTTACTCGTTGCTCGCCCGCAGATCAGCCTCGGCGGCTTTCAATTCCTTTCGCACAGCCGCATCCACCTTGGGATACTGGACTTTCAAATCCTGCAGCGTTTCAATGATCGCCGCCGCCACCACCGCGCGTGTGTACCACTTGTTGTCGGCAGGTACGACGTACCAGGGCGCATCTTTGGTGGCGGTGTGAACGATCATATCCTCGTAGGCGTTCTGGTAATCGTCCCAGTATTGGCGCTCATGAAGGTCGGAGGCGGAAAACTTCCAGTTTTTCCCCGGCTCGTCGAGACGCGAAAGAAAACGCTTCTTCTGCTCTTTCTTCGATAGATGCAGAAAGAACTTCCGCACCACAGTTCCGTTGCGCGTGAGGTAGTCTTCGAAGTTATTAATCCCTTCGAAGCGCTGCTTCCAGATGTGCTTGTCCATGACCGCCGCTGGCAGACGCTCGGCCTTCAGCAACTCGGGATGAACCCGCACGACCAGCACTTCTTCGTAATAAGACCGGTTGAAGATGCCGATGCGCCCACGTTCTGGCAGACGTACCACGCATCGCCAGAGCGGATCGTGGTTCAATTCCTCGGCGGACGGCGCTTTGAACGAATACACCTGGCAACCCTGAGGATTAATGCCCGACATGACGTGTTTGATTGCGCCATCTTTGCCGGCCGCGTCCATTGCCTGAAAGATGAGCAAGACAGCCCAGCGGTCCTGCGCGTAAAGCTTGTCCTGCTGATCGGCCATCTCGACGATGCCGCGGCTCAGAAGTTCCGCGGCATGCTCTTTGGAGTGCAGATGACCGGTATCGCCCGGATCGTTATCTTTCAGGCGAAATTTCTTGCCGTCGGCAATGCGATAGGGCTTGACCAGCTTGGCTGCCCAACTCATACCACCCTCCCCGAAGTGCCCGTGTGAAAGTTTATAACAGGATGGCGGGGGAATGTGGCTGGGCTGGAAGTGAGAAGCCCCGAAAGACTCAGGTTTCGTTGGGCAGGCCGTGAAGACTCTTGCCGCTCTTCAGCAGATAGGCCATGTAGAGAACGATTGCAAGATTGATGGTCAAAACGGAGATATGAAAGAAGCTCTGGCGATGAAGCAACTTGTAAATTTCGAATGGCAGATAAATCGCACCGGAAATGAGCGCGATCCACTCCGCCCAGGCGCGCTCGTGCCAGAGGCCATAAGCCTCGGTGAAGCGAAGCAGCGAATATGCGACCGCGACTGCAGCTACCCACCACAGCTTGGAATCGGTAAGCGTATCGGCCCAGTCGAGGAAGACTTGCGCAAAGTGATGGTCGGGGCTGATGTGAAGCAGGTGAAGCAGGCCGTCGGCGATGTCCCAAGGGTCGCGACCCACGAGAAAAAGCACGCCAAAGGCAGCCAAGAGCACGACCAATCCCTTAGCCATTTCAAAAGTGGCAACTCCACGGAGCACCTGCAAGTTGACTCGGTGCCCCGGCCGCGACTTCGGCTCGCCCCATGCCATCGTAGTCATATTCTATTATTTACCGGGCTGAAGCATTAATTGTTGCGCCTGAGTAAAAATTCTCGCCCGAATCAACACTGTACTGACCAGCGAGGTAAGGCCGGATGCGGCCAGAATCATAGTCAGCACCACAAACTGGTAGACCGCAGCATACACTGGGCGCGCTCCGGAGAGCAGCATTCCCGCCATCAGCCCGGGAATCCATACGATGCCCAGCGAGCGGATGGAATCAATCGCCGGGATCAGGCTGGATTCAAACGACGCCTGCACGTAGGGCGCGACACTCGCGACCGGCTCGGCGCCGAGGGCGAGGGCAGTTTCAATCTCGCCGACATGCGCCAGCACGTCCGCGCGGAAGCGGTTGAGTGCCAGCGCATTGGTGTTCATGGCATTGGCGATCAGCATACTCCCGACCGGCACCAGCGTGGTGAGCGCGGTATCGATTACGCCGAGCCAGGTCATCAGCGCGATGACCGAACCCGCACCGCAGGCGATGGCCCAGGCGGAAATTTGGAACGAGCCCGGCATTCCCTTCGCTCGGCGTGCCGAAGTTGCGCCTGCGGCGACGATCATCCCTGCCAGCAGCAAGGCGCTGGCCCAGAGCGGCGCGCGCAGTAGAAGCACCAGCACCGAGCCGACGGCAACGATCTGGACGATGCCGCGAAGCATAGCGAACGAAGCGTCGCGTTCCAGATGAATCCCACGCTTGCGAGCCAAGAGAATTACCAGGAACGCCATCAGCGCCGTTGTTCCCGCTTGCGCTAATCCAAGATAAAGTTGATTGCTGAAGAAATGCCTAAGCACGCAGCACCTCCTTTACGGCGACCATCGCGAACGATCCGGCCCGCTTCAATTATCAGCGCCCGCGAGGCGAGGCGCATTGCCTGCGCTGTATCGTGGGTCACGAGAATGCAGGTCAATCCTTGTTCGGTGACGATTCGCGCGATCAGATTTTCGATCCCAAGTTTGGCAGCTTCGTCTAACGCGGAAGTCGGTTCGTCGAGCAGCAGGGCGAGCGGCGAATTGGCCAAAGTGCGCGCCACCGAGACACGCTGCGCCTCGCCTCCGGAGAGATTGGCAACGTTCCGAACGCCGTAGCCGGGCAATCCAACTCGCGTCAGCAGCTCCTCGACGACCCCGTCATTCAGCATCTCTCCGCGCTGCAGCGGCCCGAAGCGAAGATTGTCTGCGACCGTTCCTGGAAATAAGAAGGGACGCTGCGTCACCATTCCCAGGTTTCGCCGCAGTTCGCGAGGCTCGATCTGGCGGTAATCGGTGCCTTCGACAAAAACGGTCCCGCTAGTGGGTTCGTCGAGCCGGTTCAGCAACCGCAGGAGGGAAGTTTTCCCCGATCCGCTGGGACCGACGACGGCGAGCACTTCCCTGCTACGCACCGCAAACGACGCGTCTTCCACTAGAACTTTGCCAGAAACCGTGCGGCCGAGATGCTCGGCCCTCACGGACCACAGAATCGGAAGTCGGCGTCGCGCTCACGGCGTCTCTGCGGATTGGCTGGAGCTACTTTCCTCGCACTGCAGCTCGCAACTCCTGCACGATTTCAGCCCCCGCTTTGCGCGCTTCGGCCTGCTGCGAAACATCGAAGGAGATCGCGCCGACGCGCGCGTGGCCGCCACCACCGTAGCGCTCGCACACCTTCGCCAGGTTCACTACCGGCGGCTGCGGCGCCCAGGGATTTGATCCGACTGACACTTTTACACGGAAGCTGCTCTTGCTCAGTCCAACGCTGTAGATCGAGGCAGGATGCAGATAATAAGGGACAAACTTGTTGTAGCCCTCTAGTTCGTGGTCGGTGATGTCGAAGAAGATCGTTCCGTCCTCGAGCGTGGTGCGTTCACGCAGGATCTCAATCGATTTCTGATGCCGCTCCAGCAACGGCGGCAGCAGGCTGGCCACGAACGGCTCGTGCAAAATCTCTCCCAGCGGTTTGGTGGCAAGGAATGGAATCAGCCGCGGCACGAAAGCGTAATCCTGTGAAGCTTCGATCACCATGGTCAGCTTCATGGCCGGCTCGCGCATTTCAACCGCGGTGCGCGCGTCGGGATACATCGCGCCGTCGATAATGTCGGTCCAATGAACGAGGTCAGCGACCGGCGTCGGATCGAAGCCGAACCGATCCTGGGCAATGGTTGCGATGAAGCTGGTGCACGACTTGAAATCAGGATCGTAGAACTTGCGATTGCTCTGGTCCTGTTCGAAGTGAGCGGCGTCGCTCGGAGTTAAAAATGCGCTTTCATGATGATCGAACCACCAGGTGATCTTCGGGGAGCTCGAGTACTTGAAATCGACGATGGCGTTCTCCTCGCCATCGAAATCTTTTTCGTTGAACAACGAACCTGCGCGGTGCAGCAGGCCGGAGAAATGAAATTCCACGTTGTTGCGGATGCGCTCGCGATAGAAGCGCGAGAACAGCGCGGCGGACGAAGCCCCGTCAAAACACTTGTCGTGATAAAAGACCCTGACTTTCAACCCCATCCCTCCGAAGGTAAGTGAAACAGACTACCCGAAAAGAGGCCGGAAGGAAAATGGGGTGAAGCGAAGGTAGTGGCTCAGATCGAACCCAGTTTCATTCGGAGCCATCCCGAAAGACCGCGCCTTCACCGGAAGACCCCAATAAAATAAGGCCATTGCAGCATGAGATCCCTCGCTCCGCCTAAAAAGCGGCTTTGCTTGGGATGACGCACGCAACTTAAGCTGAGACACTCAAAAACGGCAAGCCCCTGGCGTTACGAATCAGTGGGTCGGATGTAGTTTTTGGCGAAAGCCCTCCACCACTAAGCCAGCTAAAGCGTAGGTAGCGGCATTCGCTAGAAGGACCAATAGACACGAAGGCCGAAGTGGAAGTAAGAACCTGCGAGGACGACTGGCTGGGTGAAACGAGCAAGCGCATAGACAATCGTTTCCGCCGATGTCAGCGGAGTTCTGATGAAAAGGTAAATCGCCCAGCAGGCGGAAATCAGGCAACCCCCCGCTGCCCAAATCACAACGCGATGCTTCATACCGCGGCCTCTAGTCTTTCTGCATCAAACCGACTCTTGGTCCTAAGCGTTCGCCTGCTTTTCTGCCATGTCGCCGATGACCGGCAGCTTGAACATCTGCCCCTGGAAGGCTTTCAACACCAGCACCAGCCAGACTACAAACCCCGCCAGTCCGACCAGCGGCCAGATGAGGATCGTCAACCAGCCAAGCAACGGGATGTGGGCGATAATGCTCAGAACGATCCACAAGGCGATCCAGGCAACCGCGGCAAAGATACATTGGAAGGAATGAAACTTGATGAACTTGTTCCGGTTATAAGGCTCCAACACCAGGAACACGATGGCGGGAATGATGGTCACGTAGGCGAGTGCGCCGGCGACGTTCTCTGTCAGTCCGCCCACGTTTGCCTGCGTGGTCGCGCCGACCGGCGCGACCGTGCTTGAGGGGGTAGCGGAACGGCTGCATGCGGGACAAACTGTCGCTCCCGCCGGTATTTGAGCTCCACACGAGGTGCAAAAAGCCATAGCTTCCTCCTACGCTGAGTTTCCATCCTGCAAGCGAAGACTAGCTACACTTTGCGACAACGCGTGCACGTTCTGGCTAAGAGCCTACACTCTTTCCGCAAAATCTCCAATAAGCGGCAGTTTGAAGAACTCTCCTTGCAACGCTTTCACCACCGCTACTAGCCAGAGCAATATCCAGCCAATCGCAACCACGATCATCGCCAGCCAGCCGAGCAATTGGCCTCCGTAGGGAACGAAGCTGAGCACATAGAACAAGGTCCGGAGCACGACACCCACGATGAATCCCGAAATCGCCAGATAAATCGACTGCCAGGAGTGAAACCGCACAAAGTGGTTTTCTTTAAAAGGCTCTTTTAGGAGAAAAAAGATCGCGGGAACCAGAGCCATATAAGCAAGCGCGCCAGCGATGTTTTCACGGAGGAAGCCAACCTTCCCTTGAGCGGCAGGCGCCGCAATCATTCTGCGGCCGCAGCCGGGGCAAAATGCCGCGGCGTCGGGCATTTCGGCTCTGCATTGCGGACAGGAAATAGACATGGTTTGATCAGACTGATCGCGTGACGGCTTTTGCCGGCAATCCTCGCACACGCCATAAATCTGAAAGGTATGCCGGGTGGTGTCGTAGTGGTACTTGCGGCCGATCTCCTGTTCCAGATGATCCACTTCCGGCGAAAAAAACTCCACCGAACTGCCGCACTCGGTGCAGACCATGTGATGGTGGCTGCGGCGGTTGTACTGGTGTTCATAGCGAGCGATGCCATCGTGAAATGCGACTTCGCTGGCCAGACCGCATTCGGCCAGCAGCTTCAAAGTGCGATATACCGTGGTAAAGCCGATGCGCGGCATCTTTCTTTTGCACCAGCCGGTGCAATTCGTTGGTGGAAAGGTGCTCGCGCGTTTCAAGAAAGGTCTGCAAAATGGTGTCGCGCTGCGCGGTGTGTTTCAGCCCCACCGTTTGAGATGCTGATGCAGGATCTGCTGCGCCTCGCGGATCATCTCGCGCGAGATGCTGGGTTGATCGTCAATGCGCTTCTGCAGCATGGGCTATCGGCCACTGAAGAAATCATACTTGGCGGAGCGTCATGAACTGCGCCTCCGGGGAACCGACAAAGTGCCGCGGCTTTCCCTTCCCGCAAGCCTGACACCCTAGAATCGAGAATCACCCATGGCGACTACTCCGACCTGTCTGAGCCGCGCTCCGCGGATCCGCTGTACTGCGCGTAGTCGCGATCGTGTCGGCGTTTTCTGCTGCTCGTGGCGTTGGGACGGCAGGTTATTGGCTCTATTCCATCGCCCGTTCTGCCTTGCCCCAGATTCGATGGCACTATTCCGTGCCCGGGACTTGAAGGCTCCGGTAACCGTGCAGTCGCGATAGTCATGGCATTCCGACGATCGAGGCCGCCAATTTCGACGACCTGTTCTTCGCACAGGGATACGTGACCGCGCAAGACCGGCTGTTCCAGATGGATGGGATCCGGCGCTTTGCCGCCGGCGAACTCGCGGAAGTTGTCGGAGAAACCCAGCTCGAGCACGACCGCCAGCAGAGAATTCTCGGGCATGCGGCAGGCGGCGCGGAAAAATATCACGCTGCTTTCCCGCGCCGACCGCGCGCATCTCGAAGCCTACGCGCGAGGTGTGAACGCGTTTATCAATTCTCATCGCGATCGCCTGCCGATCGAATTCCGCATTCTCGGCTACTCTCCGCAACCGTGGTCGGTCGAAGATTCCATGCTGATGGGCGCATACATGGTCGAAGACCTCACGACTTTCCCCCGCCACGCCATCATGCGCGAAAAAATTCTGGCCAAGCTGGGAGCGGACTTGACCGCCGATCTTTACGTGAACTCATCGTGGCGTGACCGGCCTCCGACCGTGATCCGGCAGACGATAGACCGGGCCAATCCCGATCAAGACGAGGATGACGATGAAGACGACGACTCGGGAATGGACAGCGCAGTAACCAAGCTGACCGGAATTTCTCACGGCAACCGGATTTTCAACGAGCCAAGCCGCGCCCCAGCTCAAACACAGAGAACACAGAGGAACACAGAGGAAGCCGGTGGAGCATTGGACATCGCGCCTTCGACATCCGAGTTCTTCGACGATCCACCGCTGGTTCTCGGCTCTAACAACTGGGTGGTGTCCGGGGCGCACACGGTTTCCGGCAAGCCGCTGCTCTCAAACGACATGCATCTCGGGCACCAGATGCCCAATCTCTGGTACGAGGCCCATCTGCGTTGTGATCGCTGCGATGGATTCGATGTCGCGGGCGTGACGCTGCCCGGCTATCCCTACGTGATCGTGGGCCACAATCCGCGCAGTCGCGTGGGGATTCACCAACGTCGGCCCGACCATCGAAGATATCTACGTTGAAACATTCAACGTCTCCGGCCAATATCTCACTCCCGAAGGATGGAAGACGCCCGAACAGCGTCACGAAATTATCCACGTGAAAGGTAAGCCGGATGTGGCACTCGACGTGCTGATCACGCGGCACGGCCCGATCGTCACCGAACTCGTTCCTGGTGAAACTCGCAAGCTGGCTCTGCGCTGGACTCTCTATGACGGCATTCGCAATCCGTTTTTCGCCGTGGATTCGGCGCAGAACTGGGACGGATTTTCAGCAAGCCTTCTCGCAATTTGACGCGCCAGGGCAAAACGTCGTCTATGCCGACGTAGACGGCAACATCGGATACCACGCGACCGGCAAGATTCCCATCCGCGCTGCCGGCGACGGCAGTTTGCCCGAGAACGGCAGCGACAACGCTCACGAGTGGACGGGTTACATCCCGTTCGACAAGTTGCCAAACGTCTTCAATCCGCCTCGGGAATCATTGCCACCGCGAACAGCCGGATCACTCCCGAGAAGTATCCCTATTCCATCAGCACGGAGTGGGAAGCTCCGTGGCGGTCGGCCAGAATTTATCGCGTGCTGGAGTCGGGACAAAAAGTTCTCCGCCGCCGACATGCTGGCGCTGCAGGCCGACATTTACTCCGATCTCGACCGTTTATTCGCCGATCAAATTTGTCTACGCGATCGACCACGCCAGCAAGCCCTCGGTCTCGCGCCAAGGCGGCAGCCGAAATCCTGCGGCAATGGGATGGACGAATGACCGCGGATTCGCCCGCCCCGACCATCGCGGTGCGCTCGCGCGAGGAACTGGTGCGCCTGCTCCTTGAACCCAAACTGGGGCCGCGGCGGCCGATCCGGCGCAGGCGAAAGCAGAACTCAACTGGAAGAGTTATAGCTGGATGATGGAAACCGTCTGGCTGGAAAGCGTGGTGCAGCACCAACCCAAACGCTGGCTGCCCGGCGCGTATTCGAGTTACGACGAATTGCTGGCCGCAGCCGTCGAAGCTGCCGGTAACAGCCCCGACGCTCCCGCAAGACTTGAACTCCTGGAAGTGGGGAGAGTTCAATCCGGTGGAGATCCAGAATCCCGTGCTCGGCCAGGATTCCACTTCTGCGCCGTTGGACCGGCCCGGGGCAGCCGAGAGCAATCCGGCAGCCCGTTCACGGTGAAAGCTGTCTCGCCGACGAACGGCCCTTCAGAAAGAATCACCGTCGATCTGGCTGATCTCGACCAATCCACGATCAATCTGGTGACCGGCGAATCGGGAAATTTTCTCAGCCCGAACTATCTGGACCAGTGGAACGCGTGGTACGAGAATTCCACTTTTCCCTGGCCGTTTTCGTCCCAAGCCACGCAGAAGGCGAATGTGCACCAGTTCGTGCCACTTCAGCCGGAAAACTGAATCGAGTTACTAACTCTGCGGCGGATCGACCAGCTTCACATCGTAGGACTGGCCGACAATGTCGATCTGAATGGGCTGGATCAATATCTGGTCGGTGGTAGTGTCGTAAATGTTAAATGCGCCGCCCTCGCAAACGTAGACAACGTTGCGTCCAGGGATGGGCTGGATGCCCGTGGCATCGCCGATTTGAGGCGGAACGATCACCAGCGTGGTAGCAGTGTTGAAGATGGCAAGACAGCCCCGCACTTCGCCGTCTTGCTGGTTGATGCTCGTGCAACTATAGGAACCGACAAAAAGCTGCCCGTTCGATCCCATCGCCATGCGGTCGTGATAACCGTCGGGAATGATGTATGGTCCGGCGGTTTTCTGCATGGAATTTACGTCGAAGATGGTCAACGTCCCGCAGGTTTTGGCCGCGGTGCCTAATCCGCAAGCGGTGTTGGGCGGCGTGCCTTCAACGTAAAGAGTCGATCCGACCAGCAATCCATACGTCGCTCCGGTCACGGGGACCGTCGACCCCGGAGTGGAACTTCCAACGGTAAAAGACGTAAGTCCTGCAGCGGTTCCGCCGCACTCCGGCCCACAATCGAAAACTTCCGCCGTCGAAGTGTTGGTAAAAATCGCCCACACCGGACGGTCAAAGTGATTGGTGGCGTTGCCGGTCACAACCGTCCTCGGATCCTGATCGGTCCCGATCAAACTGATCGCGATCACGGTAATTGAATCGGAGTTGTCACTGAAAACCAGGATGTGGTTTCCATCGGGCGTAAGCACGATGTAACGCGCCGCAGGCACGGGAATGGTCGCGGTAATTCCTCCGCCCGCTAAGTTCATCACCACGACGCCGCCCGGGGCTTCCCCTTGAATCGGTGCGGTGGGCACGGCCGCATAACCGGTTATGTTGTCACTGCCAATAAACATGCTTTGGGTCAGGCCTGGCAAAATGATCGCGGGAACATTGCCGGCTCCACTTGCGACCGAGGCGATCGCTTCGGTGGTATTGTCCACAACCGCGATGCTGTTGCTGGAAAGGCTGAACACCATGGATAAGTGAAGGTCGGCAGAGACCGCCATCAATTGCGCCTGAGAAACCGAGCCGAGCAGCGACACAGTCGAGGGCGAAAGCATGTCCAGGTTGGCATCCACGATGTTCAGCACTGGAAGGGTGCTTGCGCCGGAGGGAAACAGCGAGTTGGAGACGAAGGCTCGAAACGGCAGCCCGCTGGCCTTGTGCTGAGTGCTCGAGGACGAACCTCCGCCACAAGAGACAATAGCCACACTGAAACCCACTAGGAGTATTAAGGCGAGGCCAGCTTTATTCAATCCTGGGACTCCGAAGAGTAAGAGAAACAAAGATTTAGATGCAAGAAACGGGATTATAGCAGAGCCAGACGCAAGGTTGTTTTTCAGAAATATTTGAGCTGCCCAGCCTCGCGCAGCCCGCGCCGGATGCAAAAGCCACACCCATCCTGTATTCTCGAAATCATGGCTGGAGACCTCTTAGCACGGCTGAAACAGTCGCCCGTGCTGTGCGACGGAGCGATGGGAACCCTGCTCTATGCCAAGGGAATTTTCATCAATCGCTGCTATGACGAGTTGAACGTCTCGCAACCCGACCTGGTGCGCGCCATCCATCACGATTATCTCCAGGCCGGCGCGGAGATTATCGAAACCAACACTTTTGGGGCAAACTCTTTCCGCCTGGGACGGCACGGTCTTGCCAGTCGCGTCCACGAAATCAATGTCGCCGGAGCCCGCCTGGCGCGAGAAGAAGCCAAGAGCTTTGACGCTTGGGTTGCGGGATCGGTCGGGCCGCTCGGAGTTCGCATCGAACCGCTGGGCAAAACGTCGTTCGAGGAAGCCCGCACCGCTTTCCGCGAGCAGATCGCGGCCCTGGTGGAGGGCGGCGTCGATCTGCTGATGCTCGAGACTTTCGGCTATGTCGAGGAGCTTCATCAGGCCATGTTGGCGGCGCGCGAGGTTGCACCCAAGCTACCGCTGGTGGCGCAGGTCACCATCGACGAAGACGGAAACTGCCTGGACGGTTCGACTCCGGAAGTTTTCACTCCACGGTTGGATGAACTGGGGGCCGGACGTGATCGGCTGCAATTGCAGCGTCGGCCCGGTTGCCATGCTCGAGGGCATTGAGCGTATGCGAGCGCTCACTTCGCTGCCGCTATCGGCGCAGCCTAATGCCGGAATCCCACGCTCGGTCGAAGGCAGAAATATCTATCTGTGCTCGCCGGAATACATGGCGAGTTACGCGCGTAAGTTTGTGGCGGCAGGAGTTCGCATGGTCGGCGGATGTTGTGGAAGTACGCCCGACCACATTCGCACCATGAAGTCCGCCTTACGCGTGGGCGAAGCTCGTTCGAAGGCGGTTTCAACACCTGCGGCTGGCGCGGCGAAGCCCGCCTCTGCTGCGGCGGTCTCGATCGAGAAACGTTCCCGGCTTGGGGCGAAGTTGGCAGCGGGTGAGTTCGTGACCATGGTCGAGATCGTTCCACCCAAGGGCACCGACATCCGCAAAGAAGTCGATGGCGCGCGTTTTGTGAAGTCGGTTGGGGTCGACGCCATCAATATTCCCGACAGCCCGCGCGCCTCAGCGCGCATGAGCAATCAGGCACTGTCGTTGCTGATTCAGCAGCAAGTCGGCATCGAAGCCATCCTGCACTACACTTGCCGTGATCGCAACGTGCTGGGCATTCAATCCGACCTGCTTGGAGCGGCCGCCATGGGCATCCGCAATTTGATCTGCATCACCGGCGATCCGCCAAAGATGGGAAATTATCCCGATGCCACCGCGGTTTTTGATGTGGACGCCATCGGCCTAGTGAATGTCGTTCATAACCTGAATCGCGGGATGGACATCGGCGGCAATCCGATCGGGGCTGGCACAGCCTTCGTGATCGGCGTCGGCGCCAATCCCGGACTGAGCGATATGGACGAAGAAGTCCGGCGATTTCGAGTTCAAAGTCGAGGCCGGCGCCGAGTATGGGGTCACTCAGCCGGTCTTCGATCTGGGCTTACTGGAGAGTTTCTTGCGCCGCATCGAGCACTGCCGGATTCCGATCGTGGCCGGCATCTGGCCGCTGGTCAGCGTTCGCAATGCCGAGTTCATGAAGAACGAATTGCGGGTGTCGGTGCCGGATTCCATCCTCGAACGCATGGCCCGCGCGCAAACTCCCGAAGCCGCCCGCGAAGAAGGCGTGGCTATCGCGCGGGAGATGGTGATCGCAGTACGCGATATGGTGCAAGGGGTACAGATCAGCGCTCCGCTAGGCCGCTACGCCTCCGCTGTCGATGTCCTGGAGGCGCTCGGCGGGTCGAGTTCCGCTTCGGCATAACCCTTTGTAAATTTTCGTTAAAAGTTTATTTTCCACGGACACATTCTCCACCTGGCTGGACTAAAATGTGCTGTAGAGGAGTTCATCCGTTGCCCAAATTCGAAGAAGGCCTTCAACGGCTGGAAAAAATCGTTCAGGAACTGGAAAAAGGGGAGGTTCCCCTGGAAAAGTCTCTGACGCTCTTCGAGGAGGGGATGCAGGTTTCTGCCGCTTGCCGGAAAGAGTTGGAGCAAGCCGAGGGTAAGGTGGAAATCTTGCTGAAGCAGAACGGAAAACTCCAGGCTGAGCCGTTTGAGCCTACTACCGAGGTTCCAGCTAGTCGTAAATAAAGACCTCGGGCGCTCGCCGCTCATAGCCGCAACGTTCGTGACAGCGATCCCGCTCGGGTGAGCCGCCACGGCCCGGATTGACCGCGCAATGCGGTAGAAGTTCGAGGGATGTATGACGCAGTTTGATGTGGTTCTGCTGCAGAGCGATTCGGGGATCGCTCAATCGTTGGTTTGCGCTTTGTCGCCTTCGGTGAATTCGATTCGCCAGGTGGGTTCGGTTGGCGAACTACGTAACAGCATCGCCAAACACCGTGCTAAAGTGGCGATTCTCGACATGGAGCGCGCTTCCCTTGCCGACGTGCAATGCCTGACGCACGATTTTCCGGGAGCGTATATCGTCTGCACCCACCGTTGTGCGGACGAGGAATTGTGGGCTGCGGCCCTGAATGCCGGAGCGGCCGATGTTTGCCCGGCGTCGGACACGCGGGCGATCGTGCGCGCCACGCTTGACACCGCCGCCCAGAGTCGGGCGGCGGCGGCGTAAGAAGTTGACCGGATCTCGGTGTCCTCGCGTGACTCCGCACACCTGGGTTGCAGTGTGTTTGTAGCCGGTCTTCCTTTTGGATAACGCGTCCCGCTGCCTTGCTATACTCCGGTCATGCTTGAGTACGTACTGGAGTCAGGGCGCGATCTGACCAACGCCGCCCTGGAACGTTTGCTGCCCTCAGCTTCCCAGCGTCCTGCTTCGATCCATCAGGCGATGCGCCACAGTGTGTTTGCCGGCGGCAAACGCATCCGCCCGATTCTCTGCATTGAAGCGGGCCGCATGGTTGCCGGCTCCCTGCCGAGCGGGATCGAAGAATTAGGCGCGGCGCTCGAAATGCTGCATACCTATTCGCTGATCCACGACGACCTCCCTGCGCTCGATAACGATGATCTCCGCCGGGGTCGTCCCACCTGTCATAAAGTTTTTGGCGAAGCGATTGCCATTCTGGCGGGAGACGCGTTGCAAACCCAGGCGTATGAAGTTTTGGCGCGGTTACAATGCCCGGCGGAGGCCCGCGTTCGTATCATCGAAGAGATTGCCCGCGCCACGGGAACCATTGACGGCATGATTGGAGGCCAAGTTGTCGGACCTCGAAGCCGAGCATACTCGGCCCGACCTCCAGATGCTCGAGTACATTCACCGCTCGAAAACTGCAGCGCTGATCACGGCTTGCGTGGTCACTGGCGGACTTTATGCGGGCGCGAGCGAAACGGCTGTGAACAATCTGCGCGAGTTTGGACGGTCGATTGGGTTGGCATTTCAGATTGTCGATGACGTGCTCGACGTAACGCAGACATCTGAGCAGCTCGGGAAGACGGCAGGCAAAGACACGGCAGCCGAAAAAGTCACGTATCCATCGCTGTTCGGGATTGACGAGTCGCTGAAGAAAGCCGATAGGCTGGTGAACACGGCGATGAATGCGCTGGAGAGCTTCGACCCTCGCGCCGAGACGCTGAAGGCGCTGGCGCAGTTTTTGGTGGAGCGGAAGACGTAGCGCTTTGCAGATTGAAAGAGGATGGGCATGGTCATTCTCGGATTCGACCCTGGCGGCCAAAAGCAATTCGGATGGTGCGCAGCTGAGGTAACGAACAAAGGTCGACTTCGATTGTGTGCGTCGAATACGGCCAATCATGCTGCTGATGCGGTTAAGGCAGCGCTACGCGAGGCTGGAAGCGTCGGGAGAATCAAAGCCGCGGCAATCGACAGCCCCTTGTTCTGGATTGCAGATGGCGACAGGAGCGCAGACAAACTTGTACGAATTGCACTAAGACGCTTCCGTGCAGGTTCGACGGTGCAGCATGTGAACTCTCTGCAGGGGGCTTGCCTAGCCCAAGGCATGATGGCAGCGTATCTCCTACGGAATGAAGTGCCAGCAATTCGTATAACCGAGTCACACCCGAAAGCACTTCTGTGGCTCCTCGGCATCGCGAGCGCCGAGCGTGCGGTTGCAGAAGTTCGCATGAGCCATCTCGTCACGGTCATAGAATGCGAATCCTCGGTGATATCCGATCACGAGAGGGACGCTGCACTAGGGGCGATCGCCGCATTGGCGATGATCGAGAAAAGGAGCAGATGGCGCGATCTGTATCGTGAGGAGCGGGAGCCGTTCGCTCCTGTGTCGCCAGTTGAGTATTGGATGCCAGTTGACTTGGTCAATCCGCCGTAGCCATACGCGCTTCGGTTAGCTCGTGTGCTGTCTGAAGATTCATCCAGAACTCTGGCGATGTAGCGAACCGGCGAGCCAGGCGCAACGCGGTATCGGCTGTAACGCCGCGTTTTCCCCTCACGAGTTCATTGAGCCGGTTGGTTGAAATTCCCAATTCCTTCGCCAAGGTCGCCTGCGTGAGGCCAAGCGGCTTGATGTACTCCTCCAGCAGTACCTCACCAGGGTGGGTCGCGATACGCTCCTTAGGAAGCACGAATCATTCTCCTCGTTAGTGCACGTCTTGACAGCGCACGTCTGCCGCATTCCCCTTGTCAAATCGGAATACGATTCGATATTGATCGTTCACTCGAATGCTCCAGCAGCCGGCCAAGTCATCTCTAAGTTTCTCCAGCTGATTTCCCGGACTCTTCAAGTCATTGAGACTGGCCGCCGCGTTTAGTGCGTCCAGCTTGCGCCCGATAACCGGCCAAAGGCGCCTATCGATTCTCCTCGCCGCTCTTGTATTGCTCCCATCGAAAATGTCCTGGGTGGTCTGGCCGGCGAAGGACGCAATCACAAATCAATCATACACGTATACCGTGTACATGTAAAGCAAGTACATCCGCAAGTGAGCGCCTGCAGCCAGTTGCTTAACCCTTGAATCTGTCTATATCCTCTCGACTACATGTCCGGCATTTCTCTCGACATCCTCGCTATTGCCGCCCATCGTGACGACGTGGAACAGACCTGCGGCGGTACGCTGCTGAAGATGGCCGAGCGCGGCCATCGCACCGGAATTCTTGACCTCACCCAAGGGGAGATGGGAACACGCGGAACCGCGGAAGATCGCCGCCGCGAAGCCGAACACGCCGCCGAGATCCTTAAAGTCTCGTGGCGGCAGGCGCTCGACATTCCCGACGGGCGCGTCGAGAACACTTGGGAAAACCGGCTGAAAGTCGCCCGTGTCATCCGCGAGCAACGGCCGCGCGTGGTTATTCTTCCCTATTGGCAGGGCCGGCACCCCGACCACTACACGGCGTCAGTGCTGGGGTACGAGGCGTGCTTCGTGGCCGGACTGGCAAGACTTTCGTTAACAAGGCAAGGGGCGACCGAGGATCCCCTGCCTCCGCACCGCCCGTTCAAAATCATCTACGCGACGCTTTATTACGACGTTCGGCCGACCTTCGTGGTCGATATCAGCGATCAGTTCGAAGCACGGGTTCAATCGCTGATGGCCTACGAATCGCAGTTCAGCGATCAGGAAGCCGGCAAGGATTTGTTCCCTGCCCAGGCGGAGATTCGCGCCCGCATCGAAGCCATGGCCCGTTACTACGGACTTTTGGGAGGCGTGACCTACGCCGAGCCGTTCCTGCAGAAGGAAGTGGGATTGGTCGACGACGTCATGCTGATTCCGGTGAAGTCGATCTGATTTGTTGTCATCCCGAGCGAAGCGAGGGATCTGCAGTTGGGAAAAGCAGGTTCCTCGGACTTGAAAATTCTCGGAATGACACGGAGAAACTGTTTCCTACCTCTTCACCGCCACCGACACTCCATCGCGGATCGGCAAAATTGTCGTGAACAAATCCGCCGCGTCGTACTGCAGGCGGTTGAGCTCACGAATGGCTTTGGTGCTCGACTCGGAGTTTCTGGGATCCGCTACTTTCCCGCTCCACAAAACGTTGTCACTGACAAAAAGCCCGCCTTTGCGAAGACGTGGAAGTGCCAACTTCAACACACGCGGGTAATCTTCTTTGTCGACATCGTTGAAGATGATGTCGAACTCCTTCTTCTGTTCCGACAGCAATTCCAGCGCATCGCCGATCTGCACTTCGACCCGCTCCTCGACTCCCGCCCGCTTGAAATATTTGCGGGCCTCGTCCGCGTTTTTCCGATCACCGTCGGTGTAAAAGACGCGTCCGCCGTTACCGACTGCACGGGCCCACCAGATCGTCGAATAGCCGATCGCCGAACCCATTTCAAACACATTCTTCGCGCCAATCATGATCGCGAGTTGATACAAAATTCGCCCGACCGCAGGCCCGACAATCGGCACGTCACGGCGAGCGGCCTCAGCCTCCATCTCCGCCAGAACTTCGTCGCGCGGCGGAAGCAAACGGTACAGATAATCGTCGACCGCCGGTGCGGTGATCTCACCCATACGCCAACCGGGTTTTATTTCTTTCGCTTTCGCCAAATTCGCTCCTTTGGAATGTGTGGCTGAAAAGATGCAACGCGTCTTCATCATTGCGCCTTAGGAGACTGTCTCACCCGGCTTCATTTCTCTGATCTCTACATCAGGCGCGAGCTTATGCAACTCGCTTGGCCTGCCAGTCAAGACAGGAAACGTGCCGAAGTGCATCGGAATTAGGGTTTTCGGCTGCAGAAGCTTGCAAGCGTACGCCGCTTCACGCGGACTCATCGTGTAGTGGTCACCGATGGGCAACATTACGATGCTCGGCGCGTAGAGTTCACGAATGATCGCCATATCGCCAAACACATTGGTGTCGCCGGCGTGATAAATCTTCACGCCATTGGAAAATTCAACGACGTATCCGCACGCTTCACCACCGTAAACGATTTCATCGCCGTCTGTGATGCCGCAGGAATGGTCGGCGTGGACCATGGTGACTTTGATGTCTTCGACTTTCTGCGTTCCCCCCTTATTCATTTCTGCAGTGTTTTTCACGCCTTTTTTCTGCAGCCATGCGCAAAGCTCGGGAATGCCCACAACTCTCGGATTATGTTTTATCGCGATTTCGACTGCGTCTCCGATATGGTCGAAGTGGCCATGCGTGCAAAGCATGACGTCAACTTTCTTGACAGTTTTTTCGTTCTCCGGACAAGCTGGATTTCCCATCACCCAGGGATCGATGAGGATCGTCTTGCCGCCGGGCGTTTCCACGCGAAAGGTCGCGTGGCCGAGCCAGGTAAGTTTGAGGCCGTTAAGATTCATCAGGAACGCTCCTAGCTGCTAGCTTCTAGCATTGGACAAGAACATCAGCAGATTTTCGCTCAAGCGCTTCCAGCTAGTTTAAACTGTTTCGCCATGCCAGAACTGAACTGGCCCTCATCACTCGCGATCAGATCGCCGAACGCGTGGCCGCGATCGGAGCTGAAATTACGCGGGATTATTCCGGTCAGAGCGTGATTTTTGTGGGGGTGCTTAAAGGCGCGGCAATTTTCCTGAGCGATCTTGCCCGCCAGGTGCAACTCGACGCTACTTTCGATTTTATCGGCGTCTCGAGTTACGGCAACCGGCCCAGCCCCGCGCAAGAGCTGAGCAGCGGATGGGATTCCACGGGGGAAGTTCGTCTGACGAAAGACGTTGATCAATCGATGAAAGGACGCAACGTCATTTTGGTCGAAGACATTCTCGACACCGGCCTGACGCTTACCTATTTGAGGCACATCGTGCTGGCGCACAAACCGAAATCGCTGCGCATCGCTGCCTTGCTTGACAAACCTTCGCGCCGCAAACAGCCCATGCAGGCCGACTATCTCGGTTTCACCATTGAAGATCTGTACGTTGTGGGTTATGGCCTCGATTACGCCGAAAAATACCGCAACCTGCCCGACATTTGCATCGTGCCGCGACAGGGCTGATTCCAGAAGGATTGGAAGCGCGGCTGTTATCATTGAAGGCTATACATGGTCGCAACTCAAACTGATTTCGAAACCCGGATCGATCCGCTTTTGCTCGAAGTGGCGGACGTGGTCAATACCACGCTCGATCTCGATACCACACTGCACCGCGTGGCCGAACTCGTCCGCAAAGTCATCGACTACGAGATTTTCAGCATTCTTCTGCTGAACGAAAAGACGCAGGAACTGCGCATTCGCTTTCAAGTCGGATACGCAAAAGAAGTCGCTGAACGGATCGTCATCAAGGTCGGCCAAGGCGTGACCGGCGTGGCAGCGCAGCGCCGCGAGCCGGTCCTGATCGGAGATGTCTCTCAGGATCCGAGCTACATTTCCGGCGTTCCCAACGTGCGCTCCGAGTTGGCCGTTCCACTGATCGTGAAGAACCGCGTCATCGGCGTCATCAACCTTGAGTCGCCGCAACCGGACCACTTCACGGAAGATCACAAACGGCTGCTTACCCTGATCGGCTCACGCATGGCGGTGGGCATCGAGAATGCGCGCCTTTACACCCGCACCACGCGGCAAGCTCGGACCCTGGTTCTGTTGAACGAGATCGCGCGCGAACTCAGTTCAATTCTGAATCTTGACGAACTGCTAAAGCGCGTCGCGGAATTGCTCACGCGGCTGATCGACTACCAGATGTTCAGTATCTTGCTGATTGATCCGCGGACCGAGAAGTTGCAGCACCGATTCTCGCAGCGCTTCAAGGAAAACATTCATTTAAAGCACGATATCCCACTGGGCAAGGGAGTTGTTGGCTACGCCGCCCGGCACAAAGAAGCCGTGCTTGTACCCGATGTCCGCAAGGATCCGCGTTACATTCAGCTCAATCCTGAGACCCGGTCGGAGCTGGCAATTCCGCTGATCCATAAAGGGAGAGTGATCGGCGTGCTCGACCTAGAGCACACGCGCCGCGGATTTTTCACCGAGGACCACAAGCGGACCATGATCACTTTGGCGGCTCAGATTGCGATTGCAATCGAAAACGCCCAGCTCTACGAGCAAATCGCCCGCCAGGAGCAACGGCTTGAACGTGACCTCTCGATGGCGCGGGAGTTGCAATTCCGGCTTCTGCCGCCGACGTTGCCGACAGTCAAGAATCTTGACATCGCAGCCAAGTTTGTTCCTGCCCGCGCAATCGGCGGCGACCTTTACGACTTCATGGCCTATTCGCTTTCGCGGACTGCACTCGTGATTGGCGACGTAAGCGGCAAAGGCGCGCCGGCGGCGATTTATGCGGCCTTGGTAAGTGGCATTCTTCGTTCGCACGCGCCCATCGAGCCGGCGCCGGCGGAAATGCTTTCGGCGGTAAATTATTCGTTGGGCGAGCGCCGCATCGAGGCCCAGTTCGTTTCATTGATTTATGCCGTTTGGGATGACGAAAAGCGGAGTTTACGGGTGGCGAACTCCGGCCTGCCCCGCCCCATCTACTGCCACGACGGCAAAGTCAGGCTCATCGAAGCCACAGGCTTGCCGCTCGGATTATTCGACGATGCGGAATATGACGAGTTCAACTTCAACACCAAGCCCGGGGACATGTTCGTATTTTTCAGCGATGGCATTCTGGACGCGCGCAATAAAACCGGAGAATTGTTCGGCCGAGGACGGGTCGAACGCATTGTCACCGAAAATTGCAATGCCTCGGCCGACACGGTAGTGAAAGCCATTTTCTCGGCCGTTGCCGAGCATGCCGCAGGGGAAGAGGCCTTCGATGATCAAACAATCGTAGCTATTCGCGTGAAAGGCAGCCCTGGGAAACGCAAGTGAGCGGGGCGCGAAGGAAATCCGCGAATCCAGGGATCGGTTTTGAATTGCGGCCCGGTTCCGGGGCGTCTTCGTCGCTTCTCTGTTGCGACGAAGTCCCGTTGCCTGTTCTCGCGCAACGCTTCGGCACTCCCCTATACGTTTATTCGGCCTCACTGATCCGCAGCCGGATGCGCGCCTTCGATCGCGCCTTTGGCCGCACTCCTCACACGATTTGCTATTCCGTAAAGGCCAATTCGGCTATGGCGATCCTGCGACTTTTAGCAAGAATGGGTTGCGGTTTCGACGTCGTTTCCGGCGGCGAACTGGAACGCGTGTTGCACGTGAGCCGCGCAGCTGCCCGCAAAGTCGTCTTCTCTGGAGTCGGTAAAACGAAAGAGGAGATGCGCGCTGCCTTGCGCGCGAACATACTGCTCTTCAACGTGGAAAGCGAATCGGAGTTGCAGGCCTTGGCCGAATGCACGGCTGAGGTTCGAAGGACTGCGCCGGTCGCGCTGCGAGTGAATCCTGACGTTGCCGCCGAAACCCATCCATATATTTCAACCGGCCTGCACCGGCACAAGTTCGGAATTCCCATTGCGTCCGCGATTCGCTTGTACGACGAAGCCGCACGGAACAAGTATTTGCGGATTGCCGGGGTAAGCGTGCACATCGGTTCGCAAATTACCGACGTGACCCCGTTCACGGAAACTATGCAGCGCGTCGCCGAACTGGTACGCGAGCTGCGCGGCAAAGGACACGCGGTCAACTACGTGGATGCCGGCGGCGGACTGGGGATCGCATACGATCATGCTCCGGGGCCGCAGTTTTCCGCCTATGCCGCTGCAGTCTCGAAACCGCTCCGCGGGCTGAAAGTGCATCTTTTGCTCGAGCCTGGGCGTTGCATTGTCGCCCCGGCTGGAGCGCTGCTGACTCGCGTGCTCTATCGGAAGACCAACGACGGCAAGAAATTCCTGGTCGTGGATGCCGCGATGAACGACCTGATCCGGCCATCTCTCTATCATGCGGAGCATCGAATTGTTCCAGTCGTCTCCTCAGAAGATTCTGGGTCGGAGATTACAGACGTTGTCGGGCCGATCTGCGAAAGCGGAGATTTTCTCGCCCGCGACCGTAAATTGCCAGTGGTTGCCGAGGGCGATTTGCTCGCCGTGCTCGATGCCGGTGCCTATGGAATGGTGTTGGCCTCGAATTACAACACGCGCCCGCGACCCGCAGAAGTGTTAGCGGACGGAAAGTCAGTGAGGCTGATTAGGAAGCGGGAAACGATTCGGGGACCTGCTGCGCGGCGAGAGCTGCTAAGAAGCTCATAAGTGTTGCCATCCTGAGCGAAGCGAGGGATCTGCATTTCGGATCGATAGAGCAGATTCCTCGTCGCTGCGCTTCTCGGAATGACAAGGATTTGGTTGAGAACTAGTTCCGGCTCTCATACCTCTGCTTCCGCGACAAATCCCACACCACTTTCCCGCCGACAATTGTCTGCAACACTTTCGTGTCACGAATCTTGACAGGATCGATCGTGAAAATGTCGTTGCTCAGCAAGACCATGTCTGCGAGTTTGCCCGGCATGATCGAACCTTTCTCTGCTTCTTGAAATTCCGCATAGGCCGAGCCCACGGTGTACGCCTTCATTGCTTCGTCTACAGTGAGTTTCTGCTCCGGAAACCACCCATTCGGATTCTTGCCATCGAGTGTCGCACGGGTCACGGCCGCGTAGACGCCAAGCAGCGGATTAAGCGGCGCCACATCCCAATCCGTTCCAAACGCCAGATGCACGCCGTGATTGAGAAAGGTGCGAAACGCATAGGTGCGGCTGGCGCGATCGCGGCCAATGCGGGCCTCGGCCCAGCGGCCATCGTCGATCGCCTGATAGGGCTGCACCGACGCGATCACGTTCAACTCCGCGAAACGCGCAAAATCCTTCTGCGCCATGTGCTGCGCATGCTCAATGCGGAAGCGAGGATTCGCGTCGCGGTTCGCTTTCATCGCCTCAGCGTACATATCGAGAACAGTCGAGATCGCCTTGTCACCGATGGCATGAATGCAAATCTGCAGGCCGGTGGCGTCGGCGTTCACGATCCAGTTCTGCATTTGCGAGAGCGGCTGCATTTGACGATTGAGCAAGCCAGAGTTAGTCGGATCATCACTGTATGGCTCGAAAAAATATGCAGTGCGTGATCCGAGTGATCCGTCGGCAAATCCCTTCAGCGCTCCCATCCGCAGCCACGGAGAACCAAACGCATGACGCACGCCAACGTCCGCTTCTTTTTTCCAATCGGCGATCGAGGCGGCTACGTACACTCGCGCTGTCAGTTGGCCGCTTTGCAGCAGTTCATCGTAGGCGCCGATGTCCGCAAAGCTGTCGGTGTACTCGTCGTTCATCTCCTGAAAGCTGGTCACCCCAAGCGAAGCTGCATACTCCAATCCACGTTTGATGGCAGCGATTCGCTGATCATGAGTGAGCGGCGGGATCACTTTAATGACCAACTCCGCCGCGGCGTCCTTTAACGCCCCCGTCGGATTCCCTTGCGCATCCCGAACGATCACGCCGCCGGGCGGATCGGGCGTTTGCGCTGTAATTCCTGCCAGCCGCAAAGCAACGGAATTTGCCAGCCCCATGTGGCCGTCGTAGCGGTCGATGAAAACGGGAGTCTCGGGAGTGAATGAATCGATCAGTTCTCTGGTTGGGAGTTTGGTGGGAGCCCATTTTGTCTCGTCCCAACCGCCGCCGAGGATCCATTGCCCTTTCGGCGTTTTCTTCGCCTGCTTGCGCATGCGATTGACGAATTCTTCGGCGCTGGTCGCGTCGTTGAGATGCAACGCATCCAGATCCATTCCGCCGCCCACAAAATGCACGTGCGCGTCATTGAAACCCGGAACAAGCAATTTGCCGCCCGCATCGATCAGCTTGGTATCCGCGGCACGCAGTTTCTCGATTTCTGCCGATGAACCCACCGCGAGGATACGATCGCGGAAGACAGCAACTGCTTGGGCGTGCGGATGCGCGTCGTCCCCAGTCCAAATTTTAGCATTTGTAATGATCAAATCAGCCGCTGGCTTGGCCTGGGCCGCAGCGACAAGACAAAGCGCCAATACCTGGAGAACAAAAAAAATCCAACGGAAAATGTTTTGGGTCATCACGCTCGACTATCTTTGTCCCCACTTCAGTTTCTCGCGCAGCACATCAAAGAAACTGCCTTGCGTGCGCAGCAATTTGACTTGATTCTCGGATTTGCGACAGCGCACGCGGTCGCCATCGTAGACTGGCATGCCGATCTGGCCATCCACGCTGAGATAAGCCTCGTCCTGCCCGTCTTGACGATCAGTTCGATGTTCGAAGTATCGGGCACTACCAACGGGCGGTGCGTAAGGAGTGTGCGGAGACTGGAGTGACGATGAGGGCGGCGACTCTCGGCATCATAATTGGCCCGCCGGCGGCCAGTGAATATGCGGTCGAACCGGTGGGAGTGGAAACAATCAGGCTGTCGGCTTTGTAGCCGGAAACGAAGACGCCATCCATGTACACATCGCAGTTGTTCAAGCGTGAGATGGTGCCTTTGCCGACGACAATGTCGTTCAGCGCGTCGTAACTGGCCACCCCCGTGTCCTTGCGCACCACTTCGCAGTGCACCATGGAACGCGCTTCACAGTTGCAACTTCCCCGTTCAATGGCTTCCAGCGTCGGGTAAAGATCTTCGAGGCGCACATCGGTGAGAAACCCCAACGAACCCAAATTCACGCCCAGCACCGGAATTCCGGCCTTGGCGACCGCCCGCGCCGCGGAGAGCAGTGTGCCATCTCCGCCCAGCACCACTACAAAATTCAGCGGCCGCGTAGCCAACTGCTCGCGAGCGGACGGCCTCAGTCTCCGCTCGCGTAAGCGGCGGTTTCTCCGATCGATGACTACCTGATAGTGATCCCGGATCATTGAAGCCACTTCACAACCTGCCGAGCGATTTCTGACAAGCTCCGGCTTTTGCGGCTTCGATGAATCCTGCTGCCGAAGCTGCATTGTACCGAAAACGGAGAAATCTGTGCTCCAGAGGCGCATAAATCTATGAACAAAGTACAGAAATCCGCAAAGGAGACACGAGACGCGGCAGTCGTGGCATTGTATAGTTTGTGGAAGGTTGGTTTCGACTCGCACTAAAAGAGACCGCAGAGAAGAAATTCGCGGTTGCCTTCTGCGCCGAGGATGGGTGAGTCGATGACATCGATCTGTTCGCATCTTTCTGCAACGAGCGCAACTCGCACTTTTTCCACCGCTGCGTTTTGTGCAGCTTGCGTCGCGCACAATGCCGCCTTTTCCCACCTGCTCCCGCCCAACTTCAAATTGCGGCTTGACCAAGCACCACAAATTGCCGTCCTTTCCGTCAATGGTAAGGCGGAAATGCCGCGGCGATCACCGCAGGAAGCACTAGCGTTGCTGAGATGAAGGAAACATCCATCGCGATGAAATCTACAACTTCGCCCAATTGTTCCCGCGTCAGATAACGGGCATTAGTCTTTTCCAGCAGACGCACGCGCGGATCCTGCCGCAAGATGAAAATCGATCTGCCCATGCCCCGTATCCACGCCGATCACCCGCGCCGCCCCATGTTGCAGCAGGCAATCGGTAAAGCCGCCGGTGGAGGCGCCGACGTCGAGACAGACTTTGCCGGTCACATCGATCTTCCAATACTCCAGCGCTCTCTCCAGCTTGAGTCCGCCTCGGCTGACGTACTTCAAGGCTTCGCCCAACAGCCGAATCTCGGCATCCGAAGCTTCCACGCCGGCACCGGCTTTCTCGAACCTTTTGCCCATTTACTAGAACGTTTCCGGCAAGGATCATGGCCTGCGCACGCTCGCGTGAAGGCGCGAGGCCACGCTCGAAAATCAATTTGTCGAGTCTGGTTTTCATGGTCGGCTAGCTCTGACATTCTCAAAAGAAAGCCGCCCGTAGGCGGCCTTGAGCTTATCCTGCATAATCCGCGAACTGTTATCCCGCCACTTCCTCCAGCAGTTTCTGATCAATATCAAAGTTGGCGTGGACGTTTTGCACGTCGTCGCTGTCTTCGAGGGCTTCGAGCAGACGAATCATGGTATTGGCATGCGCGCCTTCCAGCTTGATGTAATTCTGCGGGACCATGGTGACGCTGGACGAAGTCGGCTCAATTCCGGCTTTCTTCACCGCTTCGAGAACTGCTTCGAAGAGCCGAAGGTGCGCACAGGATTTCCCAGTTTCGCCTTCGATCTTTCAGATCTTCGCCGCCGGCGTCGAGCACGACCGCCATCAGATCATCTTCCTTGGCCGCCGTCTTCGCAACCACGATGTCGCCTTTTTTGTGGAACATCCACGAGACCGCTCCGGCCTCGGCCATGTTGCCGCCGTTCTTGCCGAAGACGTGGCGAATCTCGCTGACCGTGCGATTGCGGTTGTCGGTGTTGATGTCGAGCAGAATCGCGACGCCGCCAGGGCCGTAGCCTTCGAGGGAGAATTCCTCATAGGTAGCGCCCGGCAATTCGCCAGTGCCGCGCTGGATGGCCCGCTTGATATTGTCAGCGGGCATGTTCTCCGCCTTGGCGGCGAGGATGGCGCCACGCAGCCGCGGGATTGGTGTCGGGATCACCGCCGCCATTCTTGGCGGCAATTCCGATTTCCTTAATCAGACGGGTGAAAATCTTGCCGCGCTTGGCATCGAGCGCGCCCTTCTTATGCTTGATTGTGGCCCATTTTGAATGGCCGGACATGGCTTTACCTCGTATTCAATGAACTTTAATAGCCTTCGTAAGATTGCAGGACTCGCCCGTAGAGTAGATCACAGGATTCACGGGATTGCCTCGAACCACAAGCCCAGGCGAACCTAAATTATAGCATGGCGCACCTGACCCCTTTTTATCGGTTCGAGCCTCTCGAGGTAAAGCCATGTAAAGTTGCTTCACACTGACAACCGTTCGGGGTAACATTTCCGGCATGCCTGTGGAGCCCCTGACCATTGACGATTCCGCCCGTGCCGATAATGCTTGCCGCGTTCTGCGCCTGCGATGAACTAATCCTGATTTCGAACCTGTTCGACCTTCAGGCCCGTGTTCGTGCGAATACCTGCCGCGCGCTGATTCTTGATCTCAGCGGCGTGCCTTACATTGACTCGGCCGGCCTCGGCACATTGGTCGGTGCCTACGTGAACCATCAAAAAGACGGGCGTTCCCTTGCACTCGTAGGGGTGTGCGAACGCGTCCGCCATTCGCTCAACATTCTGCACGTGGAGTCTGTCTTCAAGATTTTTGATTCGCTGGCAGCGGCAGAAGCGGCCTCGGCGTAGGGTTATCCGACACTTTGGCGCACTTTGTATGCGTAGACGACCGCCAGCAGCGGCGGCGCCAGCAAAACTCCCCAGAACGGAATCAGGATTCCGAGAATGATCGGCGCCAGAATCGAAGCCCACATCGGCACCTTCGCCGTGCGCTTCATAATGTAAGGCTGCAGCAGAACCCATCGACCAGGACGATTCCCGCATACAAGATCAGCACATAAAGCGGATGTTGCCAGTCTCTCCAGCGCAACGTAGCGGAGAGCACCGGACCGACTATCCCCAGCGCTGGGCCGATATGCGGAACAAACTGCAACATTGCCGCCAGCACGGCCCACAGCGGCGCCCATGGAACCTTAATGCATACAGCCCGACCAGCCAGAGAAAACCGACGGCAATTGAATCCTGCAACTGAGCGATCACCCAGTTCTTCAGCGCGCCGCGGGTTAGCCGAAAATGCTCACCAAGCCGCATCAGCGTTGTGTGTCCTCTGTGCTCTCTGCGGTTAAGCTTTCGGCGCTTTTCCCGTGCTAGACTGAAATTACTCCTCAACCGTGAGGCCGAACCGATGAAATTTGGCGTCATCATTTTCCCCGGATCCAATTGCGATCATGACGCGTACTGGACGATCCAACAGGTCGCTAAACAGCCCGTAACATTTCTCTGGCACGACTCGCACGATCTTCAGAGTTGTGATGCCATCATTGTCCCCGGTGGTTTCGCCTTCGGAGACTATCTTCGAACCGGCGCCATCGCCAAGTTCTCCCCGGTGATGGATTCGGTGAAAAAGTTCGCTGACACCGGCGGCTTGGTGCTGGGCATCTGCAACGGATTCCAGATTCTCTGCGAATCCGGGCTACTTCCCGGCGCGCTCATGCGCAATGTGGGCCTGAAATACGTTTGCAAACCAGTGCAAGTTCGCGTGGAGAACACTGACACTCCGTTCACCAATGCCTGCCGCAAGAGCGAGGTGCTCACGATTCCCATCGGCCACCGC
>CAWKDJ010000015.1:0-34633 GCA_963848325.1 uncultured Acidobacteriaceae bacterium
TTCTCGGAATGACAAGCGGGTTGGTAGCGTGACATAATTAAGTTTCTTAGCGGGCCGGGTCGCAGTTGCGATCCGGCTTTTGCTTTGGTCGAAAATCTGCCCTGCGCTTATGGTGCGGGGCATTTATTTTGTGGAGGAAACATGACTGAATTTCAAGCCGCACACATCACGCATGAATACACGCAAACCAACCTCGCCCGGCCGGAACGAGTCTTCCCGTTGCTCTGCCCGGTGCGCGAAGCGGACTGGGTGCCGGGCTGGCGGTATCGCCTGATCTTCTCGCAGTCGGGCGTCGCGGAGTTGGGTTGCATTTTCGCGACGCCGAACGAAGATGGATCGCAAACCACGTGGATGGTTACGGAATACGATCCCGTCGCTTTTCGTATCGGGTTTGTGTGGATGAATCCTGGATTGCTCGCGACGCAAATTCGGATTCGGCTGGAGCGAGAAAGCGGTGATCGCACCACCACTCAAATCCAGTATGCCTACACTGGTTTGTCAGAGCGCGGGAACGCCGAGGTCGAGCGGTATGACGAAGCCTGGTTCCGCGAGAAGATGCAAAGCTGGGAGGCAGCCATCAATCACTACCTGAATACCGGTAAGTGCGTCGTAGCGGGTGCGTGGGAATAGCTCGCGGGAGGGCAGCCGCTCTCGGCTGTCCGTCCGAATAGATCGCGGCAGAGTTGCACGCGAGGTCGCGGCCACTTTATAGTTTGATCGCGAAAGAGGAACATTCATGCGTCTGCTTTTGCATTGGGTGATCACTGCGCTGGCGGTCTGGATTACATCCCATCTTGTGTCGGGCTTTTACATCGATGGAGCGTTCTCCGCACTGATCGCTGCCGCCGTCATCGGCTTCGTAAACGCGACGCTCGGACTGGTCATAAAAATTATCACGTTCCCGCTGACCATCCTGACCCTGGGACTGTTCTGGCTGATCATCAATGGAATCATGCTGGAGTTGGCATCGGCTCTCGTGCCCGGCTTTCACATTCGCAGTTTTGGTGCAGCTTTTTGGGGAGCGATCGTGCTGGCGATCGTCAATATGCTTCTGAAATGGCTGGTCATGCCCGACCGTCACAATTGATTACTAACTCTTCTGCGACGGTTTGCGAGGCTTGAACTGCTGCCAGTCTTCCTCGCTGAGTTTTTTCCCCAGCGCCGTAAATTCACCCGCGCCCTGCAACCATTCGCCGCCGTCCATCACGACAACTTCGCCGTTGATGTAGGTGCAGCCGTCGCTGACAAGGAATGCCGCCAGATTCGCCAGTTCTCCGACTGTGCCGAAGCGCCCAAGCGGATTGCGCTCCAGAACCAGCTTTTCAAAATTTCCGCCGGGAAGCAACCGCGAAAACGCGCCTTCGGTGGGAATCGGACCCGGGGCGATGGCGTTCATGCGAATGCCACGATCTCCCCATTCGACCGCCAGACTGCGGGTGAGCGCGACGACGCCCGCTTTCGAGACGGCTGACGGCACGACGTAGGCGGAGCCGCTCGTGGTGTAAGTTGCGGCAATGTTGAGGACGGTGGCTTTCTGTTTGGCTGCGAGCCAGAGGCGTCCGCAGGCCATGGTGACGTTGATCGTGCCCTTGAGCACAATGCCAATGACCGCGTCGAATGCGCCCGGGGAAAGTTCTTCGGTGCGGGCGAGGAAATTTCCCGCCGCGTTGTTGACAACTATGTTGAGCGGGCCATCTTTCCAGATGGTCGCGATCATCTCTTCGACCAGCGCGGAGTCGCGGACGTCGCAAGGCAGCGAATGAATCTTCCCGGGAGCAATTTTGTTCAGCTCGGCGACCGTAGAAGTAAGAACTTCTTTGCGGCGTCCGCAGATGTACACGACTGCGCCGAGCTCGAGAAAGCGTCGCGCCATGCCCTTGCCCAGGCCGGTGCCGCCTCCGGTGATGAGGATTCGCTGGTTGAGAAGTAGATTGGTTTGAAACAAAGTTCTCCGCGCCGTGTAAGATGCTGGACAAGCGATTGTAATTCACTTGGCCGCTTTCCCATGTCATCCTGTTTCTAAGGACTGCGGCCTGTGTCGAGTTCTTCGTCTCGATACTTTGCCTCGCGTGCGAGTTCCCACGCCTTCGCATATTTCCACGAGACATAGGCCGAGTGATAGAGGTGCAGCAGCAGTCCCTCGTGGCCGTCGAGAAAGCCCAGCCGAAAACAGTAGTTGTAGACGAACGTCAGTATCGGCCTAATGACAATGTCGCTCAGGCTGAAGCTGCGATGTCCTTTAGCCACCGCGAGCTCAGCGCCCGAGGAGGAGTAACTGTTCATATGGGCGATGTAGCCGCGTAGCGTCGGATAAGCCGCGTGGATCAGCGCGTGTTGAAGCTTTTGCGTGGAACCGCTGACTTTGATCGTCGGGTGGGCGCCACATTCCTCGAATTTCCCCGCGCCGCGGCGAATCAGGCGAAGTTTTGGGTCGGGATAGAACCCCCCATGCCGAATCCAGCGGCCGAGGAAATAATTCTTGCGTGGAATCCAGAAGCCGGCTACCCCTGGCTGCGACTCCAGGACCTTCGCCATCTCTGAGGCCAATTCCGGTTCCAGCGCCTCGTCCGCATCCAGCTGCAGCACCCAATCGCAACTCGCCTTATCGATCGCCGAATTTTTCTGGGCCGCGAAGCCCTTCCACGGCTCGACAAAAGTCTTCGCCCCGAAAGAGGTCACAATTTCCAGCGTCCGGTCGGTTGATCCGGAATCCACGACGATGATTTCGCCACGGCCATCGCGCACCAGGGGCATCACGCTCTCCAGGGTGCGAGGGAGGTTCGTTTCCTCATCCTGCGTGATCAAAACCACCGACAGAGTCACGCGCAAAGGATAAACTGCCGCGCGCGAAACGTGAAATCCACCCGTCGTATTCCCAATAAGTTGAACCTGCGCTAGTCGCCGGGCGATGGTGGCACGGCGGGTTGTGCCGGCGCTGACTGCGGCGCCTTTACCGGCTCTTCCGGCCGGAGGGTAACGTACGGAACGCTGGGCATGTGCGTGACTTCGCCCTTCACGGCGTCCGCCATCACGATGCCTGAGTGGTCCAGCAGCAGTCCGGTAGCGCGGTCCATTTCTACTTCCGCTTTCTCGTAGGCTGCTTGCGCCGAAAGCAAGTTGGATTCAGCCGTCGACAACGCCGCCTGGTCCGACAACACAGTGGTGGACGTCGAGACTCCTGCCGCCAACTTTTGCTGTTCTGAGTCCAGCGTCTGACGTTGAAAGTCCACCGCCGCCTGCGCCGCATCCACGCTGGCACGGCTCTGGACAACGTCAAATTGCGCATTGCGCACTTCGATCCGCACCTGGTTTTCCAGTTGCTGCAACCGGACTTGCGCCTGCCGGAATTCCAGTTCTGCACGCACTTGGTCGGCTTGGGCGGTGCGGTTTCGCAGCGGAATGTTCAGGGTCACGCCCACGCCTTTGTCCGGCGCTACCGAGGTCACCATCTGTTGCCAGGTGCCACCCAGGCCCACCGGCCCACCGTTGTGAAACGGAGGCGCCGCTACCCCTGGATTAAAACATCCGAAGTGGCTGGTCGCGGTTGTGCAGGGCTCACCCAGAGACGTTGGAAGCAAGACTGGGTTCACATCTCCGCCAATTCCCGAACCGCCGTAATAAGCGTACACGTTCAGCGTTGGCAGCATCGCATTACGAACTGCCTTGTTGTTGAGTTGCCGGCTGTTCAAATCAATGCGAGACTCCGCCAGCTCCGCGCGATGGCTGAGCGCATCGTTAATTAGATCCTGGGTCGGAACCGTCGACTCCTTTGGCGGCAATTGCATGCCCGAAGTCGGAATCACCTCCGCTCCCCCAAGCACCGGGTCTTCCAGACTTCGGCTCAGTGCATTTTTCATCAGAAGTTCCTGCAACTCCAGGTTCGTCTGCGCCAGAATCAGGTTCTGCTGATCGCTCGCAACCGTGCTTTGCGCATTGACCACCTGAATTGGCGGCAGCGTCCCCACCTGCACCTGCCGCTTGTTGTCCTCTAAAGTTCTCTGCGCAAAGTTCAACGCTTCTTCCTGCACACGGACATTCTCATAGGCGTACACCAAGTTCCAGTAAAGGTTCTCGATCTGGCCCACCGTCGTGATCACTTGCAGCCGGAAGGCCACGTCAGAAATTTCGCGGTTGTTCTTGGCAATGCGAATGAACCGCGTGTTGGGTAAGAAACCGAACCCTTGCAGCAAATTTTGCGTTAGCTTCAATTGAAAATTGGTAGCCACGGCGGGGGTGTAAGTGACCGTTGGATTGTTCGTCGTGGTATGGGTATTGTTGAACCCCACCGACAGATCCGTTCCCCAGTGAAAACCTTGCTGGTAGGCGAAATCCGCTGTTCCGGTGTTGGTGTTGGCGATGGGAATTGGACTGAACAAGCTGGTCGATTCGGCAAAATCGCGGTCCATCTGTAGCGTGCTGGAAATAATCGGATCGAAACTCGTGATCGGTGAACCGATGCCTAAGGTCGAACTCACCAAGCCGTTTGTCCCTGTGCCCACGCCGCCTGCAGCGACACTCGTGCCGCCTGTCCCCGAACCCACGGTCCCGCTCAATCCGCCTACGCCACCACCCGGCGTGTTCTGCACGATGCCGGTATTCACACCCAGCACGTTCGACCCGGCGACCGCGCGCAGCACGTCCGTGTCCGCGATGTTCAGGTTGTAGCGCGCCAGTTCGATGTCCAAATTGTTCTCCAGCGTGAGCGCCACGGCGTCATTCAATGACAGCATGATTTTTCCATCGTGAATGAGCGAGTCTATCCGCTTGGTGTTGGTCAAATTGGGCGGTGGCACCAGAGCCGGCAAATATGGCTGGATCACGTTGGGAAATTGCGAACGTGGCTTCGAGTAATCAACGTCGACATAATGCTGGACCGGTGGCGCATTCAGCGCAGGCTGAGGCGCTTGCGGCAACGCCGCTGGCGCAGTTTGGGCATCTTGTGCCCAAGTACTGATCGGTAGCATCGCGCTCACCACGATCACCGCAATTTGCCGAACAATGGAACTCAAACGAAACGACATGGTTCTCTCCTTAAATATTGTTTCGACTGATGAAAAAGGCTGGCCGCGACTTCGGGAATTGGATGCACAGCACGCCACGACCTATACAAATTTGCAATCAGTGCTGAAAGGGTCAATACCGCAAATTATAAGGAGTGAAACTGTAAAGATTTATATAGACGTCGGCGCAATCGCCGGATTGGGAGACAAATACCAAAGCCCCACTCGGCATTGGGGCTGTTAGGGTCGCGGTTCAGTAGTGTTAATACGGTTGTGCCTGGGGTTGCGGCATAACCGATTGCGGATTCTGCCGAGGCGCAACGTAGGGCACATTGGGCATGTGCGTGACTTGTCCGCGCTCGGCATCGCCCAGCACCACTCCCACGTGATCGAGCAACAGGCCGGTGGCACGGTCCAGCTCCACCTGCGCTTTCTCGTAATTGGCCATCGCCGACATAAGGGTGGATTCCGCGGTCGCCAGCGCCGACTGGTTCTGCAGCACCAGCGTACTGGTCGAAGCTCCCAGGCTGAGCTTTTTCTGCTCGGCCTCAAGCGATTCGTGTCCCAGCTTCACCGCCGCTTGCGCCGCCTCTACCGCCGCGCGGTTTTGCGACAGCGTGAACTGCGCATTCCGTACTTCAATCCGCACCTGGTTTTCGATCTGCTGCAAGCGCATCTGCGCCTGCCGATATTCCAACTCAGCGCGAACCTGGTTAGATTGCGCATTGCGGTTGCGGATGGGAATGTTGACTGCAAATCCCAAACCCTTGTCTGGTGCGCTGGAATTTACCAACTGATTCAGCGCGGTGCCGTAGCCAAAAGTCGAAACCGGAGGGATCGGACTCGGAGGCCCGGAACAGAACCCCAAATCACTGACGGAAGCCGGCTGATTAACGCAGAGATTCGACGGGTTTTGTGCCCCTGCCAAACCCGACCCGCCGTAGTACGCAAACAAGTCGAGAGAAGGCAGCTGCGCATTGCGCACCGCCTTGTTATTGATCTGACGATTGGTAAGGTCAATGCGCGATTCCGCCAATTCGGCCCGGTGAGCCAGGGCGTCACTCACCAGATCTTCAGTGGGCACGACCGGTTCTTTTTCCGGCAACTGCATGGTCGAGGTTGGAATGACTTCCGCGTCCGCCAGGTGCGGATCCTGCAGCGTGCGGCTCAACGCATTTTTCATCAGCAGCTGTTGCAACTGCAAGTTGTTTTGCGCCAGAATCAATTGCTGCTGGTCAGAGGCCACTGTACTTTGTGCGCGCACCACCTCGATGGGCGCCAGGCTGCCGATCTGTACCTGCTTCTGCGTATCCGATAGAGTTTTTTGCGCGAACGCCAGCGATTCCTGCTGCACCCTGACGTTTTCGTAGGCGAACACCAGGTCCCAATACATATTTTCGATCTGATCTACGGTCGTGATCGTCTGCAAGCGGAACGCCACATCGGAAATTTCGCGATTATTTCTGGCGATCCGGATAAAACGTGTGTTGGGCAAGAACCCAAAACCCTGCAGGAGATGCTGGGTCGCTTTGAGTTGAAAATTGCTGTTGATCAATGGGCTGTAGTTAGTGAAGGGGCTGTTGGTGGTGACCCGATTGTTATTGAATCCGATCGACAAATTTGTGCCCCACTGCAGTCCCTGGCTATAGGTGAAATTGTAGGTCTGCGTGTTCTGCGCCAGGACGGGAACGCCGGTGAAAACGCTGCTCGCAATCTGATTGAAGTGGTCCCACTGTAGTGAACTCGTGATGATCGGATCAAAGCTCGTGATGGGGCTGCCGATACCGGATGTGGATTGTACCAAGCCGTTCGTTCCAGTCCCGATGCCTCCCGGTGCCACGCTGGTCCCTCCTGTGCCGGACCGACAGCGCTGCCAAAGCCGCCTACGCCGCCGCCGGGGGTGTTCTGCACCAGGCCCGAGGGCACACCGAGAATGCTGTTGCCCGACTTCGCACGCAACAGGTCTGTATCGGCGATATTCAGGTTGTAACGCGCGATAGCGATGTCCAGGTTATTTTCCAGCGCCAACGCGACCGCATCATCGATCGACAGCATGATTTTTCCGTCCTGCATTAGCCCGTCAATGCGCGCGGTGTTGCTCAAGTTCGGAGCAGGCACATGCCGCGGCATGTAGGGGGCAATCGGATTGGGGAAATGCGATGTCGGTTTGGAATAATCCTGCCCGAGGTAAAACTGACGCGACGCGGGCGCTGAGGTCGCCGAGGACGCCTGCGGCGCAGGCATCGGAGCGGGTGGTGCATTTTCTTGCGCACGGCTGGCGACGCACATCGCCCCGGCCAGCAAAATCGTTGCGATTCTCCGCATGGATGAACTCATATCAGGCAAAGGCATTCGTTTATCTCCCTACGCGTACGGCTAGTGCTGAAAATGACGCGAGCCTTGGCGGTTCTGTGCGGCCCGCAGGGTGATACGCAAAACCCGGCGCGTAGGTTTCAACTTTTGTCCTGCGGCGCCAACAAACTTGCTCCCAAATGCTTCTATGGAATGCAATAGTATAGCTGAGACAAACTGGCAAACCGATGGCGAAGCAGGTCCGTAAGAGCGCCAGAAACTGCGCTCAAGCCTGCTTTGCCCGGATCTCTGGCCATGCCCACGCGCAACTTGAAACTGGTTCTCGCCTACGACGGCACCGACTTCTCCGGCTGGCAGGTGCAGCCCGAGTCGCCTACCGTCCAAGGCACGCTGGCCTCTGCTATTGGACGCATCACTGGCGAAAAAGTCTTGCCCCAAGGCTCGGGACGCACCGACGCCGGCGTCCACGCCTTGGCCCAGGTTGCCACTTTCAACACGGAATCCTCGATTCCGGCTGAAAACCTGGTAAAGGCCCTGAACGACATTCTTCCCGCCTCCATTCGCATCACCGAAGCCAGCGAAGTCCATGCCGACTTTCACGCCCGCAAATCGGCGCGCCTCAAGACCTATCGCTACCGCATTTACCGTGGCCCGGTCTGCCCTCCATTTTTCGCCCGCTATGTGTGGCACTATCCTTATCCGCTCGATGAAGCTGCAATGGCCAGGGCCGCCAACCTGATCGTCGGTGAGCACGATTTCACTTCCTTCGCCGCAGTTGATCCCGAGCGCTGCGAAGAGGAAGCTCCCAACAACGTGCGGGCGATTCGATCGTCGAGTTGGAAGCGCATAGGAGACGAGTTGGTCTACACCATCCGCGGCAATGGCTTTCTTCACCATATGGTTCGTAATCTGGTTGGCACATCTATTCTCGTTGGGAAAGCCACGCTTCAGCCAGATGACATCACGCGCATCCTCGAAGCCAAAGATCGCTCCGCTGCCGGCGCCACTGCCCCCGCCAGCGGCTTGTACCTCGTGCAAGTTGAATACGGCCCGTAATTCGCGTTTGAGAGTTTCGTTGTGTGTCTCCGTGCCTCTGTGACTCCGTGGTTAGAACTGGATTCCTCTGTGTTCCTCTGTGCCCTCTGTGTTTAGAATTGGTTCTTCATGGCAGTCGACGTACACATCGAGCTTCGCAAAGTAGTCTCGCGCAATCCCGCAACCGGCGAAACTCTGCGCGAACTTGTCCCCGCCACACCCGACGATGTGCGCTCCGCCGTTGCCCACGCCCGCTCCGCCCAGCCCGGATGGAACGAACTCGGCGTGCAGCGCTGCATCGCAATCCTGCGCAACTTCCAGCGTCTTTTGCTCGAGAAGAAATCCGATATCGCACGGGCCATCACCCTTGAAGCCGGCAAGCCCCTGGTCGAATCGCTGGTGAGCGAAGTGCTCGTCGTTCTCGACTCCGCCCGTTTCTGCATCGAGAACGCTTATGCATTCCTTCGTCCCGAGCGCTTGCCTCACGGCAATCTGGCGATGAAGACCAAGGTCGGCCACATTCTGCGCGAGCCTTACGGTGTGGTCGGAATTATCTCCCCGTGGAATTATCCGTTCTCCATTCCCGCAACCGAGACTATCTCCGCGCTCGTGGCCGGGAACGCCGTTGTCCTGAAGCCCTCAGAGTTCACGCCGCTCGTCGCGCTCGAACTTGCCGAACTTTTCCACGCCGCCGGTGTTCCCAAGCATGTTTTTCAGGTCGTGATCGGCGAGGCCATCACCGGCTCAGCCCTCGTCCACTCCGCAATCGACAAACTGGTGTTCACCGGAAGCGTGGCGACCGGCAAGCACATTGCCCAGGCCGCTGCTGCCAGACTATTGCCGGTGTTGCTCGAACTCGGGGGCAAAGATCCTATGATTGTTCTCGAGGATGCAGACCTCGACGCTGCCTCAAGTGGCGCGGTCTGGGGGGCTTTCACCAATGCCGGACAGACTTGTCTAGCCGTCGAGCGTTGCTACGTGGATCGCCGCATCTACGAGCCATTCCTCGAATCCTGCGCTCGCAAGGCCAAGCAGTTGAAAGTCGGCAACGGAATTGATCCGCAGACTGAAGTCGGGCCCATGATTCACGAACGCCAGCTTAGGATCGTCGAATCCCACGTCGAAGATGCTCTCCAGCGCGGCGCACGTGTGCTCGCCGGAGGGTCGCGGCTGCGGGAGTTGGGCCCCAATTTCTACGCTCCCACTGTTCTCGCCGACGTGACCCAGGAAATGCGAATCATGCGCGAAGAAACTTTTGGCCCAGTCCTGCCTGTCACCATGTTTGACACCGAGACGCAGGCCATCGAAATGGCGAACGATTCCGAGTATGGCCTTGCGGCCAGCGTCTGGACGCGTAATCGCGCTCGCGGCGAAGCCCTGGCGCGTCAGATCCACGCCGGAACCGTTATGGTAAACGACGCTGTCTCTTGCTTCGCCATCAGCGAAGCCCCGCACGGCGGAATCAAGGCCAGCGGCATCGGCCGTGCCCGTGGCCGCTTCGGCTTGGAAGAGATGGTGCGGATCAAATACGTCGATTCCGACCGGCTTCCCGCGATGAAGAAACTCTGGTGGTACGGTTACGGCGGGGAATTCCGCCAGCAGATGGAAGGCTTCGCCGACTTCATGTTTTCGCGCAGTCTCGCGCACAAACTGCGCGGTGTGTTGCGCTCTGCAGGCGCACTCACGCGAAAGGGTAAACTTTAATGACAACTTCCGATCCCAAACGCGAACTGCTTCGTCATACTTTGGCCACACTGGCATATCGCGGCGGCAAAACCGTACGCAATGCGCCCGTGGGTTTCGCCGACTTTGCCGGTGCCGGACGAACTCCTGGTCAAATCCTCGCCCACATCGGCGATCTGCTCGACTGGGCGCTCTCCATGGCCAACGGTACTCGCCAGTGGCACGACTCGACGCCCCTGCCCTGGGACAAAGAAGCCGAGCGGTTCTTCGCCGCCCTCAAAAGTTTTGACGATTTTCTGGCGTCGTCCGAACCGCTGCAAGCCCCGGCCGAAAAGCTTTTTCAAGGACGATCGCCGATGCGCTCACCCACGTTGGCCAGCTTGCCATGCTGCGGCGCATGGCGGGTAGTCCTATCGTGGGCGAGAATTATTTTGTCGCCGATATCGTTGCAGGGCGCGTAGGCGCGGAGCAAACTGCGCCGAAGAGAACATTCTAGTATTTGCGACAGTCCTGGCCGGATTGCTGGCTGCACCACCGCCGTTTCGGCTGAGAAGGTCTCGGATTTTACTGGCTTGCCGCGCCGTCAGCAACTCTTCTATCATCAAAGACTAAGGGGTGAGCATGGCAGAGAAGAAGCCGCCGCAGGTCGCCGAAAGTCCGATTGCAGAGATTTTTCAAGGACGCCATCCATCCGAGGCGGAAAAGCAATGGGCGGAAAAGACGCTGGCGCCGACTTTGGAGAAGAGTCCGGAGCGGCCGATTGGCGCGCGGGCCGGGACCAATCTCGACGAAAACGGCGATGCGCGCTTTACCACGATTTCCGGCGTTCCCATTCAACGTCTGTACACCTCGGCTGATCTTCCGACAGACTGGAATTACGAAAATTATCTGAACTATCCCGGGCAAGCACCCTTCACGCGCGGCATTCACGCCACTGGATACCGGGGCAGACTGTTTACCATGCGGCAGTTTTCCGGGTTTGCTTCTCCGGAAGAGACGAACCAGCGCTACAAGTACCTTCTTGACCACGGCGGAGGGGGATTGTCGGTCGCGTTCGATTTGCCGACCTTGATGGGATACGACTCCGACCACGCCGCCAGCGAAGGAGAAGTAGGTAAATGCGGCGTGGCGATAGATTCGCTCGAGGACATGGAGATCCTGTTCAGCGGAATCGATCTTGAAAAGACCACGGTTTCGATGACCATCAATTCGCCCGCTTCGGTGCTGTGGGCCATGTACCTGGTGGTTGCGGAGAAGCAAGGGGCCGACTGGAAAAAGATTTCGGGCACGATCCAGAACGACATTCTCAAGGAGTACATCGCGCAGAAGGAATATATTTATCCGCCGGCGCCTTCGATGCGGCTGGTGGTGGATACGTTTGAGTTTGGCTCGAAGTTCACGCCGAAGTTCAACACCATTTCGGTCAGCGGATATCACATTCGCGAAGCGGGATCGACAGCGCTGCAGGAGCTGGCTTTCACGCTTTATGACGGCGTGGAATACGTGGAATGGGCGCGGCGGCGCGGCCTCGATGTGGATGAATTCGGCCCCCGGTTGAGCTTTTTCTTCAACGCGCACAGCGATTTCTTTGAAGAAATTGCCAAATATCGCGCTGCGCGAAAGATCTGGTATCGGGTCATGAAAGACCGCTTTGGCGCGAAGAACCAGCGCACCTGGCTGCTGCGGTTCCATACGCAGACGGCGGGCGTGTCGTTGCCGGCACAGCAACCGCTGAACAATATCGCCCGCGTGGCGCTGCAGGCGTTGTCGGCCGTGCTGGGCGGAACGCAGTCGCTGCACACGGATTCCTACGACGAAGCGTTGGCCCTGCCGACCGAAGAAGCCGCGCGCATCGCTTTGCGTACGCAGCAGATCATCGCGTACGAATCGGGGGTGACGCAGACGGTGGATCCGCTGGGCGGCTCGTATTTTCTAGAGCGGCTGACGTGCGACATGGAGAATGGAGCTTTGGATTACTTCGACAAGCTGGATGCCCTCGGCGGAATGGTCAAGGCGATCGAACAGGGATACCCGCAGAAAGAAATTGCGGAGTCGGCGTACCAGTATCAGCGGGCGGTGGAAGCCAAAGAGAAGGTCGTGGTGGGAGTGAACGACTTTACGATCGAAGAGGAATCGCCGGACATCCTCTATATCGATGACAGCGTGGCCCGACAGCAGTCGGTGAAACTAAAGGCGCTGCGCGGCCGGCGGTCGAACCAGGAAGTCGACCGGACGTTGAACGCTCTCCGCAAGGCAGCCGCGCAAGAGGTGAAGGCTGAGAGCGGAAAAGTCTCGCAGGCCAATACGATGCCATACATTATTGACGCAGTACGGGCCTACGCGACGGTGGGAGAAATCTCGGAAGCACTGCGCGACGTGTATGGAACCTACACGGAAGTGAGCATTACGTAGGGAGGCGCCTACGCTCTCGAAGTACCCAAAATAGGAACTCCCCGGTCATTTTCGGCACGCAGAGAATCATTTCAATCCACTTCGCATTACCATGGACTTAGATGGCGTGGTCGAAATGAACAATTCCAAGCTGCTTTCGATGTCGAAGTACCGGAAGCCAACATTCTCCATTGAGTCGCGTATCGTATTTCTACGGCAGCGCCGCGTGATTCTCGATGCCGATTTTGGCGGAATTGTATGGAGTGCCGGTCCGCCAACTGAACCAACAGATCAAACGCAATCGCAGGCGATTTCCGGGGGACTTTATTCTGCAGGTCACGACCAAGGAACACAAAATCTTGAGATCACAATTTGTGATCTCAAGATTGAGCCATGGCGGACGTCGATACCTCCCGCAGGCGTTTACCGAACATGGCGCGATCATGGCAGCTACTGTGCTCAACTCCGAGAGAGCCGTTCAGATGAGTGTGTTTGTTGTGCGTGCCTTTGTCCATTTGCGCGAGATGCTGGCCACAAATTGGAAGCTCGCACACAAGATTGAAGAATTGGAAGACCGGTTGGGTACGCATGATGAGGTACTTCGAGAGATTCTCGACGCGATTAAAGAGCTGACCACTCCGCCCAAAAAACTGCGCCGTAAGATCGGCTTCCAACTGCCCACTGAAATCGGCGCTGGGCCAACGGGGTCTCACAGGAGACTGCGGGTTTAAAAATAATGCTTGGCGTCGCGGGTTGAGTATACTCGAATCTGCTAGCTCCTTGGGTTTCGATTTCGTCCAACCTTCCATGCGGAAAGCCATCAATCATCTGAAAAAGTCCGATCCGGTGATGGCCGCGATCATCAAGAAAGTGGGCCGATTCCGTATGGAATACGGTCGCCGGAATTTCACAGCCTGGCCGAGGCGATCCTTTACCAGCAATTGAATGGGAAGGCGGCGGCCACGATCTTCAACCGCTTTGCCGCTTTGGCCGGCGACCCGCTGACGCCCGCGGGAGTCCTCAAGCTCACAGACGAGCAGATGCGGGCGGTTGGTTTGTCCAAACAAAAATCTTCGTATCTGCGCGATATGGCAGAGCGGGCGGCGAGCGGCCAGCTCGACTTCAGCAAGTTGCACCAACAGACGGACGAAGCGGTCATCGAGCACCTGACACAAGTGAAAGGTGTTGGCGTTTGGACGGCGCAGATGTTTCTGATGTTCACGCTGAAGCGGCCGAACGTGCTGCCGACCGGAGATTTCGGAGTGCAGATGGCGATCAAGAAGCTCTACAATAAACGCAAAGTCCTCAAGCCCGCGCAAATGGAGAAGATCGCCCGCTGTTGGGAACCCTACCGGAGCGTCGCCTGCTGGTATCTGTGGCGAAGCATCGATATAAAAACCATATAGCCAAAACAGGAAGATCACAGAAGTCTGTGTGCATTGTCCTGTGCCGGTTTTGCTTGGCTGTGTTTAAATAGCAGGGATGGCCAGTGAACACAAGATCCGCGTGCTGGTGGCCAAACCCGGCTTGGACGGGCACGACCGTGGCGCCAAGGTGATTGCCCGCGCGCTACGCGATGCCGGCATGGAGGTCATCTATACCGGGCTGCGCCAGACGCCGGAGATGATCGTCAACGCCTCGTTGCAGGAGGACGTGGACGTGATCGGCCTCTCGATTCTTTCTGGCGCGCACAATGCCATCGTTCCCCGCGTGATGGATCTGCTCAAGCAAAACAAAATGGACGATGTGATTGTCATCGTCGGCGGAATCATTCCGGACCAGGACTTAGAACGGATGAAAAGCTTGGGCGTCGCAGCCGTGTTTCAGCCAGGCACGCCGATGGACGAGATCGTGCAATTCATTCGCGGCCATGTGAAGCCGAAAGGCGTACCCGCCGGGTAAGCCTCGCAGCAAGCCTTCTCCCCCTGTTTGCGCACTTCCGCTCGGCTGGTATAGCGTAAATAGTTCTGGGCTCCTCCCTTCATGGCTGATCGCGTCGATTCCAGCATGTCCAAAAGCTCCAGTGTTCTTGAGACGCGCGTCGATCCCACCTCGCCGCGCTTTGAAGCCAACATGCGTTTTCTCGCGGACCTAGTTTCTCGGGTGCGTAATGAAGAAGAAAAGATCCGCGAGGGCGGGGGGCAGAAGGCGATCGAGAGCCAGCATGGCAAAAAGCGGCTGACCGCGCGGGAGCGCATTCAGTTGCTGGCAGATCCGGGATCGTTTTTTGAGCTCGGTTCTTACGTGGCGTACGGCATGTATGAAGAATGGGGCGGCGCGCCGGCCGCGGGCGTAATTACGGGGCTCGGGCGCATTCACACGCGTCTGGTCATGATCATTGCCAATGACGCCACGGTGAAGGCGGGCGCATTTTTCCCCATGACTTCGAAAAAAGTCATTCGGGCGCAAAACATCGCCATCGAAAACCGTATTCCGACAGTTTATCTGGTCGACTCGGCCGGAGTTTTTCTTCCCTTGCAGGAAGACGTGTTTCCCGACACTGACGATTTCGGGCGGGTGTTTCGTAATAACGCGGTGATGTCGGCCATGGGGATCGCGCAGATTGCCGCGATCATGGGAATGTGCGTGGCCGGCGGCGGATATTTGCCGGTGATGTGCGATCACGTGCTCATGACCGATGGCAGCGGCTTATTTCTTGCTGGGCCGGCGTTGGTGCAGGCGGCGATTGGGCAGAAAACGTCGGCGGAAGAGTTAGGCGGCGCTGCCATGCACTCGGCGATCAGCGGCACTGTGGATTTTCGCGAGCCGAACGACGAAGCCTGCCTCGGGCGAATTCGCGACATTGTGGAGAAATGGGGCTACCGGCGGCAATCGCCGTGGGACCGCAAGAAGCCCGAAGCTCCGGCGCTGCCGGCGGAGGAAATTTACGGGATTTATGACTCGTCGCCGGCGCGCCCTTATGACATGAAAGAGATCATCGCGAGAGTTGTGGACGGCAGCCGCTTCGATGAATACAAACCCGAGTATGGGAAGACGCTGCTCTGCGGTTATGCGCGCATCGGCGGATTTGCGGTTGGGATTGTGGCCAACCAGAAGCTACATGCGCAGTCGATGAACCACGAAGGACATAAGCGGATCGAGTTTGGCGGTGTGATTTATACCGATTCGGCGGAGAAGGCCGCCCGCTTCATTATGGATTGCAATCAGAATTTGATTCCGCTGGTTTTCTTGCATGATGTAAATGGATTTATGGTTGGCCGCGATGCGGAGTGGAGCGGCATCATCAAGGCGGGCGCGAAAATGGTGAACGCGGTTTCGAATTCTGTGGTGCCTAAGATCACGATGATCATTGGCGGTTCGTTCGGCGCGGGACATTACGCGATGTGCGGCAAAGCGTACGATCCGCGGTTTGTGTTTGCCTGGCCGACGGCGCGTTACGCGGTGATGAGCGGCGACTCGGCAGCGGGAACCTTGGTCGAGATCAAGATCCGCCAGTTGGAACGCGGCGGCAAACACTTGACCGAAGAAGAAAAGAAAGAGCTATACGAATCGGTGAAGCGGACGTACGACGAGCAGACCGACCCACGCTACGGCGCGGCGAGATTGTGGATCGACAAGATCATCGATCCTCTGGAGACGCGCGAGGCGATCACGGAGGCGCTGGAGGCCGCGGCGTTGAACCCGGATGTGGCGGAGTTCAAGGTCGGAGTGCTGCAGACGTGATCCATTTTGCGCCGCGGATTTGCGCGGATGAACGCGGATCACAGTAATGCATGGAACTCGGCGAAGAGTTACTTCAAGTCCGGTCTAAGGTTTCAAGAAATCCGTGTCATCCGCGTTGATCCGCGGCGAAGAAGAGAATGTCTGACGCCGTCAAATTGATTGAATGTCCGCGCGACGCCTGGCAGGGGCTGAAGGCGCAGATTCCTGCGCACATCAAGACCGACTATCTGAAAGCCCTAATTAGCGCGGGTTTCAAGCACATCGATGCGGCGTCGTTTGTTTCTCTGAAGGCGGTGCCACAAATGGCGGATTCGGAAGAAGTATTGAAGGAACTCGATCCGCCGGACGATGTCGAGATCATCGGAATCGTGGTCAATGAAAAAGGCGCGCAACGGGCGATCAACTCGCACGCGGTGAGCACGCTCGGATTTCCCTACTCCGTTTCTCCGACTTTTCTGAAAAATAATCAGCGCCAGACGCTCGAAGAAGCGCTCGATGAACTTGAGAAGATCAAAGAGAAGGCAGACGATGCCGGTCTGGATGTAGTTGTGTATGTTTCGATGGCGTTTGGCAATCCTTACGGCGACGAGTGGAATGTGCAGGAAATCGTTAACGCGGTGGATGTGCTGGAGTCCTCTTCAATTCGCACGATTTCGCTGGCGGACACGGTTGGTCACGCAGGCCCGGAGCAAATTGGCGACCTGGTTTCTGCGGTGCTGGCCAGATTCGGATATCAGGAGATCGGCGTGCATCTGCACAGCCGTCCGGAAGAAGCCGCAGCGAAAGTTGTGGCGGCGTATGACGCCGGTTGCAGGAGGTTCGATTCTGCGCTGACCGGCCTGGGAGGATGCCCGTTCGCCCAAGATGCGCTAGTCGGGAATGTTCCAACGGAAACTGTGATCGAAGCACTCCGGTCTCGCGGTGCAGAGTTGCCCGCGCTGAAGCCGCTGGATGTGCTGCTGCGGGCGACGACGGAGATTGGCGCAAGATATACGAGTTCACATGCAGCAGATTGATTTTGTTTGATCTCAATCAAATGGACTACAAAACCATACTCGTTACGGTTGATTCCGGAATTGCCACGGTCACCCTGAATCGGCCCGATAAGCGTAACGCGATCAGTTATGAATTGATCGATGACCTGTTGGCGGCGCTCGCAGAGATTGCGCAATCTACGGCGCGAGGCCTGTTCTGACCGGCGCGGGGAAAGCGTTTTGTTCGGGCATGGATCTGGAGAACCTGAAAACGCTGACTGGCCGCACGCCCGAGCAAAGCAGAAAAGATTCCGAGACCATGGCGCGGTTATTTCGGTCGCTTTACGATTTTCCCAAGCCCACGATTGCCGCGGTCAACGGACGGCGATCGCCGGTGGTTGTGGCTTGGCCACGTTGTGCGACTTCACGCTGGCCGCGCCCGATGCAAAGTTTGGTTACACCGAAGTCCGGATCGGTTTTGTGCCAGCGATCGTTTCGACTTTTCTGCTTCGACAGGTGGGAGAAAAACATGCGCGGGACCTGCTGCTGACGGGGCGAATTGTCGACGCCGAGGAAGCCCATCGCATTGGATTGATCAATCAGATCGTTGCGGCGGAGAAGTTAATGGCACGCGCGCGGGAGCTAGCCGCACAGCTGATGGAAAATAGTCCCATTTCGCTGGGTTACACCAAGCGGCTGCTGAGCGAACAGGCGCGGCGCGAACTCGATGTGCAGATTGAAGCGGCGGTAGCGGAAAATGCGGGAATCCGCGCGACCCAGGATTTTCGGGAAGGAGTTTCGTCATTTCTGGAAAAACGCAAACCAGTTTGGAGCGGCAAGTGAGCCGGGAATCTTCGAATCATCAGCCCCTAGTCAATGAGTGCCGCTTACGCGTGCGCTACGCTGAGACCGACCAGATGGGCGTGGTCTACCACGCAAACTATTTCGTGTGGTTTGAGGTCGGACGAGTGGAGTTGCTGCGGCAGCTTGGCTTTTCCTATCGCGACATGGAAGCGGAGGATGGTTGCGGGATTGCGGTCATCGATGCGCGCTGCCGGTACAAGGCCCCGGCCCGCTATGACGACGAACTGCTGCTTCGCACCAAGCTGATCTTGTGCGTGAGTCGCTGATCCAGTTTGGTTATGAATTGTTACGTGCCGGGAGCGAGGAACTGCTGGCAGAGGGAGACACGACCCACGTTGTGGTGGACCGGGAAATGAAGAAAACACCGCTGCCGGAGAAATATAAGTCGGCATTCCTGAGCGCGATGACGCCGGCTTAATCTGCATATCGTGAACGCATTGCACATTAACGGTAACGATCTCACGCTGGAAGAAGTGAGAGAAGTGGCAGTGGGGCGAAGGCCCGTGCTGCTCGCGGCGGACGCTCGCGCAGCGGTGCAGCGGGCGCGCGCGGTGGTGGAGCAACTGCTGACCGAAGATCGCGTTTCTTATGCGATCACCACTGGTGTGGGCAAGCTGAGCGACGTGCGGATCGCAGGGCCTCAGATTCGCGAGATGCAGGTGAATCTGGTGCGCTCCCATGCGGTCGGAGTCGGCGAGCCGCTAGCTGCGCCGGAAGTTCGGGCCATGATGTTGCTGCGCGCCAATTCTCTTTCCAAAGGACATTCGGGCGTTCGCACGGAGCTCATCGACACGCTGTGCGAGATGCTGAATCGCGGCGTGACGCCGTTCGTGCCGTCGCAAGGCAGCGTGGGCGCGAGCGGCGATCTGGCGCCACTGGCACACCTGGCACTGGTTTTGATTGGCGAAGGCGAATGTGTAGACGAGAACGGCGCGCGGATTCTTTCAGCCGATGCTATGACTCGGGCGCAGATTGAGCCGCTGGTACTAGAAGCCAAAGAGGCCATTTCCCTAATCAATGGCACGCAAGCCATGTCGGCCATCGGGATTTTGACGCTGCTGGCGGCGGAAACGCTGGTGGATTCGGCGGACGTGATCGGATCGCTAAGCCTGGATGCGCTGAAAGGAACGGTGGTGGCGGCTGACGAGCGCATTCATCGGGCGCGGCCACATGCGGGCCAGTTGTTGACGGCGGCGAATCTGCGCAAGATGCTTGCCGGCAGCGAGATCAATGAGTCGCATCGCAATTGCGGGCGGGTGCAGGATGCGTACTCGCTGCGCTGCATTCCGCAGGTGCACGGAGCGGTGCGCGACACGCTGGCGCATTGCCGCAAGGTCATGGAGATTGAAGTCAACTCGGCGGTGGACAATCCGCTGGTCTTTGCGGCTCGCGGCGGTGCGACCGGCGAAGGAGATGTGCTCTCGGGAGGCAACTTTCACGGCGAGCCCTTAGCGTTTGCATTGGATTTCCTGGGAATCGCTTTGAGCGCGCTGGCGGGAATTTCTGAAAGAAGATTGGAGCGGCTGGTGAATCCGGCGCTGAATGAAGGGTTGCCGCCATTTCTTGCGGCGGGAGCCGGTCTCAACTCGGGATTTATGATGCCTCAGGTGACGGCGGCGGCGCTGGTGAGTGAGAACAAGGTGCTGGCGCATCCGGCGTCGGTGGACTCGATCACGACCTCCGGCAATAAGGAAGACTACGTTTCCATGGGAATGACGGCGGCGCTGAAGTTGAAAAGAATCGTGACCAACGCCTGCAATGTTCTAGCGATCGAGGCCATGGCGGCGGCGCAGGCAGTCGATTTTCTGGCTCCTCTGAAGCCGAGCAAGCGTGGACAGGCGGCGCATGACGCGATTCGGGCAGTCAGTCCGACGGTAGACAAGGACCGGGTGATGTATCAGGATTTTGTGAGGATCGCGGAGCTGATTGCGAGCGGGAAAGTGGCGGAGGCGTTGCGGTAAGACTTTGGCGGACAAGAGTGTCCGCCCCACACGGCCCAATTTTCTGGGCGGACGAGGGCGTCCGCCCCTACGTGATCCCTGCCAGCCCCAGCTGATCAGCAATTCCCTTCATGGCATCGATACAAAAACGGATGTGCTCTTCCAAGTCAACGCCCAGTTCGGCTGCACCGGTCACGATGTCATTGCGGTTGACGCTGCGGGCGAAGGCTTTGTCTTTCATCTTGCGGCGAACTGAACCGGGATCAACCTCCGCCAGCGATTTTCCTGGCTTGACCAAAGCACAGGCGGTGATGAATCCGGCGAGTTCATCGCACGCAAAGAGAGCTTTTTCCATGGGAGTGTCGCGAGTCACGCCGGTGTACTCCGCGTGCGACATGATCGCGCGGCGAATCTCCTCGGAATAGCCTTCGTCCCGCAAAATTTCGTTTCCCTTGTAGGGATGCTCTTGCTGGCTGGGATATTTTTCGTAATCGAAGTCGTGCAGCAGTCCGGTCAGTCCCCACAACTCTTCATCTCCGCCGAGTTTTCGCGCGTAGGCGCGCATGCAGGCCTCGACGGCGAGCGCGTGTTTGCGCAAACTTTCCGATTCAGTGAACCTAGTTAGTAAACCCCAGGCAGCGGCGCGATCAGGCATGTTGTCTTCTTCTACTTTCTCAGGTTTTCTGCGAGCCGTTCGTAGTTTTGTCCGAGATTTCCACGAACCCGCCGAGATTTTTCTTGACTTTAACGGCAATCTCCCGCAGATTACGCATCAGGTTTCGGAACCAGGGTATCGAGTTTGGTTCGTTGCTGGTTCCACGGGACGCCCGCTCTGGCCACCTCCCAAACCTTGATGGCTACGACTCTTGCTCCAGTCGATTCCCGGGAAGTGGTCCGGTGCGATCACTGCCTGCTGGTTCAATTCCGAACAATCAACGACCTTTGCCGGCGCTGTCACGCGTCCTTGGATGAGGAGGAACCGGAGATCGTTTCTCCGGAACCGATGCCCGTGATGATGCCCGCCAACGGCCACGCGCGCGGACATCTGAACCTGGCTGCATCAATCCGCTCCATGCGCCTGCACAACGGGCTCAGCCAACGGCAACTGGCGACGCGCATGTCGGTGCCGCGCACCTACGTTTCCAAAATCGAGAATGAGAAGGCCACGCCGACACTCTCTTCGCTGGAGCGGTTGGCGAAGGCGCTGGAGGTGACCGTGCCCGATCTGTTAAGCGGCGGGGAACACAACCGGCAGGAAGAAATCCGCGACCTGATGCAGGACTCGTTCATTGCGGAGTTGATGCCGTTTGTGTCGGAACTGAATGGAATGCAGATGTCGAGCATTCTGAACCAGGTGCGGGATTTGACCATCCGGCCGCGAAGGACTGCGTAAATCGGATGTTCGCCTCGCGCTTTATGGGCATCCCGCGTAGCGGGATGGCGCGCGGGGGCTCACCCAGATCCTTCGCGAGGCAAAACGCGCCTCTCTCAGGATGACAATCTTTTTTATCCGGGCGACTAGCCAACTGCGGCCGGGAACTGAAAGGTTCCGGCCTTTTTCTGGGCCGCGGATTAGCTCGGGAAAATGGCCCTTGCGCCGAGGGGTCGGACGATGTAAATTATTTGCGCTTATTGAGGAGCGCCGCTCACGGTTTCGAGCGGCGTGATGTTGGTCGAAGTGGTGCCGCCGTCAGAGGTTGACCGGAGGTCACCGCCAAAAAGGCGCAGCCAGCCGTGATGCGCATCTGAGAAACTGAGCGATGCAACGACTGGATCGCGCCCTGCGATGCTGGCGGCCGAGGTTTCGCTCTTCGTTGGGTCAGGGTGCAGGCGAGTGACGGTGAGTTGGTTGCTATGGACAACCTCAGCGACGACGACCTCCCGGTCGGTTGTGTCTGAAGGGGCGGGGGGCCCGCCGTACTGCAGCCGCAGTTTTTGCGCCTTAGAAGGTTTCCATGTCGAGCCGCCGTCGTCAGTGGAAAATATCACCACTATAGAACCCGAATCGCCTGTCGCGAGGTAGGTAACGGGAAGGAGGCCGCGTTTGCTCCCCTCGAACGAGGGCACCCGGTACAGGGGCGGTGCCGACTGGTCCAGAGTAGCGGGCGGCCTCGGAGATACCTCCTGCCAACTTTTCGACCCGTCATGTGTCACATAGAGGAACTGGTACCCAGGGCCTCCGGCGAGCCATCCGCTCATTAAATCCTTGAAGTAGATGTCGCCCGCCACGCCAGGGCTCTTCGCTGCCCAGTCCCAGGTCTGCCCTCCGTCATGGGTGAGCAGGAGGATGCCGGAGCGAAAAGCGGCGCTGCTCTCGACGCCTAAATTCATCCATCCATGCTCGGCATCGACGAAATCGAGCCGCCCATCGCCACCGAGGGCGTATTCCTTCGTCAGGTTCGGTATACGCAGTGGAACAATGGACCAATTCACCCCGCCGTCGGCCGTGATTGCAATATCGAAGCGCCGCTGCTGCGGCTGCTCCGCATTATTGTCTACATCGTGCAAGAAGAGCACCCAGCCGTGGGAGGCGTCCAGGAAGAACACGGAAGCCACGAGTTCCTGGGCCGTCGCCGCGGGAGTGATGTCTCTCCAGTTGAGGCCCGAGTCCGTCGTCCAAAAAAGCTTCCGGTCGCCCGCCGCCCATCCCACTTTCGCCGAGACCAGCTTCATTGACCTGACCTGCGCTGCGGCCGGGAGAACGCTCAAAACCCACACTGCTGTTAGCGTTGCTAGGAACGCAGCTCGACCAACGAATTTCATATTGCCCCCTTCTATTCAGTTTTCCCTGGGAAGCCATCACAATCTCACACTTACCGTCAGCGGTCAATGTGCAAAAGGCGTCTCCAAAAGGGCCCCTTGGTACAGGGTCGCCCCTGTGCAAAAGCACCAAACTTCCCTATATCTCAAATCGCAAAAAGCAGTTATATTGGTTTCGCTCAGCGGTTCCCTGACGACAACTACCTGGGTTGATGGCAAGGAGAAGCAGTTCCTCTGTCCAACAGGAAGAGTTGTATCCCGTCGAGCCTGAGCCGGCGCGCGACGCGCTGGACGATTCCCGCTTGGTCGATCTCGATGTGGAGCAGGAATCGCCGTTCCTGCGCAAGCAGAAACGCGTCTCGGTGCGCCAGAGTTCTCTGCCCAAAAAGACTGCCACGCGTCTGCGCTGGGGAGCGCTTGCTGCGGGCGTGTTGCTGGCCGGCGGACTCGCCGCCGCCGCGCTCTATCAATATGGCGAACACTCCTGGCGCTTCCGCGTAGAGTCGAGCGACGATCTCGAAATTTCCGGCAATCACAACGTCACCCGAGCGCAAGTGCTCGAAGTGATGGGCGAGGACATCGGGCGCAACATCTTCTTTATTCCACTCAGCCAGCGCCAGCAGCAACTGGAGCAGATTCCCTGGGTCGAGTCGGCGAGCATTATGCGGTTCGTGCCCAACCGCCTGCACATCGAGATTCGCGAGCGCACGCCGGTGGCGTTTGCCCGGCTGGGATCGAAGATTTTTCTGATCGATGACGCCGGATCGCTGATGGACCTGCCGGCCGGCGGCAAAAAGAAATTTTCGTTTCCCGTAGTCGTGGGAATGAACCTGAGCGATCCGCAATCGATGCGGGCGGCGCGAATGAAGACCTATAGCGAGCTGATCGGCACCCTCGACTCTGACGGAGCGCACTATTCGCAGGAGTTGAGCGAAGTCGATGTTTCCGACGCCGAAGATGTGAAAGTTCTGGCCACCGATCCCGGCGGCGAGGTGCTGGTGCACCTGGGGGCTTCGAATTACCTGGAGCGCTTCAAGATTTTTAAAGGCCACGTGCAGGAGTGGCGGCAGCAGTTCTCGCGTCTGGACTCGGTCGATTTGCGTTACGACCACCAGATTGTGGTGAATCCGGATTTGCAGGGACCGCCGGCGCAGGCGCCGCTGCCGAGATCCGAAGCGAAAGCGGCCGTGGCCGCGGGGGTGAAACAGGCGGCGCTGGTTACGCATTCGCCTGCGCCTGCGAGTTCGAATGCGACGGCTGCCCTTAAACCTGCGGCGGCGAAAAGGAAAGTTGTCACGCATCATCACAAAGCGCTGCACAAGGCAACCTTGAAGAGAACGGGCGCAAAAAGCGACGTGACCACCTGCGACCGTAGCACCCAAAACGGCTTCAGTGTCAACAACAATTACACCGACGACCGGCAACAAGCCGAGTCCGGCAATTCCACAGGAGCAGCAACAGTAAGTAAGAATGGCGAACCAGTATCGCAACTTCATAACGGCAATTGACGTCGGGAGCGCCAAGACTGGCGTGCTGGTGGCGGAAGTCACTGAAGGTGGGCTGCGCTATCGCGGCCACGGAGTGACGGAATCGCGGGGATCGCGCAAAGGAGTGATTGTCGATCTGGATAAAGCCGTGGCTTCGATCCAGAAAGCGGTTGAGGAAGCCGAGAATGTGAGCGGCATTCCCATTGAGCACGCGCTGGTCGGCGTCGCCGGATCGCATGTGCGCGGCCTGAATACGCATGGCGGACTCAACTTCGGAAACCGGGCGCGAGAGATTGCGCGCGATGAGATTCGCTCGGCCGTCGACAAAGCCCGGGGGATTCCGCTGCCGGCTGATCGTGAGGTTCTGCATCTTCTTCCGCAGGAGTTCATTCTCGACGATCAGAGCGGTGTACACGATCCGCTGGGCATGATGGCTTTGCGCTTCGAAGTGCGGGTTCACATGGTCACGGCGGGATCGAGCGCTACGCAAAACGTGGTCAGCGCGGTGAACCGCGCAGGGGTTCACGTCGATGACACGGTTTTTGAGCCGCTGGCTTGCGCCGACTCGGTTCTGCGAAACGATGAACGCGAACTCGGCGTGTGCCTCGCCGATCTGGGCGCAGGATCGACCAGCCTGATTGTGATTCAGGAAGGCGCGGTCATCCATAGCGCGGTCATTCCGATTGGTGGCGACCACTTCACCAGCGATCTTTCGGTTGGGTTGTGCACGCCGCTGGCCGAGGCGGAAAAAATCAAGAAAACTTTCGGCAACGTCGTGGTCACGCTAATTCCCGAAGGCAATGAAGTCGAAGTGCCGTCGGTTGGCGACCGCTGCTCGCGGCTGGTGCAACAACGGATGGTCGGAGAAATTCTCGAGCCGCGGGCGAGAGAACTTTTCGAAATGCTGCGCGAAAACCTGCGCCAGAGCGGCACTTTGGAAGCGTGCATCGGCGGAATCGTTCTGAGCGGCGGCGCGTCGCGGCTCTCAGGAATTCTGGATGTAGCGGAATCGGTGCTGCGGCGGCCGGTGCGGCTCGCGTGGCCGATGCCGCTCGCCAAGATGCCGGAAACCCTGGCTGAGCCGGCCTTCGCCACCTTATTGGGATTGGTGTTCTACGGACAACGCTCGCGCATCGCTCGCGGGCAGCAGGACACGCGCTGGAGTTCGCGTTTGATGAACTTATTTGCAGGGAAAGGAGCATGAGAGGCCGTTGGCCCTTGGCCTTTAGCTCTTAGCCAATTCGATTCAGTGACAGTCTTGGATTGAGCCGAAGCTAACAGCTAACAGCTAACAGCTAACAGCTAACAGCTAACAGCTAACAGCTAACAGCTAAGAGCTAATAGCTAATAGCTGAGATTTCCTATGAAAAAAGAGACCGACATTCGCATCAGCTTTAACGAAGAGGCCCGCAACGACGCCAAGATCAAGGTCATCGGGGTGGGCGGAGGTGGTGGCAACGCGGTCAACCGCATGATCGATGCCGGGGTCGAAGGGCGTGGAATTTATCACTGCCAACACCGACTTGCAGGCGCTGCGCATGTCGAAGGCAGCGATGAAGATTCAGTTGGGCGTAAAGCTGACCAACGGCCTCGGCGCGGGCGCGAACCCGGAAGTCGGCCGCCGTTCGGCGCTGGAAGACTCCGACAAGATCATCGAGGCGCTCGAAGGCGCGGACATGGTTTTCATCACCGCCGGCATGGGCGGAGGGACCGGCGACCGGCGCGGCCCCGATCATCGCTTCGCTCGCAAGTGAAATGGGCGCGCTTGCGGTTGCCGTCGTCACCAAGCCGTTCGCCTTCGAAGGCAAACGCCGCATGGCCCAGGCCGAGCGTGGCATTGCGGAACTGATGGAGACGGTGGACACGACCATCGTCATTCCGAATGAGAAGCTGCTGGCGGTCGCACAAGACGCTGGCTTCTTCGAATCCTTCCGCGTGGCGGACGACATTCTGCGACAGGGCGTGCAGGGAATTTCCGACATCATTACCATTCCCGGGATCATCAACCGCGACTTCGCCGACGTGAAAGCCATCATGGCAGGCATGGGCTATGCCGTGATGGGTACGGCGACGGCGACCGGGGCGCGACGAGCGGTTGAGGCCGCGCAACGAGCGATCGCTTCCCCGCTACTCGAAGCCGGCGCGATTGACGGCGCCCGCGGAATTCTCATCAACATTACCGGCTCCACGTCGCTGAAGCTGGCCGAGGTGCAGGAAGCTTGCACCATTATTCAGAGCGCCGCCGATGAAGACGCGAACATTATTTTCGGCGCGGTGATGGACGAAAAGATGAAGGACTCGGTGAAGATTACTGTCATCGCCACGGGATTCAAGGAGTCGGATGTGCGGCGTCGCCGCGAGGAAGCGCAGTCGAGGACGTTTGTGGTTTCGCGAGAGACGGATGATTTTCCCGAGCGCTCGCCGGATCCTGAGTTCGAGCCGGAGCCATTGCCTCCACCGATGGTCATGGAAGCAGCAGCGCCGCTTGCTGTGGCAGTTGCGCAACCGGAGCCAGTCGGAATCGACGCGATGCGCAACGCGATGATTGCGAACTTCGAGCAATCGGATCTCGATGTGCCGGCGTTCTTGCGCAAGCGCAGCGAAACCATGTAGCTTTCCGCAACGCGACGGGAGCGGTTCACCAGCCGCTCCTTTTTGGGGCGGATTGACGCAACGGAGACAGCGTATCCTCCTGATCGAGGCCCGGGGCGCAGCTTATACGCCGATGAGCATGGGCGCGCACAGCGAAGAGTACATGCAGAACAACGGGCATCTGTTTGCGGTAGGAAAGTGAGAAGTCTGTTGTCCTGAGATTCGGGTGCGGGTGGCGGGTGCCCCGCTCCTTGCGGTTTGTGCAAGGGGCGGGATCGCAACGCCCGCGCTTCCAGCAATCCTCGTTCGCTTCAGGTGTCCAGACAACCGGCTGGGTCACGATTTCTTGAATAGGCTCGGCCCTGACTTGTTCCCAGGGAATGACATCGGAGGGATTTTGCTCATGCCGCTCGATGCGGCGATCCAGTTCAGCGCGCTGCGCGTCCGTCAACGACAGTGCATCGGCTTCTAGGCTTTCCCAAACTGCATCCAGCAGCTCGGCTTTCTCGGCGGCGGAGAGATTCTCTATTCGATGCCGCAAATCAGTCATTGGTATGACCCCAGCCCGGTTTCCCTATGCTGGCGATGGCGCGACTCATGTCCTGCGCCCCGGGATATCGCCGGTTCAAGAGAAACCCGGGATGGAGGATTTTGCTTTGCGCTCGACACCATCTTCGCTCCTCACGCTGCTCACATCAAGTGCCTCAGACCTCGCGCCGCGCTGCCTGGCGTAGGCGTTGAACTTTCTTATCGGCGACAGCTGATCCGCGGTAGCGCTGCCGCTCCATTTTTCGATCCCTAGGCGGTGTACCTCCCGGAATATCTCTTCGCCGGTTGTGGGGTCGAGCGTCGCTAAGAATCCGTTTTTGTAGGAACGGGAGGCTATATCCGAAAGCGTGATATATGCCTGGAAGCACCCGAAGAATTGCACTATTCCGTGGATGATGCCGTCCTGTTCCTCTAGGTAAATCGTGTGGCACAACGGATCGCGTGAGCCGTCCAAGGAACGGTGGACTCGGTGATCGAAGACGACTGATCTCACCCTTGAATTTTCATCCGTATCAGTGAGATCAAGCCGGGGAATTGCGAAGTTCGGAACCTCATCCGGAAACACCAGCGTCGCCGCGGAGAGCGCCATTTTGAGAGCAGTCAAACCGACCATCTTATTGAGATCGAGATTGAAGCTCGACTCCTGTGTTCGGGCCGGCTTGCCAGGAGTTTCGGCTTCTAATACGAACTTCTTGGGATTGGAAAATTGCTTGAGAAGTTTGCGGCTCTCGGGATCGTTGTTTACGGTGACGTGCAGCACCCTCGGGTCGCCAGGGTCGCGCTCCACAAGGGGCTTCGCCGACTCGGTTTGAACGCCATCGGCCGTCACCACGAGGTTGTAGACCTGTCCGTCGGCCGTCGAAACAGCATTCTTCCACTTCAATCCCTTCTTTGCGATGCGAACACCCGCCTGGGCGAGCAGTATTGAGAGACGAATGATCGTCTCCTTCAGGTTCGAATGTTCCCCCGCGACGGTCGTTGCACCGCTTGCAGACGCGCACCGTTTTTCTTCCGCCGATCGCGTCCATGAAAATGTGATCATCCGAGTAGACATCCGCCCCGACTCCGGTAGGCCGGCGACCGCAATACGGACAAACCTCCGGATCGCCCGGACGCAAGGGAGAACGCGACTCTTCGGGGGATATCCCCAAGACGAAATCCTTTTTTGTTCCCACACTTAGATTATCTCCACAGTGCTGGAAACATGCTCGAAACACTTTATCTTCAGGCTTCAGGCACACTTAGAGATCATGGCCAGCTCATTGGCTGCTACTCCATATCAATGTCAGCAAAGATCTGCGGCACCGTCTTCATGGGCAGGAAGAGCCGATTCGGTGGCTTAGACGAGTTCCAGGCGAACCTGACGACCGACAACCGCCGCAGCTTTTTGAAGAGTGCCCAGGGTCACGGCGCCGTTCCCGGGATCAAGCAGCCGGTCGAGCGCGGCACGGCTGGTATGCATCCGGCGCGCCATCTCGACCTTGGAGAGGCCTTTTTGCTGCATGGCAGCCGCAACCTGCCGGGCAACGACCCGTTTGATCGCGGTGGCGCTGACTTTCTCATAGAGGCCTTCCTCGCGAAGCCAGTTGTCGAAGGTTGATCCGATATTCTTCTTTTTCATGATTCCATCCCTTTCTTCCGTTTCAGCGCGAGGTCGATCTCCTGTTTGGGCGTTTTCTGCGTTTTCTTCATGAAGCCATGCAGAAGCACCATGCAATCTTTCTCAACGCAGAAAATCACGCGGGCGATGCGACCGTGCGGCAAGCTGCTTCGGACCTCCCACAGCTCGCGGCCGAGCGATCGTACCAGCGGCATACCAATCGGCCAAGAAAACTCGACATCCTTAAGGTCTTCACCGATGATCCTTCGATCTTCTGCTGCCAGACTCTTAAGCCACTCCCGCACGGGTTCCCGTCCGCTATCGGAGCGATAAAACCGTGCCGGCAGCCGCTTTAAGGCCCGTCCGTTCACGAAGCAGTGTATCAATTTTGATACATCAAATCAAGGAGCCAGTCCCGCACGTTTTCGTCGATGGCGCCCCTGCCCTGTGCCTGCTCAGTAACCCTTCACAGGTTACCAAGGCGCATGTCCTGCGTGACAATTCTTTACAACTAACTGACCCGCCGTGGGTTATCTAAATAGAGGCAGGTTTCGCAGGGAATTATTTTTTCATTGCGAAACCTAGATTACTTTCATAACATCGCTTTAGCTGTGGGATGCCGTGATGCAGGTCACGGCGGGCCTGGCACATTCCAAGTAGTCTGAACTCAGGATAGGTGGAGTCGGTGAGCACGGGGAGAGGACTTTCGCGTCTAAATTCTGCAATTGCATTCCTACTGGTTCTGCTGTTCGCGCAGTTTGCGCTGGCGGCGAACGTCAACACGCGTTCCCTGAGTAGCAGGAAGAAATCGCAAAAGATCACGGAGAGCCGTCATGCGACGCGGCGGCTGCATCAGTTGGCGCACAGCCACGCGACTGTCCCGGCTTCGGTGCGGCGCGCGAGTGTGAGCACCAGGCACCGTTATTACGAGCGCTTTTATGCCAGCTCGTTCGCGCAGGAAGATGTAACCGAAGGTGACGCGATTGCCGGAGAAGATCCGGTGGTGCGCCGCGCAGCGATTGAAGCGCTGGGCAACATGAATGGCACAGTGGTTGCAATTGAGCCTACCAGCGGACGCATTCTGGCGATGGTCAATCAGAAGCTGGCGCTCTCAAGCGGAGCGCAGCCCTGCTCCACGATCAAACTTTCTGTTGCGCTGGCGGCGTTGAGCGAAGGCTTGATCAACAAAGAGACGCAAGTGCGGTTGGCCGGCGGCGGACACATGGATTTGACCGAGGCGCTGGCCCACTCGAACAACTTGTACTTTGAGGCGTTGGGCCGCAAGCTCGGCTTTGACACCGTCGCTTCCTACGCGCACGAATTCGGCCTCGGCGAACTGGCCGGTTACAACATTAATGGTGAGCACCTGGGCGAGTATCCGGATGAGGAAATTTCGCCGGCGCTCGGCGGGGTTGGCAAGATGTGCTCGTTTGGCGAAGGCGTTTCGATGACGCCGCTGCAACTGGGCGCGCTGGTCACTGCGATCTCCAACGGCGGGACACTTTATTATTTGCAACATCCGACGACACCCGAAGAAGTTGCGAACTTTGAGCCGCGGGTGAAACGGCACCTCGACATCGCGCCGCTCATTCCTGAAATTTCTGACGGTATGCATGGTGCGGTGCAGTACGGCACGGCGCGCAGCTTGCGGGTGAATTTCAGCGAAGAAGAAATTCTGGGCAAGACCGGGACCTGCTCACACGCGGGTACGCGCTTCGGATGGTTTGCTTCCTACGCAAATACCGACGTGGGACGCATCGTCGTGGTAATTTTCCTCGAAGGCGGGCGTCCGACATTCGGACCGAAAGCGGCTGAATTGGCGGGTGTGATGTATCGAAATCTCTACGATCACAATTTCTTTGCGGCGAAAACCCCGGTTCCGGCGGCCAGCACCATCATCCGGAATCCAGCAGATTCGAATTAGATCTGCTTGTTGCCATCTCCCTGCGGCCTCTGTCAACAGAGGCCGCTTTCATTTTTCGGCAACTTTCGTGCGCCTTTGCGTCGATTTGATTTTGCAATTTTTTACATCGTGTTTGCGAATCCTTGACATTCCGCAAGAGTGGCACTGTTATCGTCATTCCATCATTGGTGTTGATGCGTACTGCGACGCCTAATTCATAAGAGCGAGAAGTACACCGTGCACCTAAGATAAAGCCCGCTTTCCTCCTGGGAGCGGGCTTTTGATTGGGAGCTAATACTCGGCGCTAATAGTGGAATTAGAATTAAGCTTCGTCTGGCTCGGAGCGAAATAAGAGCTGTCTAGAGGCAAAAGGCTCCGGCCCTTAAGTCCACCACTCTGGTTTTGTCCCAATCAATTAACAAGGTAATACTTGACAGCAAGCGCAACTGGGTCTAAGTTGCAGCTAATTTCTGTGAGGAGCGCCGCCTGCTAAAGCAGCGTGATGTCGGGGTCCTTCCGCGTGAAGCAGCACTGCTGAAATCCTGGGACAATTTGGAGCCGTTTATGAAGTTACGTGTAGTTTTCCGAACGTGTCTTGTTGTGGCGGCACTAACGCTGGCAGGTCTGCTGCCTGTCGGTTCGCGCTTCACAGTTCAAGCCCAAAACCAACCCGCCGGAGCGGGAGCGCCGCCGCTGTCTAATCCCATGAAGGTGGCGCTGCTCAAGTGGTACAACGCGAACACCGTACCAACGGAGTTTCCTGCCGGGCCGAATCCCGTGGGCTTAGCTTTCGACGGGGCCAATATCTGGGCGGCTAACTACGGGGCCGATACCGTTACCAAGATTCGCGCCACCGATGGCGCGGTCCTGGGGAGCTTCCACTCGGGGAACGCTGCGGCTGGGGTGGTCTTCGATGGCGCGAATGTTTGGGTCAGCAACAGCACCGACAACACGGTGAGCAAGCTTCGGGCAAGCGATGGCAAATTATTGGGCACTTTCCCGGTGCCGGGCGTGACGCCGTGGTGGATGACATTTGACGGGGCCAATGTGTGGGTACCAAGCTCAAATCCGAGCACAGGCGGCAATGGGTGGAGAACGAAGCTTCGCGCCCGCGACGGAAAGAATTTGGGGAACTTTCAGGTCGGCCCCACGCCGCTGGCCGCGGCCTTCGATGGAGCCAACGTTTGGGTAACGTCGGCGAGCAACAGCGTTATAAAGCTGAAAGCGAGCGACGGCAGCGTACTAGGCGCCTTCCCCGTTGGGGGCGGCCCAATTGGTATCTGCTTTGACGGCGCGGACATCTGGGTAGCCAACAATGGGGTCGACACCGTCACAAAACTGCGAGCCAGCGACGGGGCCGTCCTTGGCACGTTCTCGGCGGGCACGGAGCCGTATGGCGTCGCCTTCGATGGTCAAAACATCTGGGTGTCATTCGACCTCGGGGTCCTTGAGTTGCGTGCCAGCGACGGCCAGCAATTGGGTGCGTGGCCCCTGCCCGGCCTGAACGGGGCGACGGGGGTAGCGTTCGATGGCGCCAACGTGTGGGTGGCAGAGTACAACAACAACAAGGTCGGCAAGCTGTAGAAATGTCCTGCGTCGCTACGCGGGCCAAAACGGGGAGGGATCATTGAGGATTCATGCACGCCTGCAGATGTGCGCTACCGCGGTCCTTGTCAATCTGTTCTCCTTGGCTTCAGCAGTGCAGACCAGCGCCCAAAGCCAAAGCCTGTGCAGCACCGGAGTATGTGTCCTTACTTGGCAGCAAGATACAGGTACGAGTATTGGCAGCGGCTACGCCTACAGATCGTCGGCCTGCGGCAGGATGGCGTCTGCACCTTGCTAACTCGGCGCCTTCAGAAAGCGCGCGAGGATCCGCACGATGTGCTGAACTGCTCGTCGTGTTTGACATTCCCATAGTGTTAACGACCTGCCAGCCGTCCCTTCGAAGAAGCCTCACGTTTCGACGATCCCTGAGTTTGTTGCGTGTTAACTTTGGCTTCCAGTAGTCCAATCTGGATTTCGGTGAGTGCGCCAGTTTGCACCCCTCGTGGGAGTGCCAGAAGCATCCGTGGATGAATATGATTTTGCGCAATGTCGGGAAAATCATGTCTGGCCGTCCCTGGAGTTGGTGACCGTGTAGCCGGTATCGGTATCGGAAGCCTAGTTGACACACTAAGCGGCGCACAGTGACTTCGGGAGAAGTGTTGACGGGGCGGATACGCTGCATGTTGCTGCTGCGCTTTTCGGCGGAGATCCTGTCCATTCGTTCAGACCGACCTCTTCTCGCCTTTGATCGCGGAATCCAAAGCCTTCTGTATCGTGGCCGTCATCAGGCCCATTGACGGTAGTCCCAAAGTTGAGTTAAACGCCTCTTTCAGGTTCTCAACCGTCGTGGTTAGTTGCTCTTCAAAGCGCAACGGCCGAATCTCACCCGGGCCGGAGGGGTCGGAGAGCCCATAGCAACGGAAAGTCAGAGTGCCGTGACGCATCGGATATGGCGTCAAAGCCGCACCCAGTCGGGCTATCGATTTGTTATAGACGGGCGTCGGACATACAAAAAAGAGTCCCCTCTTGCAAAGTGGCTCGCGGCCAAACACATTTCCCTTTGTTAGCAGCTGAGGAATGATTCTCTTATTCACATTTTCCCAGTTCATGTTCGACGCTTTTGGCGCACATCCTGCTGGAAGTGCCCAGGTTGTTCATTCTGTACCACTCGCCTTGATAGCTTCCTGTTGTATCCATCGTCTGCACTTCGACGGGCACAAAATCCTCTAGTTTTCCGCCTTCATCTACGTGGGCTAGGATCCCCACGCTCTTGACGCAGAGCTGAGCTGCCGCGTGCGGCCTTCTAGTACTCCGCCAGTTCTTTCATCGCCCGAAATAGATCTTCCGCCTGCGGCAGGATGGCGTCTTCGAGGATCGGCTGGTAAGCGACGAAGGTATCTTCCGCGGCGACGCGTCGGACGGGAGCATCGAGCTGATCGAACAGTTCCTCCGCGATGCGGGCAACGATCTCCGCGCCGTAGCCCCAACTCAGCATGTCTTCATAGGCGACGATCGCGCGGCTGGTCTTGCTGACAGATTCAGCAATCGTTTCCCAATCGAAGGGATTCAGGCAGCGCAAGTCAACGAGTTCGACATTCACGTGATGCTCGCGCTCGAGCTTCTGCGCGGCCTGCAATGCGCGCGGCACGACCGCTCCGTAGGTGATCACGCTCAAGTCGGTTCCCGGCTTCACGATCTTCGCTTTGCCGAACGGAATCATGTAATCCGGGCCGGGATAAGGAGCGCGACCGAAGGGCTCGCGATAGAGACGTTTGTGCTCGAGGAACATGACCGGATCGTCGCAACGAATTGCGGTGCGGAGCAGGCCCGCGGCATCGAGCGCGTTTGATGGAAACACCACGCGCATTCCCGGCGTGTGGGTGAAGATGCTTTCACCGCATTGTGAGTGATAGATGGCGCCGCCGGTGAGGTATCCGCCGATGGCGACACGCACGACTGCGGGCGAAGAGAACCCGTTGTTCGAGCGCCACCGGATTAGCGGCAGTTCGTTGCGCAGCTGCATCATCGCCGGCCAGATGTAGTCAAAGAACTGGATTTCGACGACCGGTTTCATGCCTCGCGTCGCCATGCCGACGGCGCGGCCGACAATGTTGGCTTCGGCGAGCGGCGAGTTGAAGACGCGGTCGGAGCCGTAATCGCCCTGCAGTCCGGCGGTCAATTTGAAGACTCCACCTTTGCCTTTGATGGATTTGTCCTGCAGATATTGGTCGCGGCTACAGTCGGCAACGTCTTCGCCGAAGAGCACGATGCGATCGGTCGCGCCGCATTTCATCGCGTAGCGTGGCGTTGATG
>CAWKDJ010000016.1:0-445769 GCA_963848325.1 uncultured Acidobacteriaceae bacterium
CCAATTCTCTGAAGCTCCAATAAAATCAGCGGCTTAGGATTCCTGAAAAGTCTGGATACACTTTCTGGATACACTTTTTTCATGAATCCGGGGGTTTTCCAGTGGGGCGCGGTATTTCAGATTAAGGGAATACTGCATGTCGAACCTGAAGGTCACGCTTTACATCCGCATCACCACCCCGGAAGGCAAACGCAAGATGTGCAAGCCTGTCTATGCCTCGCGGGGACGCCTCAAGCCCCTCCATGCTGCCGACGCAAACGGCAACAGTCTTGGACATCACCCGGAGGGCGAATACTACCTCCGATATGCTGGTCGCACGGAGGCGGTCGGCAACGATCCATACGTTGCTCTCGACCGACTCGAAGAACGCAAAGCCGAGTTGCGGGGGTCGGTCCGCAGCGGATTCGCCAACGAACCAACCGCAGACTGTGGAACGTAAATCCGCACGAGTCGTCACACTCGATGCAGCGATCACTGAATACCTCACGACTGGGAAAGCTGCTGAGAAGAACTGGCGTAAGCACACGCTGCAATGCTACACGCTGGGTTTGAAACTCTTCCGCGAGTCCTGTAGCAAGACCTATCTCAACGAAATTGACGGCGACGACTTGCGGCGGTTCAAGGTCTTCCTACGAAAGCAGCAGACACAAACCAAGACGGTCACGAAACGAATTGATGATCGCACGGTATGGAACCACTTCAACAATGTCGTCGGATTTCTGAATTCTTACGGGATGAGAGACTTGATTCCCCAGAGTGAATGGCCCGCATACGAAGAAAAGACCCCTGAGGCTTTGATCCTGAGGACGTGATACCGCTTCTTCAATTCGCAGACGAAGATGAGCGGGATGTTATCGAGTTCTTTTGCGGAGTCGGTTTTCGTAACGGCGAAGGCACGCACACCGAGTGGCACGACATTGATCTGCGTAACAAGGAAATCACAATCTATAGCAAAGCGGAACGGTTCGACTGGAGAGTGAAGGACAGCGAGAAGCGCACCGTTGGGATCAGTGACCGACTTGCGGAGCGGCTCAAAGCGAGGCACAAGCGGCATCCCGGTGACGGACTGGTATTTCCAAATTCTTGCGACAAGCCGGACAAGCATCTTTTGCGGATCATCAAGCGAGTCGCGTTGCGTGCGGGTCTAAACTGCGGGCAGTGCATGGGGACGCACAACCGTAAGCGGGTCTCGTGCCGTACTCATCCTGTCTGTCACAAGTGGCTCGTGCAGACCTTTCGAAAGACATGGGCGACATTCCAAGCGGAGGTCGGGGCTGCTATACCAACGATCAGCCGTGATCTGGGTCATAGTAGTCTGGACACAACACGGATGTATCTCGCAAGCCGTGATCGGCGTCACGCGACACGGCGGACGCAGATCAACGCTGCGGACGCATTGTTTGCATCACCACGTGTTGAAGATCAGGCGAGGGTGAACTAGATGTACCGGGCAGCGAGCCAGTCAGCGACGACATTGGGGTCGAACTTGATTTGGTCGCCGATGCGCAAACCTTGGATTTTTCGGGCTTTTGCCCACTTGCGTAATGTCATTTGATGGATGCCTAGTAGGCCCGCAGTCTCCTGTAGAGTCAGGTAGTCCGTGCGCTTTCGTAGTTGGTCGATCAGAGTCAAGCCGTTCGCCTCGCACCACTTTCAAAGGACATTTCCGACTGAGGCTTGATGCCATGATCATCATGAAACCCACGAAGCGGTCACTATCCAAATACGCACTCCAGCAGGAATCTGAGGTATTTCTGGCGTGCCGCCCCTGATTCCGCGCTACCAGAGCCTCAGAAAACCTCAAATAAGATTACGGAGGGTCAAAAATCCTCGAATAAGCTGACCACGCGGCAACCAGCGCCCAGTGCGGCATCCGAGCGATTCGAGTTCGTCGATTCTGCTACCTTTGCAAACGGATCGCATCTAACAGTTCGTAAGCACAATTCGGAAGAGCAGGTCTGATCTGGCACCGCCGTGGAGTACCTTCGGGTGTACGAAGGCGTGAGGAGGTATCAACCTGCTGAAGTGCCGTTTGGCAGAAGCCAAGCGTTGAAGTTTCCTGCCATTGCCTCAGGAGCTTCCTTCAACTGAACAGCCATTGTTCAGTTGCTAGGAGGCTAGGTGTCTGAGCAATCTCGAACAACTCAGAAGGCTGCGAGCCGGACCAACAATCACGATTTCACTCAGTCGCAGGCAGCGCCAGATCGTGCCGCAGCAGGAACCGATGGTTACGAGGTTACGACCTCCGTGACCTTAGAGGGCACTACCGATGGCTGTGCCCTGATCACAGAAGTCGAAGCGTACATCAGGGCGTATGTAACGCTTCTTGACCCTTCCTACGCGCTCGTGATCGCCCTGTGGCTGACGGCGACACACGCATGGACGGAGTTCGATGCCTTCCCGTATTTAGTCGTAACCTCGACAACGAAGCGCAGCGGGAAAACCCGACTGCTGGAGCTTTTGTTCTTTGTTGCCTCCAACTCGCGGATGGTCGCCGACATTTCCCCTGCGGCCCTCTACCACACCATCGACGCGGAAAAGCCAACCCTGCTTATCGACGAAGCCGAGAAGTTCTCGTCTGCAAACTCGGAGTACCGCCCGCTGTTGAACGCCGGATACCGCCGTGGTCAAACGGTGAAGCGGCATGACGGCGACTACGAGACGTACTGTCCCAAAGCCTTCGCGCTCATCGGCGATGTCCATGACACTCTTCGTGACCGGAGCGTCGCTATAGAAATGAGGCGAGGCGAACCCGCACGTCGCTTCGTCTATGCCGCAGCAAAAGAAGAAGGTGCGGCTGTCCGCGAGAAGCTCACTGCGGCAGTCTCCTCCAAAGTACAGGAGATCGCCGAAGAGGTGGGCGGCTTCGGCGGATTGCCCTTCCTGACCGACCGCGACGAAGAAATATGGACTCCGCTGTTCATCCTGTGCCGCCTGTTTTGCCCAGAGCGTCTTGACGAACTGAAGCGTACCGCTGCCGACATTTCTGCCGCGAAGACTGCGAAGGCGAAAAGATACACGGAACTCGGTGAACAAGAAGACAAGGCGCAGGAACAGGAGTACGCCATACGGTTGCTGCGCGACATGGTTGCCGTGACGGGCGACCGCGACCAGATCACCACGCAGGAAGCCATTGCGAAGTTGCGCGAGATTCCGACGTCGCCGTGGCGGCGGTTTCGGGGTGACGGGCTGAAGGATGGGATAGAGGGCGGGATGCTTGTCGCTGGACTGCTGTCACAGTTCGGCGTCAAGCCGACCACGATCCGCATTGCTTCGAAGAATGTTGGCACGGGTTCCACCGCCAAGGGCTACAAGCGCGAAGTGCTGCTTAAGGCTCTGAACGAAATCGAACAGGCACGGAGCGCAGGTGTTCTTGAGCCTGTGCTTGCCACGCGACTCAGCGGCAACAAGTCTGCTCCCGAAAACCTGCTCGAAGATGCCGAGCGCCCGGTCAAGCCTTCGCTCGACGATGTAGCCGCGCAGCCGAACAAGCAATCTGGCAACCTGCGTGTCGCCGACGAGCAGTTGAACGCGGAAGAAGCAAAGCTGATCAAGCCTGCGCCGCAGTTTCCTGTGATTCGACAGGGTAACGAAAGCAAACTCTTCACATTCCTGTCCGAAGGCAGAGTGGATCGCAAATCAATGCTCGACTCCGTATTCGGCGGCATAGACGACAGGTCATTCCTGAAGCATGTGCGCAAGTTCTCTCAGCGCATCTGCGACAAGTTCCATGACGGCGTGTATGAAGTCTCCGTTTACAGCAAGAACGACAGAGTCGTGATCGACAACGCCGCATACGACAAACTCGTCGCAGAAGAGGCGGCCCTCCCCATAGCCGCCAAGGTCAAAACGGTAAAGCCTGTTGTGACCGATGAAACGCCAACCACATCGCTGCTAGAACCTGACGCAGAAGTCATCTCAACGACGAAGGTCGGCGACAAGTCGGAACCAACGCGCCACGGCTTTTATTGGGAGTTTGTCAAGGATGAGAACCCGTATGCGGTGCGCGACCTGAACAATCCGAACCTCGGCATCCTGCACAAGCTCAAGAGCAAGGCGGAAGCCGACAAGTACATGAACGACCGCGAACGCGAAGCGGCGGCTTGCGAAGAGCAGAGTACGGCGAGGACGGCTGAAAAAGCTGACGGTGTTTCCAACACATATTGCGACGATAGCTCAATGGTAGAGCGCCCAGTCCAACTGGGAAATGGTGGTTCGACCCCAACCTCGTCGCTCCATTTTGTTCGAATCGAAAAGGCTCTGGCGACCGAGCTTGTCATTAAGCATCACTATCTGCACCGCAAGCCCCTCGTCTCATGGGCATTCGGCATCATCCGCGACAGCCAACTCGTGGGTGTCTGCACGTTCGGCAAACCCATGTGGTCCGTGCAAGTCGGCGTAACTGGTGGTGCCCTTTCGGATGTAAGGAAGAACAAGGGACGTTGGCGAGATGTTTTCGAACTCAACCGTCTGTGGATCGCCGACGACGTGACCGATCATTGCATCGAGTCCAAGTTCGTTGCATGGTGCCTGCGTGAACTCAAGAAGGAAAATCCCAACCTAATCCTCATCTCTTATGCGGACGGCTCTGTCACCAACTCTGTCACGCAGAAGAACCACGTGGGCGTGGTCTACCAAGCGGGCGGCTGGATTTACACGGGCTTGAGTTCGCCGTGGGTGGACATCACCATCGAGGGAAAGGACCACCGTTCGGTGCCGAAGAAGATGCAAGGCGACAAAATCGGCAATCGTCGCTCATGGGCTGGTGTGAATGTAGAGCGTAAGAAGCGGTCGCGGAAGCATCGCTACGTTAAGTTCCTCAACCCGAAGGATGTGGGGCTTCTGGCTTGGAAGAGAGGGCGCGTCCGAGAAATGCCGTGTAGGTCCCGGCGCGAGGTCGGCGATCTCGAAACGCAAAGAAGAAAGACGGAAGCGGATTACCGCAAGCTGGTGATCGACGACCGCGAGACGCAAACGATATGGGCGGGCGAGCGCAGCCGTGATGCGAAGCGGGCGGCTGTCACGCGCAAGCGGAATAAAGAAATGGCAGCCGAAGCTGTGAAGATGGGTATTAGAGGAGTAGAGGAGGAACTACAAAATGAAACGTTCGATTAAACGTCGTGTACTTCAGTTTTTCGCAAAGTTTTTCGGCAAGGCGATGTTCGCATCGCTTCACCTTGATGGAACAACAGCAATGATCATCTCTGATCCGTCAACCGAGGAAATCTTGATGGAGTTTCCTCGACAGGCGTGGTTTCGAAGCGGGGAAACCAACACCAAAGAGGAGGATGTATGAAAAAGGGCAAGATGACCGAAGAAGAGAAGCAGGCTTGGTGGGCTGAGAACAAACGCAAGACAGAAGCCAAGCGCAAACAGGCTGAGGAGCGGCACCGCAAGTTTGTTGAAGAATCTAAGCGGCATGAGATTGAGTATGACCGTGAACTATTGAAATGGCACGGCAGCAACTCTGGAAACTAACATTTCGCGGGGCGTGGTGCGTAGCGATGTGCTGCGACGGGCGTCAGCAATGGCACCACCATCAGGCGGCGGTTAGATTCCGACCCCTCCGCTCCCAAGTCCAAAGGCTCATCTGATCCGCTGCTAACGGAGAAACGAGAAAACAAATCGCAAGCCGAGCGTATCGGCACGAGGAGAAACAAAAATGAACGAGATTAAAACAGTCGGAGTGGCGCAGACGGCTCACCGAAGTTTGCTGCCTGAAGCTGACAGCGTAATCACCGTCGATAAAGGGCGGGGCTTCATCATCGAGCATCGCGCCTTATTTGACTTCGGCGATGGCTTCAGGCGTCTTCGCCGCAAGCTGGTGGTCACAGCGTCACATTGTTTGCCCCACGCTCCCAAGATGCCATGTTATTCGTATCAGGAAGCTACCTACGCAAATCTGCTCGCGCCACTGGGGGAACAGCCCAGTGTGTGGGCAGAGTGTTTGTTCTTTGATCCGGTCTCCGACTTGGCGATCCTAGGCGAACCCGACAATCAAGAACTCGGAGAAGAGAGCGAAGCGTATGCCCGTCTGGTGGATGGGCGCAAGCCCTTCACCATTGCTGCGCCGGAGACGGGCGAAGGGTACATGCTCGCACTGGGTGGCGTAACGTGGCAGCCCACTCCTCTGGAAGTCCACGTGACCATCTGGGGAAGTTCGCTTTCGACTGGAGCAACGCTTGCGGGGCAATCCGGCTCCCCCATCGTGAACGCGAAGGGAAGGGCGGTAGCCTTGGTCTCCATCGGATCAGAACAGGTGGACTTGAGCAGCGGAAGCAGGACGAATATGGACGCTGGGCCCGCAACCCATCCTGAAACTCCAACTCCCCTCTTGGGTGCTAAAGACGGTGAGAGTGAGTGAGACGAAGAAAGCACCGAAGTGGACAGAATCGAGTATTACCAGTTGAAAGGCAAAATTCGTTCGAGGAGAGAGCGATGACTATCAAGGTAGGACACAAACGCAGTAACCAGAGGACGGAATCACATGGCAAAGAATAAAGAGACATCCACGACAGGCAATGAATACAAACATACGGCTGGCAGTCACAATGCCCTCATCAGAGACTTGCAGCGCGTTCAAGTGCTTTTCCCCAACCCCAATCCCGACCTCGATTACTATCGGGCGCACGGCGAGTTCACCGACGACGCATGGAAAATGTACTTTCCGCGCTTTGAGGATTTCCTCGCCGAGGCGAGAGTCACGACAGTGATAGAGGTGATCTGGCACCTGCGCCAAGCGGCTTGGCTACTCCGGCAGCAGGAATTCATCAGTTATTGGGACGAGAGAGATGTTGAGGCAGCCTTCGGAAATGCCTACGGCTCGCTGCCGCCCTTGGACGAGGAAAGCCAACGCTTTGCCGACTCGGGACGCTTCTCCGACTCGAAACACTTCTTTGAACTTTATGAGGAAAGCCTGAGGGCGAAGAGGAATGAGCAAGCAAGTTAAGCGCCGTCGATCAAAGATCGTGCAAAGCTTGAAGCGACCGTCAAAGGTGTCCGTTTTGGCGGACCTCCTGCGGGTAACAGACCAAGCCGGGACGATGGAAATCAGCCGAGATTATTTCAGAGCCAATAGCAAGTTCAGAGACAAGTGGAACATGTACTGGGTCTCATTCAAGGCATTCCTCGCTGCTGCTTCTGAGGATAACGATTTGTACTACTCGGCGCTCGTAGAACTGGTGGACGAAGACGTAACAGGGGAGTGAAGATGCTCACAGAAGAACAGGCAGCGGCAGACTACGCAGAAGCAACAGACGGGTGCCGCCGCTTGGATCGGGCGACGCAGGACGATGCTCCCCAATGGGAGCGGGTCAAGCCAGACCCGGAGACCAATGTTCTGGCGGACTTGGACTGCGAGAAGATGCCGAGGTGGGATGAGCAGACTGTGCAGGCTACTCCTCTGCGAGCGAGTACGTGCGCTGGATCGTGACCATGTCTTCCGCCTCCAACTGATCAGCAGTTCATTCTTCTTCAGTCGCAGCTTTCGCCCGCTCGTGATAACCGACCAACTTCGACACGAAGTACGGCTGAGGGCTGGCATCCCGCGAGTGCTCGTCGCAAAAGAACTTGGCGACGCGGCCCGACAGCAGTTCCCAGACCAGCACGCAGGTTGCAGGATGCGGCAAGGCTCCCTTTCTCTCACACCTCGGTGGTTTCATCGGCTGCTCCATAGCGGATCGAGTCAAATTCATTCCTCATAAAAGATTTTCAAATTCATTCCATCCAGAATTCAGTATTTACAAGGTGAGCGCCTTAGTCAGCGCTCTGGAGTTCGGCGACTACCGGACTCTTTCTTGGGTGATCTTCTCAAAGGATCGGGGGCGGTCATGAACCACCGCCCCAAGCTGTACAGCCCAGACGGTTCATCGGGTCAACCCAACCCGTGACGGTACAGCTATGAAGGACGAAGGTTCATGACACTCGAAATTTACAATTCGAAATCCGCATGCGCCCTCCTAAGTGAGGGACGCCATGAGCAGTAAAGCAGCCTACGCAAAAGCCAAAGAACTGATGGCACAAAACCCTGAGATGTTCAAATCTCAGGAGCCGCATTCCCTTGCCCGAAAGATCACAGACTCCGATCTGTATGACTGGAACGCGACGGCGCGATTCCTGCTGACGCAGATCGCAGTGCTCGCCATGCCAAACGAAGACGCCAGTTATCCAGACGACGCACCAGACCGTTGCAAGAATGACAAAACTGGCTGGTGCTGGATGTCCCAGAAGAGACTCGCGCTGAAGATCGGCAAGTCCCTGTCCACGGTGGAGAAGCTGATCGCGCAGTTCCGTAAGGACGGCGTCATCAACTACCGTGACTGGCGCGATGACAACAAAACATTGCACGCGGAATACCGAATCGTGGAAGAAGTGCTGGACGCGCACCAACGTCCCAGCCAACGCTACGATGATGAGAGACCGTCGCGCTATAAAGACGGCAGCCGCAAAGGAATTGCAACTAAACAGCCGCGCACTGGCGGCGGAAAGTTCACCAAAAAGACGGCGGTCTGGGAGGAAGATGATGAATAGACCTACCGTAAGTTCAACGGTGACCTACCGTAAGTTCAACGGTTTTCCAGCACCATCTCAACGGCGACCTACCGTAAGTTCAACGGTGATACCTACCGTAAGTTCAACGGTGACCTACCGTAACTTGAACGGTGACGCACCGTTGAGTTTACGGTGTAGGGTGTTTCTCACCATGTTCTATCAGTATGTTTTAAGTTCTTCAGATTGTTTTGCAGCGTGTTCTACAGATAGTCATGCAGCTAGTATCCGCCTGCGGCGGGGACTAGCGTCCGTGGATGTAGCCATCTACACCTTAAGACCTTAAGAACTATGAACCTTAAAGGATTGGAAGCGTAAGAACCATGAGAACCAGAAGACAGGGTGTTATGGAGACGCTGCCAGAAGACAACCCAGTAAATCTGGCGGTTGAAGCCATCAAGTTCCTGAAAGAACGCGAACAGCGTCTCGCTGCCGACCGCGCCAGAAAAGCCGCCATGCCAGTTCCGAACCGAATCTGCTACGCAGAGACGGCATTCAAGAACTGGAAACCGGGGATGCGGATTCCGCCATGCAAGGTCTGTGGTGATCTGCTGCATCCAGAAGAGAACCACGTGTGCAGCGGCTTCAAGCCGAAGTACGTGGAACACGATCAGGACTGGCACGACCGCCAAGACGCCAAGCGCGAAGAGATCAGGGAATCCAACTATAACCGTCCTAAGAAGTGTCTTGGCTGCCATCAGGTAATCGAAGGCGAAGGTGATGACGGTCTGGACAACGCCAGATGGCACGACGAACACTGCTGTGCGGACATGCCCCGTGGACGCCACTGGTATACGGACTACGACCCTATCGTTGGCGACAACGACGGACACGAGTGCTACGAGGACGAACCGGAGGACGAATATCGCGAAGGTTACGATGACGGCTATGACTGCGGCTGATTATATCTATCGGCGAATGTTGAACCCCATGCCCAAAGCGGTTCGCTTTGCGGCACTCAAGGCCCCCAAAGGAGGGGCTGCACGATGAAAGAACTGAAACTAACCAACCACGATAATCGCCCGCCGTCTGGGCATGACCGCGATCTCCGGATGCCCTCCATTTTAGATCGGCAAGGCAGCCTTACAATGGACGAAACAGACGGGATGATCAGCATCGGCGGACGCTGGTGGAGGTTTCCCAGCGTACAGATCGACGGAGATTCGTGGGAAGGGGAGTGGCGCAGTGATGGCAAGGTGTACCTGCACGATGGCGTCGGGAACGTGGTCGAGGGAATTGAAGTGGATAATCCAGAAGTGCTCGCGGTCGTTCCTCTGCCATCGGCAGCCGAGCGCAGGCTGCGAGAGCTTTTGCTTGCGAGGCTGATGCTCGTCATGGTGGACATCGTCCTTGCAGGCGTTCCGCTTGGGCTGGAGACGGCACGCGATCTGAGCCGCGAGCTACGCCACGCCTACCCGGAACTTGTGGATGAGTGCGCCGAACCATAACTACATTGATCCCAGCACCCGCTGGCATTCTCTCTTAACTTTGACCAATTCCCGCACTCCGCTGTGACCGGAGACGAGGTTTTTTGACGCGTGCGAGGCACCATCACGCGCACTTAACATCGCCTTCGCCACGTCCTTCTCGACGTGAATGGTTCCCGCCAAGGCAGCCAATCCCAGCAATTCGGAGATGTTCAAGTAGCTGACGAGGCTGCGGGCGGCTTCCCCCGCATCTTTATACCGCTGCTCAATGTAGTTGAATCGCCCCGGATTGAGATGGCTCTTCAAAGCGTCACGGTCATCCTTTCCCTTGATCGAGTCCAGAGCTAATCTCTCCAGAGCCGCCAACATCACGTAGAACGTCAATTTCACCAAATGATGGTTGAGATCGGAGAAGTGGACGTAGCCATAGCCCTCTCCCTTTTCGCTGCTCAATACAAAGACGAACTCTCGGTGCTCAAGAATCTCAATAAGGTCGAGGAGCTTTGTCCCGTCCGCAATGAGATCGCTAGGGGTGAACTCCGTCGTGGTGCGAGAGTTGCGCTCGAAGTATCCTGTGATCTTGCCTGCGCGTCGAATGGGGATCACGTTGAAGTCAGGGTTGGCGTCCGAGACTACAGCCGCTTGTTCTTCATCATCCGCGCACACCAATCTCGAACTCGGAATCATTACGTCTTTAACGGTGAACGTGGTAGCGAGTCGTTTGAGAGTTTCGTCTAGTGTCGGCATCTGTTTTTCTGACCTGTGAAACTCCCGGTTCTTAAGTTGCAGACGCAGCAAAGGTTTTTGGGACTGGATCGAGGTTGACGACTTGAACGCGATCTTCAGGTGACTGCTCTCGCTTCGGATATGGCAGGGTCTCCCAGCGCAGGGCGGCTCGTAGAATCCTCTTTGTCCGCCTGTCGCCGTAAAATCCCACGTAGCGCAACTTCCGGCTATCGTCTTTGAAGAATTCACAGCCTTCCGAGATCAGCAGTTGCTTTTGTTCAGCACGACTGCGCTTGTATCTGAGCTTTCCGAAGCGGCGATCACGGGTGAGCAAATGCACGTTTCGCGCATCGTAGACCTTTCCGTCTGGTCGTCTAAATTTTTCAGTTGGGTTCGTGAAGGAAGCAAAGTGCCCATCCGAGGCTCTGATAAATTGTTCCGATTTCTCCTGCGCGTTCGTCACAATAACCGAGGAATACGTTGTACCCCTTCTTTGTCATCTCCCGGCATGCTGCGCTGATCAGGAAGGATGCTGCCGAACCTCCGTGCATCCTGCCATCGGACGACTTCCTTGCCGGATCGGCGAACGGTAAGCAACAGCCTCGCGTCAAAGAAATGACTTTGTCCGCATGTTCGATTCCGCAAACGGATGATCTGACTCGGGTGCCTGCTGTGCTCCCAAAGCAGACAACGCCAGCGAGGTACTCACCGAAGGCTAAAGAGTAGGCGTGCTCCGCTGAGCCGAGCGTCCCCAAGTATTCGTGCGCCACCAAGATATTGCGAGCGTCTTCCAGCGAAATCTCTCGCACACTCGCATTCTTAAAGTCAGCGGCGAGTGCCAGCTTCTCAGCTAGGAGAGGATCAGGTTCTTCTGCCATTCGCTCCCGAATCACGCGCTGGAACGCTTTGCCGTTGGCTGGGTAATCCTCGAAGTCTCTCGAAAGATGTGCTTCGGACTCCGCTGCGTGCTTCAGAGAATTGGTTATAGCCAGAATTAGCTTTTTCCTGATCGTCGGGTTCAGGCGATTGCGGAGCCGAACGACTGTGTCGAGCTTTTCTCGCCTGCTCTGCGACTCGATGTCTCGGATCAATTCTGACGCAATGACGTTCACGTCCGGGTCTGTGAGCACCTCTGTCGGCGTCACAATCTCCCGAATCTCGCGAAGTAAAGCTGCATTGGTCAACTCACCATTTTTCTCACGCGCTTGAATGAGCGCCTTTTCGAATGTGGATTCGTCAACAAGCAGCGCGAGCCGTTGCCATTTTGAGGACTGGTCTTTAGTGATTCCGATTTCTTCCAGCTTCGGCGGATTGGCAGTCGTCGTGCTCGACCGCTCAAATTTCGTTCCGTCCTTCCGGGGTCTTCCTGTACCTCGCGTGCCGGGATTCTTCTCCATATCCAGCAACAGTTGACCTGCACGACGCTCGGCGCGTAGGCGGATTTCGCACGCTTGGTTCTGAAGTTGCAGATCGCCAGCTAATCTTGCATACGTTCGGACTGCTTCCGCCTTGTCGCGAATTTTCTTAACTTCATCGACACGATGAGCAGCGGCAATCGCCTTGCGAGCGGCGTCGTATCTGATCATGGCGGTCACGATTGGATTGTGGAACACGGCGGGACCCGCCGCAAGTAGCTCTTTAGGAGCCGCCGTTCTGTCATAATTTCTTTCGATATGTGCGGGCGCTGCCGACTGTCGTCGGGGGTTGTTCGCTGCGCGTGGTGCGAGGGATACAATTTCCGAGCCGGAGGGAACGATGGGCAGCAATACTGGACGTAATGATCCTTGCGGGTGTGGCTCGGGGAAGAAGTACGAGGACTGTTGCGGAGCGCCGCAAAGCGAAGTCCAGACCATGCGGGTGAAGGATTTGAACGTTTTCGAATTGACACCCGGACTGGCGGATGCGCTCTCAGCATCTCTGGATGCCGCGTATTTGGAATACTTCACCGCCGATTGTTCAGGATTGAGCACGAAGGAAGCTGAGCGGCGGATTGCAGCCATACCGGAGGACAAGCGTTATCTCACAAGGGTACTTGACTCGTTGGATAGCGCATTTGCGGACTTCGATACTGAGATCGCGATGCTGGACTTGCCTCACATGCAGAACCGCAAACCTGAAGCCATCAAACGTTATCTTGAGTTCCGCCTTCGGCAATTCAGAATGCTGCTTGATGCGGTTGAAGAATACGTCGGAGAGAAGTATCCCTCAACAGGCGGACATTCCTAAGTGTGCGGCAGATACCGGTTGTCGCGGCGGAAGCAACTTGTAGAGGAATACTTCGACGTGTCCTCAGACACCGACGACTGGAATCCTCGTTTCAACATAGCCCCTACACAGCCCGTTCCTGTCGTGCGGCAGCATCCGAAGGAACCTCGGCGTGATCTTTCGTTGATGAAGTGGGGCCTGATTCCGGCATGGGCGAAGGACGCATCCGGCGCAGCGAGGATGATCAACGCACGGTCGGAGACGGCGGCGACGAAGCCCGCATTTCGCGATCCCCTAAAGTTCCGCAGGTGCCTCATCCCGGCAGATGGCTTTTACGAGTGGCAACGGCGTGGCTCGGCGAAGCAGCCATTTTGCTTTGAGGTCGGCGACGGTGGACTGTTTGCCTTTGCGGGACTCTGGGAGCGCTGGCGTGATCCGAGCGGGCAATGGGTGAAGTCATGCGCGATACTGACGACCACTCCCAACGCAGTGACCGCGACCGTCCACGACCGAATGCCTGTGATCCTCCGCAAGGACGATTATGACGTGTGGCTCGACCCCGGTATGCAGAATGTCGCAGCGGTCTCCGAAATGCTGAAGCCCTGCGATGCTCGTTTGATGAGCAGCTATCCCGTGAGCACGCGGATCAACCACGTTGCGAAGGACGACGAGGATTGTTCTTGACCTGTGGAGATCGCGCAGGCTGTTCTCTCTGTGACAACCGCTGCCGATGAGCACACTTTCCACAATATCGGTAACGCACTACACCTTTCGCACGATCAGTTTCTCTGGTCCTCCGAACGGCATCTGATATTTGCTTACGGCATAATCCCCGCTCAAGTTAGCACTCGATGCTACGTCCGTCAGGCGGTCTAAGGCAAACTCCAAAGAAGACAAGTCCGGCTCGGCGGCGGTTTGCGCTTGGACGGCTCGTTGGACCAGCGTTTTAACTTGCTCTGTTAAGGTTCCCATGACGCCGAGCAACTCAGTGCCTTGCGGGAATTGGGCCACGTCCTCCGGCTGGAGTTCCGCTTGCAGTGCTGCCCAAGTCGAAACCAGCGATTCGCGGCACTGGTTCATCTCCTCGCAGGACTTTATTAGTGTCTCCGCATCCGTCCGGCTCGGCTCTAGGCCGTACTTGATATTTCGAATTTGTGCTTGCACTACGGGGATATGTTCTTTCACCAAGGCAGAGCACTTGGTGATCACGGCCGAGTAATCCTGCACGGCTTGCATTTTCGTCTCGGGCGTGCTTCTCAGCTTCCTCTCTGCTGCTCTTTTGGCCGCTTCTTCTGCGGTTCTGACTCGGCTTTCGGCTAACCCTTTGGCTGCGGCCTTGGCCGCCTGTTCAGACGGACTCGCGGCTTCCATCTTGGCTTTCAATTTCACGAGGCGTTCGCGTTCATCTCGTGCTTCCAACCAACCGTTTACAATTATGACTGCAAAACAACCGGGCAACCAGCCGAAGAGAACACTCACGGCAAAACCGACCTCTCCGAACATCCTGCCGGAGAGTGCCACGCAAACCAACCAACTAACCGTGAAAATCGCAAAACTTCTCATTGCCGTATTTCCGTTTCGCAAGATTCTTACCACAGAACTTAAGAGACGGGGCGCTATTCCGTGATTTTTCCCGACCCCATGTCGTAGTGCCCCGTGTAACCAGCATCGTTAGTCAGCACGTATTCTCTGATCTGCGCTTTTTGTAGCGCATTCAAAAGCGCCGTCATACCAACGAATCGATGAAATAGGATGGAGGAAGCTAGTTTGCTGTGAACGATGTACGTATCGCCCTTCATTTCTGCGCTCGCTGGAATACCCCACGTTACCGAGGTGACAAGCGTCGTGCGCAGTCGCAGTTGTTGCGCGGGCGTAAGCACCAAAGAGGAAGGATCGGGCGCAGGAACAGTGTAGGTGCTGGGGTCGGAAGGACTGGGAGAGCTGACATTCGAAATACTACACACTTCGCAGGGCAGCTTCTCCAGTGGCAACGGCTGGGTGCTGTCAACAAAATCGCACCTACAGCTTTCTTCTGATTGAAGCCCCATCCTAATCCTCTCTAGGGTACACTTGCCTTCAGCCGCATTCTTCGTAACAGCCGCCGAGCATATCTTGATCGCCCGTTTTTGCTTCAGGATAAAAAAATGGGTGACAATCGTTTTTCCTGTCATCTTCACCCACTGCGCGGGTTCGACCGTTTCGTCCAAGACTTGAACGGCTCCGGTCAATTCCACCCCACTCCCCGCTTGTAGCGGATAACGGGAATCGTCGTCGTCAAACAGCCTCGCATTATCCGGGTATGCGGACTGGATGTACTTCATGAAGTAGCGTGAGTGGTTGGGTATCCGTCCGTCAATAGTTCCAAGACCGCAGTCTTTCTCTGCTTTTTGGCAGGCGATGACATGAGTTTTCTTGGTAGCAACCTCAGTAAGTTCGACCACAAAGTAACGGCCATTACCGTTTGAAATTCTGCCGTCGGCCCAGTTCTCATCTGCTATCCGCTGACTGTCTACTTCAACTAGAGTCCCGTTTGTCTTCTGCGCTACGGCTGCGCCCACTAGTGTCAGGCTCAGAAATGCGATTGCGAATAGTCGGTTCATCTTTTTCTCCCTAGACACTTCTCCCCACTTTGAATTCCAACACGATGGCGGGGAGCACCCAAATTACCAAGGTCATTGATGGCTTTCTTGGGGTGGAGCACTCCTCGCTACCGCCAGATCAATGTCGGGGTGATTGGTGGTCGCGGGAAGCAGCAATCCGCCTTGATCTGCCATAATCTCCCGACGGGCGCTACCGGACGCGGAGGAAGGAGATCATCGAGGAACAGTTCGATAACTGCCGATTGGCACGATAGCAGGAGTCTCGCCGCAAGATCACTTCCTACCGCCACCATGGTCGTCGTGAGTAACGCCCCGCCAATCCTGCAATCTCCGCGAACTAGCCCTCAGGAAGGGATTTGCTCCTCATAGACAGGCAGTACGACCCATTGAACCAGAAAAGCGTCACCTTAGACCCGTCTTCTCGCTGGTGCCAAGTCAGGTAGGCGATACCCTTGTTGCGGTCGATCCTCGGCGCACCCAGCAGGGGCGTCATGGCGCTTTTGAAGGTTCGATAGTTCGTGCGCTCCGGGTCTTTGGCGGCGTCTTCCAGAGAAAGTAGGCGTCCGTCATCGTCAAGATTCGCGGTAAACAGACCGCCATCATTCGCTGTGTGGCAAGTTGTGGCGATTGACTTGAAGCGGTTCGGCGAGCAGTCTAGCGGCGGGTAGTGTGCAAGCTTCAGGGCCTCGTTGACCTGCGCGATGTCGTCCCCGATGGCTACCATCCCCGCCCACTGGAAGATCGGTCGCTCGGCGTCCGTTTGCACGGACACGGACTTGGCGGGCAGGACTTCTTGTCTCGTTTGCTGTGACGCCTGCTCTTCAGCTTTATTGTTAACCGACAGCGGCTCTACTTTTACTTCGTCCTTGGTTCTGTTGCACCCGATTGACACTTCCACTGCCAGCACGAGCAATACAGCCAACATACTTCTCTTCATGACACTTCTCCCCATCCTGAATTCCATCACGGTGTCGAGCAGCGCCCAAATTACGAAGGTCATTGATGGCTTTCATTGCAGGCGAACGACAAGGAAGAATGCTGCCGACCTGTGGAATCTATGCCCGCCCAGAATCAGCTATTCTCATAGGACGATGACCAATGACGAACGGATGCAGCGAGAGTCTAGCCTGATCGCTACGATTACGAAGAACCTTCCCCACTTCGCGAAAGCATGTGCGGATGACACGGAACTGGTGTTGCTCCACCAAGACGCGTTTGCCGCCGACTACCAAGAGGACGAATTCACGCTCCTCGGCATGGCGATCAAGTACGCAGGTCTGCGTGGGAAAGAAGTGCGCGTAATTGGGAAGAATCGAAGCAGCCTCTGCGCGGAAGAGAAAATCCAGTGAGCGCGATCCGCCAAGAAATCGCAGACCCCACGGTGCCATAATGTCGTGATGGCTTCGGTGCTGCAAACAGCTTCTCCAGACGCTATCCGACGAATTCGACGCGTGCAAATCGTCACCATCGCGTGGATGAGTGTGGAGGCTCTCGTATCGTTGTTCGCGGCGTGGCGGGCGAGTAGTCCCGCGCTCCTCGCATTCGGTGGAGACAGCGCCGTCGAACTCTTCTCGGCGGTCGTAGTGCTGTGGAGATTTCGTGCCAGAGATGCACACGAGGACGCGGAAAGGCAGGCTGCCCGTGTAGCCGCAGCCTTGTTGTTCGCGCTGGCTGCATATGTCGTGATCACTTCGGTCGCGAGTCTGCTGGGCTATAGCGAACCTAAGCTCACGATTCTAGGGATAGGCGTTTTGATCGCCGCCGTCGTCGTCATGCCGTGGCTGGCAAGAGAGAAGCGACGGCTCTCAGAACCTACAGCCAGTGCTGCGTTGAGGGCGGATGCCGCTCAGTCGGCGCTGTGCGCTTACTTGTCGCTGATCGCCTTGGCGGGACTGGCGATCAACGCGATCTGGCACGTAAAGTGGGCAGACCCGGTTGCTGCCTTGGTGGTTGTGCCGCTGATCCTTTGGGAGGGTCGCGAGGCTCTACGCGGCAAAACTTGCAACTGCTGCTGAAGAGGGTAAGTCCGGGCGAAGCGATTTCCCAAGCCATCCCGCAATCACGAACCCTTGGGCTGGCTCCCTCCTCGTGGGGGACCGACGGGGTCGAAGCAGCAATTCACGAAACTGATCAAAATTGACCATCGACGTAAACGGTTGGGCGTTATCTTCTTTCTGTGAAGAGAGAACTTAGCCCCAAAAAGGTACTTGCTGTCCGTTGCCCCACTTGTGGCGCTGCTCCGGGGGAAAGGTGTGAGCTTAGCACTGGTCAGCCCCGCACCGATCCGCATCGCGACCGCCGATTGGTCGCTTCGGACAAGTAGTCCCCGCCACGCGAATTGGACGGTATCCTGTTGCCGTCCTATCGGCACCCTGCCGAAATGTCGGCGCAGATCGACTTCCCAATTTGGGAGAGCCAAGCCAGCGATCCTTTGGTTTCATCACAGAGTGGCGTCGAGTATATGGAATCCTAAGTGCGACTCCTCTTTGCTCTCGTGCTGGAGCCTAGATGCCAACTTTGCCTGACACAACCTTGGTCATCCGTTGCCCCTACTGCCTCATCGGAATCGAGTTTAGACCGATGATCGCCTACAAGGACGGTCGGTTCGTCTGCCGCGACTGCGCCCACACCGTTCGCCCCGGCGTGCCGGAGTACAGATGCACGTGCCGCTCCTGCTTGCGGCGGTCGTGGAAAGCGGCACCTAACGAAACGTGGAGTTCTCCCTCTATTTGCTAAGTGGCGACGAGAAATGTTCCCGACCTGTAAAATTCGCGCCGACTCAGAATCAGCTATTCTCTTAGCACGATGACCAATGACGAACGCATGCAACGTGAGTCCAGCCTGATCGCGACCATCAGAAAGAGTCTTCCCGACTTCGCGAAAATGTGTGCGGATGACGCGGAACTGGTGTTGCTCCATCAAGACGCGTTTGCTGCCGACTGTCAAGAGGACGAATACACGCTCCTCGGCATGGCGATTAAATACGCAGGTCTCCGAGGGAAAGAAGTGCGCGTAATCGGGAAGAACCGAAGCACCCTCGGCGAAGAGGAAAGAGTCCAGTAAAAAATGAAAGTGGTTCTCTTCGGTGCGACGGGCATGGTCGGGCAGGGCGTGCTGCGCGAGTGTCTGCTCGACTCCGACGTCGAGAGCGTGGTCGCGGTTGTCCGCAACGCCAGCCTGCCGCAGCATGACAAACTGCGCGGACTCGTACACCAAGATGTTTACGATCTCGCGGCGATTGAGGACAAGCTCTCAGGCTACGACGCATGTTTCTTTTGCCTCGGCGTCTCGTCAGTAGGGATGAAAGAGGAGACGTATCGGCGTGTGACATACGATCTGACGGTCTCAGTGGCAAAAACCTTAGCCAAGCTCAACCCGACAATGACCTTCATCTACGTGTCTGGGGCAGGAACCGACAGCACGGAGCGCGGGCGAAGCATGTGGGCACGGGTGAAGGGCAGAACGGAAAACGCGCTATTGCAGATGCCGTTCAAGGCTGTGTTCCTGTTTCGCCCTGCCTACATTCAGCCGCTTCATGGAATTCGCACAAAGACCAGATGGTATGGGGCGGCTTACGCCTTGATGAGACCCTTCTATCCGTTGTGGAAGGTGCTTTTCCCGAACTACGTGACAACGACCGAATGCGTAGGTCGCGCCATGCTGAGCGTAACGAAGCGAGGTTTTCCCAAACCTGTCCTTGAGAATCGGGACATTAACCGGATGTGTGAATGAATTTGTGCGGAGGCTTAGCCTTCGATTTCACCTAATCGGAGCACCGGAGGCTCAGATCGGCAACAGACGCCATACCGCCGCCACAGCCGAAACCACGGGCTATGGGCTAACGTCTCGTCGTGCCTTCGATTGGCAGCAGAGATGTCGCTTGCGCTGAGTGGTCGAATGTCTGGCGCTTCGAACATTTCCTGTAGCTGCTCGATGTCGTCAATAATGCGTTCAACGTCCATTCCGTCTCAATATCCAACATAAGCACGGCAACGGTCAAACGGAGGAGCATCGGCAATGTGTTGACTGCGAAGTGCCCTGCACCCAGCAGAACTCTAACGCTTCTTAACGTCTTCTATAGGACGGAAACGCAGTGCCGACCAAACCTCGTCGATGGCGATCTGAGAGACGGGACGCCAGCCCGTGCCCTCCATCGCCGCCCAGACCGCCTCGCGACTAAGATCACTTTCGACACCCGATGTCTTCTTCGGGTAGGTAATCCAGACCAAGGCACCGGGATCAGCGGATTCCAACAGTTTCTTCTTCGATCTCTCCATTTCTGTTTTCTTGGTCGCAAACAACTGGACAAACCCGTGAGTGCCGTTCACGTTCTCCGAAACGACCACTCCTTCCGGCAAGGGTGCAAACGACCTCATGTACCCTGAAGGCGCACCGAGCACAAGTGCCCGTATTCCCGGTTTCAACCCAAGTTTTTTCACAATCGAGTTCATAGTTTCATTGCCTTTCGAAGTGTCGGTGATCTTAATTACTACTTGCTCGAAAACACGAATTCGTTTCCATCTGGGTCTCTGAATTTCGCCATCGTTCCCCAGATTTCCTTTTTAGGCTCAGCAGCGAGCTTGACTCCGCGTGATTTCAGCGCTTCGGCTGTAGCGTAAACATCGTCACAACGGAAGGTCACTGGTTGGAAGCCGCCGATTCGATCCTCAAACCCCTCCGGGGTGAAGAGGGCGATACGGCTCTCGGCTCCGGGAATGAGCAGTTCGATCCACCGTTGTTTCCCATCGCCGAAATCCTGATTTGTGGCGACCTTGAAACCCAGCTTTTCCGTGTAGAACTTCAATGCCGCGTCTTGGTCACGTACTGGAATGGTGACGATGTCGATTGCGCGTAGCATCGTGATGATCCTCCGATACCAACAATCGCAACATAACGCCACATTCGCGATTGTGCAATGTGTGAGGCATTGCTATATTAACAGTCGGTATAGCATGGTTAAGCTGGATGAGTACGTCCTCGACAGCCTGATGCGAGACCTCGTCGGGCATGACCGTAAACCAGCGAGTTACCTCGTATATTTGTGGCTCGCTGCTGAACAGCAGCGTCAGAACAAAGCTGTGAGCGTCAGCTACAGCGATCTGGCTGAATCGGTGGGTGTCTCGAAAAGCTCTGCTCAAGCTGCGGTCGCTTGGTTGATCCACCGGAAGCTGATTTCTTCAGCCAAGGCGAACGTCACCGCAATCCCCAGCTACAGCGTTCAGACTCCGTGGAAGGTCGATAATCGGCGTAGGGCTTCAAATGCTGCCGTCTAGGTAACCCGGAGAATCGCGACATCAACGTTATGTGCGCGAAGGACTCGAAATGAAACACCGCATTGTCCACACGCTTCAGAAATACGTGCTGAACCCACCGATCAAGATCGCGCTCGCGGTGGGATTGCCTCTACCCGGATATGCGTTGCTCGAAACAAAGGGAAGGAAGACGGGGAAGCCACGGCGCACTCCGGTAGGGGATGGACGTATCGGAAGCCAGTTCTGGCTGGTGGCAGAGCATGGCGCGAAGGCGGGATACGTCCGTAACATTGAACGTGATCCGCGTGTACGACTGAAACTGCGCGACGGATTTAGGACTCGATGGCACACGGGCACTGCCCATCTGCTCCACGACGATGATCCCCGTGAGCGTCAACGCTGGCTGGCGAGCCATCTGCCGAGCAGCGCGGGGAATGCAAGGGCGGTGCGGCTCTTCGGGACGCACCTCCTCAGTATTCGAGTTGATCTGGACTGTTGACCCTCAGGCTTCGCGGTTGCAGTGATGTCTTAAGCAGCATTCTCCACTGGAAGATCAGCTTCCATCCACCCCTGCTTTCCTTCTGCATAGTGGTACCTTCAACTCGAACCGACAGCAGCCTTGGCGGGTGTGTTGTCAGCCGGATTTCTTGCTTTCCTCGGATCGCCCTGATCTCCGAACATCCATTCCTTCTCTGAAATCTGCCGAACATCATTGATGTATTCTCGGATGGCCATGAGCACAAACGCTGATTCGGCGAACAGAAAAATTCCGAGGTAAAGAAGTTGCAGAGACCCATTGTGTGAAATGGAGGTGTCGTAGTCCCACGTCTTGAGTACCTCAGAACGAGGGAGAATAGAGCCTTCCTTTGCCGCTGTACGTGCTTGGTCAACGGAAGCGTCTAGGACTCTGGTGTAGCCTGCGTAACAATATATGCTTGCCCCGATGAGCAGAAGAGGAAGCAGATTGATGATCGCCCTCGGACCGCGAGTGATGCTTCCCAGTGCGATTGTGCGACGCACATAAAAAACCCAAGCTAGTAACAAGAACCCCAAAATGCCAGATAAGGCGGCAAGGGGCTTCCGCAAGGATTCGTAGATAGGAATAACACCCATCGCAGTCAGTATGGGGGCTAAGGCAGCCGTGACCAAGGGCATGACCCCCATGTAGCTTTTGAACACATTCGCAAAAATCTTTAGGCGGTTCTCTTGACTCTGTTCGGCATCTGCCATGCTTCGCTCCTGATGCTACTTTCCTTAGTTTCTTTGCTGTTACGCCGCGCTTCATTTCTTGAGGCGTTTTAAGTAACCTACGTATCGGTCTTGCCGATTTGCGTCCACGACAACACTGACCATTTCCCAGCCGTCGGCACCAAGCGCATTGGCGCTTGTCAGCAATTTGTCCGTTGAATCAGCCGTGATCATTGTGTATTGCCACCTAGGACTAGCTGGCATCTCTGCGGTCTCCTTAGCTAACGATTCCTTGGCAGAAGCAACATTGGCGGCATTGGGGGATGCCACATGAAGAACGGCTTCTTCACGCTGCTCGGAGAAACTGATGGACAGGATGGGGTGAATTTCAATGTTGTTGGGTGCTCGTCCCACCTGCCCGTGTGCAGGATCAAAATACCCAACGCCGACGACTTCGACTGGGATACCGCCGCCATCATTCCACCCGCCGTCGAAGACCGCACTTGGGAACTGCGACTCAAGTGCGCTGCGAGCGCTTTTGATACTCAGGTGCGAATTCGGATTGTTGGGCAGAAATGGGGATGAAGTGCCAAAGTCGCCATGAGCACCTGACAAGCAATCTGGATCGGGGATTTCTCCGATAAAGCTATGCCCAGTTGGAGCACCACGCGATTGGGTGAACCTGAGCGTGTCATCAGTCAAAACCAAGTGGTAATCATTGTCCCCTGTCTCCCCAGCCTCTTCCTTCCACTTCATTAGGCGTGCTTTTACCCTGTAGACGTGGGTTTCCTCCGGCAAGCGGGTTTCATTGTCGTTGCGCGGGGGAAGACGGGGCTCCTGAATACTAACAAGCTCTTCGATAGAAATAGACTTGATGTCGGTTAGATCAACAGGCTTTGAATCCGTGTCTGTTCCGTCCTTTACACCCCAACGTTCAGTGCCTCCACACTGCGCAAAGCCAGATGTGACAAAAGCAACAAATAGAACAACGTAGCTAAGAGAACGATTCAATTGCATAGAGCACCTCGCAGTGTGTACTTAATCAAGACACAAAACCCAGCAGCTTCAGTGAGAACCATGCCCCAACAGAGACCGTTTTGTGCTATCTGCTAATGCCTGCTTGATTTTGTCTTTGGGTCCCTACCCAAGCCGGATAGGGCACATCAAGCGACGGAATACTTTCTGGCAACAACTCTGGCACGTGTACTCGAATTGCAGCGTCAGCTAGCCAATATCCGTGGTTCTCCAACACCGAAGCCTCGGCATCAGAGAAGCTGTCCAAATCGGTTCGAATCTTCGCAATGAAGTTTTTTGCGAGTTCACTATCATAGCCCTGCGCGATTCCGTAATCAGAGGCTGAACTTCCGATGCCCCAATACGTGCCTTTCAACTGCCCTGAGTTGAAGTTGGAGATCAACCAGCGCTTCCTCAGGGCGAGTCCTTGGTTTTCCGGAATCGAGATGAACCTGCCGATCTCCCATGCAAATCCGTTGTCACCGCCTACCGGGAACAATGCCCCACCATCAGACGACAATACAATCTCGTGATCCTTCCAAATAGGTTCAAGACCGAGATTGTCGTACACGCCGCCATCGCTGAAAGTGATCTCTCGAATGCATTTGTCCCTTTGCGGACTAGCCGGAACTTTTCCCGTGGTTAGCTTGGTCGGATCGAGATTGAGGTTAAGGGGTTTGAACACCGGAGGGAAACACGACGAAGCGGCGACGGCAGTACTTACGAGCCAGTCCGCAGGAGTGTCTTGGAATCCTGCTTGATAATCCCCACATTGCAGCTTCTTAAACATCCAGTTCACGCCATACGCGAGATCGGTCGAACAGAAGATGTGACGGGGAGTAGCAGGAATATTCGTCAGGAGTTTCCCGAAGGTTAGGTGCTCATCGTATTGCTTTGCCAACCCGGAGCTATTGTGGGTGCCGGGAATCACAGCCTCTAAACCAAGCCACCGCCTAATGTCCAACGAGCAGAACTGGCGCACCTTTTTGCTAGTTGAATTGTCGAAGTCCGTAATTCCGTTTGATAACGGCGTATCCAGCCGACTAGCAAGAAACCCATTCAAGATGCTTCCACCCGAAACTGACGACACGGTTGTTAGCTTCGGTAGTATCCCGAATTCGTTCAATCTTCGAATAGCACCAAGATGAAAAAGTGTTGCACGAAATCCGCCTCCCGACAGGCTCAGCCCGACCGATTTTGGAATTTTCTCGGTGGAAGGCAAGAAGTTCGAAAGGGGCATTGGTTAATCCTGACTCGCCGCTTTACGCTTGAGGATCTCGGGCGTTGCAATCTAAGTAACACGCATACCCAGCTATCGCTTACGGGGGACAAGCATTCGTTGGGTTAGTTGGAAGGTGCCCAAGAACTTAAAGCTGAAACGCGAATGTTACGCTGCAATTTGACAATGTCAATTGAAAAAGTGTTTCCGTTACGAATTCGGAACGGGAGCCGCAAAAAGGCGTCGGTTGCCTTCAATTGGCAGAGCGCCTACCACAACAGTAGACTCACTTATTACACGAAGTTCGTTGCGTAACGCCGTTAGAAAAGGCACGCGCTTTCAGGGGACAGTAGCTCAAAAGGTATAACTGGGCTAACCAGCCCCTCCGGAAAATCCAGCCATTGAAAACAGATCACTTGCGACTGCCGCAGCGAAGCCCTTTCTGACCACCACCCGTCAAGACAGAAATGTTCAAGCCTTGGTGACGCGTACGCGACCGTGTTACGATTGCAGCCGCATTTCGCTTGAATTGAAGATGAAAGCTGAGCGTTGATGACCGAAGTTGCCAACCCGGCACCCGCTCCGACTCCCCCTCCCCCTCCCCCTCCGCAATCGTTAGCGGCAAGGATTTCCAAGCTCGTTGCTGACTTTTGGCAGCTTGCTACAGCGATTATAGGAATCATCGCGGCCATTATCACCGGGCTTGCATATTTCGCAACCCACAAGGAGGTAACGCAGCTTGATTGTGTAGCGTCTCACAATCTGTTGATGACGAGTTTAGAAAGCAAGATCGAAGAGCTAAATCTGGAGATAAGGTTAGCGGAGATTGACCTCAGGGGTCTTCCAAAAAGGTCTTCAGCAGCAATTCAAAAGGAAGCGGAGATCGAGGACTTCAAGAGCAGAAGGAAAAAACTGAATGACGACTATGATGACGAACTTAAGAAGCTGAAAGATCATGTTTGCTTTCCGTCTGAAGAAAAAAACACTCCTGAGAAGAAGCCGTGATATTAGCTTGCGCAACACCAAGGGTGATCTCGGCAATTTTGTTTGCCACGCTTGCGTGTGGCGTATCAGCCCAAACTTCCGATGATCCGAAATCTTGCCGTGTCGCAGACGCGTGTTATTCGGCATGTGCCCCAACGCGCAATTGTGACCTCCACCCGGATACCCGTGATTGCTCCCGCAACTTCCCTTTCGGTAAGATTAATGACCCCGCCTGCGAAGCAAGCAAAGCCGCACAAAATTCAATTTATGCAATACAGAAGTCCTCATGCGAAGCCAGCATCAATTCTGAACGGTCGCAGTGCGAAAGTCAGAAAGCTGCTTGCCTTTATGTTGCCAACGCATGTTCATCGGTTCTTCTCGGTGCGAGTGGCGACATCAGAGGAAAGGTCATTCTCTGGGTTGACGACCACCCAGATAACAACATCTACCAACAGCAGGCCCTCTCTGAGGTTGGGGCTCGCGTCATCTTAGCTCGCACTACGACCGAAGCCCTTAGTACGATGAAGGGGCAGCACGTAGACGTAATTATCTCGGACTTCGAGCGAGCGGATGACCCTAGGGCAGCCTACACACTCTTGGCTGAGATTCGGAAAATTCGAAATCCTCCACCCTTCATAATATTTAGTGCGTCCTCAACACCGCAATTCACAGCGGAGGCCAAGCGTAAGGGTGCGCTTGGAGAAACGAACGACACCCGCGAGCTTTTCGCTCTCGTTTCTGAATCAGTCAAGAGAATGAAGCCGGGTTTTCAGGTTCCGAACTTTAGCGCAGTTCATTACGCAGGATTCACATTCGTATTTAACCACGAGCCCACCTTCGCGCCGCTTGAATCGAATTTATATGTGCTTCCAGACGCGCCGACTGGAAAACAAAGTGTTCAGCCCTATACCGGGGACAAACAGAAGGCGGAACGATACGCGAAAGAATTTGGGGCTTTGTTTCCTTCTTGTGACGGGCAGCGCGTAATCAAAAATGACTACGACATCCTCTGTTTCAAGGAGAACCCGGCAAGAAGCATTTTGCAATCGTAATCGGAAACGGAGTGAGTTTCGATCTCATGGTTCGTAGTAGCAACGCGAGAAAAATGGCTGAAATGGAGCTGAAGGCGAACAATCCGACGCTAGGCCGTTGATACAAACGATCAAACTATTGCATTTCTCGTGGTGCCCACGTGAGCGATTGGAGCCGGATGAGGCTTGAGGTTGACCAAAATTCCGGTGTTCACAAACGGAAGTCATTTAAGCCGAGAAACAAGAATCTATCTTTGAAGGTACGACTACTGTGGGCGTAGCTCGTGCGAGTGCCCCGCAAGCGAGAAGTTCTCAACGCACGAATGCAGACGCCGCCCGCGTCCGTGCCCTCGCCGCCTACAAAGATTTCCTCACCCTCTGGAAAGACGCCGACCCCGACATCCCCATCCTGAAGCAAGCCAAAACCGAGTACGCGAAGCTGCAATAGCGCCCTCTTGTTTTGGGTCGAGTTCTTGGGTGTAAACTTCCACCAGTTGTGCGGGCGAGGCTGGAGGTGCACGGGTATGACTAAGAGAAAACACGTCTCTCCAGAAGCTCTGGATGCGAGCTTGCTGCCCAAGCAGCGCAAGCCTATTCCACATGCATTCGTGCTTGATGCGATTTCCACACTATCGCCGTACACGCGTCCGATGTTTGGCTGCCTTGCAATCTATGTAAAAGACAAAATCGTGTTGATCCTGCGGGACAAGCCTACAAAGCACTGCGGATAACGGCGTATGGCTCGCCACTACTCAAGAACACCACCAGAGCTTGCGGCGTGAGTTCCCGAACATGCGGTCGATTCAAGTATTGGGCAAACGCGGTAACGGGTTGGCAGGTCCTACCAGTCGATGCCCCTGACTTTGAATCAGCGGCACTGCGGGCATGCGAGCTTGTGCTGGCTGGAGACCCTCGGATCGGCAAAATTCCGGGCGCACGAACGTCGAAGTCCGGATCAAAAGCGGCTGGAAGATCGTCGAAGCAGATCAAAACCTCGAAGAAACACGGGAGCACAATTAACTTCGACACCGTACGGAAGATCGGCTTGGCGTTGCCCGGCGTGGAGGAGAGCACAGCCTACGGGTCACCCGCGCTCAAGGTTCGCGGAAAACTCTTGGCATGCGTGCCTACTCATCGTTCGGCTGAGCCGGGTTCGCTTGCGGTTCGCGTCGGCTTCGACGACCGCGCCGAACTGCTTGCAGCCGCTCCCGATGTTTACTACGTGACCGACCACTATCTCAACTACAGCGCCGTGCTGGTTCGCCTGTCCCGCGTTACACCCGATGTCCTGCGGGACTTGCTCGGCATGGCTCACAAGTTCGTGACCGCCGACGTGGCACGCCGTTCGCCATCGCGGAATCGACGCAAGCCTGCCTGATTCTGGCTGGCTTCCGAGCGATCCAAGAGCGACAGACCTTATCCGTCGCCGATTCTTGCATTTGAAGTGTCTCGGCTGTGAAGTTTCGGGCTTTGAACCTTAAACCTTTCGGCGCTTACTCTGAACTCTCAACTCTTAACGCCGTTGCTTCTCAAGCTCCTCCACCACTCCATTCAAATCGGGATACCCCGCGCCAAACTTCCGCGAGAACCAATTTCCGCCGCGCTCTGCAATCTTCTTGCCGTCTGCGATCACCTCGAACTGACCAGTCTTCCCCGGCGTAAGGACGGGTTCAATCCCTAGGCGCTTCTTGATGAGGGTCACGAGACTCGTGACCTGAACTTTGTTGTTCTCTCACGTAGGGCAATGCACGATTTCCACTTTCATTCTGTCCTCCAATCCGCCGCGTGGATTGTAGATGAAGCCCGCTTCTATTGCTACGATAGACGAGCAGTAATCCTCCAAATATCTTCGGTAACGCTTACCATTTTTCCCCTCGATTTCTGGACGATGCTGCGCAAATTCCCCTATTACTGAGACTGGGAGTTCGATTGACGATCCGAGAACTGATCGCAGAGCAGCGGAGGCGCTTGCGATCTCTGTTAATCCAGCAGAGCGACTTGCGGCGGCACTCCTCATCCCCGCCGTGCTGGCACAGCGACTACGCGAACTCAGTGATTTCAATCTTGGGCAACTGCTGGAGGATGAGGTCTGGTCGAATCTGAACCTGCTCGCTCCCGAATCAACTATCTGTTTAGCGGCTGTTGATCGGCTGCGCGGGCACGTGAGCCGTCCGCACAAACCTAACGAATCCGAGGGAGGAATCTAAGCTAATGAAGACAGCCGCCATTTATGTCCGCGTGAGCACCGCTGATCAGCATGTCGAAAGCCAGCTTTATGATCTGCGCGAGCTTGCGACGCAGCGCGGCTATGAGGTCGTGCAGGAGTATCAAGGACAGCGGAGTCTCAGGGAAGAGAGCGAGACGCCCCGGTCTCGACGCACTCATCGCGGATGCACGGCGGAAGAAATTCTCCGTCGTGCTCGTCGCCGCGTTCGACCGAGTCGCGAGGAGTGTCAAGCATTTCCTGCAAGTCATGGACGAGTTCGACAGCTCTGGGCGTCGTCTTCATTTCCCGGCGAGAAAACATTGACACGAGCGGGCCGATGGGACGACTCTTCCTGACGCTCATTGGCTCGATTGCCGAACTCGAATCGGACTTGATTCGAGAGCGTGTCTTGGCAGGGATGCGAAGGGCGAAGCTGGACGGCGTGCGGATCGGACGTGCCCCGATGAACATTGGATCGCAGCAGCCATCGTCCGCGACCGACATCGGCGGCATGACACTGACGGCTGTGTCCAAGAAGTGGGGCATTTCCCGCAGCCTAGTTTGCAAGCTGGTTAACAGATCACGTGCTGGTGACAGAAGGCTCCGTGCAGCCGCCAGCCCGAATTGTTGATGCTGCTGGCTTTGTTCAGTCGAATTCAGCCGGGGCACGGTTGGTGACGAACTTATACCTTGGTGACCTCAGAGGTGGAAATGACTGACACCCGGAGCAACGCTGACCAGATCGGAAAGGTGTTTGCCGTCCGTCGTCACGGATTGCTCGAATGCCTTGTGTGCGGAGAGCTATTCACGCGAAGCACCGCCCCAGAGCACGCCGAGGTGGATTGCCGTCCAGCGGTGGAGTTTTGCCTGCTTGAACCAGTCGGACATAAGAAGTAGCAACGTCTTTAACTTCCCCAAGAATTTCGTTCCTCCCCTGATTTGGCTCAGAACGAGGAAAACATGACTACGCGACCTACATCGCCGACCGAAACAATCGAGTGCCCCTTGTGCGTTGGGCAGGGTGAACTCAGTCGCGCCGAGATTCTGGATCGGCTCGGCGTTCGTGACTTTGCCCGCGTTGCACAACTGTCAGCCGAAGAGGCATTTCGGCTACTCCAGAACAAGCACGACCGCGAGCACCAGAGCGCATGGTCACGCTTCGAGACGGAACTCGCGAAGAGGACTGCCGAGATCAGGGAGCAGCACAAAGACGAACTGCGGTCGGCACAATCCGAGAGGGATGACCTCGTTCGACGTGTCGAGAACTGCTTGAGGGAGGTCGCGGAGCTTCGCGAAAGAAACCAGCAGTTGGAAGCGGAGATGGCGAAGGTCGCCAATGTGGGCAGGCGGGAAGAGATGGAGTTTGCAGAAGAGGCGCGAACATGGGCGGGCATTACCCTCAGCGAAAAGCTCCCGAAGAACGGCGACTTCCTTCTCGCGTACCGCGATCTGAACGGTGCCCCACTGGAGCCGCGCATCATCGTTGACAACAAGGATAAGGCGTCTATCACCGAAAGCGATCTCAGGAAACTGATCCGCGACGCCAAGGAACGTCGTTGCCCGGTGGGGATCATCGTCGCACGGGAAGAAAGCCAACTTCGGCAGCACGACCGCGAACGGCGGTGGGGTCAGGACGAAGGCGTATGGATTCTGCGGACGACCCGTCAATGGCTTCCCCGCGACCTCGAAGTGCTCAAACCCGTGTTCGAGCGGATGCGAACCGAGGGTGCGGACTTCCTTCAGAAGAACTCCGCGCTGGCGGAAGAAGTGCGCCGCACGTTCGTTGACCTTGACGAGGTCGAGCGCGAGTTAAAGAAAGCAGCCAAGGCAATCGAGACTGTCTCAGTGATGACCGTGAAGTATCAGGGAACGGCTGCGGGGACTTTGCGATACCGCCGCCAGCGCGAAGATCGCTCCAAAACCAGAGCATGACGGCAGTCTCACTGCGGCGGGTAGGCAATAACAGAACCGGAGGAAACAATGGAAATCCTAAAGAGCCTTTTCCGCAGCATCGTTCGGTTGGTCGCTATTAACATCGCGTTGATTCTGTTCTTCGCTTCGGCTCCGCTTCTCTACGTGACTGTGCCGTTTTGGGTCATCCTGACGCACAAGAGCGTGGCGGACATGGCTACGATCTACATGCTCACCGGTCCCGTTCGCGTGCGGGTTCTGGATGACTGTGATTTGCCACTGGCAAACTGTGCGTCTGGCGCAAGCGCAGGGTCGAGTCAAGAATTGGCGCGATAGCGAAGGCGGAATGTTCTGCACGGTTGGAAAGTCCATCGCGTTCTCGGTGATGGGTTGGTTCGGGTCAGCACTGGCGGAGTTCGCTTTCTGCGGTGCGGCAGGAAACCTGCTCCGCAGCACTACGGGTCGGTTGGAGTTCTTCGCAATAGCGCCGTTCGCGGTGTTTGCGCCCGTTTGGTTGGTGCTGTTGCGCCGCTCGATGCGACGCAGGAAACGTGAGGACTTCATTGGCCGGGCGAAAGGCGACCGCGAACTGAGGGAAACATTGCACGCGATCTCGATCCGCGCCAAGAGCATGCGCAGCCAGAACGCGCACTGACTGCGCGAAGCATGGCAAAGAGAGGAGGAATGATGGACGATGTCAACTCGGTAATGAGCGCACGGGAAAAGGCTCGATCTTTTCTCGTGCAAGGTAAAACAGTCATCGCGGCTGGCTTGATGATCAAGCTGATCGAGACGGAGCCGACGCCGGAGAATCTCGAACTGCTGGCAGACGTTTATATGCAGCAGGGGTTGTTCGATCATGCGAAAGAGTTGTACTTGCAGGTGGTGAAAGCGGGGCTGAAATGAAGCCCTTAGTGGACGGGGAGGCTCTGCCATGACCATGAGAATCAGCAAGAGCAAATACTGCGCAGGCGTGCAGTGCCCAAAACGCCTTTACTTGCAGGTTCACTCGCCAGAACTCGCGGAGCAGCCCGATGCTGCCGCAGAGGCGATCATTGAGCAAGGACACGAGGTCGGCATGCTCGCCCGGCAGCTTTTTCCCGGTGGAGTAGAAGTCTGCGAGCGCAGTCTCGATCAAGCGATTCGCGCAACGCGAGAGTTGGTCGCAGACCCAGAAATTCCTGCGATCTTTGAAGCCGTGTTCGAACACAGCGGCGTGCTCGTGAAGGTAGACGTCTTCCATCGACGGCGCGACGGTCGATGGCGTCTCATCGAAGTCAAGTCCACGAGCGACGTTAAGGATCACCATTACGAGGATGTCGCGATCCAGTACCGCGTCGTTTCCCGGTCTGGGCTGGACGTGGCGTCCGCATGTCTGGCGCACGTAAATCGTGGCTATATATTCGATGGGCAGAACATTGACGTGAAGCGATTCTTCAGGATCAGAAACCTTACACGCCGAGTCGAGAGATTGCAGCCGAAGCTCACGTTCCAACTTCGAGCGGCATTCACAGTTCTCTCGATGCCGAAGGCACCGGACATCGTTCCGGGCAAACACTGCACTTCTCCCGTCACATGCGAGTTCTATGACCGCTGCAATATCTCGCGCCCGAACGATCACATCGGATACCTCCCAAGATTGCACGCGAGCGCCGCCGAGGAGCTTAAAGAATTGGGCGTCGCGTCGATCCACGACATCCCTGACGACTTCGAGTTGAGCGACATTCAGCGCCGTGCGGCTACGTGTGTGCAGACGGGAGAGCCGTGGTTCGACCGCGAAGCGCTCAAGACGAAACTGGGCGATTTGAAATACCCGCTCTTCTTTATGGATTTTGAGAGCCGGAACCCCTGCGTGCCTTCCTTTGCGGGAATGCACCCCTACGATCATGTCTGCTATCAATACTCAATCCATCTTCGGCGCGAGCCGGGCGCAGAACTAGAGCACCACGAGTTTCTCGCAACAGATGCCAGCGATCCCCGGCGCGAGTTCATTAGCTCTCTTTGCCATGCGCTGGGAGAAAGCGGAAGCATCGTCGTTTATTCCTCGTTCGAGTCGCAGAGGCTCTCCGACCTTGCAGTGTGGTTGCCGGAATACGCTGAGCGGATCGGCGCGATCCAAGCCCGCCTGTTCGATCTGCTGCCCGTTGTGCGGGAGCACACCTATCATCCCGCATACGCAGGCTCGTACTCGATCAAGTCGGTGTTGCCCGCGCTCGTGCCCGAGCATGACCTACAATGGCATGGCGGTCGCAGAACGGGCAGACGCCGGGCTGGCGTGGGAGTCGCTCATCAGGGGCGGGCTGAATCAAGCCGAACGAGAACGCATTAGGCAGGCTTTGCTTGCGTATTGCGGACAGGACACTCTGGCGATGGTCAGACTGCTCGACAGGCTTAGGTCAGTTTCGACCAGAACCGAGACACAGGGTGTTCGAGTGAATGCCTAGCTTTCGTCGTCTTCATCGTGAGGAGAGAAAAGCGCGTCGGCGACCTTCTCGGTGTCCGTCGCTTGGCTGATTCCGGCATGATTCTGGCTCGGACTGCACTAGCCATATGTCATCCGTGCATCTTACGACGGCGGCGTAGTAGGTGCCACGTCCGAGATTGGGTGAGTAAAGTCGAAGAGCGTGGCATCTGAAATCTTCTCCTCAAGCAGCGAGATGATCGTTGAAAGCTCGACTTTGGCATTCGCCTGAAGTCCGAGTGCCTGTGAGACCCCCGCAGCATCGGTACTGAACCGTGACACCAACTCAACTCGCCAAGTCTTCTGTTCAGTCTCCGTCAGATTGTAGCCGTGAATGTGCATCGAATCGCCGACACGGGCGTCCTTGATGTGTCCGAAGTTAAAGTTGGCACGCATATATTCGAGCAGCGGATTCTGAACCACGAGTACAAGATGCTTGCTGATGCTCTCGAATGTTTCGACTTTGTGGTGAAGCTGGACGAGAATCGTCTTTGCGGTCATCTTCCAGTTCATGCCGAACGAATCGGGATTTTCAATGTCCTCTTTAGCAACTGGCACTCCAACATCGTGCAGGAACCGTTGCCTGTCATTCCAAACAGTTCCGGTCGTATCTAACGTCTGAAGCTCGATGCCGACGAAATCCTTCACCTTGTGTTTGTGCACCGACACCAAGAAATAATCCACCGAACCACCGGGAATCGAAACCTCAGGAACGATGTGGAATTCGTTTCCCGGCTCATGCAGTGTGAGCAGATGAATGCAGTCGGTGAAAATTTGCCTGCGTTCAAGCAATCGGTGCGGGCAAATGATGATGGGGCGGTTCTCTTTGCCGTAGTTGACGACACATGTCCCGATGAGGATTTCCGGGGTGCTCTTGCGGTTTTTGAGGCAAAGCCGATCCAAGAACGGACACCAGCTTTTCTCGACGATCTTCTTCCAATCTTGCTTGGTTGATGTCGAGATGCCGAACAGGTCGGTGACTTTGCTCATATCAGCGGCGAACACCTTCCCTCGGCGAACCGGATGTAATCCTCAGATTTGTCGATACCGATGGACTTCCGATTCAACTGTTGGGCGACGATCATCGTGGTGCCTGTTCCGCAGAATGGATCGAGCGCAATGCCGCGTTCCGGGCATGTAGCGAGTAACGGAATCCTGCATAAATCCTTCGGGTAGGGGGCGAAGTGGGTCTCTCGCTTTTGCGTGTCCTCAGGAATGATGTCCCACACATCGCTGGGCTTGGCTCCATTCGGGTGGTATTTCAGGAAATAGAAGCCACGCTCGTTGATTTCACGGGCACGCCCGGAGACATGCTCCCTGTCCGAGTGGGTTGTCCTCTGGCAACCACGGATAATCATGCGGAAGTCCGACAGCTTGCCGTCGCCCACTTCTTTGAGGATGTCTTCCAACGCGGCGAAGGCGTTTTTCTTCTCGGCTTCGGACAGTATCGTGGACAGTTCGATCTGCCGCCGATACCGCACGCCGCTTACTCCGGTTGCGGACACGACGGAGCCGTTCACGACCTTGGAAGTGCCCGGTGCCTTGCGAATCGCGTCGGCGTCGTAAAAATACTCCTTCGCGTTCTTGACGAAGTGGAACACGTTCTCATGTACACAGCGGAGCTTGTCTTTGGAGTTATCCGGACCACCTTTCACTTTGTTCCAAATGACGCTGTTACGAAGCGTCCATTCTTGTTGATCGCTCAGGGCGAGTGCAACGCGCCACGGCAGACCCAACAGTTGTTTGTCCTGATAAGCATCCCCGATGTTTAGCCAAAACGAGCCTGCTGGCTTGAGTACCCTCTGAACCTCCGCGAAGACCCTCAGCAGATTTGAAATGTATTCCTGATACGTCTGCTCCAGCCCGATGCCTTCCGTTGCGTACTGGCGCTGTCCCCAGTACGGGGGTGAAGTCATGCAGAAATCTATGGATTCGTCTGGGATAGAAAGCAAGACGGTCACTGCGTCTCCGCACAAGAAGCGGGGCACGACCGAATCATTCGACAGGTAGTCCCTAATGGGCGCTGAGTCTCCATCGAATTCGGCAATAAACTGGTCGGCACACTTCGCATGCGTTGCCATCGTTGCTGGTTTCCTCGGTTGGGGTTCGTTTGAAGTGTATCCCTGAACAGTCGGAAACGTCCATCTAATGGAAGCAGCGACTTAGCAACCAATTCCGTGCACGCAGTGCAGTGACAAGAATTGCTGACCGGGTCGTTTCGGAGAGGTACAATTCCACTACAAGATGAAGCTATATTTTTCACACGCCGAACTTCTTCTCCACATGGTCGAGGAGAAGTACGTCTTGGAGATGGGTGGCAAGGAGATTGGGAAATTTGTCAATCAGAAGAAAGCTGTTTCGGAGTTCAATCGTATTCGGCGCGAACTGGAAGTCACAACTCCCCCGGTACAGTTCGATGACTCCGAGCGACGCTCGATGCTGAACCGTTACCTAGCAGACAATCTTGTCAGCGACATCCCTGACCGGGCACCCGCGAGGAAGCGCAGCAGGAGCCGAACCTTCGGATAGCCTCGTTTGATTCTGGTTTCTTCCCCTACGACGCTGCGAAATCGAATCGTCCAACCAGTATGTTCTCTGCGACTGACATAGCGAGCTTTCTTGCCTGTCCCCACACAGCGACGCTCGCCCGTGCCGAGTTAAGAAACGAGATCAAGAAACCATTCTTCAAAAATCCGACAGTCGATCTGCTGCAAAAACTGGGGCTTGAGCACGAGCAGCGATACCTGTGCGAACTCGCTGAGAAAAACGGTCTTGCCATTGCCCAGATCGACGTCAATGGTCGCTGGGAGGATGCTGTCGCGGAGACTGTGCGTGCGCTGCGCGAAGGCGTGGATGCCGTCTACCAAGCCACATTTTTGGACGAGCCGTGGGGCGGTCGTTCGGACTTCCTCGTTCGGACAGACGCTTCCAGCGCCCTCGGAGCGTGGTCTTACGAGGTCGTTGAGACCAAGCTCGCACGCTCCACCAAGGCGACCGCGCTGGTTCAGCTTTGCTTCTATTCGGACTTACTGGCGCGGATTCAGGGCGTGGAGCCGAAGTGGATGCACGTTGTGCTGGGCGGCACATCGAATCCCGAACGTTTCCAAGTTCAGCGCTATATCGCTTATTTCCGCAAGGTGAGAAGGGAGTTCGAGCAATCGTGGAGGCTCGAAACCAACACCTACCCCGAACCAACGGAGCACTGCGAGGTGTGCGCGTGGTTTCCTATCTGCGATGAGCGCCGCAGGGCTGACGATCATCCGTCGCTGGTTGCTGGAATCTCGCGGAGCCAGCGAAAGGCATTGGCGGTGTACGGCGTGACTACTGTATCCGCCCTTGCGAAGCTCGTTCTTCCCCCGAAACCGAAGATCGAGCGCATCGGCGATGCCGCGCTGCTGAGAATCCGCGAGCAGGCACGACTTCAGGTGCAAGGTCGCGAGCAAGGTCGTCTCGTCTACGAGTTGATCGAGAACCCGGAAGAGGTCAAGGGTCTTGCCATTTTGCCCCTGCCATCGCCAGCGGATTTATTCCTCGACCTCGAAGCGAATCCCTACGTGTTCGACGATGGCTTGGAGTACCTCATCGGCATGGCGACGCTTCCAGCGAAGTCTGGCGGCGAGCCGGTCTACGAGTCCCTCTGGGCGCTGACACGCTCGGAGGAGAAAAAGGCATTCGAGGCGTTCATAGCAAAGGTAATGGAGCAGTGGCGTAAGAACCCTGAGATGCACATCTATCATTACGCCCCTTATGAGGCAACCGCCATCAAGCGACTCGTAGGTAGGCACGGGACATGCGTCGATGAAGTAGACGAACTGCTGCGGGCGGGAATCTTCGTCGATCTCTACCGCGCCGTGCGGCAAGGCATCCGGGCGTCGGTCGAGAGTTATTCCATCAAACGGCTGGAGCCGCTCTACGAGTTCGTCCGTACCGTCCCGCTCCGTGACGCGAACGTCGCGCTCCAGTCCTTCGAGGCAGCGATGGCACTTGGGGACGATCACGAAGAAATCGGCGATCTTCTCAAGATCGTCGAGGGCTACAACCGGGACGACTGTGTCTCGGCGCTGCGGCTGCGCGAGTGGCTAGAAGATCGGCGCAAGGAATTGGAAATTAGGATTGGGCGTGCCCTGCCCAGACCAGCCGTTCAATCTGGCGAGGCGAGCGAGAAATTGAGCGCACGGTTGCAGGAGATAAGGGCGCTCGCGGCTCGGCTGCTTGCAGCGCTGCCTGAAGACGAAGCCCAGTGGACGGATGAACACCGGGCGTACTGGCTCCTCGCCCAAATGTTGGAGTGGCATCGCCGCGAAGAAAAGTCATCTTGGTGGGAGTACTTCCGGCTGTGCGAGCTATCGGATGAGGAACTGCAAGAGGACAGGAACGCCTTGGGGGGGCTGGCGTATGTCGCAGAGGTAGATCACATCAAGCGCTCGACAGTCCACAGGTACAGATTCCCGCCCCAAGACCACACTATCGACAGGGCGTTGGAAGTTCACGATCCGAGAACAGGGCACAGCGCAGGGACGGTGGTCGCCCTTGACGACCACAATCGGACGATTGATCTCAAGCGCGGCACGGCTTCTCAGGTTCCGCATCCGACCGCCCTCGTGCCCTTCGACATCGTGGGTTCCACAGTCTTGAGCGACAGCCTGTTTCGCTTCGCGTCTCATGTGGCAGGACATGGGATCGCTGGGGCGGGGCAGTTTCAACCTGCGCGTGAGCTTTTGCTTCGACAGCGCCCCAGAGCGCTGGGGAAATTTGACGGAACCTTGGTCGGAGAAGATGGTCAACTGACGCCGAGCGCAAAAGCTCTCAGCTCGTTCCCTCGCATGCGAGACTTCGGTGCTTCCTATCCAAGGGCCGCCGGGTTCGGGCAAGACGTTCACCGGGGGGTCGAATGATCGTCGAGCTTGTCAGTCAGGGGCGACGGGTCGGAGTCACTGCCGCGAGCCATAAGGTGGTCAGCACCCTCCTGCGCGAGGTTTGCAGTGCCGCCAAACAATCCGGCGTTCGCGTGCGCATGATCCAGAAAGCAAGCGAAGGCGACGAATGCGATGACGCTTCGGTCATAAAAGCGGAAAGCAACGAAGCAGTGCTGGATGCCCTTACGAAAGGCTCCGCAAAGGTCGCGGCAGGATCGGCATGGCTGTGGGCACGCGAGGAGATGGCGAACTCCGTAGACGTGCTGTTCGTGGACGAGGCTGGTCAAATGTCTCTCGCCAACGTTCTGGCTGCTTCGCCATCGGCGACCAGCATCGTGCTGCTGGGCGATCCGCAGCAACTAGACCAGCCGCAGAAAGGTGTGCATCCGCCCGGCGCAGATGTCTCTGCACTCGGTCACCTGCTAAATGGGCGTGCGACCATCAGCCGATGACCAAGGCATTTTCTTGACTGAGACCCGCCGCCTTCATCCAGATGTGTGCGCGTTCACATCGGAGACTTTTCTACGAAGGCAGGCTCGTGGCACGCCCAGAAAATGCTCAGCAGCGGCTCAACGCGACCGATCCCCTTGGCGGAACAGGGCTGCGATTTGCCCCCGTGCTGCACTCTGGGAACCAGAACGAATCGCCGGAGGAAGTCGAGAAAGTTGCGGTGGCAGTGGACGATCTGTTGAAGACGGGAACAACTTGGACGGATAAGAAGGGAGAAACGCATGCCCTCGCGCTGCGAAGACATCCTCGTTGTTGCTCCCTACAACGCGCAGGTCGCGGCTCTGATAGAAAGACTTCCCGCAGGGGCGCGAGTGGGAACCGTGGACAAGTTCCAAGGGCAGGAAGCGCCACTTGTCCTGTACTCGATGGCGACATCGACGCCGGAAGATGCACCAAGGGGCATGGAGTTCCTGTACAGCCTGAACCGCCTGAACGTCGCAGTCTCGCGTGCGCGATGCGTGGCTGTGATCGTCGCCAGCCCCGCGCTGTTCCAAGTGCAGTGCAAGACTCCGCGCCAGATCGAGCTTGCCAACGCTTTTTGTCGCTATCTGGAAATGGCTCGCCCTGTCTAAGCTGGCATCAGTCAGCGCCAACGTCAGATTGGGCGTCGCACTCGTCTGCGACGCGAATATCCTGCCTACGTTGCGCCTCTTTAATTTTGTTGAGCACTTCTTGCGAAAGCGCGATCACTTGCATCGCAATGCCGAATTCCTTGGCTGCAAGCGCTGCCCATCCGTTTCCAGTTACTACGTTGGCTGCGCTTACGTCAGCGAAGATCAGATGCGACTCAACATTTAGAGTCGGGTATGACCGTCGCAGCACAGAACTCACAAAAGCGAGCTTGAGCATATCGCTGAGAACTTTGTTCCGTTGTGCCGATTTTGCCTTGCCCACATGCGCCCACGCTTCAACCAGCGTTACTCGATTATCGTCTCGGTGAAAACCGTCCACCGTGACTTTGTTTTTCCCGATTGGGATCGTTGCCCGCCCAAGTTCTCTGCCTAGTTGGCGCGAGAACTCGCGAATCATCAACTGCTCCGCGAGTTGTTGGACATCAGAGCAGCTTGCTGACCTCTTAGTCGTCTTCTTCATAGGTCGCTTTCGAGACTCAGGTCAGCAAAGCCCTGACAATGCCGATCCATTCCACATCCAGCGGCTCCCGGCAAACTGGCTTTCCTGCCCGACTGTACCAGTAGGCTGCGTTGCCCTGATCGCCTTCCTTGCGGTGGAGATACGCATGCACCCACGAACCATCGCGTCCTTCATCCTGTTGAGCCGACTCGTGCGCTCGCGTCCAATCGCCCTTGCCATCCCACCAAAGCCCGGCGAGCGCGTGCGTGAGTCCGGCTGGCGGATCGGTTGCGACGAGGGATTGGCGGAATTCGTCCAAGGTCATCCTGAAAGTACCCGCTGTCGATTCCATTATTGTGAGTTGCCGAACCAGAATTCCGCAACTCAGGAGGCAACTGTGGAAGAGCCAGCAAAGAAGACATCGGTTGAAGCCGAAGCTGTCGAACAACAGAGCATCATGCTCACCGTGCAGGTTTTGTGGGCTTGCCATGCGTGGAACACGACGCCGGAAGAAGCGGCGAAACAGGTCGTTGCCGATCTCTACGAGCACCTGTCACGCGGCGGCAGCCTGTCCGTGCATGTCGCCTCATCGGATGGCGCTGAACGCACGTTAGATGTGGCGACTCGGTCGCGGTGAGAGATTGGCGGAAATCGTCCAAGGTCATTGTGAGTTCCGCGTGCAGATGATCGTCAGGAGGAGAAATCTATTTCTTCTGCTCTGCTTTTCTCATTTCTTCGACCACCGCGTTCGATTCGGCGATGATCTTCGGCAATTGCTTGTTCCACTCCGCAACTCTGTCACGTTCTCGGATTGCTTCCTGCTTCCCTTTGTATTTCAGTTTCAACTCGTGGTAATAGATGCCGAGACCACCCTTCAATTGTTTGCCGTCAACGAGTCCTCGCACGATCAGTTGCTCAATAGCCTTCAGCGTTTTCTTAAATGCTGCCTCGAAATCGGGGGAAGCGGCGGTGATGCCAGTTAGGAGTTGAGTAAGCGCGTAGGTGTCGTATGACACGTCGGGATTCTCGTAGATGGCGATCAGAATCTTGCTCTCGTCGTCACTGTAAACGGGCGGAAAGTGTGCCATGTCTGGCTCCTTCTCGACAATCATAGGGTATTCGGAGCAGACTTGTCAGAGAAATCCCACATGGTCGAAGCAGCGACTACACGAACGCTTTGGGCAGAAAGGCAGGTTGAAGAGGTATTGTCTATGCCACTTATTTCGGAGTTCGTTTTTCGCAGCCCGAAGCACAACGACCCAACCGAAAAAGAAGTCATAGATCACCTGATCGTCCACAAGGGCGAGGGCATTCTGATTTCTCAGAAGGCGCAAGAAGACCCCACGAGCCGCAGTGTGGAGAAGAACGAGTTGTGGGTTCTGAAGAATATTCAGGACGCATTGAAGCCGATTTGTGGCTCGATCAAAAGCCTGACGACCGCCCGAAATGGTGTGACCATCCACGCAGAGGCAGGGTTGAGTTCAGTACTCTTCCCCGCATAATCCACGGAGTTGTGCTCGTGGAAACGTGGCATCCCGTTGATCTAAAGCAGATCGCCGACGAGTTGCCGTTGGAGTATTTGGGCGTGCCGCTGACCTACATGTCCATTAACGATTTCCTGAACATCGTCTGGCAACTACGAACCCTGCCTGAGGTTCTTGAATATCTGAATGCCAGACGGAAGTTGCCAATTGCTTGCCTGCGTATGGTCGGCGATGAATTACCTTTCTACGAGTTGTACATAATGAACGGCGGTACCGAAGCCTCAAAAGTTGCTTGGGACACGCGGACGCCAGACGCGCTACCGAAACTCACGATGATTTGCTGCGAGAGGCGTTGGAGCGCAGCGAAGAATATAAGCTCTACAGCAGTGAAATCGAGCACGTAGCCCATGCCCTATCCACAGAGAGACCCGAATTACGCTGACGGGCTACCGCCTGAGGCTCTTGCGCTATTCGACAAAGAAGGCGAACGGAAGAACTATTTGATCTTGCAGGAAATCCTGACCGACATGCGGCTGACTGAGCGAGCGTCGATTGGTCGAAAGTTTCATGCCGTGGCTGAGTCGATGAGGGGAAAGACCAGCGGACTTACTATGGCGGCTGCTCACGCCGATGGTAAGGATTGGGTTTTCGTTTTCATCTCGTGCAGAGGAGTCGATAAGCCGACGCGATACGGGCGTGCCAAAATGCTCGCCGGGGGTGCTTTGGCTCATTATCGGAAGAAGAACTGTCTCGTGGTTATTGACCGCGACGGGGAGCACTACGATCTGATGCTAACAAACCCTGAATACGAACCAGATGCGGCTGACATCGCAGCCGGGGAGGAACTTTTCGGGCACCTTCGTATGAAGACGGTTGACATCAGCCGCCTCTGAGATTTGCCAACTGCGCTTCGGTTAGTGGTTTTTGTCTTTGACGAAAGCATCCTTGATTCTTTCGATGACGTAGGGATCGGTCATCTCTCGTTCCAGATCGGGAGTCTCATTAAGGTAAATCTGATTCGGATTGCCTGACGATCCGAACGCAGTCATGGATTCGTAGTATTTCCCGTTGATGAACCAATAGTGCCTTGGGATTGCCTTCTTGTCAGCAGGGATCACGCCATCTGATCCCAATAGGCTGAAATGCTGGATGAACCACGCATACTCTTGATCGTCCTGCCCATGTTTGTAAACCTTCGTGAAATTGAAAGTCTCTTCTTTGCGGTAGTTATCAGGATTCAAACCCGCACAATACTGGTCGATGAATTGATGGTGCTCTTTCAGCCAAACAGCGAAATCTTTAAGTTGAACCCCTGCAAACTCACGCATCCTCTGCCATTCCTCAGACAGAAAACCTGTACCCCCCTGCGGTTCCCACGTGCCGTCGTCGTATACGACGACGTCCACGAAGCCACAATTGTAGTAGGGAGCACCAGAAGCCCTTGCGAATCCGGCTTCCAGCAGTATCTTCTCGGTATCGAGATCAGCGTACACGACCTGAGCATTGGGCTTTGCGCTGGATTTGTCACGTCGGATGTAGGGCATCGTCGATCCTTCTTGATGGACGGCGGTCACCGCCGCTAACAGACTAAATGGCAGCTACGTAGTAATGTTCAATTTGCAGTGCCACGCCGAGATTGTCAGGGAGTTGCTGCTGCAAACGCGGGGGTAAGAACATCTGATTTTGACCCGGCATACCTGCGTTCGATCTCTGCTGCCCACCGGATAGAGTCCTGACCTAGACATACGGGATTTTGGAGCCTCTGCGGAAATTCGTCGTGGGTTCTATCATCCAGCATTCTGCCTGCACGCTTCTTATGGAATCCGCCCCATTGTTTGAAGAAGAAAGGCACGTCAGCAGCTACACATTGGTCGCGTATGGAGACCACCCATTCCCGTTTCATGGGTCTAGCACTTCTTCCACTCTCGCCGCCGACGATAACCCAGTGAATGCCTCGCAATTGAAGCCTTCCTAAGTCTTCCAACAACGGCTCGATGGAGAGGAAACGCACCGTCGCAGCCGCAGACTGCAAATCTGGGATTCGTGCCAGACCATAACGCTTGTCCTCTACACTGACGCCCCACCAAATGTGTCGTGCGGAAGCGGCAAATTGTAGTCGGGTCGAGAGGAGCTTCCTCAAGCGCTTCGAACGTTTCGTGAGCACCTGATAGGTATGCCAGTTCGCCTTGACCATCACGCTTGCGACTGCCTCGATGTAGTTATCAGGGACTCCCTCATGAAAGAGGTCGCTCATCGAGTTCACAAATATCATCTTGGGTGTTCGCCAACGAAATGGTTCGCCCAGTTTTTCGGGGACAAGGCGCAGATCGAATCCCTGCTCGTAAGGATGACCCTGCACGCCACGGAACCGCTCTGCAAAGACCTCAGCGTAGCAGTGCTTGCATCCGGGGCTGATTTTTGTGCAGCCACGAACGGGGTTCCACGTTGCATCCGTCCACTCGATATGAGAGTTCAACGACAAGTGTCAGCCCCAAGGGAACTTCGTCTGATCCGTACCATATTTCCGTGCTTCGTCCCAGAATTTGTAGGCTCGTTCGTGCCGAGAGAACAAGGCTAGGTAATACAGTGGGAGGTTCTTCTCGTCTGACCGCACCTTGTGCATAGTGTGTAAGGGCGTCTTCAGATAGCGGAGCGACTCCATACTCTCGGCGTACTCCGACGCCAAGAATTGAGGAAAGGGCATCCCCGTTTTCTGTGCGAGGCACCACCGATCTCGCCATGACTCCGCGCCAAGAAATTTCTCCACTCGGACATCATCAACTTTGACGTATCGGTCGTAGTTCCGGTTCGCATCCATGAAGACCGCCAAGAGAACTAGGAAGTCCACAAACCGAGCCGACAGCACGCGAACCGTTTCGAATTCTATTCCGATGTCGTAGGGATCGACAAAGCAGAGCGTCAATACAGTGTCCGTTTTGGAACCGACTGGGATTTTTGCGAGTATCTCCATGACTTTCGCATTGCAGTCGCCCTCGACGTAAGCTACCGACGCCCCCGGAGCGTGTCGCTTCACACGAACTTTCAGAGCCTTGAGGTTTTCAGGTTTTTCCTCGCAGAACACATATTCATCAAACGGGTCGTCCAGTGTGAGCGCACGCAACGGAGAGCCAGCGATTACACGAGATGTACCTCGAATCCTGCTGTAGCCAGCGCCCGCGTAAAGCTCTACGTATACTCTCCTGCCCCACTTTGCTTTCATTCCTGACGAGAACAGCTTTGCGTACAAGGAAACGAAGCTGTGCTTTGTCTCCGTCCAGATGCCTACTTCTGGGCAAGGCATTCCGTCGTCACTAACCTCTAGCACCGCATCGCTGTCCATAACGCTCGATTGTTGAGCCACGGAGAATTGGTGTCAATCTCGTGAATTGTTCGAATACGCAATTCGTTTCATTCACACTGACGAAACCCCTGCATTTAACATCGCTCATGCTCGCGTGATCCTGATGGCGAGCCTGTCACTGACGGGTGCCGCCGATCAATCTCCTCCATGATCCGCTCTGCCCAGCGGACTCCATCCGCTATGGCAGCTACGGTAGCAGGAACCCGCGCTCCGCTGTCGTACTGCGCCAGCTTGCGTGCCGCGAGGATGCTGGCGGCGATCAGGAGCACGCGCTTGCGACCTTCTTCCATTCCGACAGTGTAGCACTGTTCGCTTTCTGTTCGCCATAAGCTACCGGGCGTGGATACGCTCCCAGAACTCACTCTTTTCCTCCTTTCCTTCCTCTCTCCTCCCCCATCCCCTCCCCCCTCACTCTCCCTCTCCCCCCTTCTTCCCGCTAATCGCTGTATCGCCCTCCCCCCCCCCCTCCTCTCTCCCCCTCCCCCCCCTCCCCCCCCCCTCCCCCTCGAGCCGGCAGCCAGATGAAATTCTGGTCGGTGACAAAGGTCGAAAACAAGGAGGCTCCCCCCCCCCCTCTCCCTTCTCCCTCCCTCTCCCCCCTCCCTCTTCTCCCTCTCTCTCCCCCTCCTGACTTCCATCCGCCCGTTCCCCCCTCGACGATCCCCCCCCCTGCCTCGCCCCCCCACTCCCTTTACCCATTCCCTTACTCCTCGCGCTCACCTCCCTTCTCTGCGCGAAACATCCCGCCTCTCCCCCTCCAAACCCTTAATATCCTCACCCCGGACCCCCCCCCTTCTGAAGACACCAGGCCGACCTGAACCCCTCCGGCAGCCAAATCGCCTAGAATCGGCTTCCTGATGGCATCTTGATACAATCCCCGGCGAGGGGAACTCATGGCTAACTTGGCTGGTGTTGTCCAGCAGTTGCGGAAAGAGCGGGATCAGGCGGCGAGAACGGTCGAGCAACTGGACGCGGCGCTTGCCGCGCTCAACGGCGACTCATACGGAGACGAACTGGAGCTAGGCGCAAGATTTCAGCAGCAGGAAGGGCGAGGATCGCGGCTGCCCAAAGAGCGCGTTGGGCGAAGGTACGCGGGACAGGCAAGCAGAAGCAGAACGTCGTCAGCATGCCTAAAAAGAAAACGATGTCAGCCGCCGCCCGGAGGAAGATTGCCGCAGCACAGCGAGCGCGATGGGCGAAGGTGAAGGCTGCCCAGAGGAAGTCGGCGTAAGAAGGATCCCGGCTCGCGATGGGAAAATTCTCGCCAACAAGAATCTAACTTCTGATTTGTCGATGAATATCTTTCAAAAGCGACACAGAATTCTCGAAAAACATCGCGGCGAGCGATTTACGCCAGCCCAACTTAAAGCTGAGTTTCTCAACACGTTTCCTGAGGTTAATCCGTCGAGCATAAACGCGGCGGACTGTTTCAACACGCCGAGCAAGAAGGCGGGCTGCACGTGCAACGAGTGTACGAAGCTCGGCGGATTTGCGGTGAACCGAGACGGCATCGTGGACATGGGTGCCAGCGGTTGGAGCGGGATTTCGTCCGTTTACACGCCGACAGGAAGGACGAGGGTGGGTACTCAGCGGGCTGTTGTGGATGCCGCATTCTCGCAGCCCCGTATGACCGACCCCCTATCGGGGTTCGACTGGAACAAAGTGTGCGCCCGGTACGATGCAGCATGCCGTGGCTTTAGTTCACTTTCGCCCCACCTCAGAGGGCTATACGCAGGTACGCCGAGTGATCGCGCTCTTTATTACAAGCTCGTAGCCAGTGCGAGCCAAGACGTCGCGCTCAACTTGGTACGGACTGGTACGAAGCGTTGCTGTACTGGAAGCTCTACTCTCAACCAGCCGCAGTCTCCAACATAAGTGGCTGGATGCGGTCGTTCGCACCGAGTTCACTCGACAGTCTTCTGGGGGTACCGCCTACTCTGCCACGCGATGTGCGTGACATCCTCGCGCTGGTCGAACTGATCGGTCGCTATCAACTTCCCGGTACGAAAACAAGCACATCATTGCCTCTCCGAACGACGCTGCTACATGTCCTCTATCCAGATGTCGTGCCAATCTTCGACCAGATGGTGCTGAAGGCAGTCGGCTCATGGTACACGACGGCAAACCAAGATATGGGGGTTCTGGGTCGGTACATCCTCCATGCTTGGGCGTTAGCTGACCGACACACGGCGCATCTTACGGGATTCCAAGAGACGCCGATCCGGCTGATTGACATGGGTCTCTGGCTTGTGCGAAATCTCGGCTATTAGCTTTTTCCCGCGAGGAGTGACCGCATCCGCTGACCCCGGTTGTACGCGGCTGCGCAGCTGGACAGGGTCTCGGTGCGCGGGCAATCTGATGGGAGCGTGCGCGTCACGAAAGTCGGGGAGTGGTCTAGCCTGCGAGCCTAGACGTGTCGTGAGTGGTTGAGGTTTTCCAGTTCTTGTTACTATTTTGTTACTTTTTTCGAGTATAATCCGTCCAGTTTTGGCTGCTGTGGACTTCGTTAACCACTGTCGAACTTCATCGCAGCAATCCTAAAAGTATCTGCGATTGCAAAGGGATAGAACGATTTTTCCATTGTTGCTGTGATTTCTGAAATTGGGCGGAACACAATCCCACTCTCTCCGCCAGTTCTAAAGAACTTAGAGCACAGTGAAACCCGTTGAAACCCTACGCTCGTGACAAAGCCATCCCCACAACCTTCGAGTGAGCCTGAGACATCTCGTCCGTCACCACGTCCCCGTAGAGGTTCATGGTGGTGCGTATGTCAGAGTGCCTCATGAGCTTTTGTTGCACCGCAATCGGAGTCCCGGCCGCGTCCAGCCATGAGCGGTACGTGTGCCTCATGCTGTGAGTGCCGAGCTTGCCGATCCCGGCCCGTATAGCGGCATCGTGGAAGCACCGCCACACGCAAGGGTAGGAGATTGGCAGATGCCCCAACTTCACCGGACTTGCGAAGATCCAGTCCCCCTCGTTAGAGAACTGAGACACCTGCCGCAAGGATTGGAGCACTGTGAGCATCTGTACGTCAATCGCCATTGTCCGGCCGGAGTAGATCGTTTTCACGTCACCCACTGTCTGCCGGACGATGCCCCGCTCAACTCGGAGTTTGCCGTTGAGCCAATCCACATCACTCCACCTCAAAGCAAGACACTCGCTGATCCGAAGTCCGAAGGAGACACACACCAACGCAATTGTGCGAAGAGGTTCCTCCAGCTCCGGTAGGAATTTTTGAAACTCCTCCACGGCGAGGCTTCGAGGTTGCCGGATTCGCTTCGTGGCTCCCTTGATGGTGACTAGCTCCATCGGATTGCGTTCCGTGGGCACATCACCTCTCCACATCGCGTAGTCCCACAATTGCCGGAGCAGTCCCCGGATGTGAACCCGAGTTTTGGGTGAGAGTTTCAAGTCTCTCAGCCACAGCTCCACGGAGCGGGCCTGGACTTCGGTGAGCAAACACTTCTCCCAACGCGGGAGGATGTGGTTCCTCAGACGAGAATCGCAAGCCAACTTCGTGCTCAATCGTTGAGACATCTTCTCAATGCGGAACTGCCGGACTAGCTCCCCAACCGTGGGGACTTGTTTCAGGGCTTTGTTGTAAAGATTGAGCAGGTGAGTGTTGGCCTTCTCCGCATCTTCCAGAGTGGGCCAATCCCGCACCGTCCCAAGCTGCTTCTGTTTTCTGGCACCGTTCTCCGCATACCGCAACTGCCAAGTGCCGCGTGTTCGTGACAACACAATGTGCGCTTTCATTGAGCCCTCCTTAGCTCGGAGCGCACAGGTACTCGCCGCAATCAACAGCACGCGCTTGCGGCCCTCGTCCACGCCGACAAGAGTAGCACGTTCGTATTTTGTTCGCGTACGATTCGAAGTGGATTTTACTTCCTATCCGCGATCAAATAGGGTTACGGCTACCTAATCGGCTACCTAAAGTGGCCGTTTTAGCCAAAAAGAAGTACCCAGTTTGACTGGGAAATTCAAAGCAGGGCCAATACGAGGTCTTTGATAGGTAGTGTTTTAGCCAGTGTTTACGAGGGTTTCGGAAAATCTTTGGTGGGTCCCACTCTCTCCGCCAGAACCCTGGCCAACCCATCGGGCCATCAGCGGCGCAAACCACGATTCCTTGCGAAGAAACGAAAATGGCGAGCTTCAGTGTGGCGTCCAATGGGGAGCAGCAGTGAACAGTCCATCGACAAATCCGATCTGCACGGTAATAAAAACTCCGAACGCCATGCTGATCAATCCTGATGCGATGCCGAGGCCGCGGTTCAAGTTGGCGGATTTTGTGCGAGTGTAGGCGAATGGCGCGCCGATGGCCATGGTGATCAACATCATTCCCGCAATCGTTCCCACCCCGAAAACAAGTAAATAAGCAATTGCCCAGCGCGGCTCATGGATGGTCGATAGCACCAACAGTGCGACCGCCGCGGAACCGGCGAGACCGTGAACCAGTCCCACGGCCAGGGGCCGCAGCAGTTGATACAAGCCTATGCGATCAAGAACGCGCCCAAAGCCGCTTCGCGGAGCATCTTCGAGATGCATGTGTACCTCCGGGCCATGCCCGTGGACGTGAGTATGAGTTTCGCCGTGGTGAGAATGCGCATGAGAATGAATCACGGAACCGGGATGACTGCGCGCCGGCGTGAAATTAGCAGTGATCCGCTGGGTGACGCCGGTCAGATTCAAAATGCCCAGCAGGATGAGCATGAGTCCGACTGCCAGCTCCATCGCGAGCCCGATACGAGGAGGAATTACCAGGTTGAAGACGATAATTCCTGCACCGACGATGAGGATAGTGATGGTGTGGCCGATGCCCCAGAGGATTCCGATCAGGCCTGCGTGCCGGATGCTCTGTTGCCGGCTGACGATGGTGGTGACGGCGATAACGTGATCTGGATCGGTGGCGTGGCGCATCCCCAGGACAAAACCCAGCGCGATGATGGTCAGCAGAGCCATAAAAACGGTCGCTTGTAATCTTAGCCGACCGCGCGGGCAGGTATGACTTGTTTTGGCGCGCGGCCAGAAAGCTGAGATATCCTTTTATGCTTGCCCGGTTTTTGCTGGGAGCTGAAGAGCCGGCATGACGGGCTGCAGGGCTAATTCAGCTTACGAGGATGCCCGCCGGAATATAACTGGCGTTTCGCTTTAAACTCGCCTGCTGCCATGCTCAAGCAGCGCTCTTGCTTTGTCCGATGCGGGTTTTGCCGGGTTGGCCATACCGTTTAATCTTCGCTGGGCTGGCCGTCACGGTGTATAATTCCGCGACGCTGGCTGGCGAGTTGTTCACTTTATTTACAGCCAAGCCAGCGATTCTCATTCCCAGCTGAGTGCCAATCTAGGAGACGATGTGGAACGTTCATCAAGCCACCGATTCGCAACTATTTCTGCGCGGAGATGTGTCCGGACCGCGGCTACGAGTCTTTTCTTTTTCCTGGCGGTGACGGTTTTTGCCGCAACAGCTTTTGCGCAAACTGGATATACGGGGATTTTTGGCGGCGGCCCGTTTTATAAGGGCAACGCCGAGGCCAATATTACCGAGATCGAGAATTCCGGTTTCACTGAGGCGATTGTCTGGAGCGTCGAGGTCAGCAGCGTCGGCGACCTGAATTTTAACGGCGAGTTTCCCTTGACCCAGGGAGGGGTTTACATCGGCAATCAGACCTATCCTAATTTTCCGGCGGACATGGCGCAGTTGAAGCAAGGCACGGTGAAACGAGTCACTTTTAGCGTCGGCTCGTCGAACTATGGAGACTGGGAAAATATCGCCTCGCTGGTTGAGTCGCAGGGAACTGGTCCAAACAGCATTCTTTATCAGGATTTTCAGGCACTGAAGGCGGCAATCCCGGCGCTCGATGCGATCGATTTTGACGATGAAAACAGTTACAACGCTCCGACGACCGTGCAATTTGCGGTGATGCTCGGCCAGCTTGGCTACCACGTGGAGCCCGACCCTTATACCAACAACAGCTATTGGATCAGCGTCGTGTCCGAAATTAACAGTCAATCGGCGGGCGTAGTGGATGGAGTGCATCTGCAGGCCTACGCCGGCGGCGCGGGAAATAACCCGTGTGAAGGATGGGATTTCGGCAGCGTTCCGGTTTTCCCCGGCTTGTGGGACAAGAACGATACGCCGGCGCAAGTCGAGAGCATCGTGAGCGGCTGGCATCAGCAGTGTGACATTATCGGCGGATTCATGTGGATCTACGACGATTTTGTCGGGAATGGAGAGGCGGCAGAGTATGCCAGCGCGATCAACACCGCCGTGGGCGCGAGCGGGTTTATGATCTCCGGGCCCAGCACCCTTTATCTTGATCAGAGTGGAAAGACGGGCGGCGTAATTACAATCAACCCGGTAAATGGATTCAACGGCCAGGTGACGTTGAGTCTTTCGCAATTGCCGAAAGGCGTGGAGGGAGAATTCAAAGGGCAAGGCTACAAACAAAAGATGGGCTTTGCCGCAGCCAACGCAACGTTGCCACCGGATTGTACCCAGTGACTGTGACCGGCACTTCAGGAAATATCAAGGAGACGTTCACTTTCACGCTCGCGGTGAGCAGCGGAGTCGGCGACAACGGAGCGGGCACGCCGCTCGACCTTTCTTCAGATTTCGATGTGTATGGAATTTACGAAGACGGCAGCCAGTATTCGACCGGCGGTCTTGACGGACTCGGCTACTCGTACTCGGCGAACCTGCTAACCGGATCGCGGGTCATGAACGGCGTGCTGTTTGATTTCGGCCCGGCCAACCAAGAGGACGTGGTTAGCTGCACCGGCCAAACCATCGCGTTGCCACCGCGACAGTATTCCGATCTCGCTATTCTGGCGACGGGGGTCAACGGCAGCCAATTTTTCGAACTTCTCACCGTGCACTACACCGATGGCTCGACTGCACAAGTCCAGCAAAACTTTAGTGACTGGTATACACCGCAGAATTTCAACCGTGAACATGAGGGCGTTGCCATGCCCTATCGCAACTTCGATAACGGGACCAAGGACGAGCGGATGTTCAACCTCTATGCCTACCGGTTCCGCTTGAATCCCAACAAGGTCGTGCAGAGTGTTACGCTGCAGAGCGACCCGGACGTCGTAATTCTGGCGGCGACTTTGCTGCCGGCGGCTGGAGCCAAGTAGAGTCTTTGAATTTTTCGATTGCAATTCCTTCCCGTCAGGGGACCCGGTTTGAATTTGGGGATCGCTGACGGGAAGCGCGTTTATGGGAGATCGCGCCGCTGGGCGGGAAACGTTAGCGGCCGGTAACGAGGAGGGAAAAAAGCAGCGCGGCGGTGGCGATGGCGATCACGCAGTGAGTGCGGACCAGGCGGTAGCTCGCAGCCCAGGGGAACATCAGGAACGTCAAAGACCGACAAAAATTTATCAGGCCAAAACAGTCCTGCAAGACCGAAGGCGAGACACAACTCAAGCAGTAAAGATACGTGAACGTGGTTCATGGCTTAACTCTGCGAGGGAAGGCCATTTTATTACATTGGCGGGCAGTATCGAGTGTAAAAATTTGTCCTCGATTATTTCTTTTTCCATCGCGGCGCGAGGGGCATCCAATCCAGCGTTACCGGCAGCATTCTTCCTTCATCCTCCAGGAGATCCTTGAATGAACGAGAGAATTAGGCTTAAAGCAGACGATGGGCACGAATTGGACGCATACGTTGGCCCGACCAGCGGCACACCGACCGCCGGGCTGGTGGTGATTCAGGAGGCGTTTGGCGTGAATCCTCATATTCGCGCGGTAGCGGATGGCTATGCGAAGGACGGGTTTCTTGTGGTCGCGCCAGCACTGTTTGATCGCATGGAGCGCGGAGTCGAACTCGGCTATGAAGGCGCGGACCGGGACAAGGGAATCGCGTTGGCGCGCAAACTCAATCTCGACGATGCGGTGAAGGACATTGCCGCGGCGCTCGCTTACCTGAAGGGCAAGACCACGAAGTGCGGCGTTGTCGGTTACTGTCTGGGCGGAACCATGGCGTGGCTGACGGCGACGCGGTTGAACGCCGACGCGGCGGTGGGATATTACGGCGGGGCCATCGCACGTTTTGCCGAGGAAAAGCCTCGCTGCCCGGTGATGCTGCATTTTGGCACGCTGGACAAACATATACCGAAGGAAGAGATCGACCGGGTGCAGGCGGCGCACTCGGAGGTGGAAATTTTCTGGTATGCCGCGGACCACGGGTTCAACTGCAACGACCGCGGGAGCTATAACGCAGCCGCGGCAAAGCAGGCGCGCGAACGCTCGCTGCAGTTTTTGAGGAAGCATCTGGGGAAGTGAGCTGAGGCTCGTATTAAGGATGCCGGTTCGTCGGTGACGACGCTCGAGGCCAAGATCGGCATTTTCCCATCTGACTTTATGGTTACGTCCGGCCAGGCGGTGTGAATGCCGACCGGAAGCCGATCTAACCCCTCCGCCATGCCTTGCCGATAGAAAGTTAGTCCGCTTCGCGGGAAGCGGCGTGGTACTTCCCTGCGGCAAGGTATGGACGAAATCTCAGAATCGGCCAACGCACTGGACGTTTTCGGCGCTCCGAAGCCCGGGCCGGGGAGCGCGGCACTTGCGTCGCGGCAAAGGATCAGGGTTTTAGTGGCTGATGCCGACGCGACGACCAGCCAATCGCTCACTCGCCTTCTTACCGAATGGGGATACGATCCGGTGGCGGTGTCGACCGGGGCCGAGGCGCTGCAGGTGGTGGGTGCGGAGGGCGGTGCCTACCCTGGCAGTGTTGAACTGGATGTTGCCCGACCTCAAAGGCGGAGAAATTTGCCGGCGTCTGCGCCGGCTGAGCCGGCGCTATATCTATGTGATCCTGGTGATTGGAAGCGATCAGTATAACGACGTGGCTGACGGCTTGCGGGCGGGGAGTGACGATTATCTGCGGCAGCCCTACGACCCGCAGGAGTTGCGCGCCCGGCTCGAGACGGGAAGCCGCACTGCTGCCGAACGCAGCTTGCGGGAAAGAGAAATGCGTTTTCAAAGTGTGTTGCAAGAGCGTGAAGCTGATCTTCAATTATTGCTCGACTCAACCGGGGAGGCGATCTATGGCGTAGATCTCAACGGCAACTGTACTTTCAGCAATCGCGCCTGCCTGGGCCTGCTGGGCTATCGCCACGCGAGCGATCTGCTGGGCAAGAACATGCACCAGATGATGCACCACAGCCGCAGTGACGGCTCGTCCTATCCGGAGGCCGAGTGCCTCATCGAGAAGACCTTCCGGCAGGGGGGTGCGATGCACGTCGATTCCGAAGTCGCGTGGAAGGCGGATGGAAGCACGTTTCCCTGCGAGTATTGGTCGCATCCGGTATGGCGGGAAGGGAAGATTACCGGCTGCGTGGTGACCTTCGTGGACATTACCGGCCGCAAAATGGCGGAGGCGGCGGTGCGGGCGGCGCACGCGGAGTCGGAACTGTTCATCAACTCGGTGCCGTCCATCCTGATTGGCACCGATGCCGGCGGCCACATTACGCGCTGGAACCGCACTGCGGCCGATACCTTCGCTTTGTCGGCCAGTGAGGTTCGAGGCAAGTCGCTGCAGGGTTGCGGAATTCAATGGCTCGCGCCCAACATCGAAGAAGAAATTGATTCCTGGGTGTCGATGGAAGAACCCACCCGGCACATCAATCTGCCCTTTGAGATTTACGGGGAAAAGCGTTTCCTGGGACTGGTCGTCAATCGGGTGACGCTGTGGGACGATAAAAATCTCGGCCTATTGATCACCGGCGCCGACATCAGCGAGCGCCGGCACCTGGAAGACCAGCTGCGGCAGGCGCAGAAACTGGAGGCGATTGGGCAGCTCGCCGCCGGCATCGCCCACGAGATCAACACTCCCACCCAGTACGTGGGCGACAATACGACTTTTCTGAAGGAATCCTGGTCCGCGATCAGCGATCTAGCCCGGGCGGCGCAGCGCGTCGATCAGGAATCGAAACAAGGGGATGTCTCAAAAGAAGCCATCACCGGTCTTCACCGCTGCCTGCACGATGCCGATCTGAACTATCTGCTCGATGAAATTCCCCGCGCGATCGATCAATCGCTGGAAGGCGTGCAGCGGGTGGCGCAGATTGTGCGGGCAATGAAAGAGTTCTCTCATCCGGGATCGGAAGAGAAGGCGCCGCTCGACCTCAACCGCGCCATTGAAACCACCATCACCGTGGCGCGCAGCGAGTGGAAATATGTCGCGGACGTGGAGACCAGCCTCGATCCGCAGCTGCCTTTGGTGCACTGCCAGGCCGGAGAGTTCAATCAGGTGATCCTGAATCTGCTGATCAACGCGGCCCATGCCATCCGCCAGGTGGTGGGAGACGGAGCAGGCAGCAAAGGAAAGATTGTCATCGCCACTAAAGGTGATCAGCACTGGGTGGAGGTCTCCATCCGGGACAGCGGATGCGGCATTCCGGAAGAAATCCGCTCGCGGATTTTCGAGCCATTTTTCACCACCAAGCCGGTCGGCCAGGGAACCGGACAAGGACTTGCATTGGCCCACGCCACGATTGTGCGCAAGCACGGCGGGCGCATCTGGTTTGAAACCGGGGTCGGAGAGGGCACGACATTCTTCCTCAGCCTGCCGGTGTTGCCGCTAACTCCTGAGGAGTAGCGTCCATCGGCTTTCCTGGGCATCGTACTGCAGTTACCCAGCCGTCCCCTCCCAATGCCTCAAGCTTACGGGTGGCTGCGCCGAAGTATCGAACAGACACCACTATGTCTGCTTCCATGCCCACCGATCCCGGCACACCCGAAGGCAAACGGCGCCTGCTGTTCGTAGACGATGACTCGCTGGTGCTGCAGGGGCTGCGGCGCACCTTGCGTCCTATGCGCGAACAGTGGGAGATGACGTTTGTCGAAAGCGGAGCCCAGGCCCTTGAGACGCTGGCCCGCGAGCACCACGACGCCATTATCACGGACATGAAAATGCCGCGCATGGATGGCGCGCAGTTGTTGGATGAGGTCAAGAAGGGCTATCCCGAAGTGGTGCGTATTGTGCTTTCGGGGCAGGCGGGGCGGGAAGAGATTCTGCGGTCGATCGGGCCGACCCATCAATATCTTTCGAAGCCTTGTGATCCGCAGGAACTGCGAGTGAGGCTGACGCAGGCGTTTGCCATGCGCGATCTGCTGCAGAACCCGGCGATTCGGGCGCTGGTCTCGGGGTTGAAGTCGATTCCGAGTCTGCCGCAGATGTACAACCAGATTCTTGAAGAGCTGCGGCGGGAGGATGCTTCGATCGAGCGGATCGCCAAAATTGTTTCGACCGACGCCGGCATGACGGCCAAGATCCTGCAGTTGGCGAATTCGGCTTTTATGGGAGTGCGCTACGACATCTCGAACCCTACCCAGGCAGTGACGATTATCGGCACGGAAATGGTGCGGGCGCTGGTGCTGTCGGTGCATGTGTTCTCGCAGTTTGAAACCCAACAGGCGGAACCAAGCTATTGGACGGCGCTCTGGGAGCACGGCGTGGCGGTGGCTTGTCTGGCGCAGCGCATTGCCATGATCGAAAAGTCGCCGAAGGCGCTGACCGATGAAAGCTTTACCGCCGGACTTCTGCACGAGATCGGGAAACTCGTGCTGCTGGCGCAGATGCCGAAGGAATACAGCGAAATCGTGGTCGCGTCCACCGAAAAGCCGTCGGAGTTGGCGGCGGCGGAGCAGAAACAGTTTGGCTGCACTCACGGCGATCTGGGCGCGTATCTGATGAGCATCTGGGGGCTGCCGCATCCGCTGATCCACGCGGTGGCGTATCACGACCGGCCTTCGCAAACCGTGGACGAGAAATTTTCTTCGCTGACTGCCGTGTCCATGCCGCAGACGCAATGGTGAGCTCGGCCGGCGGTTCACCGATTGTCCGCGATGTGGAGTGGGACGAAGCGTACTTTGCCCAGCTGGGATTGGGCGAGCGCCGTGTAGCCTGGCAGGGAATCTATCAACAGCAGCAGGAAAGGGTGGGCGCCAAAGGCATGCTATGAACGCAAAGGTGCTTTTTGTCGATGACGAACCGGATGTGCTGGGGGGATACCGCCGGTCAGTCAAGCACGATTTCAAGTTGGAGACTGCCAACAGCGGAGAAACGGCGCTGGCCCAGATTCGCGACCACGGCCCTTACGCGGTGGTGGTTTCCGATATGCAGATGCCCGAGATGAACGGGCTGCAACTGCTGGCGAAAGTGCGGCAGCTTTCGCCGCAAACCATCCGCGTGGTGCTCACTGGCCATGCCGATCTCGAAGGCGCCCTGGCCGCACTCAACGAGGACGCAGTTTTTCGCTTTCTCACCAAGCCTTGCGATGCGGGCCTGCTAAAGAGGACGCTGACCACCTGTTTGCTGCAGTATCGTCTGCTCAGCGCGGAACAAGAGCTGCTGGAGAATACTCTGATGGGGAGCATCAAGGTGCTGACAGAAGTGCTGGGCATGGCGAATCCCGCGGCCTTTGGCCGCTCGCTGCGGATCAGTCGCTACGTGCGGCACATGGTCCAGGTACTCAAACTCGAGGCCCCTTGGAGGTACGAAGTTGCCGCCATGTTGTCGCAGCTGGGCTGCATCACGCTGGAGCCGGAATTGCTCGAAGCGGCCTACTCCGGCGAACCGCTGACTCCGGAAGAGCAGGTTTGCTTCCATCTTCATCCCGATGTATCGAGCCATTTGCTGGCCAACATTCCCCGGCTGGAGGGCATTGCGTGGATCGTGGGCCAGCAGTTCAGCCCGTCACCCGCGGAAAAAGAGATTTCCGACAGCATCCAGACGGGAGCAGTGATTCTGCGGGTGGCCATTGCGTTTGATGAGCTGAAGGTGCAAGGCCGCAGTGACCTGCAGGCGGTCGCCGAATTACTGGCGCGCCCCGAATTCGACGCTCGGATCGTAGAGACGCTGCCGACCCTGCCCGCGGTCAACGCTGACATGGACAGGCAGCGGGTGGAGATCGGCAGCCTCCAACCGGGGATGGTGCTGGATGAAGAATTGCGTACGAGTAGCGGTCTGCTGCTGGCGGGCAAGGGGCAAGAGGTCACCTATCCGCTGGCGGTGCGGATCAGGAATTTCCGCCGCCGGCAAGTGCTTGCAGAAAAAGTTTCGGTGCTGGTAAGCCGCAGCGCAGCCGCCACGGCCAACTGAAATGAGCGGAGAATTTCCTCCGTGGTTAGCGGCCGGCGGGAGCGGGCTTGGCGGCAACTGACACCGCGATGTCTCCGCTAATGACCCCCATTTCGTAGTAATTCCTGAGTTTGAGAATCAGGGCGGGAGTGACTTCCTGATTTTTCGCGACGATGAGGAATCCGGATTCGGTGCGCATGTCCTGGTCAATCGCCATGCCGGGGGCGAGCTCTTCGATGCGGCAGGCGCTAGCTTTCTTCTCGCTGGCCTCGGGCTCGACCTCGACCAAAGCCACCAGGATGCGGGGATCGAGCTCTTTATGCATGCGCGACAGGGTATGCGCCGCTTCGGTGCGGGAGCTGCCGCGGCGCACGAAGGAATCGAATTCCAGAGTGATGCGAAGCAACTCCGCGCCCAGCCGCATGTCGTCCATTTCGCGGTCGCTAATATCGCCCTCGACGGCGGCTGGCTGGTTCTGGTGGACGATCATCCAGGCGACCGCCTCCATGCGCGGGATGCTCTTGAGCAGGTCGCTGGCGATACGGGGATGGGTGTCGTATAGAGCCTGTTCTTTGGCAGGCAAGGACTGACCGGCGTAGACCGCATCGATGGTTTCGGGCGCCATGGTGACGCAGCCCAGCTGCGACAACATGGCGGCAACTTCGAATTTCCACGGATTCGGAAGCGCGAGCTTGGTGACGACGTGCCGCATGTAGCGCTGCAGGCGCGAAGCGCGGCTGAACGCGGCAGGACTGGCCATGCTGAGGACTTCGGTCAGCACGGTGAGGCTGCCGGTAAGGGTCTTTTCGAGAAGCTCTTTCTCGGAGACAACGAGACGGTACTGCGCCAACCCGGCGTTCAAGGCGCTGGATAGAACTTCCTTGCTGCAGGGTTTGGTGAGGAAGCGGAAAATATTGCCTTCGTTAACGGCCGCGAGGGCGGATTGCACGTCGGCGTATCCGGTCAAGACCATGCGGACGGTTTCCGGCGCCAGGCTCTTGACTTTGGTCAGTAGCTGCACCCCATCCATCTCCGGCATGCGCATATCGGAGAGCACGACCGCGTAAGGGCCCTTGGACTGGATGGCGGTCAGCGCCCCGGCGCCGCCGACTGCAGTGTCGGTCTCGAAATGCCCATGCAAAAGTCGCTGGTAACCAAGCAGCACGTTGGGTTCGTCGTCGACGAGCAATATCCGTTCAGCCATGTTTCCGTTCCAACCCCCTGCCGCTTTCCATCGGCTAAGACGCGAGAGTGTTGATGGCTCGCGAGGCGCAGTGACATCTATGAAATCGGCGGGAAAGCGCGTGACCTTCAACGAGACCGGAATGGCAGATGGAGAGCGGTTGCAGGCGCCGCCCCAGTCGTACACTCACTTTCGGTAACCCTTAGTAACCATACGATTCTGAGACCCAGCCGTACAATGACCCTTGTCCGAAAGAACATTTCCCGATAGGTGAGTGGCCGGGATGGAATGGTCCACTTGCCGGATACGAGTCGGTGAACGGGTTTTCGGGCATGAGTTGAAACGGAGCTGGAGTCCACACTTCTATGGCGTTTGGGTTTGGCTTCAACAAACAGAAGGTGCTCAGTGCTGCGGAGAAGTTTGTCCAGCAGGGCAAGCTGCAAAACGCCATCACTGAGTACGAAAAAGTTCTGAAGAGCGGACGCCAAGGAATTGACGGTGGCGAACACCGTGGGCGATCTATACTCGCGTCTGGGCAACCAAGAAAAAGCGGTGGAATGCTTCAAGACTGTGGGCGATGCCTATGCGTCGCAGGGTTTCACGGTCAAAGCCATCGCCATGTACAAGAAGTTGAGCAAGCTGAAGTCCTCGCTCGACTGCGTCTCCGGCTGGCTGAACTGTACACCCAACAGGGATTGTTCAATGATGCGCGCGCCCAATACCTGCAAGTGGCGGAGGAATTTCTGCGCAATGGCGAACTGGAGCAGGCGGTACGGATTTTCCAGAAGACGCTGGAAATGGACCCGGAAAACGTGGCCATGCGCACCAAGCTGGCCGAAGTTTATGTGCGGCTGAGGAAAAAGAACGAAGCCTGGCAGATTTTTTCCGCGGCCGCGGAAACCCTGCGCTCCAAGGGTCAGTTGGAAGGGGCGGAAGAGATTCTGCAGCGCATGATGAAGCTGGATCCGGGTAGCAGCTACGCCCTGCTGCTGCGCGGCCGGAACGGCGTTTGATGCCGGCGATATGGCTGCGGCCATCGAGTGCCTGGAAAAAGTTGCCGATCTGGACAGTAATCCTGACGGTTTGCGCACGTTGTTGCAAGCCTATGTGCAGAGCGGGCGGCTGACCGGACGCGGGGACGCTGGCCGGGAAACTGCTCTCGGTGCACAACGACATCGCCGCGGTGCTCAGCTACGCCGACGGCTTGATTGCCGGCAGGGCAATTTGCAGACGCCTTGCAGGTGTATCAGCAGCACTGTGAGCGATTGCTGGCGGCGGATGCGGGCAAGAACCATTGAGAACTTGCATTCGCTGATCGGGCACGTCCGCGGAGAATCGCGACCGCGCTCGAGATGGTGCTGGAGTTGCTGAACAAGGCCGCGAGACACCACCCATCATGACCGAAGTTTACGAACTGCTGGCGCATGCCTACGTGCAGTCCGGGCGAACTGGAGAAGGCGCGCAATTACTACCTGAAATTCACCCAACTCGAGCCAGAAAACCAGATTCATGCGCGCAATTATCAGCAGGTGTTGGGCAAGCTGGGGACGTCCTTCGAGCACTCAGCTGATCACCGCGGAAGAAGGCGCGGTGATGGTCGATGAGTTGGAAGCCACCGCTCCGTTCATCGATCAGCGGTATGCCGACGATGTGGCGCTGGCGGTACGGGCGGCGCTGACTGACGCCGAACTTTTCATCTCCTATAACATGCCGGCAAAAGCGCTGGGGCCATTGCTCTCGGTGTTGCCGCAGGCGCCGCGCGATCTGCGCATGAATCAGCGGTTGGCGGCGTTACACACGCGGGCCGGACGATTCACCGAAGCCGCGGTTTGCTGTCGCACCCTGGAGAGCATTTATCACGAAGCAAACTATCCGGAAGAAGCCAGCCGTTACGGCGAACTGGCGTCGAAATATGAGGACCGCGCGGCTACAGCACCAGCCCCTGCATCGGTGCCGTCGATCGCGGTGTCCGCGCCGAAGCCAGCGGCAGTGGCGCCGGTGGGAGCTGAGCCGGAAGTTCGTGAAGTCGAGGTGGCCGCAACTCACGAGCCCGCGCCAGTGGCAGCGGCCGAAGTCGAGGCAGTTGGGGAAACGCCGGAAGAGATCGATCTTTCGGCGGAGTGGGAAGGCACGGTTTCCGATGTAGCGGATGCGACTCCGCCTGCCGCAGCGCCAAGCGGCGCGAACGACCAGGTTATTACCGAGGCGACGGAAGAAATCCGCTTCTACCTCAGCAATGGAATGGTCGAAGAAGCGGATGCGGCCTTCCACAAGCTCGAAGAGCTGAGTGTCGATCCTTCGGGGTTGGCGTCGTTGCGCGCTGAATTACAGGCCTCGAAAGCCAAGGGTGCGGCGGCGGAAGAAGTTTCCGTGGAGGAAGATGAAAGTCCCGCGGTCACGGCCGTGGAATCGGGCACGCTGGATACTTTTGTTCAAGACCTGGACACATCGCTCGGAGCGGGATCGTGGCCGGAAACTCCGGCCGCCAAGCCATCTGCTCCTCAAGCGCCAGAACCCGAAGTTGCGGCAGCGGCAGTTGCATCGAGCGCCATGCAACCGGAAATGTCGCTGAACGGTTTTGTGTCAGACTTGGAATCTTCGCTCGGCGATGACTTCCCCGTAGCTCCTCCGGAGCCGACGGCGGCGTCTGCACCTGCCAAGCCCGTCTCGCCAGCGAAGCAAGAAGAAATTACGGCAGCTTCTCCCGCGACGACACAACCGGTTGCGTTACCGACTCCGAAGGCTGCGGCAGCGGCTGCAGCCCAAGCCGCATCGGGCATGACTCCGGCCTTCACCTATCAGAAATCTGCGCCTGCTCCGCCGCTGCCGGCCACCCCCGCGACCGCGGCTGCGGGTTTCGATCTCGCCGGAATGTTTGGCGACCTCAAGCAGGAACTGGAAGAAGATCTGGCGACCGCCGACGATGATCCTGAAACGCATTACAATCTTGGCGTCGCCTTCCGCGAAATGGGATTGCTCGATGAAGCGATCAGCGAACTGCAGAAAGTTTGCCAGGCGGTAGACCGCGGCCATGCGTTTCCCTCGATCATGCAGACATACACCTGGCTCGCGCAGTGTTTCCTGGACAAAGGCGTGCCGGAAGCGGCGATTCGCTGGTATGAACGTGCATTGAAGCTGCCCAATTTGACCGAAGACACTCGAACTGCCTTGTATTACGAACTTGCCTCCTCGCATGAAGCCGCCGGCAATAAGACTGTGGCCCTCAACCACTTCATGGAAGTTTACGGCAACAACATCGATTATCGGGATGTGGCCGAGCGCGTTAAGAGCTTGAAGTCGTAGAATGTTCCGATGGGTTTTCAAATCCCACTGCTGGGGACGTGTGTTGCAGTAATCTCTCTGAATGAAATTGGGCAAGAGTGGAGAGAACGGTGACGACCGGTCCGAACGCTCCTCCTGACGCTCCGGGCCTTCCTGAAGCGAACTTGCAGGCGGCAACTGGTCCCACGGCCCCAGTGATGGCGCTGCACTCTACCTCGGCTACCCATTACAGCCGCTTCGATCTGTGGTTGCACCGGCTCACCGTGCTAATGCTGGTGTTCGTTTGCGCGGTGGTGGGAGTCTTGCTGGTGATTCTTCCCTGGCGGCCGGAGTGGACTGACAACCGTCTGTTGATGGATTACCCGGCCTTGCGGCCATTTGTTTCCAATGGATTTGTGCGCGGGCTGTGCAGCGGATTGGGCATATTGGACATCGGAATTGGATTTTGGGAAGCGAGTCCACTACCACGAGCAGAAGCCCAGTTGAGTCCAGGTTTGCAAAGCAATCTACTCGAAGGATGATTTCCGTTTCAGAAAAGGGATTTTGACATGAGTGAAGTCCGATCAAGCGCGCTCCTCTGGCCTACGAGAACGAACCGTTTCTCAACAGCCCAGACGGGCGCATCCTGCGCATTTTGTCGGAGTACATTGAACCGCTTGCCCGGTTTCGCCGCGAGCAGATTCAGGACACTGTGGTTTTCTTCGGCTCGGCGCGTTTTCACAGCCGCTTGCTGGCGCAGGAACACCTGGCAGCGTTGCACGATGCGGAAGAACACGATTCGCAGGGCGACCGGCAGGCACACCGAAAGCGAGTACTGGCGGCGGCGGAGATGGCCCGCTATTACGAAGATGCCCGCCGCATGGCGTTTCTGCTGAGTGAGTGGTCGATCCAGATTCCCGCCCGCCGGCGGCGTTTTGTGGTCACAACCGGCGGAGGCCCGGGCATTATGGAAGCGGCGAACCTTGGGGCGAAAGAGGCCGGAGCCAAGACGATCGGGCTGAACATCAACTTGCCGTTTGAGCAGACGCCCAATCCCTACATCACCTCTTCGCTGAACTTTGAGTTCCACTACTTCTTCATGCGTAAGTTCTGGTTTGCGTATCTGGCGAAAGCGCTGGTGATTTTCCCGGGAGGCTTTGGAACGCTCGACGAGCTGTTTGAAATTCTGACGCTCGCCCAAACCCAGAAGCTGGCCAAGAAAATTCTGGTAGTGATCTACGGCAGCGATTACTGGAACCGGCTGATCAATTTTCACGAGATGGTCGACACCGGGACGATTTCGCCGGAAGACCTGGAATTATTCAAGATCGTGGATTCACCGGAGGAGGGATTTGAATTCCTGCGCGAAGGGCTGATCAAACACCATCTGCGTCCGGAGCCGAAGACCAAGGTCGAAGCTACCCCGGAGATCGCCAAGACCAATCCGTAAAGTTGCCGCGCGGCGAAGCGGCCCGCGCGGTAAACTTTTCCTTGCTCCTCTACTACATTACCGATCGCACGCAGTTTGCGGGAAATGAAAGCGCACGCCGGCGCGCCTTATTGCAAAAAATCACTGAGGCTGCGCGCTGCGGCGCGGATTTTGTACAGCTACGCGAGAAGGACCTGAGCGCTCGCGGACTGGAAAATCTTGCTTGCACAGCGGTGGAGGCGGTTCGCGCGAATTCCCCGAAGACACGATTGCTGATCAATTCGCGCAGCGATGTTGCGATTGCCTGCGGGGCCGATGGCGTGCATCTGCGGGCCGAAGACATCTCACCGAGAGAGGTTCGTGATTTATGGGAGCGTGCTCATAAAAGTTCGCCTCCGGTCATCGGAGTGTCGTGCCACTCGGTGGCCGACGTGGCGCGAGCGGCAGCGGAAGGCGCCAGTTTTGCCGTCTTCGCTCCGGTATTCGGAAAGAGAGATGCTCCGGATGTGAAGCCGTCGGGAATCGAAGACTTGCGTGTCGCATGCCGTCAAGGCATTCCGGTACTTGCGCTCGGCGGCGTCACGCTGAATAACGCTGCGGCCTGCATGGAAGCGGGGGCAGCGGGAGTGGCTGGCATTCGGCTGTTTCAGGAAAACGATATGGCTGAGGCGGTGCGCAAACTGCGTGGATAGGGGCGTTGCCGTGGTAGTCTCGGGCAGTCAGTCGATGGCGACTCTACATCAATCGAACTTCGCTGTGCCCGGCCCGAAAATGGTCCTTGTTCCTGCCGGCTGGTTTCTCATGGGATCGGAGAGCGGGCAGGAGAATGAGCGCCCGCTGCATCGCGTCTGGGTCGACGATTTCTACCTGGCGGAGTGCCAGATCACGAACGCCGACTACGCTGTGTTTCTAAGGGCGACCCGAGAACCTACGCCGCCGTTCTGCGAGAATCTCAACCTCAATCAACCGGCGCAGCCGGTGGTCGGAGTTTCCTGGTTCGAGGCGGTGAAGTTCTGCGAGTGGATCAGTGCCATGAGCGGCCGGCGATTTCGCCTGCCAAGCGAGGCCGAATGGGAGCGTGCGGCGCGCGGAGGTCTCGAAGGGAAGTTGTTTCCCTGGGGCGACGATCCGCCGCAATCACTGCCGGAATACAGCGTGCGCTGGAAAAATGGTCCGGAGCCGGTGGCGAGCTGTCCTGCGAATTCATTTGGACTTTACAACGTCTGTGAGAACGTGCACGAATGGTGCAATGACTGGTTCCAGGCGGACTACTATCGAAATTCGCCGCAGCGTAATCCGCGCGGCCCGGAGACAGGCGAGCGGCGGACTTCAAGAGGAGGTTCGTGGCGGCATCATATTAAGATTTCCCGGTGCGCGGCGAGATCGAGCATCCCTCCGGCGTTTCAATATGCCGACTACGGATTCCGCTTGGCCAGTGACGCCGATGAGAAGTAATTAATGCCGGGCGGAGAGCAGGGTGAGGATGTCCTGCAAGCCCTGGCGGATGTACTTAAGGTCTGAAACTTCGCGCGCGGGAAATGGCAGGGGCGCCTGCTTGCGATGCGCTTTGTTCTCCACTCGCAGTTGCTGGCGGGCGCCGCTAATGGTGAACCCCTCTTCATAAAGCAGTTTCTTGATCTGCAGCACGTTTTCCACGTCCTTGCGCCGGTACATGCGCTGGCCGGTGCTGCTTTTGACCGGCTTGAGCTGGGGAAATTCCGTCTCCCAAAAGCGCAGAACATAAGCCGGCAGGCCGCAGAGTTCGGCAACGTCTCCAATGCGGAAATAGAGCCTGTCGGGAACGATCACGTCGACGGTTTTGGACGACTTGGCGGTGGCCTTGCTGCGCGGACTCATGGAATCGGCTCCGGAATGGTGTGGTCGTCCCCCAACTTCCTATTGGCGTTTCTAGCACGAGAAGGGCTTTGGGACAACCCCCTGATTGGTCCATGTCGGTAGCACATGATATGTCCGGTTGAGATAGCACGTGATATGTCCGCTTTGCGGGCGGCGAGGATGAGAGACCATGCGGAGCATGGAAGCTTATCCGAGGGCCGCGATGGAGCGGGCGATGAAAGTACAGGACGTGATGTTGCAGGCGATGGCGAAGAAGATCACGTGGTGGCAGGCGGCGGAGATTCTGGGCATCAGCGACCGGCGTATGCGCCGGATTCGGGAGCGCTACGTGGAAGAAGGCTACAACGGGTTGCTGGACCGGCGGCGGGGCAAGCCGTCGCGGCGCCGGGTGCCGATGGCGACGGTGGAGAAGGTGTTCGCCTTGTACCGGGAGAAGTATTTCGATCTGAACGTGCAGCACTTTCACGAGAAGCTGCAGGCCGAGCACGAGATCGAACTGAGTTACAGCTGGGTGAAGCAGGCGCTGCAGGGAGCGGGGCTGGTGGCGCGAGGACGCAAGCGCGGGGCGCATCGCAAACGGCGCGAGCGGCGGCCGTTGCCGGGGATGCTGTTGCACATCGACGGCAGCCGCCACCAGTGGTTTCAGGACGAACGTTGGTATGACCTGATCGTGATTCTGGACGATGCCACCAGCGAGATTTACTACGCCCAACTGGTGGAGGAGGAATCGACGGCGACGGTGATGGCCGGACTGTGGGAGGTGATCGAGCGCAAAGGCGTGTTCTGCGCGCTGTACAGCGATCGGGGCAGCCATTTCTGGCTGACGCCGAAGGTGGGCGGCAAGGTGGACTCCCATCGCCGCACGCAGGTGGGGCGGGCGTTGCAGGAGTTGGGAGTGCAGATGATCCCGGCCTACTCGCCGGAAGCGCGTGGGCGCAGCGAGCGCAACTTCGGCACTTGGCAGGGCCGCTTGCCGCAGGAGTTGCGGCTGCGCCAGCTGGAGACGCTGGAGGCGGCGAACCGGTTCCTGCGGGAAGATTACATCGCCGAGTTCAATCGCCGTTTTCAGGTCGCACCCAGGCAGCGGGGCCATGCTTTTGTGCCCTGCCGGAATCGTGACCTGGAACGGATTTTCTCGCTGCAGTTCGAACGCAGCGTGAACCGCGACAACACGGTGAGCTTTCAGAATCTGAGCTTGCAGATCGAGCGGGTGCGCTGGCGGGCGACGTTGGCGGGTTGCCAGGTGGTGGTGCATCAACACCTGAATGGAACCTTGAGTCTCACCCACGGACACGCATTGCCTGGGTCGCTATGACGCCAGCGGAACACCCTTGTCGGCCAAAGCTTCTACAGAGACGAGCAGGGGAAGGGGAACTGCCCCCTTCCCCTGCAACCCCATCCCCAAAACCAACCCCACCCAAACGGCGAGGGCACAACTTTGAAACCGGACATTTTAACTTGCTACCGACACCCCCTGATTGGTCCACTGAGCGCTTCACCCCGCTAAAGTTCTGGGAAGGTACGCCGATGAATAAAGGTTGGAGCGTTTTGGCAAGTGCGAGGGCAGGGCAGGTTAATAAAAATTAATTTCTGGCCGATGGTTAAATTGCAGGAGGTATAGAAGGTGAGGGGAAGAATATGAGAATTGATTTAAGTAATAATAATCCTCTACAAGCCGATTTGGCGTCATCGGTAAGGCCGGGAACTCGGGCAGACGCAAGCGCGGCGAACAGCGGCGCTACGGGTAACTCGACGGAGCTGTCTTCCAACCAACTGTCGGCCGCCGCGTTGACGGCGGCAGTTGAACAAGTGCCCGAGGTTCGCCAGGACAAAGTGGCGGCGCTGGGCGGGCAGGTGCGTTCCGGCACCTACCAGGTTTCAGCTGAGCAAACCGCGGAGGCGATGATTTCCGAGATGCAAGTGAGCCAGGCGGCGTAAGTGAAGCGGAAGGGATCGGCAATGCAGTGGCTGGAAATAGACGATCGTTAAGAATGGACGGACATTGACAGCGGAAACTCCCCTCGCTAAGCCGGCTCTCGACGAGCGGCTCGGGTGGCTGCGCGAATTGGCCGGCTCGCTCGAGTGCGCCCGGGCGGCGGTCTGCAATCCGATCTGTCTGAACTCAACCTGCAAACCGTAAGGCAGCGCGAACTTTGTGCGCTTCTGCGCCAATCCTTCCACTCGACGCCAACTGGCTCGGATGAACCCTTGCAGCGCATTGGGCAGGAGTCGAGAAAAATGGAGCTACGGGTGGCGCAGCTCAACCGGGAGTACGGAGCCTTGCTTGCCCGCGCGCGGCGCACCGTGGATATCTTCTGCCGCCTGCTGGCGCACTCCCAAGTTACCTACCCGCCGCCGAAGCGAGCGGCAGCAATGTTCCACCCTGGAACCGGGAGTCTAAGCCATGTCGAGCCTGTACAGTGCGATGTCGATTGCGGCTGGCGCTTTGGGGGCCGAGCAGGGCGCCATGGATGCGACCACAAACAACGTCGCCAATGTGAATACTCCCGGATACTCGCGGGAGCAGCCGGTTTTCAGCGAGAACGATCCCATCGAGATTGGCACCCTCAGTTACGGCACCGGAGTTTCGCTCGAGAAACTGCAGAGCCTGCGGGACCCGATTCTGCAGACGCGCATCAACGAAGAGACCCAGCAGCAAGGCCAGTTGAACGCCTATCTGTCGGCCATGCAGCAGACGCAAACCCAATTCACCGCCAGCAGCGGCGACATTGGCACCGAGATCTCGAATTTTTTCAGCAGCCTGAACCAGCTCTTCGACCGACCCTACGAGTCTCTCCGTGCGGCAGGGGGTACTGACCGCGGCCGGCGATATGGCGCAGGCGTTCAATAACGTGGCCGGCAGCCTGCAGCAGCAGCAGACCAGCCTCGACTTGAACGTCACCCAGGACGTGCAGCAGGTCAATGTGCTCACCGGTCAGATCGCCGGACTCAATAATCAGATCAGCCAGCTGCAGGGCACAAACCAGGATCCCAGCGCGCTGCTCGACCAGCGCAACGTTTTAATCGGGCAACTCTCCGGCCTGATTGACGTCTCAAGCTTTCAGAGCGACAACGGACTCACCCTCACGACCTCCAATGGCACGGCTCTGGTGGTCGGCAGCCAGAGTTTTGCCCTGACCACCCAAACCAATACTTCGGGAATGCAGGACATTTATTCGCAGGGGAACGACATTACGTCCGATCTGACTTCGGGCGCATTGGCGGGACTGATCCAGGCGCGCGATCAGACCATCCCTTCGCTACAATCGGGGCTGGACACGCTGGCCGCGGGGCTTAGCAACGACTTGAACACAGCGAACCAGCAGGGCTACGACTTGAATGGGAACGCGGGCGGCAATTTGTTCACTCCGCCACCGGCCTCCGGACAAGGAGCGGCAGCCAGCATGCAGGTGGCCATCACCGATCCCAGCCTCATCGCAGCCAGTTCCGATCCCAACTCTCCAGCGAGCAACGGCAATCTCACAAACTTGAGCGCGGTGCAGAACGAGGCTATCGCCAACAGCCAGTCTCCCGCAGATTATTACGGCAACCTGGTTTTTCAGGTTGGCAACGATGTCTCGAATAGTTCAACCCAGGCGAGCGCGTCACAGGCGATCCTGACCCAGTTGCAGGACCAGTTGGGGTCGATCTCGGGAGTTTCGCTCAACGAAGAAGCCGCCAACATGGTGCAGTATCAGAATGCCTTCAACGCCGCGGCTGAAGTGGTCACGACCATCAACGACATGCTTTATACCGTCATTAATATGGGGACATTAACCGAATGAGCAGCATTCGCGTCAATCCATATCCCATGCCCGACCTGCTGGCGGCGCTGGAAAACCTCGAGCAGCAGCAGGAAACCGCAACTTTGCAACTGGCCACCGGGAGTACCATCAACCAGCCTTCCGACGACCCTGCAGGTGCGGCGCAACTGGTGCAGATCCAGCAGGAGTCAAGCCAGAACGACAGCTATCAGCAAAGCATTGGCAGCGTGAACGGGCTGCTTTCGACGGCCAACTCGACGCTGGATTCGGTGGTCACGGCGCTGCAGCGGGCGGTCAGCCTGGGGACCGAAGGCGCGAATGGAACGCTTTCCGATTCCGACCGCGCCGACATTGCCGCGGAGCTGACCGGGATCCAGAGCCAGTTGGTGAGCCTGGCCAACACCTCCTATCAAGGGCAATACATTTTTGCCGGCACGGCGAACACTCAACCCTTCGTGCTCAGCTCCGGTTCGTCTTCCGGCGTAAGCTATGTTGGCAATCAGGGGACCAACTCGGTGACCATTGGGACTGGCTACTCGCTGCAAACCAACCTTCCGGGGTCGCAGGTCTTCAATGGCACGAACGCGGATGTCTTTCAGGCGATCAACGATCTGATTACCGGGTTGCAAAACAATGCCGGCATTGCGGGAGCGGTGCAGGAGATTGGCAGTGCGCTCAATTACGTCACCGCGCAGCAGACGTTCTACGGCAACGCTTTGGACCAGACGCAGGCGCAACAGAGCTACCTTTCGGGCGAGCAAGTGAGCATCAGCCAGCAGCAGAATGCGGTCAGCGCGGCCGACCCAACCAAGGTTGCCAGCCAGGTTTCGAGCGACCAGATTGCCCAGAACGCTACCATCTCGGCCATTGCCGATTTGCCGCAACAGACCTTGTTCGATTATCTGAAGTAAAGTGGCTCTTAGCCGCGCACGGTACGGGGAAAGCTGCGAATCCGGAGAACTTAAGCCACCAGACTCACCGCAGTGCATCAGCCCAGGACTGAATGCCCTGAAGGCGTTCGCGGGCAGACTGCAGTCTGGCTCTCTCTGCCAGCAGGCGGGTTTGCAGGGCCGGTAAGATTTGTGCCAGCGCCAGCAGGAATTCGCGATGGCGCGCAATCTCGGCTTGCCACGATGCAGGCAAGGAAGCATTCAACTCGATTCCGTGCAGGGAAGAAGCGGCTTGCTGCAAGTGAACGCGCAGGCCAGTGAACCAAGCGGGCGGGATGCGAGGAGCTTTCTGTAGCTCGCTCAGAGCTTGATACAGACCATCGTTCGCGCGACGTAGCAGTTCGAGCTCGCCGTCCGGCATCAGCTCTCCCATCGACGCCGCTCGGCCGGCGAGGGTGCAGCGACGGCTTCGCTGCCAGCAGTTGCACCGCTGCCGGTTTCCTGGCGGTCGACCGCGATCCAGGCGTCGCGCAGGCTGAGCAGGTTGGCAATTTGGGCCGTGAGTATCTCTTTCGAGGCTCGGGCATGCGCCTGGGTCAGCGCCTGCCGGAGCACGTCGTAAAACAGCGCCAAGTTCCGGGCGACTTCGCCTTGTTCCATGTCCAAGGTGCGTTGCAGATGTCCGATGACGAGGATGGCGTGGTTAAGGTAGCGGGTGCGAGGTTCGATCTGTTTGCGGTCGAGGGCGTCGACGGCGCGGCGCAGGTCTTCAATCATCTGCTCGTAGAGCAGGACAACGAGGCCCACCCGGCTGGCCCCGCGCACTGCGCCTTCGCGATAAAGACTGCGCGCGTCCATGCGTCGTAGACTCCTGAGGTTCCCGAACTGCCGTCGCCGCTGGACGAAGAATTACTGTTGTTCGCGAACGTGGTCAACCCGAGGGTTGCCAGTTGCTGCGTTACAGACTGCAGAAGGATGGGATATTCCTCGAGCGAAGCGTTCAGCTGGCTGTACTCCTGCGTGAGTTGCTGCTTCTGGGTCGACAATTGCTGCTGAAAGGCGTCGATCTGGCTGGTCAGGGCGGTCTGCTCCGTCTGGTTTTGTGACAAATCGATATTCAGCAATCCGTTCACCGGGTTGGTGAGCTGGGTCAGGTTGGAGTTGAAGTTGTTGGCGAATCCGTTTGAGGCAGTTCCCTGAAAGAAGCTTTGTACCGCTCCTGGATTGGAGTTCAGCACGCTGCTGAGTTGGGTGCTGTCGATGCTCAGGGCGCCCGTCATTGTTCAGGTTGATGCCGAGCGAGGCCAGATTCACCAGGCCACTGTTGCCGGTGATCGAGTAGTTGACGTCATCGAGAAGGCTCGACTGCAGCAGGCTTAGGGAAGCGTCGGATCCGAGTGGGCCTTGCTGCCCGGTGGTGGTGCTGACGGCAAACTGCTGGTTGAGGTCGGTAACGACTTGGTTGTAAGCGGAGACGAAACTGGTCAACGCATTGGTGATTCCGGTTGAGTCGAGACCGACCGAAAGCGTGACTGGAATGGTGGGCTCTGCGCTCAGCAGGTTCAGGGTCACTCCCGAAATTGCCCCAGTGACGGTGTTGGTCGTGCTGCTGTAAGGGATGCCATCGACGGTGAAATTTGCGTTCGTGCCGCCAACCGGCGGCTCAAATGTCAGGCTGGTGGCCGGATTGGCAGCCGTCGTCAGATTTGTAGTGTTCGCAGTGAAAGCCAAGTCTCCGGCCGGGCCCTGCGCCGAGCTCGAAAGCGTCAGGTGATATCCGTTTGAATCCTGCACGACTTGGGCGGTCACTCCCCAGTTGTTGGAGCTCGATTGCTGGTTGATGTAGCTGGCCAGCGTGTTCAGGGTGTCATTGCTGCCAGCGGTGATGGGAATGTCTTCGACTGCTCCGCTGCTCCCGCCAATTTGCAATTGAAGGTCGCCGCTCTGCTGGCCGCTTGGCAAAATGGAGGTGTCGGCGCTGGCCTGATCTGCGGTCGAGAGAACGCCGGTAGTGGTGTTGGCAGTGATCGCCAGGGCGCCAGTGGTTCCGGTAGCATTGCTGTAGATCGCGAGGCGAGCGCCAGTCGCGTCGTTCAACACCGCTGCGGTGACGCCCCAGTTGTTGGCGGTGGACTGCTGGTTGATGTAGCTGGCCAGCGTGGTCAAGGTGTCGTTGCTGCCGGGGGTGATGGGAATGTCGTAGGTGCTTCCACCCGACCCTCCGACCTGCAACTGCAAGTCGCCTCCAGTCACACCACTAGGCAAAATCGAAGTATCCGCGGCAGCTAGGGGCGCAGTGTAGACCGTGCCGGCGCTCGCCAGGGTGCTGACCAAGAGCGTGTGGTCGCCGGGAGTGGCCGAAGGTTGCGCGGTCGCGGTGACGATGCCTGATTCCGAGGAAATCACTGACAAACCTGCCAGCGCGCCCAAGGGGTCGGAAAGCGCTTGCACGGCGGTGGTCAGCGCGCCGAGATCGGTGTTAATTGAGGTAATGTCGCTGGCCTGAGTTTGCAGCGTGGTTCTGCTGCTGCTGCCAAACAGTCAGTTGGCCGCTTTCCGAAGTCTGGATCTGGTTGACGATCGAAGTGACATCGATACCGTTTCCGTTGAGCAACGCGGAAGCATTGAAAGTGATGCCCATGGTCTTTCCTCCGTCCTACCCGGCCCGCCCGAGCTTCCGATCCTACGGTGCAACCGAACTTCCTTTTCCAGAGAGCACCGGCGCGATCCAATCCGGTTGGTCGGTCCGGGTCCGCTTATGAAACCGCGCCCAGAGCGGAACCGCCAGAATGCAAAAAGGGGCGGGCAATCTGCCACGCCCCCTCCACACCCCCCGCTTACTGGAGGAGTTTCAGTACGAGTTGCTGGGTCTGGTTGGCCTGGGCCAGAGCGGAAATGCCGGTCTGTTCCAGGATCGAGTACTTGTTCAGGTTCGCCACTGTGGTCGGAATATCGGCCGCGGTGATGGTGTTTTCCGCCGAAGTCAGGTTCGTGACCTGGCTGTTGACCACGTTGGTGGCCGCAGTCAGCTGGTTCGACTTCGCCCCCAGTTCGCCGCGAACGCTGGCCACGTCGGCAATGGCGGTGTTGATGGTTTGCAGCACCGTCTGCGTCGCGACCGTTCCGCCAGTGAGGTTAGTGCCGGTCAAATCGGCCGGGTTCAGGCCGTGAGCGTCGGTGAAATCCGTGGTCAGAGCTCCGATGGTCACACCGATGGTGTAATCGCCGCTGGCAGTTGAATCGCCAAGGAAGATGTCGGTCGTGGCGTTTCCCGTAACTGTCGGATTGCTGAAGGTTCCAAGCAGCGTTTCGGTATTGGTTGCGCCCGTGGCTATATCATTGTTGCCGTTGGGGTCGACCACAACCAGTTCGCCGGATTGGGCCCCGCTGGTTGGAATGTACGCCTGCAGGCCGGCGGGATCGGTGGCCGGGTTGTTGATGGCGTTGAGCAGATCGCCCACGGTGGAGGTCGCCGTTTCGGTGAAGGAGAACGTCTTGCCGCCAGCCGTGAATGACACGATGGTGCCCGCCCCGGTCAAGGCAGTGTCGGCGGTTAAGTGGCCCGCGTTGCCCGCCCATTCGTTCAGATCGGGGCCGCTGGCGCTCTGGAACACCTGTTGGCCGTTATAGGTAGTGCTCTGGCCGATCTGGGTGATTTCAGAAAGGATGTTCTGATATTCGGCGTCGAGGGCCTGGGTTTGCGATGTGCCCAGTCCGCCGTTCGCTGCTTCGGTCGCCAGGGTGACGGCGCGGTTGAGCAAGCTGGTTACCTGGGCAAGTGCGCCATCGGCGAGTTGCAGTTCGCCGATACCGTCGTTGGCGTTGGATGCCGACTGGGTAAGCGCGGTGATGTTGGCCTGCAGGCCGTTGGCAATCGCCAGGCCGGCGGCGTCGTCGGCGCCACTGTTGATGCGTGAACCCGACGACAACTGGGACAGAGCGGTGTTCAATCCTGTACTGGTGGCGTTCAGTTGGTTTTCCGCTTCCAAGGCTGGAATGTTATTGAGAATGCTAAACGACATGATCTTTCTCCTTTGATGGAATGGTTCCGTTCTCTGGCACCGCCCCGGCCTGCGGCTTGCGGGCAGCCCTTGTTCCTTGGTGCGGAACCGTTTTCTGCTACCCATCCCATCGGCGGCGCGTGGCGCGGCTTTAGGGCAGGCGGCAAGTTCCCAAAGCCCCGCACACCTTTGTGAGCGTCTCGCTCTGCAACCGGGGTTACGTTCAGTCCCGGCTCGCCGATGGACAGAATGGGACTCCCGTCACGACCGCGGCGCGTCCCGGGTGGAGGTCCATGATCCCGCTGACCCGGCTCAACAACAGCTCCTTAATCCTGAATTCCGACTTGATCAAGTTCGTCGAGCAGTCCCCGGACACGGTGCTCACGCTGGTGAATAACGAGAAGATCCTGGTGCGCGAATCGGCCGAAACCGTGGTCGAACGGATTGTCGAATTTCGCCGGGCGGTGCTGGCCGGGATAGCTTCGCCCGCGATCCCGGCGGCCACTCCGGCGATGGGGCATCGGCCCATGCCAGTGGCAGAAGCGGACGAGAGGTAGAGGCAGTGGACAAAGCCACTTGGGGCGGCGTCATCCTTGGACTGGGAGGCGTAGTGGGCGGGCTGCTGCTCGAAGGCGGCAGCCTCTCGCAAGTCCTGCAACCGACCGCGGCCATCATTGTTCTTGGCGGCACCGCGGGAGCGGTGCTCATTCAGTTTCCGCTGCCGGTAGTGTTCAGCGCGGTGCGCCACCTGGCCCAGGTCTTTTTCGAGCCCAAAGGGGTTTTTCGGGAGAGAGTGAAGGCCTTGGTGCAGTATGCCTACCGTGCCCGGCGCGAAGGCATTATCTCGCTTGATACGGAGTTGGAAAAGATCGAAGACCCTTTTCTCAAGCGCTCGTTGATGCTGGCGGTCGATGGCACCGAACCGCAGGAACTGCGCGATGTGATGGAGCTCGAACTGCAGAACCAGGCCGATCATGACGAAAGGCTTCCCCAAGTCTTCGAGTCGGCGGGCGGTTTTTCGCCGACCATCGGAATTATCGGGGCGGTAATGGGATTGATCCAGGTGATGCAGCACCTCGACAAATTGGAAGAAGTCGGCCGCGGCATTGCGGTGGCCTTCGTCGCCACCATCTATGGCGTCGGCGCGGCCAATCTCTTCCTTCTTCCTGCCGCTGGAAAGCTGCGCATCCGCTTGCGCGAGGCGCAGCTTTTGCATGAGATGACGCTGGAGGGCGTGGCCTCGATTCTCGAAGGCATGAACCCACGGGCGCTTGAGACCAAGCTGCAGGGATTTCTGGTGGAAACCAAGTCTGCGAATAATGAAGAAGCGAAGCCGGCTGCGCAACCCAAGCCCGTCGAAGAACAGAAGCCCGCCGAGGCTGCGCCATGAAACGCAGGCGTTCGCCCCCGCACATCAACCATGACCGCTGGCTGGTTTCTTACGCCGACTTTATCACCCTGCTGTTTGCCTTCTTTGTGGTGCTCTATTCCGCGGCGGAAATTGACAAGAAGAAGATGGGCCAGGTCGCCGCCTCCATCCACGTGGCGTTTCAGCAGATGGGAGCATTTCCCGCGACTTCCTCCACCTACGCGCAAGGGCCCTCGCAAGTACAGGGACAGCCGCCTCTGCCGCCGCTTCCACTACCCGAAGCCCACACTGCGCCGCCAACCCCACCGCCGGCGGCGAACTCCGACGGCTCGGTGTCCGCCAATCAGCACAATCGGGAAGCGCTTGCTGCCCTGCAGAAGGAATTGGAGAAAGCCCTAGCCAAGGAAATCGCTCGAAAAGAAGTGGCGATCACGCTCGATGGAGATGGTTCTGGTGGTCAGTCTGCGGGAAGTTGGGTTCTTTGAGAGCGGCTCGGCGGAACTCGAAGCGAGCTCTGAATCGGCGTTCCGCCGCATGGCCGAACTGCTGGCGCGATATGACCTTCCCATTCGGATCGAAGGTCACACCGACAACGTGCCGATCCATAATTCGCAGTTCCACTCTAACTGGGAGCTTTCGACGGCCCGGGCCACCGAAACGGTACGGCTGCTGATCACCGAGTACCATATTTCTCCCCAGAGTCTTTCGGCGGCCGGTTACGCCGAATACCATCCGGTTGCCGGAAATGAGACCGTCGACGGGCGCTCGCAAAACCGCCGGGTCGATCTCGTAGTTTTGCTGAAGCAGCCGGCAAAATCCGGCAATCTCGTGCCGCATTAGAAAGCTCTGATTGCCATCAAGTTTCCCTCCCGCCCTCCGATTGATCCCAGTATCGGCAACCTCGCTTCTTTTTGCCTCGGAGGAGACGTATGGGACACAGTTCCCGCTTGGCTTTACTGCTCATGCTGTTGGCTTCTTTCGCGCTTGCACAGGAGCATCCACCTGCCGCATCCCAGCCGGATACTGCGACGGCGGAACGACTGAAGCTGCTCCAGGCCCAACTGCAGGAACAGCAAAAGCAGATCGACTTGCTGAAACAACAGTTGCTCCAAAGTGCGCCGCCGCAGGCGCAGTACGTGCAGACATCCACCGGGCAGCCGGTGGAGGGAACCGGCGCCGGAACCGCCTCCGAGACCGGCGCCACCGCGGTCGAGGCCGGCTTAAGCAATGAGATCAACACCCTGGCGCTGGCCCTCGAACAGACGCAGAAATCGGTGAACGAGCTCGAACATCCCCCGGCCATGCACTTCAAAGGGATCACGATTACCCCCGGCGGATTTCTGGAGTCGGCCTTCATCGTGCGCAGCCGCAACGAGAACGCCGACGTGATCGACAGCTTCAGTGGGGTTCCATTTGGCGGCGTGCCGAATGCCTCGTTGAGCGAGTTTCGCGCCACCGCGCGCGGCACCCGTTTTTCTCTGCTGGCGGAGGGGAACACTGGCGGCATCGGGCTGACGGGTTACTACGAACTGGATTTTCTGGGCCAGGCGCCCACTGCCAACCAGGTGGAGACCAACAGCTTCACTCCTCGTCAGCGCCAGCTGTGGGGACAAGCTAGTTTTCACCACGGGCTGACTTTGACCGCCGGACAGTTTTGGAGCTTAATTACTACCGACCGCCGAGGCATTGCCACTCGCGCTGAGTTCATTCCCATCACCATCGACGGCGCTTATGTTGTGGGCTTCAACTACGTGCGCCAGACGGCGCTTCGTCTCACCAAGAATTTCAATGAAAAATGGTGGGTGGCGGTGGAAGTGGCCAATCCGGAAACCAGCGAGCCGAACGCCAGCTACGTTCCCGCCAATCTGTTCGGCTTCAACAACAGCGCCAATGCGGCTTCGCCGAGCGGCGGCACCATCGATTATCTGGAAGGGAGCACCAACGGATTTTCCACCAACCTTGCCCCCGACGTTCTGACCAAGCTGGTCTACGAGCCGGGCTGGGGGCATTACGAACTGAAGACGGTGACCCGTTTCTTCCGCGACCGCATCTCCGGACAGAACAACGTCACTTACGGCGGCGGCGTGGGAGCGGCGGCGATTCTGCCAATTAAACCCAAGAAGATCGATCTGATTTTCGAGGGCCTGGCGGGAAGCGGCATTGGACGTTACAGCGCGGCCAATGGATCGGATGTGACCCTGCGTCCCGATGGCTGGATCATTCCTCTCCACGCGCTCGACACCATGGGCGGAGTGGAATTCCATCCCCGGCCGAAACTTGATGTCTACCTCTACGGCGGCAACGAATACTACGGACGCGCCGCCTACGTTAATCCAACCGACGCCACCGAACCAGCCGGCTACGGGTCTCCGCTGGTCAACAATACCTACTGCAACGTGGAAGTTGTACCCAGCGGGGGGACGGAGTGCCAGGCCCAGAACAAAGATGTTGCCGAGGCGACAGCTGGTTTCTGGTACCGCTTCTACAAAGTGCCCGGCAGGAGTGTTCCAGATCGGAGAGGAGTATGAGTATCTGCATCGCACGGCGTGGAGCGGGATCGGCGGCGCTCCACAGGGCAACGACAACGTAGTCATGACTTCGATCCGCTACTATCTGCCCTGAGCAGGACGGACAGTCCGCCGCGCATCTACTTCCTGACCGCGCATCCTCTTCCCGAAGGACGCTGCCGGTAAGGCGTCCTTCTCCTAATTTCTATTGCGGAAATCAAAACTAAGGTCACCGCGGCCAAGCTGCAAGCCCCGTAAAGTCGCGCCTGTGCAAGCCGATGAATCTCTTGAGACCGGTGCAAGTTCATCCTTTGCGGTGCGACTTTTCACCGGCTGTAACACCCCCATCGACGATTGGCCTCGATTGGGACGCACACGCTGCGCAGGACGGGGAGGAAATCGTGAAAAGTTTGAGCTTGAAAATGAAGTTAGGGGTTGGTTTCGGCACGTTGCTGGTGATTATGGTGGCCATGGGCATTATCAGCTATACGTCGGTACAGAAGCTGACTGAGCTGTCGGCAGAAGTCGATAACCGGGCTTCGGAGCGATTTCTTACCATGTCCATCGACTCGCTCATCAACAATCAGAAGGCCGAATACCGCTCCTTTCTCCTGACCAGTAGCGAAACAGAGATGACGCGCTACGCGGAGAACAGCCGCAGCGTTGCCGAGGACTTCGGCAAGCTGGACGGCCTCATCACCAGTGAACAGGGCAAAGCCATGATTGCCCACTACCGCCAGGCCTTAGACGAATACCACAACATGATTGACCGCGTGGTTGCGCTTCATCGCGCCGGCAAACAGAAGGAAGCGGTGGCTCTCCTCTCCGAGCCAAAAAACGACGCCCTACGCGCCGACTTGGGAAAAACTGCCGTGGATTTTATTGACTTGGTGGTGAAACTCAAGACCGCCGCCAGCGCCGAGCAGGCGGCCACGGAATCGCACACCACTCTGCTGATTTCGATCCTGGCGATCGTCGGCGTAGTCATCGGTCTAGTGGTGGCGATGGTGATTGTGCGTTCGATCACGGGGGCCATCTCCCGCATGCTTGCTCTCATTGAGGAGATAGCCGCCAATAACCTGGCAATCGCTGACATCGATGTCACTTCCCAGGACGAGATTGGCAAGGCGGGAATTGCGCTGAACAGCATGAAGAACAATCTGCGGCAGATGATCCAGTCGATTGCCGGCACGGCGGAACATGTGGCCTCGGCCAGCGAGGAACTCTCGTCCTCCGCCACCCAGCAATCGCAAAGCGCCGAAACTCAGAATAATCAAACCACGCAGGTGGCCACGGCCATGCAGGAAATGTCTTCGACGGTGTTGCAGGTCTCGGAAAATTCGAACAAAGCTGCGGAATCCTCGCGGCAGGCGGCGGAAACCGCACGCCATGGCGGCTCCATCGTGGAAGAAACCTTGGCCAAGATGCGGGTGATTGCGGAATCAGTGGGCTCCACGGCCAAGAAGATGGAAGAACTGGGCCGGAGTTCAGACCAGATCGGGCGCATCATCGGAGTGATTGACGACATCGCCGACCAGACCAACCTGCTGGCGCTGAACGCTGCCATTGAAGCCGCTCGTGCCGGGGAACAAGGGCGCGGCTTCGCGGTGGTCGCCGATGAAGTGCGCAAGCTGGCCGAGCGGACCACCACCGCCACCAAGGAAATCGCCCAGATGATCAAAAACATTCAGGATGAGACCAAAATCGCGGTCACCGCCATGGAAGCGGGCACCAAGCAGGTCGAGGATGGAGTGAAATCGACCGCCCAGGCCGGGGATTCGCTGAAGGAGATCATCCAGATGTCGGAGCAGGTAGGCGAAATGATCATGCACATCGCCACGGCGGCCACCGAGCAGTCGAGCGCCAGCGAAGAGATCAACAACAACATGGAGCAGATCGCGAAGCTGGTGAAGGAATCGTCGGTGGGAGCGCAGCAATCGGCCAAGGCGTGCCAGGATTTGTCGGGACTCGCCCTCGACCTGCAGAACATGGTGAGCAACTTCCGTGTGGACAATGGCAGCGGCAATGGCAATGGCCGCCGCAAATCGGCCAAGACCGGCTCGTTGCAATCGGACGATAGCGTGCCCGCTAAGGCCTTTGCCGCAGCCGCAAATTGAAGCCGCCGCGATCGAAGGAGAATCGGCAATGTTCCAAAACCTGAAACTGACGGGGAAAATCATCGGGTCGATCGGGGTGACGCTGATCCTCACCTCCACGGTCAGCTTCTGGGTCACGCAAAGACGAATCAATCGGCAAGCGGAGGAATCTTTTCGTGACAAAGTGCGACAGATCACGGGCATGGCCGGCGCCACCCGGGCCTGGTTTTCTGCCAATTTGGGCACGCTGGTTCCCGACCGCAACTTCAAGCACCTCAGTCAGGTTCCGGTGGTGGCCGCGTGGAGTGTCGCCCAACAATATGCCGAAGGACAAGGCATGAAGTTCCATACGCCCTCGCTGAACCCGCGCGATCCCAAAAACCATCCCGACCCGTTCGAGCGCCGCGCTCTCGAGGCGTTCCAGGCGGATGCTTCGCTGAACGAATACTCGGAGCGCATGATGGAAGACGGCAAGGATGTGATGCGCTATGCCCAGCCAGTGCGGCTGACCGAGGACTGTCTGCTGTGCCATGGCGACCCTGCCGGACAAAAAGACCCGTTTGGCTTCACTAAAGAAGGCATGAAAGTCGGCGATTTGCGTGGGGCCTTCTCGGTGACGGCTTCGACGCAGCAACTGGTGCAGACGGCCGGGGCTCCAATTCGATTGCGTTGTTTCTGGCCAGCCTGCTCACCCTGCTGATCGCAGTCGGAGTGGTCTTTTTCCTGGTGCGCAAATTAGTCATCAAGCCCTTGTCCGCTTCCGTGAGTTTGGCCAACCAGATTGCCTCAAACGACCTCTCCGTCGAGGACATGGCAGTCGACAGCCACGACGAAATTGGCCAGGCCACGGCGGCCTTGAACAAAATGAAGAACAATTTGCGCCGCATGATCCAGTCGATTGCCGGCACGGCGGAGCATGTGGCTTCCGCCAGCGAGCAAATCTCATCCTCTGCCACCGAGCAGGCCCACAGCGCAGAAACCCAGAAGGACCAAGCCACCCAGGTGGCCACGGCCATGCAGGAGATGTCCGCGACGGTGCTGCAAGTGTCGGAGAACTCGAACAAAGCGGCCGATTCGTCGCGGCAGGCTGCGGATACGGCCCGCCAGGGCGGCGCGATCGTGGAAGAGACCCTGAACAAGATGCGCATCATCGTCGGCTCGGTCGGCGCCACGGCAAAAAAGATGGAGGAGTTGGGTAAAAGCTCCGACCAGATCGGACGCATCATTGGGGTCATCGACGATATTGCCGACCAGACCAACCTGCTGGCTCTGAACGCGGCGATTGAAGCCGCTCGCGCCGGGGAACAAGGGCGGGGGTTTGCGGTGGTCGCCGATGAAGTACGCAAGCTCGCCGAACGCACTACTACGGCCACCAAAGAAATCGCCGAGATGATCAAAAACATCCAGGACGAGACCAAAACCGCCGTCGTCGCCATGGAGAGTGGCACCAAGCAGGTGGAGGAGGGAGTGAGTTCGACGGCGAAGGCGGGCGATTCGCTGAAAGAGATCATCCAGATGTCGGAGCAGGTGGGCGAGATGATCATGCATATTGCGACCGCGGCGACCGAACAATCGAGCGCCAGCGAAGAGATCAACAACAACATGGAGCAGATCGCGAAGCTGGTGAAGGAGTCGGCGGTGGGGGCGCAGCAGTCGGCCCAGGCGTGCCAGGACCTGTCGGGACTGGCGCTCGATCTGCAAAACATGGTCGGCAACTTCCGACTGGACAACGGTAGCGGCAACAGCCGGCGCAAGCCGGCCAAGACCGACCCCGACAGCGTGCCGGCTAAGGCGTTTGCCGCCGTCGGCCGCTAAATAGAAAAAGGACGCTTAAGGAGGAGCTCATGGAGATGGCAACGAAAAACGGCGAAAACTCCGGGACGGTGAGCCTGCACAATTCCAGCCAGGGCCACGGCGATCTGCTGCAGCTGGTCAGCTTTCACATCGGAGGGGAAGAGTTTGGCCTGAACATTCTCCGGGTGCAGGAGATCATCCGCATTCAGGCGCTGACCCGCGTGCCTAACTCGCCTCCGTTTGTGGATGGGGTCATCAACCTGCGCGGCAAGGTCATTCCTGTGATCGCGCTGCGCAAGCGTTTTGGGCTGGAAGAGCTGGCCCATGACAAGCAGACGCGCATCGTGGTCATCGAGATCAAAGGCACGGTGCTGGGATTCATCGTGGATTCGGTTTCCGAAGTGCTTCGCATTCCGGTCGAGACGGTCGAGCCGCCGCCGCGGCTGGGCAAGGTGGAGCGCGAGTATGTCTCCGGCGTCGGCAAGCTGGACAACCGTCTGCTGATTTTGCTGGATGTGGACCGGCTAATGAGCGATTCGGAAGAGCTCATGGCCCCGCAAGCCGCGCGCGCCTAGCCGCACGCGTCGACCGAGGGCCTGTGGACAACGATTTCTTACAAGATCCAGCGATGATCCAGGACTTCCTGGCGGAGTCCGAGGAACTGCTGCAGGGCATGGACCAGGACATGGTCACGCTGGAATCGACTCCCGGCGACGCCGAACTGCTGAACCGGATCTTTCGCGCGCTACACACCATAAAAGGGACCTCGGGATTTCTGGGTTTCGATCCGGTGGTGCGCCTGAGTCACCGCGCCGAAGACGTGCTCAATTCCCTCCGCCGAAACGAAATCGTTCTGACCCAGCGCATGATGGATGCGCTGCTCAAAGCGCGCGACCAGCTGGGAAAGATGCTGGGCGACATCCGCCAGGGCGGGTTGAAAGAGTACGTCATTGACGATTTGCTGGCGGAACTGGAAGCGGTGCAGAAGCCGGACGAGGCGCCGATGCGCATCGGCGAAATCCTGGTTTCCGAAGGCGCGATCGAGCCCCAGACGCTCGAAGTCGCCCTCGAGAAGCAGGCTGCCTCGCCGAGGGACGAGAAGCTGGGCGAGTTGCTGGTCAAGCAAGGCCTGGCCTCGGCCGCTGATGTGGGCAATGCGCTGGAGACACAGAAACAGGCAGCCGCCAGCCCTGCCGCCGATACCGGCGCCCAGACCATGCGCGTCGATGTGCGCAAGCTCGATGAGTTGATCAACCTGATTGGCGAGCTGGTGCTGGAGCGCAACCGCCTGGTGCAGCTAAGCCGCGACCTCACTTCCGGACGGCTGACTATGGCGAACCTGGACTCGGCCTTCAACCAGTCAACGGCGCGGCTCAGCTTCATCACCGAAGAGTTGCAAACCACCGGCCTGAAAACCCGCATGGTGCCGATTGATGCGGTGTTTCGCAAGTTCCCGCGCCTGGTGCGGGACGTCGCCCACAGCCTGCAGAAGGAAGTCGATTTGCGGGTGACGGGACAGGAGACGGAGATCGACAAGACGATGGTGGAGTTGATCGGCGATCCCTTGGTGCACCTGGTGCGCAATTCGCTCGATCACGGCATCGAGATGCCGGATGTGCGCCAGAGCGCCGGAAAGCCGCGCCAAGGTACGATCCGCCTGGAAGCGCGCCAGGAGGGCGATCAGATTGTCATCAGCATCGCCGACGACGGCGCCGGAATCGATCCTGATCGCGTGCTGCGCAAGGCCATCGAGAAAAATCTGGTGACCGCCGAGCGAGCCCGCCAACTCAGCCCGCGTGAAATTCTCGATTTCATCTTTCTGCCCGGTTTCAGCACCGTAGAAAAGGTGAGCAACCTTTCGGGGCGGGGAGTGGGGATGGACGTCGTCCGCTCCAACCTGAGACGCATGAACGGTGCCATCCAGCTTGACAGTATTCCCGGCAAAGGCACGACCGTCCTGCTGCGGCTGCCGCTTACCCTGGCCATTCTTCCGGTGCTGCTGGTGCAGGTATCGGAAGAAGATTACGCCTTGCCGCTGCGTTCGGTCCTTGAGACCTCACGCATGATGCCTGACCAGGTGCATCAAGTGGAAGGCAGCGAAGTGTTGCGTCTGCGCGGGGAGACCTTGCCGCTGCTGCGTCTGAAAAAGATGTTTTCTGTGCCCGGCCGGCAGAAACCGAAGGCCGAAGAAAAAGTGGTCATTCTCGCGGTGGGGGAAAAACGGGTGGCGCTTTTGGTCGACCACCTGATCGGCCAGGAGTCTACCGTGGTCAAGCCGCTGAACTCTTATCTTCACCATGGCTCGAGCTTTGCCGGGGCCACCCTCGGCGGGGATGGGCGCGTACGTCTAGTGCTGGACCCGGCGGGGCTGTTGGCCTCGGCTGAGTCCGCCGTAACTCAGGGGGTCTCGTGAGCGCAACGCTTGCTCCAAGCACACATGCAGCCGCCGTCGGCGGTCCGCCCAATCGCCAACTGGTGCAGATCCGCGACCTGATTTATCAGGTGGCGGGAATTTTCCAGCCGGACAACAAACTTCGCTTATTCGAAGACCGCTGTCACAAGCGCATGCAGGTGTTAGGCGTGACCACGTTAGGCGAGTACTACGAATGCCTCACCGTCAAGCCCATCCGCCAGGTGGAACTGGTCAGCTTGCTGAACGAAATCACCATCGGCGAGACTTGCTTCTTCCGCAACCAGCCGCAGCTGGATGCGCTGCGTAACGTAGTTCTGCCGCGCATTCTCGAAGCCCGGCAAAAAATGGCGCTGCCCCAGGTACGGATATGGAGCGCGGGCTGTTCCACCGGAGAAGAACCTTACACCTTGAGCATGATGTTGATGGAGGAACTCAACGGCAAGCTCAAAGGCTGGAACTTCGAGGTGGCCGCCACCGACTTGAACGAACGTTCCGTGGCGCACTGCAAGCAGGGCCTGTATGGCACCTACAGCACGCGCAATCTCACGCCGCATTACAAAGACAAATACTTTGCCCCGCGCGGCGAGAACCTGCAGATCAACTCCGAGGTCAAGACGCGAGTCAACTTCAATCGCGTCAACCTGCTCGACGATGTCCGCATGTCGTTCATGAAGGGCTTCGACATCATTATGTGTTGCAATGTGCTGATTTACTTTGACGTGCTTTCGAAGCGCCGCGTGATTCAGCACTTTTACAACAACCTGCTGCCCCACGGATATCTGTTTCTGGGGCATTCCGAGTCGCTTTACGGAGTGAGTGAAGATTTCCGTCTGGTGCACTTGCCGTCCGCGACCGCGTATGTGAAAGCGGAAAAACGGCAAATCGCACGTTAGGGGAGCTATGAGTACTCAAGCTGTGGACACGTTACGCACCCGACTCGAGCGGCTGGAAGAGATGCCCACGATCCCGGTGGTCCTGGCGCCGCTTTTGAAATATCTGGAACAGCCCCTGGATACGCTCGAGGTGCAGCAAGTGGTAGACCTGATTTCGCAGGACAAGTCGCTGGCCGCGCAATGCCTGCACATGGCCAATTCTCCTCTCTATGGCCGCTGGCAGAGCGTGGACAACATTCGCAACGCCGTAATCGCGCTCGGGCTGCAGCGGATGCGCGATATTGCGGTGTCCTGCTCTTTGCTCAAGCTTTCGCCCAAAGCTAACAGCGGTTTCGATCCCGGGGTCTTTTGGGAGCATTCTCTGGGCTGCGCGCTGGTATGCCGTCAGTTCGCCCACAAAATCGGTTTTGCCGATCCTGGCAAGGCCTATCTGGGAGGGTTGCTGCACGATATTGGAATTGTCGCCGAGCTTGCGGTGCTGCCGCAGGAGTTTCAGGCGGCCTACGAACTCGCGCGCAGCAAGGGCATCCCGCTGCATGAAGCGGAGATGAGCGTCTTTGGCCTCACTCATTGCGATGCGGGAAAGATTGTCGCGAAAAAGTGGCACCTGACTCCGGACCTTGTCGGAGTGTTGAGTTGCCACCACGATCCGCAGAGCGCCGCCACCGATCGCGACTTGGTGACGGTCGTTTCACTGAGCGACCTGCTCTGCCGTATGAGCGGGCTGGGCTATGGATACGCGGAGGAACGCGAAATCAATTTCGCCGAACAGGAGGGCTTCGCCCTGCTGCTGAAGGAATGTCCCTCATTGCAGGCGTTCGATTGGGCGCGTTTCACCTTCGAACTGGCAGGCTACATGGAAGAAGTGCACCGTGTGGTCGAAATGCTTTATCACAATCCAAAATGAACACGGTCCTGGAAAATTCCCGTCCCATCAAGGTCCTGGTTGCAGACGATAGTGCATTCATGCGCACCGCCCTGACCAGAATGATCGAGTCTGGACCCGGCTTTGCGGGTCGCCGCCACGGCACGGAACGGAACCGAAGCGCTGGAGAAAATGGCCGCGTTCGATCCCGATGTGGTTACGCTTGACGTGGAGATGCCCGGCCTCAATGGCCTCGAAACCTTGAAACGAATCATGGCCGATTCTCCAAGGCCGGTGATTATGGTGAGTTCGCTGACCCAGGAGGGAGCGGAGACGACGCTCGAAGCGCTGGAGCTTGGCGCGTTCGACTACGTGCCGAAACAGCAGTCCTACGTTTCGCTGGACATCATTAAAATTCGCGACGACCTGGTGGATAAGATCAAGGCTGCGGCCGAGTTGAGACGCAAGCGGGCCATGCCGCGGATTGCGCCCAAACCGCAGATTGAACATCCGGTTCCCCGCAGCCCGCTGGTCGCGCCTCCGGCGGTGATTGCTTTAGGCACATCGACGGGTGGCCCCAAGGCGTTGCAGCAGATTCTTCCCATGCTCCCAGCTGATCTTTCAGTGGGAGTATTGATTGTGCAGCACATGCCCCCGGGTTTCACGGGGCCGTTTGCGCGACGTTTGGATAATCTGTGCAAGGTCACAGTTCGCGAAGCCCAAACCGAGGAGATCATCGAACCCGGCGTTGTCTATATTGCGCCGGCAGGACAACACATGACGGTCGCCCGCAAAACCACGTCGAAGGTGGCCATTCGCCTTTCTCACCTGCCCGACAATACTCTTCATCGGCCTTCTGTCGATGTGATGATGTTGTCGGTGGCGGAGGTTTTCCGCTCGCTTTGCATGGGAATTATTATGACGGGAATGGGTGCGGACGGCCTACAGGGAATGAAGGCGATTGCCGGCGCCGGCGGTTTTACTCTCGGTCAGGACGAGCCCAGTTGCACCGTTTACGGAATGCCGCGGTCTTGCGCCGAAGGCGGCGTCTTGCAAAGGGTGGTACCGCTCGATCACATCCCGGAACAAATTGTGTTGGCCACGCGATATCCCAAGCGCGCTTAGATGGCCACCTTCTCCGCCGTCGGCTGCAGAATTTCCTCGACCGCTTTCAGCAATGATTCCGCGGAAAACGGCTTCGGCAGATAGAGTGTATCTGGCTCGATCTGCCCCTGGCGCGTCCAGGCGTTTTCCGGAAAGCCTGAGACGAAGATAACGCGCAGGGAAGCATATTCCGATTTCAGTTTGCAGGCAAGATCCAGAACCGTGCTGGCCAGGTAAAACCACATCCGTGATCAACAGCTGCACGATGCCTTCATTGCGATGAAACTTGGCTGTTGCCTCCTGCGCATTGCGAGCGGTGAGCACGCGATAGCCGTGAAATTCAAGGATATCGGCGGTGACCTGCCTCACCAGGGCCTCGTCTTCCACCAGAAGAATTGTGGTGGCGATAGATGATTTTGAGGTTGTGGTGAACGAAAGAGTTTGAGGTATTTCTGCGGGTAAAGTTTGAGTTTCTATCATTTTCGTGTACTCAGTTACGCAGCTTTCAGGTGCACACGATTCGCCATTCCTGCATGGACGTGTCCTCAAGTGCGGCAGCGTTGTGTTTACAAGGGCATCTCCCGTTCTTTGCAAAGCTCATGGTCGGAAAGCGTCGCGCGCAATTTCCGTTTCGGGAAAACCCATACGAGCTTGCGGGAATTTGCTCCTGAATTGGGCCGACTGATGCGCCACAGAATCGGGGTTTTTGCGTCGTCCCTAAACAACATAAAATTAAACAAGACGTTAGCGCACCACATCGAACATGGACTCCCGGCAGCAAGCGTTCAAAATCGTGGAGACCCTGCGGCGGAATGGGCACGCGGCCTATTTCGCCGGCGGATGCGTGCGCGATTTGCTGCTGAAGCTTGAACCGGCGGATTACGACGTCGCCACCAGCGCCACGCCAGCCGAAGTGATGCAGATTTTTCCCGTCAGCTACGACGTGGGCGTGCAATTCGGCGTGGTCATGGTTCCTGCTTCGCACGCTTCACCAGAAGGCCTCTCCACGGCCGTCGAAGTCGCCACTTTCCGCAGCGACATCGGATACAGCGACGGCCGCCATCCCGATGAAGTGCGTTTCACCAAAGACCCGCGTCAGGACGTGCAGCGCCGCGACTTGACGATCAACGGACTGCTGCTCGATCCCGTTACGAATGAAGTTCTGGATTACGTTGGCGGTCGCGAAGATCTTAAGGCGGAAATCATTCGGGCGATCGGCGATCCCAGCCTGCGCTTCAGGGAAGACAAGCTGCGCATGTTGCGGGCGGTCCGCTTTGCCGCGCGCTTTAATTACAAGATCGAGAGCGAAACTTTCGCCGCTATTCGAAAGCTCGCGGCGCAGATTCATCAGGTGTCCCGCGAGCGGGTACGCGACGAACTCACGAAGATGCTGACCGAAGGCCATGCGAAGGCAGCATTCCGGCTGCTTGATGAAACCGGGCTGCTGCATGAGGTCTTACCCGAGATCGAAATCATGAAAGGAGTCGAACAGCCGCCACAGTTTCATCCCGAGGGCGATGTTTTCGTTCACACATTATTGCTGCTTGATAAATTGCCGGCCGGATGCCCGCCGACGCTGGCTTGGGGTGCTCTGCTGCACGACGTCGGCAAACCAGCTACGTTTCGGGTTGCGCCCGACCGGATTCGCTTCGACGGACATGTTGACGTGGGGGTCAGGATCGCGGAAGAAATCTGCCGGCGGCTGCGGTTCTCGAACTACGACACGGACCAAATTCTTGCGCTGGTGGACAATCACATGCGGTTTGCTCACGCCCAGCGCATGAGTGAATCGACATTCAAGAAATTTGTGCGCATGCCGCACTTCGATGAGCATCTTGAGCTGCATCGCATCGATTGTTTGTCGAGCCACGGCGACTTGACTACGTACGACCTCACCCGAAAAAAAATGGCGGCGATGCCGCCGGAAGCTGTGCGTCCCACTCCGCTCATTACTGGAGATGATCTGATCGCGGCGGGATACGAGCCAGGGCCGAAGTTTAAGCAGATTTTGTCGGTAGTGGAGGATGGGCAATTGGAGGGGCGTCTGCAAGACCGCGAGCAGGCAATGAAACTTATCCGTCGGGAGTTCCCGCTCCGCGAATAATCGCGCGCGAGGTTTGTCAAGCCCCTTCGACCGCCGGATTCGGTCTACGTTGATGATAGCGTGGGGAATATTTCGCTCCGCGTAATGTCTCATTTACCTCTTGCCACCTGCTATTCTGAAAATAGGAGAGGAAAATCATTGAAGGTCACTGAAAAGGGCGTGGCCTATGTCGCTGAATTGGCCCACCTGGAATTGACGATCGCGGAGCGAGAGCACCTGCTCCGCGACCTGAATTCGATTCTCGACTACATGGACCCGCTTGAATGAACTGGACACGGCGAACGTCGCGCCGATGGCGCAAGTGTCTGCCTCCCACGGTGTGAGTCAGTCGCCAAGATTCAACGATGGCAGCCGTGAGGACATTCTGGAAGGTTTGCGGAAATCGCTGCCACACCGAGCCGCGCTCGAGAACGCTCCGAACTCCGATGGAACGTTTTTCAAAGTGCCGAAGGTCATTGAAAGATAGAGCTGCGTAATTCTCGCGAATGGATCTGACGTCCTTTACGATCGAATCCGCCCGCTCGGCCATCCGCGAGCGCAGAACGACAGCCGTCACGCTGGCGGAGGCACACTTCGCGAAAATCGAGAGCGACGATCCGCAGATTGGGGCATACCTCACGCTTGCAAAAGAAACCGCGCTGGCGAGGGCCGCAGAGATTGACGCGCGGGCAGCCAAAGGCGAAGCGCTTCCGCCGTTGGCGGGCGTGCCGGTAGCGATCAAAGATGTGATCGTGACCCGCGGCTTGCGACCACGGCCGGCTCGAAAATTCTGGGAAATTACATTCCTCCTTACGACTGCACTGTTGTGGCGCGGATGGAAGCCGCTGGCGCCGTGGTCCTTGGTAAGACGAATTGCGACGAATTTGCCATGGGATCGTCGAATGAAAATTCTGCGTGGAAACCGGTGCACAATCCGCGTGACTTGAGCCGGGTGCCGGGAGGATCGTCCGGAGGATCGGCAGCGGCCGTCGCGGCGAACATGGCAGTTGCAGCGCTCGGTTCGGACACCGGGGGCTCGATCCGCCAGCCTGCATCTTTTTGCGGAGTGGTCGGACTTATGCCGACCTACGGCCGCGTCTCGCGCTATGGGCTGATCGCGTTTGCTTCGTCGCTCGATCACATTGGCCCGCTTGCGAAGACGGTGAAGGACGCAGCGATCGTCCTGAAGGTGATCGCCGGGCGCGATCCGATGGATGCGACTTCGGCAGGCGTGCCGGTTCCGGATTACGCCGCGGAGTTGGAAAAGCCAGTGCGAGGTTTGAAGATCGGTGTTGCCAAAGAATATTTTGGCGAGGGCCTGGATGCTGAGGTTCGAAACGCAGTAGAAGCCGCTATTCAGAAGCTGGCGGGGCTGGGATGCGAGATTGTCCCGGTGTCGCTGCCGCACACGAAATACGCGATTCCTACTTATTACGTTGTGGCGACCGCCGAGGCGTCGTCGAACCTGGCGCGCTACGACGGCGTGCGCTACGGCTTCCGGGCTAAGGATGCCAAGAGTCTTTCGGAAATGTATCGGCGCACTCGTGATCAGGGATTCGGAGCGGAGGTGAAGCGCCGCATCATGCTGGGAACCTACGCGCTCAGTGCCGGCTATTACGATGCCTACTATCTGAAAGCGCAAAAAGTCCGCACCCTGCTCGCGCAGGATTTTGCGCAGGCGTTCCAGCAAGTAGACGCGATTGTCACGCCGACGAGTCCGACGGCGGCGTTCAAACTCGGGGAAAAAGTGGACGATCCGCTGGCGATGTATCTCGCCGACATTTACACGGTGACGGCGGATCTTGTAGGCATTCCGGGAATTTCAGTTCCCTGTGGCGAGACGAAAGAGAAGTTGCCGATCGGCTTGCAGATTCTGGGGAAGCACTTTGATGAGGGAACAATTCTGAGGTTGGGGAATGCGTATGAGCAGCTAAGCGTGTCATGAGCGGAACGATCTTACTCCGCTCGGGATGACAGTTAGATGGGAGTGTAGTATCGTTCGCCGGCGCAGCTGCGGCACAGCAGTTTGCCTTCGTGGCGGACTTCGCGGCGAAAATTGATTCCTTCGCCACAAGCTTCGCAGACAATTCTCTCGCCTTTATATCCGGGAAATTCTTCCGGCGGTAGTTCGACCTTCACCCACTGCGTGGTGAATAGATCGTCATCCGATATTTCACGATAAGCCAGCATCTGCTGGCTATTTTTGTCTTCGATTTCGGGATGCATCTCGCGAGCCAGGACCTTTGACGACTCTTTGGCTGCGATGCGCACCGCCTTGCCATTGCTGACATCGACGAACGTCGCCGCGACTTTTCCCCAATCGCGGAACTTCAGCGCGCGCTTGCCCAAACGGCATCCGGTCACGACGGCGACGGCGTCGGTGGCGCAGCGATCGATTTCAACAAAAGTTACCAATCGCTTGCGATCTTTTTTGTGGGGATCTTCGATTCCTAACATCGAGAGCCCAAGCATGGCCATGCGCACGCCAAGCACCTGACCCGCGCAAATATGCCCGTGGGCCTGCTCCGCGTCGCGCAAATATTCGTCGAGAGATTTCATGAAGAACGCTGCTGGCTCCTGGCTTCTAGCTTTTCGGCTGACCAACCCAATACAAGGAGAAAAGTATGAAGTTTTATTCTAGATCGAAAACCATAACCGCCGCTCTGCTCACGCTCTCACTGCTCGCGACTGGCTGCAACGCGCAATGGATCAGCATCGCTCTGGCTGACCTGCCGGTGCTGGTGCAAATGGCGCTGAACATCGGAACCATCGTTACTACGTTGCAATCTGGCCAGCAACTGAGCGCAACTGAAGCCAGCGCGATCCAGAGCATTTCGAACGAAGCCAGCAAAGACCTCAATTTGCTGCAAGCGCTCTACAACGATTACAAAACGGCCCCGAGTTCTGCGACTGTCCAGAAGATTCAGGGAGTGATTGCCGACATCAATACCAACCTGCCGGCGCTTTTGCAAGGGGCGCACATCAGCGATGCGGCGCTGTCGGTGAGAATTACCGCCGCGGTAAATCTAATTCTGACGACAGTAAACAGCTTCGCCTCGCTGCTTCCCGCGACCGGACCGCCGACCATGCGGGCTGCGCAGGTTGCACATCAGAAACCGGTGCTGCCGAAGGCGAAGGATTTGAAGAAGCAGTGGAACGAGCAGGTGTGCGGGACGAACGGGAAAGCCCGGGCTCGACAGCTCGTTCAAGGCATGCCCCGTGCCATAGGAAACAAGCGGCTCCTTACACAATCATTTTCTTCGCCAGCGCACGCCGACCTTGGTCATTTCAATCATGATTCCCGCCGCAATGAGTTCCGCGCGGAGCGCGTCGGAAGTCTTGAAATCACGGGCGCGGCGTGCGCCCTCCATAGCGGCGATTTTTTTCTCGATGTCTGAGTCCGAGGTCTGCTGCGCTTCCACAATCTCCAGCAATTCGGAGCTGATGTCTCTTTCCTGGCCCTCGGCCTTTGCCCAGTTCACAATATTCGCCATCTTGGGGGCATCGTCATCTTTCAAGACCGCGAAAAGACTGTCGAATGACTGCAACGCGGCAAGCAGTGGCGGCACATCGTCTTTGTGAAATTGGCCAGCATCGATTGCGGCGTTAACTTTGCGGATCATCTCGAAAATCGCCGCCTGCGCCTGCGCGGTGTTCAGATCATCATCCATGCCCGCTTTCAGGCGCTCGGCAGTCTCGCGTGCGAGAGCGCTCATGGCTTGCGTGGCACCCGCGGGAAATTGCCCCGTCAAGAGCCTTTGCTGAAAATTCCGCAACCGTTCCACTGAAACCGCGGCCTGCCTCAGTCCGTCGAACGTGAAATTGAGCTGATTACGATAAGGAACCGAGGCAAGTAGAAATCGGATCGACGACGGCTTGTGTCCCTTAAGCACGAGATCACGCAAAGTATAGAAGTTGCCCAGGCTCTTGGACATCTTCTCGCCCTCGACCAACAAAAAGCGCGCGTGAAACCAGAAATGAGCAAAGGGCTTGCCGGTCAGCGCCTCCGATTGCGCGATTTCGTTTTCGTGGTGCGGAAAAATCAAGTCTTCGCCGCCAGCATGCAGATCGAAGCTCTCCCCGAGCTGCTCCATCGACATGACCGAACATTCAATGTGCCAGCCCGGACGCCCCGGTCCGATGGAAGTTTTCCAGGATGCTTCGCCGGGCTTGGGCGCTTTCCATAGCGCGAAGTCACGCGCGCTGTCCTTTTCGTACTCATCAAGATCGACGCGCGCGCCGTCTTCCATCCCGGCGAAATCTTTTTTCGAGAGCTTGCCATAGCCGGGAAACTTCGCGATCCGAAAATAGTAAGACCCATCCTCAGCGCGGTAGGCGTAACCTTTTTTCTCCAACTCAGCGATGAAGCTGGCCATTTCCTGGATATGGTCGGTCGCCCGCACAAGAATTGGCTGCTCAATGCCCAGCGTGGCGGCGTCTTCAAGGAACGCTTTTTCATACTTCGCGGTGTATTCCTTTACGGTCACGCCGGCCTGGGCCGAGTTCCGAATAATTTTGTCGTCCACGTCAGTGATGTTCATAACGTGGCGCACTTGGAATCCGCTCTGGCGCAGGTAGCGCTGCAAAATATCGACCGCGACAAACGTGCGAAAGTTGCCGATGTGGCCGTAGTCGTAGACCGTGGGACCGCAGGCGTACATGCGAACTTCGTTGTCCTGGAGCGGCCGAAACTCTTCGACCTTGCCGGAGAGTGTGTTGTAAAGATGCAACGCCATGGGTGCAGAAAAGAACATTCATTCTAGGAGGCTGGAGGGAAAGGGGCAAATGGTGAATTCCTTAAAACGCCAAGCACACAAAGGATTCGCGAAGTGGCAAAGGAAGACCCTGAAACGCAGATGGAGGTGAGACCGCGGAACTCGCCGATCAATTCCGTCGGTTTCTAACCGCTACTTCGCGCACTTCAGCCTGACGCCGCCGGAACGTGGCCCGTGGCGCGCAGCCTTTGACCCACGATAAACACGTAGTGCACGCCCGAAATAATGGTGAAGGCGAAGACGGCGCGTAGCGAAGTAAGCCGGGCAATAGCAATCCAACGTTGGTTCGAAATCTGCAGCAGCAGAACGAAAAATACCGCTGCGAGCTGAGCAAACGTATTGGCCTTGCCAAAAATGCTGGGGCTGAAATCCCGCAGCCCGGCGATGGCGTAAAGCACCGTGCTCGCTGCCAGGATCAAACCGTCGCGGCTGAAAACCAGCACGGTAAACTTCCACGGAATCTTGTGCAAGATCGACAGCACAAGAAAGACCGTGCTCAGCAGCGCTTTGTCGGCGATGGGATCGAGATATTGTCCGAGTTGCGTTTGCTGCTTCAGCCGGCGCGCCAGCAGGCCGTCAAGGCCGTCGCTCAGGCCAGCGAGCATAAATAAAATCAGCGCGGAAAGATAATGTGCGTCGACCAGGTTGAGAACAATGAAGGGAAGAAACGCCATTCGCAGCAGCGTGAGCTGGTTGGGGAAGGAAAGAATTTGCGAGAGCTTCACCTCCGCGCCTCGCACAGGCTCACGCCATCGGCTTCAAGAGCAAGAACTGCGCCCGAGCTTTTTCTCCGCGGGTTCCCCAGCGTGACCACCACGAGAGTCCCGGGAGTGAAGAGATTTTGGCCGTTTGCAGTGTTTTCGCCAGAGAATTGTTCCATAGCGCGATTGTCGCTGGGAAGAGCCTGGCTTGGCAACTGCGCAGTTGCGGCAGGGCGCGGTCGTTGCTGCGATATGCGCTGCCCGGTACAATGAGGACTGCGTTGTAGGCCCGTAGCTCAGTCTGGTTAGAGCGCTTCCTTGACACGGAAGAGGTCGATGGTTCGAGTCCATTCGGGCCTACCATTTAAATCAGGTCCCTCGGCTTCGCTCGGGATTTCGCCTGCGGGCTCCCGCTGCGCTCACGCCCGCAAGACGGCTCAAGTTCGAGTCCATTCGGGCCTAGCATTTAAATCAGGTCCCTCGGCTTCGCTCGGGATTTCGCCTGCGGGCTCCCGCTGCGCTCACGCCCGCAAGACGGCTCAAGTTCGAGTCCATTCGGGCCTACCATATCTCGAAAATTCTTCGACTTCCCAGGTGAGTTCACAAAACCGGTCGCGGAACCTGGCACCTTCCGCTGATACCATAGCCTCGTGTCCGCACTACTCGACATTCGTCACCTGACCATCGAATTCCCTTCAACGAATGGTGCGGGTCGGGCGCTGACCGCCGTCCGTGACTTGAGTTTTACGATTGCGCCGCGGCAAGTTTTTGGACTGGTTGGCGAATCCGGCTCGGGAAAATCTTTGACGTCGCTTGCGCTCATGCGGCTGCTTCCCCCAGGCGCGCGCGTAGCGGGAGAGATTCTGCTGGCGAATGGAAGCAGTGCAGCTCGCAATCTTCTTTCTCTGGATGAAGAAGACATGCGACGGCTGCGCGGTACGTCCATGGCGATGATCTTTCAGGAGCCGATGACTGCGCTGAATCCGGTGATGCGCGTGGGCGACCAGATCGCGGAGGCTGTTGCGGTGCATTCGCACGTCAATAAGAAAGAAGCCTGGGAGCGCGCGGTCGAAGCGATGGAACAGGTGGCGATCGCTGACGCCGCGCGCCGGGCACGCGATTATCCGCACCAGCTTTCCGGCGGAATGCGGCAGCGAATCGTGATCGCGATGGCGATTGTGAACCGTCCGCAGCTATTAATTGCCGACGAGCCCACCACCGCGCTCGACGTCACGATTCAGGCGCAGATCTTGGAGCTTCTGGCTGAGCTGCGGGAGAAATTCAACCTGGCCATGCTGTTTATCTCCCACGATCTGGCTGTGGTTTCGCGAGTCGCCGACCGGGTTGGCGTGCTTTACCTTGGCAATCTGGTTGAGCTGGCGCCAAAGCGGGACATCTTTCAATCTCCGGCGCATCCTTATACGCGTGGGCTTCTGCAGGCGGTTCCGACGCTCAAAAGCGACCGCAGTGAGCCATTGCCGACGATCGCCGGGACAGTGCCACCATTAAGCGCCGTGCTTGCGGGATGCCCGTTTGAGCCGCGTTGCGACTGGCGAGTCCCCGAATGTGCCCGCACTCTTCCGCCATTGGTCGAGGTTGCACCGGGGCATTGGGCACGCTGCCCGGTGGTGAATTCCAGCGGATGGGCCGACGCTGGAGTGTTGTAAAACCACGGCTGGGTCTATAATCGCCAATTCGTCAGGTGACTGTGCGCGTTCTTCTATTAAGCGACATTCATAGCAATCTCGAAGCGCTGGAGGCCTGTCTGGCCGCCGCTCCGTCTTTCGACGCTGCGGTCAATCTAGGCGACATTGTGGGATATTGCGCCAGCCCGAACGAAGTGATGACCGTTCGCGTCAGTTGGGGAAGAGTTTTGTACGCGGCAATCATGATAAAGCTGTATGCGGTTTGATGGATCTCAAGGACTTCAACGCCATTGCGGCGCTGGCCGCAGAGTGGACGCACGATAACCTCACGCCCGAGAACCTCGAATGGCTGCGCGCGTTGCCGCAGGGGCCGGTGCAGGTGGAGGGCCTGGCGGGCGCGCAGTTCGTGCACGGGTCGCCTCTTGACGAAGACGATTACGTGGTCAGCGTGCGCGACGCTGTGGAACCGCTACTGACCTCGTCGATTCCAACGACTTTTTTCGGGCACACTCATTTGCAGGGACGGTTTTGAAATCGAGGGTTCGCAACTGCAGGCTTTCCGTCCCGGTTACGCGACGGTGGGACAAACTGAGACCAGCGAATTTCGTTTGAAAGAAGGGTTGCGATATCTGCTGAATCCAGGTTCGGTGGGACAGCCGCGTGACGGCGATTGGCGCGCCGGTTTCGCGATGTACGATTCGGACGCCCATGTGGTGACGTTTTACCGCGTGCCTTACAATCTGAAGTCCGCCCAGGACCGCATTCTGGAGGCGAATCTTCCGCCGCGGCTGGCGGCGCGTCTGGCCATGGGAAGGTAATCAAGGTCGGTGACATCCGAACAATCAATTTTCTTCACAGGATTTTTTCTCACGTGCTTTCGGGCGGGCGTGGTGCTCGGGGCGCTGGTTCTTTGCGCTTACGCCAAAGGCCACGCTCATGCGGACTTTAAGGAGGTTGAAATCTCGCCGGACGGCCAGCAAGTCGCATGGGTCGCTCCAGCAGATTGAACGCTCCAGGAGAGTCGACTGGCGGTTCGGCAATTTCTGTTTGCGAACTCGAACTCCCCGACTGCAAACCGCAGCCGTATTTCTGCGACCGGGCGGAGGAAATGCAGCGAAGACGACGTGGCCTGGTCGCCTGACAGCAAGCAGATGGCGTTCCTCTCCGATGCTGGGCGTCGAAAGCCAGAGCGCAACTCTATGTGGCCCATGTGGACAACGGGAGCGCGCGCAAGCTCACCAACCTTACCGGGGCCCTGGCCAGCCCCGCCTGGTCGCCGGACGGAAAATCGATGGCGTTCCTGTTCACGGAGAATGCCCCGCCAGAGCCGATCCCCTGCTGCCGCAATGGCGCCGGAAACGGGCGTGATCGCCGAGAAAGTTTATGAGCAGCGGCTCGCCGTACGTGGACGTCGCTTCCGGCAAGGGTTACGCCAGCTTTCGCCCGCAGACATGTACGTCTACGAGTTTGACTGGTCGCCCGACAGCAAGAGTTTGCCCTCCTTGCCGCGCATGGCGCCGGCGACGCCAACTGGTACGTCGCGCAGCTCTACACTCTGGGCGTAGCGCGCCGCGAGACTGAAGGCCGATCTACCAGCCGCGCTCCAGATCGCCTGTCCGCGCTGGTCGCCGGACGGCAAGAATATCGCCTTCATCTCCGGGCTGATGAGCGATGAGGGATTCATCGGCGGCGATATTTTTGTCGTCCCCGCGAGCGGCGGGAGCCGCCCGCAATCTAACGCCGGAGCATTCCGGCGTCTCCCGCTGCGCTCTACTGGCGCACACCCGGCGAGATTCTGTTCGCCGAAGAATTCGACGGCGAGGCCGGAATCTCCACCCTCGATCTTGACAGCGGCAAAATCTCGATTCTGTGGAGCTGGATCGGAATCATGACCACGGACGAATTCATCGCTGCGCGATTTCGCTTTTCGCTTGCGTCCGACGGCCAGACTTCAGCTGTGATTCGGCACTCCTGGACGCAGCCTCCGGAAATTTGGGCCGGCGCGGTCGGTCAATGGAAGCAGATGACTCACGCCAACCACGCGATGCATCCCGCGTGGGGCGAAATGAAAAGCCTGCACTGGACGAGCGACGGCATGAGATTCAAGGCTGGCTGGTGTATCCCGCCGATTACGATCCGGGCAGCCGCTATCCCATGGTCGTGGTGGCGCACGGCGGCCCGGCAGGCCAGGTCAATACCGGCTGGCCGGATGAATTTCTTCAATACCACTGGAGCTCTCCGCCCACGGATATTTCGTTTTTTATCCCAATCCTCGCGGCAGCTTCGGACAGGGCGAGAAATTTACCCAAGCCAACGTCAAAGATTTCGGCTACGGCGATTTTCGCGACATCATGGCGGGCGTCGACGAAGTCGTGAAGACCCTGCCCGTGGACAACGACCGTATTGGCATTACCGGCTGGAGCTATGGCGGATACATGACCATGTGGGCGGTCACGCAGACCAATCGTTTTCGTGCGGCGGTTGCCGGCGCCGGCATCGCCGAACTGGCAGAGTTATTACGGCGAAAACGACATCGACGAATGGATGATTCCTTATTTTGGGGCGTCGGTGTATGACGATCCCGCGGTGTATGCCGCAGCGCGCCCATCACATTTATCAAAAACGCAAAGACGCCGACACTGGTCCTGGTCGGCGAGCGCGACGGCGAATGCCCGGCGCCGCAATCCCGCGAATTCTGGCACGCTTTGAAAACTCTCGGGGTTGAAACTCAACTGGTGATTTATCCCGGCGAAGGCCACGTTTTCCTGTCAGCCGGATCATCAGCGCGACGTCATGGAGCGGACGATCCAATGGTTCGACCACTATCTGAAACCGGAACTACCGGAACGATATCGGCGCTCAATGCCTCAATGTAAACTGAGATCGTGCCCAAACCACTGTCAATTCCGAGCGCAACCGTTTTCCTCGCATGGCCCGGCGGCTCCCAGAGCACCACTCTGATTGCTCACGTTGACGGCGGGGCGCGCGGCAACCCCGGCCCTGCCGGCTATGGTGTAGTGATCAAGATGAAGCCGGTAACAAAGTAGCCGCGCTCAGCGAATATCTCGGCCACCAAACTAACAATTTCGCCGAGTATCAGGGGCTGATCGCGGCGCTGGAATATGCGGTCAAACACGGCCACAAGGCGCTCAAGGTGATCAGCGATTCGGAGCTGCTGGTGCGGCAAATCAAAGGGATTTACAAAGTCAGGAACGCGACTTTGTACGACCTTCACGCCCGCGCCAAGGAATTGATTGCGCAACTCGAATGGTTTTCGATCGGCCACGTTCTGCGCGGACACAATCAGGAAGCCGACCGGCTCGCGAATGCCGCCATGGACAAAGGCTTCGCGCGAATCCCGAAGATCGAGGTACGTCCAGCGGCCCCGCAGGAATTCGAAGGGGTGGTTCGCGGCGGCAAAATCGAATTGACTGAGGGCGAACTTCCCGATGGAACCCGCGTGGAGATACGCGTGAAACGCTGATCGCGCGTTATGGTGCAGCTTCGCGGGCCTCGTTTGATTTCGCGCTCTCGTTTCCGCGAACGTCAACCGCCGACACGGAATAGACATAGGTTCGGCCTGAAACCACATTTGCGTCCCGGAAAGCTGGTCCTTTGATTGGCTCAGAATTGATTTTTTCCGTCTCGCCTCCCACGTCGTGCCGATAAACGTTGTACCCTGCCAGGTCGGCTTCGGTGTCCGGCGACCAAATCAGATCGATGAACGCCTGCTGCCCTGTGCCTGAGAACGCAGCCTGCAGGCCCGAGGGAACAGCGGGCGGAAAACGTCGTGGGCAAAAACCTTGACGGAAGGCGTATCGTCGCTTTCGAACTGGCTTGGCGGTTTCTCCGGCGAGTTAATGGGGGGGGTAATTTCGGTGACAACCGTGGCGCGGTAAAGGTATGTCTTCTCCCACTCGAAGGTCTGATCGATAAGCTGAGCAGAATCGAGCGGCGGCTCGCCAGCGATAGCGTCGGCAGTTCCGCCAGCTTCGCGGCGATAAACGCGATAGAAACGCTTCACATCCGGAAGAGATGCTCCGCCGCCAACCGGCGTCCAGTGGAGAACCACGCCGCCAGCGGTAACCTCGGCGGAAAAATCAGCTGGCGGGTTTGAAGCGGCGAGGGCCGGCGCATCGGCAACATTCGAAATTCCGGCGGTCCGCCCGCGCGCATTCAACACAGAAACCGCATAGAGAATCCTTGCGGAGGGATTATCGCCGAGCAAAGTTGGGGAAAGGGAATCGACAAAAGTTTGCTGGGCCGCCGCAGCGGTTTTGTTTCCCAGTGCGGGCGCAAGCGTAACCAGCCGAGCGATTTTGCCGCTGCAATCCTGCAAAGTTGGTGCCGTGCCGCGACAAATCTCGGTCGGACCCGGCTCACGGATAGTAAGCGAGTCGGTAGTTTCAGTCGGGCCTCCAGGAAAGATAAACATGATTTCCCTTGCGAATGGCGCGCAGATCGCTCACCGGACGAGGCAAATTCAGCGATGGCGGCTTAGGAGGGCCGGGATATCCGCAAGCCGCCAGCACAGCGGTAGCGGCGAGAACCAGCGTTGTCGCGGCCAGGTTCTTCATCTTCAGAAGAGCTTCTCCGTGCGGCGCAAATTGCCGAGCGCGCCGAGGTTAGCAAGGGCGAAGCTGAAGCGGTATTCGTTCTCGTTTCGCACCGATCCCAGGTTGAAGCGACGGAATTCCAGGTTGAGGCCGCAGCAATTCCAGTTGTAGGTGGTCTGCACCGCGGCGTATTGCAGGAAGTTCAGATTGGTGTCGAATCCAATGTTCGTCGCGGCGCTGAAACCCTGCTTGTTCGCGTGGCCGTACCCCAGCAAGAGCCGAAACTGGTTGAATGTCTGCGGCGAGGGGATGGCGTTGGTGACTGCAGTTTCCGGCGGCACCTGCAGAAACGCATCGCCGCCGCCAAGCGTGAAACCACCCAGCCGATAATTCACCAGCACCGTGCTGGCGTTGATCTGAGTTTGCTTGAAGTCGTAATCAACGTCCCACTCAACGTCGGTGCGCGAACTGGTCTGCACGCGAAGACGGGAAATCAGCGGAGAAAGATGGCGTGCCTGGGCGAGGAAGGCGATTCCGGTCAGGTTCGCCGTGCTGGTAAAGACATTGCTGCGCCCCGGAACCAGTGCGCCGCCGAATGTGGGATCGAGAAAATACCTTTGCGCCAGCTCCCAGGTCACGATTTCTCTTACCTCAGTGCCGTCGTCGCAGGGCATCTCGACTGGATCCTGATGCTGCCAGGGAATGAGCGTCTGAGGAGCCGGACCGCCAATAAAAAGGATCGGCATGCCAGGTTCGCACTGTTCATCCTCTTTTTTCGCGACGCGCTTAGCGTACAGCCGATTGACGACTGCATATTCAACTTCATTTGTGTCGGTCAGAATGTCGCGGTCGTCGAAGCGCAGAATTTCCGAGAAATTATCAACCCCAGTTGCATAGTTGTACACGATGCGCGGCTCGATAACGTGCTTCCATTTGCGCCCGAGAAATTCATGACCGAAGATCTTGTCGAGCGTAGGCGGCCGCAATTCAACCGATCCATCGAGCGACTTGCGAGTCACAGCATCGGAAATAGCGGTTCGCGTGCCGGTCGCCGAGGTCACTAATTGCTGCGTGTAAGTCGTGTCGCGGAGGGAAATCTCCGGGCGCAGCGACCATCCCTTGAACTGCACGGGCAACGAGAGCGTGGGGCTCAGATCGAGCCGTCCGACCAGCGGGGCAGTGCTGAACCCCGGCTCACTTCGCGAAAGGCCCTCCAGCGCGGCGTCGTACGACCAATAAAAAGGAGTGTCGGCGATCTGGTGATCGACGCTGCCGAGTTCCACTCCCGGTGCCCGCAAGATCGAAATGACGTCGCCGCCGGTCGTGCTTTCGAAGTCCTGGTAGCGCTGCATGGAGGTGTTATAGAAAAATCCGCTGGTGGCATTGGAGAGAAATGCGTCCGACTTTACTTCCGAGTTAACCGCCTGGGTGAAAGTTTCAGTGAAGGCCAGGCGAAATACGAAGGAACTGAGGTAGTCGACGTTGGCCACGCCGCGGAAATTGTGGGGGAATTCGCCGACGGCGATCAGCCGCGCTTCCTCGCCGCCCTGGTTCACGGGTGGGTTTCCGATGCCGCGGTCGAGTACGCTGAAATAATTGAGGTCGATGAACGAGGTATCGGTCGGCCGGGCGCGGAATTCGCCTTGCGGCGCCCATCCGCGCTTGGAAAAATATTCCGCGCCGATGTGGGCGTCCATGCTGCGGTTAATCGCCCAGAAAAAAGACTCGCCGAGGATCGCGCCTTTGGTGGTCGATGTCCCGATGTTCGGAATCAAAAAGCCGGACTGTCGCGGGACGGCTTCTGCCGGTAGTGTGGCAAAGGGAAAATAAAGAATTGGAATGCCCTGGATTCCGAAGGAGCTTTTGTAAATCTTTGCCGTGCCGCCGACTTCAACGACGACCTTACGCGCCCGGAATTGCCAGTCAGGCCGCGGCATCTGACAGGTCGTCACTAACCCATCGAAAATTTTGTAATGGTCGGGTCCAGGGTTTCTCCACCACTTTTCCAGTAAAGAAAAACGGGTTGGAGGAGGTCAAGATCAGTTGGCGGCCGCGCAAATGCCCGCCAATACTTCCGGTTACGTTCTCGAAACGGCCGCTTTCGGTGCGAACGTTATAGGTTCCGTGGGTTGCCTGAATGTGCTCGTCGTTCGGGCCACCGTCCAGGGTAACGTGGCCATCGGCGAGGGCGTCGCCGGTGTCGGAGTTGTAAGTCATTTCATCGGCGCGCAGGATGTAAGCGCCGTAGTCGATCTTCGCGTTGCCGTGCAGTTTATAGATCGCACCGATTTTTTCCTGCTGCACTGCGGTGATCGTTACGTCCTCTTCCTTCGGGATTGCGGAAGAGTGCGGGAGTTCGCTGGTGGTTTGCGCCAGCAACTGGCTGGTAACTAGGGAAAGCGCGACTAGCAGGTGACACAGCGTCGCTGCCGTGATAAGAAATCGTGTGCGGGAAGCCATCGAAAGCGCGCGAACTCCCCGGGTCAACTTCACTCTCGGGTACGGTGAACTTAGCATGATGTCGGCCCGGGAGGCAAAGTGGAAGATGCTCGCCAGAGGTTTGTTTGTGTCTTGCTTCATGAAATGTAACCACCGGCCAGGGCCGCGATGAAAGCCAGATTCGTTCCGGAACTCGAAGCTGCCAGCCATTCGTCGCCGAGGTTGGTCGACCCTGAAGCGTACGATGCCAGTGAGCAGCAATTTGCCGCCAGCCTGGAGAACCACGCCATTCAACCTCAGTTTGTGGTGAGCGAGGAACCGGCTGCTGAGATCAGGCCCGAAGCTTCACAGTCGCAGGGCTTGAGCATGCCGGATGCTGGCCCCAGGGCTTCTGCGAGCACTGAACCTAAGCTCGACGCGCCTTCCGATTCCTGGCGCAAAGAGGTGGCTGCGAAAGTGAGCCGGTATCGCTCACGCACCCGGCCGCGGTTTCCGCGTTATCCTTCTTTGCAATTGAAGTTCGAGGCACTGGATACTGCGGCCACGGCTCGTGTGCTTTCGTGCGAGCCAGAGCCGGTCGAAATCGAAGACATCCATAGCGTTTCTGCAATCCAGCCGGTCGAAGAGACGCCGCCAGCCGTCGCGAGCGCTCCATCGGCCAAGATTCTGGAATTCCCGTTCATCTTTACCCCGCCAAGGCCCACCGACGAACTGGCGGGGCCGGTGATGGATCGCCCGCGCATATTAGAGGTCCCCGAAGTTGCGCCTCCTCCGCCGGCGCTCGGCGGGATCTTGATGGAACCCTCGGAAGAGGCCGTCAAAGAACGGCGTCCTGGATTTGAACTGCCGCTGATTGCGGCGCCATTTTCCTGTCGCCTCTTTGCGGCTGCCATCGACGCCGTTATCGTCGCCTCGGCATTTGTCCTCTTTGCCTACGCGTTTTTCCGAATCACAGCAGTCGTGCCGAGCCTTCCGCTTGCGGCCGGCGCTTCCGCCGCACTCCTGGCGATCTTTTGGATGGGATATCAATATCTGCTGCTGGTTTATGCAGGAATTACTCCAGGTCTGAAACTTGCCAGGTTGCGCTTAAGCCGCTTTGACGGTACTAACGTTCCACGCAAGCTGCGCCGCTGGCGCGTACTCGCGTCTTTCCTGTCAGGATTATCGCTCGGCCTGGGCTATGCCTGGTGCTTCCTTGATGAGGACCAACTCTGCTGGCACGACCGCATTAGCCACACCTACATGGCGCCCACAAACCCTTCGTGAAACTCTGTGTCCGCCGCGGTTACAAGAAATTAAGACATCACGTCGGCCGCTGCTTCTCAGCTTCACTGTGTTAGATTCATAGTTTTGCCAGCTTGTTGGCATTGGCATGTCCTCATCTATTCAAAACGTCCGCCGTCCGGCGGTAAAGGTGTTCGTCGCCACCACGGTGATGTTGACCTTTATCTCGTTCTGGCGGGCTGCCGCCATCGTTCTCTCCGATCTCGCATCCTCCGCTTATTACGCGGGCGGGGATGCGGAGAAAGTCATCGGTAAGAGCGCGCCATGGTTCATCCTCGCAGTGATGCTGTTCAGTTACGCAGTGCGGGCGCTTTATATCGAGTCAAGCAGCATGTTTGTGCGCGGCGGCGTCTACCGCGTGGTCAAAGAGGCGATGGGCGGAACGCTGGCCAAGTTTTCGGTTTCCGCGTTGCTGTTCGACTACGTGCTGACGGGGCCGATCAGCGCGGTTTCCGCCGGGCAATACCTTGCCGGATTCATCCAAGACCTGGGAAAGTACGCCCACCATCCGCTGGTTTTTTCCGAAGATCATTTTGCCGCCGTTTTTGCCATCCTCGTAGTGGGTTATTTCTGGTGGAAGAACATCCAGGGCATCCACGAGTCCAGTGAAAAAGCGCTGCAGATCATGATCATCACCACAGTCATGGTTGTGATCCTGATTGTGTGGTGCACCATCACGGTTTTCCGCGTGCCAATTCAGATTCCGCCGAATCCGCTACACCCCGGCGTGATGCGCCTGAATAAAGAATCGCTGGGCTGGCTCGACAAAACCTGGTTCAGCCACCTGACGATGATCATTTTGTTTGTCGGTTTCGGGCATTCGGTGCTGGCCATGAGCGGTGAAGAGACGCTGGCCCAGGTGAACCGCGAAATCGAGCATCCCAAGCTGAAGAACCTGGAAAAGACCGGGCTGGTCATTTTTATTTACAGCCTGCTGTTCACCTCGCTGGTCTCGTTCTTCGCGGTAATGATTATTCCCGACGCGGTACGGCATGATTATTTCGCCAACCTGATTGGCGGAATCACGATCTATCTGGTCGGTCCGGAATCGCTAAAGTTGGTTTTCCACGGATTTGTGGTTAGTGGTCGGAGTGCTGATTCTGGCGGGAGCGCAAAACACGGCCATCGTGGGGGCCAACGGCGTGCTCAACCGCGTGGCAGAAGATGGCGTGCTGACGGACTGGTTCCAGAAGCCGCAACACAGGTACGGCACCAGCTACCGCATCATCAATCTCATTGTCGGGATGCAGTTGGTCACCATCATCGCCAGCAGGGGCAACGTCTATATCCTGGCAGCGCTTTATGCCTTTGGCGTGATCTGGAGCTTCGCGCTGAAATCGCTGGCGGTGCTGGTCCTGCGTTACACCGAGCCGGAGAACCGCCAGTGGAAGGGCCCCGGCAACTTGCACATTGGCGGCCGGGAAATTCCGCTCGGCCTGATCGCCATTTCCGCGGTGCTCTTGTTGACGGCACTGGTCAATCTTTTTACCAAGTCTGAGGCAACGATCGCAGGGGTGGCATTCAGCGCGTTTTTCTTTGCCATTTTCAGTTATTCCGAGCGCCGTGTGGCCAAAGAGCGGCACGGCAAGCCTGAGAACCTCGATCAGTTCCGGGTCTATGGCAATCAGGAGTTGGGCAGCGGCGCGCTGGGAGTGCGGCCGGGCAATATCCTGGTGGCGGTGCGCGACCCGCGGAACCTTTATTATCTGCGCGATGTTTTACGCACCACCGACACCGGCCGGCAGGACGTTGTAGTAATGACTGCGCGGCTCTACCATCGCGAGCATACGTTCAGCGGCAGCACGGTGATCGACGCAGCGCAGGTCTTCGATCATTACGAGCAGGAGCTCTTTACCGCATCGGTTGCTGTGGCTGAGAAAGAAGGCAAGCCGGTTTCGCTTCTGGTGGTGCCGGCTACCGACGTTTTTGAGTCAATCATGGTCACGGCGCAGCGGCTGGAATCGGCGCGGATCGTCTGCGGGCTCTCCAACAAGCTCACCACCGACGAACAGGCCAAGATGACCGGCGATGCCTGGGAGCACCTGCCCGAGCCGCGACCGCGTCTGGTGCTCGAGATTCATTCCCCCAGCGGCACGGTCCAGGAGTATGCGCTCGGCCCGCATACGCCCAGGCTGCGCACGCAGGATGTCGAACTCATGCACAAAGTCTGGCTCGATATTACTTCCGACCCAAAATATTGCGGGGCGCACCACTACCACGTCGTGGCCCTGGCCCTTGAAGAGTTGCAACGGGAACTCGATAGCCCGCAGCGCGCAGAACTCCTGGCGAAGCTGCTAGATGAGATGCACCGCGACGATCCGACCAAAATCAATTAAGTTCTTGAGCCAACCCAATGGCGTTGATCGAAGTCCGCAATCTTACTAAGACTTTCCCGCTGGGAGAATCCGTATTCGGCGGTGGGGCGCGTGGTGAAGTACGGGCTGTGGACGATGTGTCGCTGGAGATCGACGCAGGCCAGACCCTCGGTCTGGTCGGCGAATCGGGGTCGGGCAAAAGCACGCTTGGGCGGCTGATTCTCCGGCTGATTGAGCCGAGTTCGGGCAGCGTTCGCTTCCACGGCCGCGATCTGCTCCATGCCGGGCACGAGGAACTCCGTCAGTTGCGCCGCGACATGCAGATTATTTTTCAGGACCCGTTTGGTTCGCTCGATCCGCGCATGAAAGTTGGGGACGCGATTGCGGAACCGCTCATCATTCACGAGTCCATGAGCGCTACAGCGCGGCGCGAAAAAGTGTCAGCGCTGCTCCGCTCGGTGGGATTGGATGAATCGGCGAGTTCACGATTCCCGCATGAATTCAGCGGCGGGCAGCGGCAGAGGATCGGCATCGCTCGCGCGCTGGCGCTGCATCCCAAATTTATTGTCGCCGATGAACCGGTTTCGGCACTCAACGTCAGCGTAGGCGCGCAGATCGTGAATTTGCTGGCCGGACTGCAGCGCGAATTCGGGCTGACCTATCTATTTATCTCGCATTCGATCCCTGTGGTTCGCTACCTCGCCACGCATATCGCGGTGATGTATCGCGGGAAGATTATCGAGTCTGGCCCCACCGAACAGATCGTCGAACACCCACAGCAGGCGTACACCCGCAGCCTGCTGGACGCTACGCCGGAAGTGACGGTGTAAAAGACGGATGCCGCGACCCCTCGAATCGCGGCCCGCTGCACCATGCTCTTACTTTGCTTTGAAACTGAAGTCGACGGTGGCCGGCTTTCCCGCGGCAACCGTTACCTTTTGGGTTTGAGTGCCGTAAGTTTCCTGCCACGCCGTCAGCGTGTAAGTGCCCGGCGGAAGGTTTTCCAGCTTGAAGGAGCCGCTGTCATTGCTCAGGCCAAACGGGCCTTTAACCACGGCGATGTAGCCGTGCATCCAGGGATGGATGTTGCACTTCACCGGGATGGCCACTTCCTCGTTGTTCCAGCTGACATCGATCGGAGAACTCCCCGCCATCTGGGATTTGTTCCACTGCGCATTCCCGCCGGCCGGATTTGGCTGCGGGTGAATGTTGTGGGCGGTCTTGTCGCTGTTCAGTACGGTCAAGTGCTGACCGACACTCAGCGCCACAACATGCGGGACATACTGGCATGCCTTCTGGTCGATGGTCGCCGCTTGCGTGGGAGTTGCCGCTTCATTGCCAGTCAGTCCCTGCGAAACATAGATGACCACGTTGGCGAGGCCACCGTTGGCGCCTACGATGACGTTCTCCATGGCTGCCGGGGTTCCATTGCGCGCCTGCGCGCAGGCCGGATCTTTGGACATGTCGATCGGCTTCAAATGCGGGGCTTGGCCGTCGAGTTTGACCGTGCCGACAATCTGGCCGGTAGCTGTGGCGCTGACCGACGGCGCAAAGCGGAAGGCCATTCCTGCAAGAAGAAATAACGACAGAGTCAAAATTGCAATCTTGTCTCGAGTTTTCATGAAAGTTCCTCCTGGGAATCCAAACTTAACTGGTTTGGCGGAAAGAAAAAGCAGTGTGCAGCCAGGTAGAGAATCATCTTGCTGCAGATCTCACAAGAAATCTGTGACAGTGGTCATGGAATGGTGTGACGCGCAGTGCTGTGGACGGCCAATGTTTCCGGGATACGTCCTCTCGCCGACGCCCGCCCGTCACTCGCCGGTTTCTCTCGTCATTCACCGATCTGCCCTTGTCCGGCCATTTACCCCGGAATAGAATCCGGCACGTAGTTCAAATTAAGGAGGCCTCAATGGCTGCCGCACCCATGCCGCCCGTACCAACTCCGATCGCGCCTGCAATCCCGCCACTTACGCAGGGAGCGCGTATCGTCGACACTTTCATCGCGCCCAGCAAGACCTTCACCGACTTGCGACGTAGCGCAAGCTGGTGGGTGCCGTGGCTGCTTATGGCCATAGTCGGGCTGTTCTTTATATACGCCATGGACCGCCAGGTGACGTTTGAGCAGATCACCAAAAATGAAATCGCCCGCTCGCCGCGAGCCGATCAGTTCGATAAGCTTCCAGCCGAACAACGAGCCCAACAGTTGCGCATCGCCACCAACTTCACTCGTTATTTTTCCTATGCGACGCCAGCGATCCAACTGATCGCATTCTTGGTAATCGCAGGGGTTTTGATGGGAACGTTCAACCTCGCTGCGGGTGCGAGCATCCCGTTTAAGGTAATGCTTGCAACCGTGGTTTATGGCAGCCTGCCGAGCGTCATTGGTGCCCTGCTCGGGGTGGTTTCGTTGTTCGCGGGAGTTGATCCGGCGGGCTTCAACGTACGCAATCCAGTAGCGACGAACCCGGCCTATTTTATGGATCCGGCGGGAAACAAGTTTCTGTATTCGATGGCTTCAGCGCTCGACGTTTTCGTGATCTGGAGCATCGTGCTCATGGGCATTGGCGTGGCCTGCAATAGCAAGGTCAAACGTGGAACGGCGATCGCCTTGATTGCAGGATGGTATTTGGTCTACAAGATGATCGGCGGGGCGTTTTAGCCTCGGCTGGTGTGTGCGGTTTCACGGACGAAACGTGGAGCCGCACCTGCCGCGTTCTAGGCGACGTTTTGCAGTCCAACATTCGCAGCCGCGTAAACCGCGTCCCGTAACTGGATGGGAAACTGCCCGAATAGGCCTTCGACCGCCGTGTTCGTGAGTGCCAAGACCGTCAAACGCTTTGCTGGATCGACGAACCAGGAATGCCCGTAGACGCCTCCCCAGGCGAACATGCCTTGGGAAAAAGGCACTTGTGCAGTTTTCGGATCGATGACAACGGAGCTGCCCCGTAGCCGAACGCGACTCCCGGTTGCTGGCTGAGACCTCCGCTTTGATCCGCGGTCATCGCCAGCACACTTTTCGCGCTTAGAACTGGCCCGCCACCCACGCGCAACACATCGAGAAATTTGACGAAATCATCGCCAGTTCCGGCCATCCCGCATCCGCCGGAAGGAAAGGACTTGGGATTGAAGATGCGCGCCGGCGGGAAACGGATCGCCCCATAGGGGAAGGGGACGACTTGAAACTCCTATTTCTGGGCCGGAAGCAATGCGGAAGCGTTAACTTTTGAGCAGAGGATTGCCGGGTGAGACCAGTTCCAGGCGATGCAATTTCTCTCCGAGGCGCTTGCGGTCGTTCTCGGATGCGGCCGCGTAGCGCTTACGCAGCTTGAGGATCTTTTCCTTGCGGGTACGGCGACGGCGGATCTCGGGGCGACGGCTCTGTGCCCAGACATGAATGCATGCTCCTGAAAGAAAATTGGCCAGCGGATGTGCTGGCTGATTCATTCTAGACTGAATGACGCACAGTGGGCAAAAAGCGTCCGGTGACGGCCTACCTAACCACCAAGGGCATGACGGCGCGCGCTAGATCCGTCTTCGTGAAACTTCGTGTCCCTTCGTGGTTGCAAAAGAAAACTGCATTTCAAATGGGCTGATCTCCACCCGGTTCTAAATCCACATGTCCCATGCCGACATTGATCTCAATCTTTCCTTTGCCGCTACCCGCGTAAGAGCGGGCCACGATGAAATGGTGGTTCTCGCCGCCGCCTCGATGGTCGTGCAGGCTACCCAAGCCGATGTTGATTTCCATCTCTTCGTACGCGTTGTCGTTGGCCTCGACTTTGACCTCGCCATATCCGACGTTGATCTGGCGCTCGCCGCGGACCTGGTTCGCCGCCAGCGTGAGACTTCCGCGAGCGAGATTCGTATTCAGTTCCGTCGCCGTGACCGGAATTCCGATAATCACCTTCGCGTCTGTCGATCGAGTTAGGTGCAGGTGAACCGTCGTTTTGTGCGGCGTGACATTCAGCATTTCAAGATAGTCCGCTGCCAGATGCTTGCTGGAGGGCCGTCCGAGATCGACGGTCACGTCCAGGTTGCCGCTCTTGCTGACCTGCAACTCGACGTTTCCGCTGCAAAGGTCGAGGTCGATCTCCGAGCCAGCCGCCAGCGGTCGACTCAATTGCAAATGACTGGCCGTGTTTTGATCGCCCGGCGCCAGTTCCGCATGTCCCGATGGGGGATCGACACTACAGTTCATCGAATCGCTGCCGGCAAAGGCGGCGATGTTGAGGAACAGGAACGCGGCCAGTAAGAGCAGTTGATATCGATGGCGTGGATAGGGCGTAGCGGTCATGTTGAAGTGTACGAAAGGCTGGATCGGCAGGTTCCGTAATTTACTCATAAGCTTGGCCCTCCGATTTGAGCATACTTTCCACCACTTCAAGGACTGACTGCTGAACCCCTGGATCGTCTCCAAAACCCTGCAGCCAAATGACATCGGGCTCGCGACGGAACCAGGTCATTTGCCGCTTGGCATAGTTGCGGTGGGCCTGCTGGGCTGCCCGCAGCGCAGATACTCGACCCATTTCACCGTGAAGCAAGTGCGCGGCCTGCTTGTAGCCGAGCGATCCCAGGGGGCGCGCGGAGTCGCCGTACTTTTTCATCAGGCGATCGGTCTCCTCGATCAATCCCGAGTCGAACATGCGTGCTGCGCGCTGGTTGATGCGGTCGTAAAGCGCGCCCCGGCCGGGATTCAGCCCGAGCCGCAAAATCCGGAATCCGCGCAAGGGGTCGCGCTGCTGCTTCCACAGGTCAGTCATCTTCTGGCGGGAAGCGATACAGACCTCGATGGCGCGAATGAGCTTAGGGAGATCGTTGGCATGGATTCGCTCCGCAGCTTTGCGGTCGATGCGATGCAGTACGCGATGCAGGTAGTCCGGACCTTTTTCAGAGGCTTGTTGCCGCAGCCGCTGGCGAAGCTCTTCGGAACGTTGCGGCCCGGAGAAAAGTCCGTCGAGCAGGGCCCGAAGATAAAGCCCGGTTCCTCCCACGATGATGGGCAGGTTCCTACGCGATTTGATTTCGTCGAGGACGTGCCGCGCTTGGCGCGCGTAGTCACCGGCTGTGACAAAGCCGGTGGGATCGACGAAGTCCAGCAGATGATGCGGCGCGCGGCTGCGTTCTTCAAGCGATGGCTTGGCGGTGCCGATCTCGAATTCGCGGTACATCGCAACCGAGTCGCAGTTCACGATTTCGCCGTGAAAACGCTCCGCCAAAAGCAGCGAGAGTGCAGTTTTTCCGCTGGCGGTTGGGCCGAGAACCACTACCAGCAGCGGTTCGGAACTCACGTCAGCGGGCGCTCCAGGGGATGCGGTGCCAGTAACGAATGAGGGTGAGAACCAAAATCAGGATTGCGATGACCAGAAGTCCGGTGGTCTCCAGCGTGTAAATTTCAGGCACAGCATGGTGCTTATGAGGTGTGGGTTCCGGCTGCCGTTTTGGACCTGCTGCAGGCACGAACGTATTGTAGCCCCAGTTTGGACGAAACGAAGGGGTTTCGCGAATTGCTTCTGCCGCCACAACTTGAGCCTGTGACTGCACTCTTTAGCTCAATAACTTGGGTAACGTTTGCCCGCCCCAGAGCCCATGCTACGCTGCCAGAAGCAGTTAAAAATCAGTTAGTTCCGGGTTTTCGGGCTTCCTGTGAAGGCGCATCCGGCGGGCGGAGTTATGCCCGGCTGGTGGCCTGAAACATAGCAGCCGATGCCCGCTGTGCATCAATGGCGCGTTTTCCTTTTTTCAAACTCGGGCAGGAAGCCGATGCGGCATCTCCGGCGCGGCTGAGCGGTTTTACGCCCTCCCTTTCGCTCGAAAATCTGCAGGTCGGAGTGGACAATCTCCGCTACGACGTTTACCTCAGCCCCAAGTTTGTCGATCTGACGCGCGCGCACATCACGCGGCTGCTGGTGCGGCACGGCGGGGTCGAAGAGTTGATGGCGGCGCAATCCGCGGCGAAGACCAGCAATCACTTTATCTCTTCGCCGAATGCCAAGCGCCCAGCCCAAGGTCGAAACCACCGACTTGAAAACTGCGCTCGGCGATCTGCATGTGGCCGCGCTCAATCGGGCCAAAGCGGAGAACAATCCACTGCTCGATCTGCTGGCGCGGGCGGCCATCATCAAATTTCTGCGCACCGAGTTAGGCGCGCAATTTGGGCAAATCCTGGAACGCTGCCGCACTCTGCTGAAGAGCTATGAGGGAATCCGTCCGCAGCGGGCTCTCGAATACCGCGAGCGGGTCAGCGAATTTCAGGTGGCCAAGAAAATCATTCTCCGGCGCACTGGCCAGGAATTGTTCCGTACTCTGCGCGATATTGAAAAAGAAACCCTGGCGCGTACCCGCCGGTCATTGTTCGGCACCGGCAGCGACGAGCACTACAAACTGTTTTTCAATCCCCTGATTTTCACCGAAGACGGCCACGATACTTATTTGAACGCAGAGCAATATGTGATGCTCGGCAACTTCGACCGCGATCCCGACCGCTTTGCCAATGTCCGCCGTGTGGTTTGCGAATTCGTGACTGCAGTGCAGCCCAGTTCCGGGCCGAGCGAGCCGTCTCTCGACAGCTGGCTGAACGTTCCGGAAAACGCGCAGGAGTTGATTGCCGGAGGAACTCCGGACGAGTCTACGCCCGAAGGCCGCGCCCAGAAAACGCGGCTGACGGAATGGGTCAATCTGCTGGAGCGAGAGAAGTTGCTGGACTACGTGGTTGCCTCTTACGAAGTGGCCCCGCTGCTGCCGGAATATTCCCCGCGCATCAATGCGCAGCAACTGAAAAACGCCCTGATCTCGCGGGAAGAATGCGTCCGCGTAGAAAAGCTGATTCAGGAGCACGGCAAGCTCTCGGCTGACAGTCTTCATGCCGCGGTCAGCCGCGCGGCCGGTTGTCGCGGCGCCGACCGCACCAAAATGGCGGGGCGGTTTCTGCGCGATTTCCTTCGCTACCACCGCGACCTGCGCCAGCTCGAAGTGCTCAACGGTGCGATGGACAGCATCAATCTCATCGCCAACGACAAGCTCCGCGAACTCTCTTCGGTCAACGGCACGCTTTACCAGTTCCTACTGCCGGATGAGCAGAAGTCCGGCGAAGAAAAAATCGTCCGCCACGTGATCATCAAGGCCGACGTTCGCGATTCCTCCCGGCTCACCCGTTCGCTGCTGGAACGTGGCATGAATCCGGCGTCTTACTTCAGCTTGAACTTCTACGATCCGGTCAACAAGCTGTTGGCCAAGTACGGCGCGAACAAGGTATTCATCGAGGGCGATGCCATTATTCTGGCCTTGCTCGAGCGCGAGAACGAACCCGGAATGGCAGTGGGCCGTGCCGCGGTGCTGGCGCGGGAAATTATCGAAATCGTGCGCGGCTATAACCAGATGATCGAGCGTGCCGGGTTGCCGGGCATCGAACTCGGCATCGGAATTTCCTATCAGGATTCGCCGCCCATGTACCTGATGGATGGCGATCAGCGGATCATGATCTCCGACGCGCTCAACGAGAGCGACCGCCTATCTTCCTGCAGCAAGCGCATCCGCAAGTCACTGAAAGCTTCGAATACTCTCTTCAACGTTTATGCCTTCCAGACCGCAACCGACGTGGGAATCGAAGACAGCCCGGAAGATTTTCTGCTGAAGTACAACGTGAACGGCATTCGCATGAGCGAGGCGGCATTCCGCAAGCTGCAGCAGGAAATTTCGCTGGCGCCGTGCAACGCGGTGCTGCCGAAAGCGCCCGCGCAGGAGGAATTCCGCCTGTGGAGCGGGTTGGTGCCCCTGGGCAGCGACATCTTTCGCAAAATCGTGGTGCGCGGCAGCCGCGTGCCGCACGTTGAAACCCGCAACTTTACCCTGCAGCACTGGACTGAGCAATGGTATTACGAAGTCTGTGCCAACCCAGCGGTTTACGCAGCGGTCGAAGGCAAGACTGCGGCGGGGAAGTAGAGGTACGTTTTGGAGGTGCCCCGTTTCTCACGTTTGTTGCGAGGAGTGGGAACCTCAAAGCACGGGCCTCGCGTCTCACAATCGAGGTCTTCTAACGGCTAATTTCAAAAATGAGGCCCTGCCCCGTTGGCCCGGTGAATGAGGCTGGACGCATACAACCTATTGTCGTGAAGTACCAAGGTCCCGTAAGGGCTGGCACCGTCCGGGCATTCATCTACGGAGCAAAATTTGTGCAGGGCCGTTTCCGTTTCCCCAGAAATCTGGAACGCAACACCCCAGCCGCTTCCACCGCCGCCGTTCCCTCCTTCAAACGTAGTTCCGTATAGTGTATTGTCGCGGAGAACCACGCCGGAGACGGGATTGCCACCGTCTCTTCCATTGAACAGAAAATCCTCTTCAATCCAACTCCCAGCTTTCAAAGACACTTTATAGACGCCTCCGCACTCTCGTGGATAAGACGAGTATTTATCACAAAAATCGCTCGTCAACCCACCGTAGTAAGCAGTTCCGTATAAGTTGCCTGAACCGTCAAAAACAGGAGCAGCTTCGGGACCAAAGATATTCGTTCCGTCGAATGCATACAATGTAGACTCGCTCCATCCGTTACCCGCAGTTCGAGTAAGTTTAAATATAAGTCCGAAATAGGTACCCTTCCCGCCGTTTGCCGTTGTTCCGTATAGGTTTCCAGAGGAGTCAATGGTCACGCCACTCAGAGGGTTCGCCCCATCTGGGCAGTTCTGGCCAGCATTCTGACAAAAGCTATAGAGCACGGTTTCCACCCATGAACCACCTTTAGATGACGGCGGCGAAACTTCAAAAACGCCGCCCTCACCGTATGCCCCACAGTGCGAACCGGGCCCAAATAGATTTCCGGTGCTGGTCCAACGCAAGGCTATTGTTTAGCGCGCCACAGGCATCGTTGCCTGCGCTTCCCTTGAAGCTGTATAGCACGCTATAACTCCAACCCGCATTCGATGGGCTCAACTCAAAAACGACGCCGCAACCGCCAGTGCATTGCCCCGTTCCCCCTTGGAGAGTTGTGCCGTAAAGATTCCCACTGCTATCTCTTACTAGCCCGCTATAGGGCTTAGCCCCGTCCTGACAACTAGGGGCTCGAGTACTGGGACTGCCCCACAGATACTTTCGTCCAGCACAGCATCGCTAAGAAACCTAGAATTGCTGCGCGGGCGCTTAGGCTAAGGAATCTGGACACGGCTTGCCTCCTGCATTCCGGGCAGACATGTTACCACGGTAGGAGTGCAGGAGCGCTTAGATATCCGTCCCCACTTTTCGCACAAAACGCGAAAAATGGGGCACCCCTGCGAAGCTGGGGACGAAACTACAGATTCCTCGCGGCAAGGCTCCTCGGAATGACAAGTTAGTTAGGAATGATTTTGTTGGAAACGATTAATGTCCGGCGCGTAAAGGAGAGACGTTCAACAGGCCGCCGGCGGCTTTCTTCTTCACTTCACTCTTATCGGGCTGGAACACCAGATCGAGCGAACCTTCCGAGGTTGAAGCATCCGCCAGCAAAGCTGCCAGGCTGCGGAAAGAGCGGCCCACGTCGGAACTGTCCTGCATCGCGACCGGTGCGCCCTTATCGATGGCGGGAGCGATCGCCTGGTGATTGTTGGGAACCTTCCACAGAACTTTGCAGTTGGTCGCAGTAAAAACGTCTTCGTCACTGAAGCCGGGAATTTTCTTATAGCGGTTGAGCACCAGCCGCACCCGGTCGCGTCCAGTACCCTCTTCAAGAAATGACCGAATGCGTCCCGCGCTCCACAACGAAACCACGTCGGCCTGCGCCACCAACAGCACCGAATTCGAAAGGTCGCTCAACATGCGGGCGGTATCGTCCATGCGGTTGGAACAATCGACCACCACGTAGCGGAACTGCGACACCACCAAGTCGAAAAGCCGCGCCAAGTCTGCCATGGTGGGTACGGCAGTATGCGGCTGCTGGATCGGTCCGGCAAGCAATTGCAAGCCGCCCTTGCACGGCGTCATTAAACCTTCGAGCAGGGAATTATCGATGCGGTGCAGGTTCTGCAGCGCGTCGGTCAGTCCGAACGTTGGCCGAACGTTCAGGTGCAGCGCCGCATGGCCCAAAGGCGCAAAATCGATCAGCAGCACTTCCGAGTGCAATTCCTGCAGCGCCACGGCCGTATTCACGGCAACCGTAGTCGCTCCGGCTCCGCCTTTTACATTGGTGACGGTAAAGACCCGCGCGCGGCCGGAAGCCGTCCGAGCTTTGCTGCGAGTCGCACTGAAACGGCTTAAGGCTTCAACCAGGTTTTCCGCGGACAGGCCGCGCTCCAAATATTCGCGGGCTCCGGCACGCATGGCGGCAACGATCGTTTCCGGATTGCTCATTGCGCCGATGGCGAAAATTACGATGTCGCTGGTACTGTTATGAATCGTCTCAATGGCGTGACCGCCCGCTGCACCTGCTGTGGATCGATATCCACCAGCACGACTTCAAACCGCACATCCTGGATCTGGCGGAGAATGGGATCGGTCTGGCTGGCCGGAAAGCCGACCTGGCTGAAAACGTTGCGCCCAAGCTGAGTGGCTTCGAGACGCTGCTGCAGCAGCGACAGCCGTTCTTTTTCTTCGGTTAGGAGAGAAACAGCTATACCGTGCATGAACCGGGCCTCAACGCAACACCTAATTGAATGTTATGAGAGAGCTGGGAATCGCGCCACGTGACTTTTGTAACCGGTTTCCCGAAGAGAATACTCCCTCAACGCTAATTTCCCTAAAACTGCCGTTCGCGGTAAGGACGCAGTGGCGGCACGCCGCACCTGGGAGGAGCTGTCCGTAGCCTAAGGTCATTCTATGCAAAAACCGGCTAAATGCCAATCGAGAATCGTGTGCAAATCCGCATCACAGGCAGGGTTTCGGACCTCCTCACAAAAGAAGTACGCCGGAAGCGGGCCGGATGGATGGGCGCGGCTGCAGTATTTAGGAAACGATAACGGACTCGTCTTCGGCGGCGTTCTCCGGCAGGGGAAGGCGGGAGATAGCTGGCATATCGCTTTCCTGGGGCAGATATTCGTATTTTTCCAGCTGGATGGCGGCAAAAGACTTGGTTTCGGAGCCGGCTGCCAGCACTCGCAGGGCAGCTTCGCCTGACAGCGCACCCGCATGGCGTCGCTGAGGGTCACTTCGGACGGCATGGAAAGCGTGAGCTCTATCGCTTCGCCCTCGGCCAGCGACATATCGGTGCAAAGGAACAGGCCGCGGGCGCTCAGGTTCTGGGTAAAACCACTGCCGGTGCGGCCATCGGCCAGGCGCAGAGAGACGGGCAGGTTGAAATCAAACCGCTGCCTTGCCCGACGCTCCAATTGAACTGGGCTCATGCCCAAACTCTCCCAAGCAAAAGTTTTGACCAAGCCTGTGAACTTCGGCCTGCTCCAATGTACTGTTTCCCGGGCCGTCTGAGAAGTCACCAGTTAGTCACGCTGTGCAAAACCCCGGCAAAGCGCGAACTGGATCGCCGGCGGGTTTGGTAGCATCTTAAGCAGGTTGAAAGTTACGCAGCCGCCGCAGCAAGCACCTCCCGCAAATTCTTCGCCGGCCCGGATGACACTGTCGGCGACGGTCCGTGCTTTACGCCATCGCAATTTCCAGCTTTTCTTCAGCGGCCAACTAATCTCCTTGATCGGCACTTGGATGCAGACAGTGGCCCAAGCGTGGCTTGTGTACCGGCTGACGGGATCGTCGCTGCTGCTGGGAGCGGTCGGCTTTGCCAGCCAGTTTCCGGTGTTCCTTGTGGCCCCGGTCGGCGGAATTGTCGCTGACCGGCTCAAGCGCCAGCGCGTGGTAATTGCCACCCAGACAGCTTCCATGATTCTGGCGTTCATCCTGGCCGCGCTGACGCTCACCCATACCGTGCAGGTGTGGCACATCTTCGTGCTGGCGGCAATGCTGGGGGTGGTGAACGCTTTTGATATTCCCGGTCGGCAATCGTTCCTGGTCGATATGGTAGGCAAGGAAGACTTGATGAACGCGATCGCGCTGAACTCCTCGATGTTCAATGGCGCGCGCATTATCGGCCCGGCGATTGCTGGAATTCTCGTCTCGAAGATCGGCGAAGGCTGGTGTTTCTTCGCCAACGCGGTGAGCTACATCGCCGTGATCGTCGGCCTATGGTTGATGCGGGTGCAGCCACATTTCTACGGGACGCATGCGTCTCCGCTTGACCACATCGTGGAAGGCTTTCGCTTCGTCAAGCAGACTGCGCCCATGCGCGCTATTCTGCTTCTTCTCGGTTTGGTCAGCCTGGTTGCGATGCCCTACACGGTGCTGATGCCCATTTTTGCCGACCAGATTCTCCACGGCGGGGCCAGGGGTCTGGGGATTCTGATGGGCGCGACCGGAGTGGGCGCGCTGTTCGGCGCATTGACATTGGCGGCGAAGACCGGAATTCGTGGCTTGGGGCGCTGGGTCGCGGCCGCGTGCGGCGGCTTCGGCGTGTCTTTAATCTTGTTCGCTTTTTCGCGACATTTCTGGCTCTCGGCGGCGATGCTACTCCCTGTCGGATTTTGCATGATGCTGCAGATGTCGGCTTCCAACACGCTGGTGCAGGCGATGGTGCCCGATCAACTGCGCGGCCGGGTAATGGCGGTCTACTCGATGATGTTCATGGGCATGGCGCCCTTCGGCGCACTTTTCGCAGGAGCGCTGGCGCATCGCTTAGGCGCGCCGGTCACGGTGGCCATGGGAGCGGTAGCGGCCATCGGAGGCGCGGCGCTGTTCTGGCTGCAGTTGCCGAAAATCAGAATCGAGGCGCGGCAACTGATCATTGCCCAAGCTATGACCGGCGGCGCCCCGGCAGAAGAGATGACGGCAAGAGTGGTGGAAGACTAAAGATCACAGGTGGCCCATTGTAAATTTCGCGCTCTTTGCGAAATTTAGAGTGGGCCACCTGTCCGCCTCATGCCCGTCCCGCAAACTGCCGGTTCTCCGTGGACACTTTCACCTTTTCCCCCTCTTTGATGAAGAGGGGAACGCGGATTTCGAGGCCCGTCTGCAGCCGCGCTGTCTTGGTTCCGCCGCCCGACGGGTCGCCCCGGACCGCGGGTTCGGTGGAGGCAACGTCCAGCTCAACGAATGTTGGCAGCTCTAAACCAATGGGGTTGCCGTTGTACTTGCGCAGCTCGATCAATGCACCTTCGATCAGGAAGTCCAATGCGTCCCCAACCATCTCAGCGTTCAGGGTGACGGTCTCGTAGCTTTCCTGGTCCAGAAAGTGAGAACCGTTCGCATCGCTGTATAGATAGGAAGCCTGAACCGACTGCAAGTCCGGTTCGCTAAATTTGTCGCTGGCCTTGAACGTCTTCTCAAAGACCGCGTTAGTCAGGAGATTGCGCATCTTCAGGCGCACGAGAGTCTGACCGCCGCGAGCGGTAGGCGTATTTACTTCTGCTTCCAGGCAGCAGAAAGGAGTGTTCTCAAGCTCAAAGAACGTCTTGCGTTTGACATTAATTGCATCAATTAGGGCAGCCATGAGGTGCCTCTAACCGTCGGTACCACCAGCGATGGTATCAAATGGATTTCCTGCACATTGTTCTTTTCAATCGCCGCTACAGCCCTTTACAATTCGCCTTCGCACTCTCAATGCTGAATCCCGGCACCAAACTCGGGCCCTACGAAATCATCGGCAACCTCGGCGCTGGCGGTATGGGAGAAGTCTACCGCGCCCGCGACACGCGCCTCGGCCGCGACGTTGCCATCAAAGTACTGCCCGCGTCGTTCTCTCACGACCCGGAGCGCCTACGCCGCTTTGAGCAGGAAGCTCGCGCTACTGCGGCCCTGAATCATCCCAACATTCTCGCTGTCTTCGACATTGGTTCGCACGACGAGTCCCCCTATGTTGTTACGGAACTGCTTGAGGGAGAGACGCTACGCCAGCGAATCCAGACCGGGCCGATTCCATCGCGGAAGGCCACCGATTACGCCCTGCAAATGGCGCGCGGCTTGGCCGCGGCACACCATCAAGGCATTACCCACCGCGATCTGAAGCCGGAGAATGTTTTTCTCACCAAAGATGGCCGAATCAAGATTCTCGATTTCGGCCTGGCGAAGCTGACCCATCCGGAGAAAACGGCGTCCGGGCACGACACGCCGACGCTCGCTTCGCAAACCGAACCCGGCATGGTTCTCGGCACCGTCGGATATATGTCGCCCGAGCAAGTGCGCGGAAAAGCGGCGGACGCGCGCTCCGATCTTTTCAGTCTGGGCACGATCTTGTATGAAATGGTTTCGGGCAAGCGCGCTTTTCAGGGTGAGACCGCGGCCGATACCATGAGCGCGATCCTGACCAAGGAACCGCCGCAGTTGAGCGAAGTGCAGCAGAACATTCCGCCGGGACTGGCGCGGATCGTCGAGCATTGTCTGGAAAAAGATCCGGCGAATCGCTTTCAATCGGCGCGCGATGTTGCCTTCGCCCTGGAAGCGTTCAGCGGATCGTCGAGCAGTTCGGTGGCTGCGCCAGCAGTGACTTCAGCTGTCGCCGTTGAGCAACCGAAGCCGCAAGTCGCTTCATTCTGGATTGCGCTCGCCGCCGGCCTGGTTGTCGCGATCATCGTTTTCATAGTTGCGCGCAAAACTGCTCCCACTCCTTCGCTGCCCAGTTTTCATCAACTCACATTTCAGCGCGGCACCATACAAGCTGCGCGCTTCGCCCCGGATGGTGAGACCGTCGTCTACGCGGCTTCGTGGTCGGGCAAACCGATTGAGCTATTTTCCGCGCGGCCCGAAGGCAACGAGTCCCGCACTCTAGGCATGACCGACACCGATCTGCTCGGGATCTCTTCGACCGGAGAGCTTGCCGTCCGTCTCAATCCGGTTTACACCGGCGCCTATTCGATTGCCGGGACGGTGGCTCGCGCCATGCTTTCCGGCGGTTCTCCCCGGCCGATGGAGAGCGACGTCGAATTTGCCGATTGGTCGACCGACGGGAAAGAGTTGATGGTCGGTCCGCCGCGTGACCGGACGCACCCGCCTCGAATATCCCGTGGGAAAAGTGATTTATGAAACTGCGGGTTGGGTTGGAAACCCGCGCATCTCGCCGCGCGGGGACATGATTGGATTTATCGATCATCCCAGCCGATGGGGCGATCCGGGCGACGTAGCCGTGGTCGATCTCGCGGGCCACAAGAAAACTCTGTGCACGGGATTTTCGAGCATTCAGGGATTGGCGTGGTCGGCCTCGGGCGATGAAATCTGGTTTACCGGCACTCCCAGCGGCAGCGGACGCGCACTTTCCGGAGTTTCGCTTTCCGGCAAGCAACGGCTCATCTACCGCATCCCCGGCATTTTGAATTTGCTCGACGTTGCCCGCAACGGCCGGGTCTTGCTGGCAAGAGACGATTGGCGGGTCGGCATTATCGGTCTCGCGCCCGGCGCTGCGCACGAAGAAGATCTCTCGTGGATGGATTTCTCCGCAATTCGCGATTTTTCGCCTGACGGGAAACTCCTCTTGTTCGACGAATCGGGCGAGGCGGGCGGAACCAATGGCGAGATCTACTTGCGCAAAATGGACGGCTCGCTTCCTGTCCGGCTGGCGGAGGGGTCGTCCGATTCACTTTCGCGCGATACCAAGTGGGTGCTCACAACTCCAGACATCGCGTTCAATCACGTCGCGATTCTTCCGACGGGAACTGGCGAACCGCAACAAATGGATTTAGGCCAGTTTACTTTCCAATGGGGAAATTTTCTGCCGGATGGGCGCCGCGTGATCTGTATTGGAAACGAACCAAACCACGGCACGCGCATTTATCTTTTTGACATTCCGCAGGCCAAGCCTCGTCCCATCACTCCCGAAGGCGTAAGCGTCGTGAACTTCACCCGGTTTGTTTCCCCGGACGGCAAGCAGTTTCTCGCGGTCGAGCCCGACGGAACTTCGAGCATACGTTCCACCGAAACCGGCGAAGGCAAGCCGATAGCGGGCCTCGAACCTGGCGAAGTTGCATTCGGCTGGACAGGCGACGGCCAGAGCGTCTATGTGTATCGCTCTGCCGTTCCCGTGAAGGTGTTTGAAGTCGAACTGGCAAGCGGAAAACGAAAATTGTGGAAGGAACTGAATCCGCCGGATCCGGCCGGAATCAACTTCATTCGCACGCCGCACATCTCTGCCGATGGGAAATCCTACGCCTACAACTACAACCGCATCTTGTCCGATCTATTTCTGGTCGATGGATTGAAGTGATTTAAAATTTCACCGCCACCGGCTCGCGGTCGCCGACTCGACCTCGAAGAATTGCCGCGCCTGGAAGCCGAACATTCCTGCCAGAATATTTGTGGGGAACGACTGAATTTTGGTGTTCAGGTCGCCGCACTACGGCGTTGTAGTAACGGCGGGCATTCTGAATGGTGTCCTCGGTCTGGTTCAGCGACCCCTGCAATTGCGTGAATTCCTCGGAAGCTTTCAGTTCCGGATAATTTTCCGCCACGGCGAACAAACTTTTGAGCGCGCCGGTCAGCTGATTTTCCGCGGCGGCTTTGTCGGCGGGAGAAGTTGCCTGCATCGCCATGGAGCGGAACTTGGCGATATTCTCGAAGGTGCCTTTTTCATGCGAGGCGTAGCCTTTGACCGTTTCGACGAGGTTCGGAATCAGATCGTGCCGGCGCTTGAGTTGCACATCGATGTCGGACCAGGCTGAATCGCAACGCACCCGCAGTTGCACCAGGCTGTTGTACATCCCGGCCAGGATGAAGCCGATCACCACCAGAACGCCCAAGATGATCCAACCGACCATCGCACGCCTCCGCGGAAATAGGAATTAAGGGGACGGTAACACACAGGCGGAGCAGACGCAATTCGCGGCGAGAACGGAATTTCGCGCCGGAGGTCGACGGCGTAGAATTCAAAAGACGATACTTCGCGCCGTGGCACACATCGTTTGAAGCGATATTTGTCATCTAAGCTGCTGATAAATTTTTGAGCAAAGGACATCGCGCTCATGAAGTGTCTTGAATTTGCCACTTTTCGTTACAGCTTTCGTCTTAGCCTGCTCGCATTCATGTTGGGTCTTGCGGTTTCTGCTCTCTCGCAGACTTGCCTCACTGCCGACGAAATGGACCAGCCTTCGCGTACCGCGCTGGAAAGTGCCGCGAAGCGCTATTTCGATATAGCGGCGCGGGGCGATGCCGCTTCCCTCAAGCAAAATGCAATTCCAAGTCTGGCGGGCGATTTTGCCGGGGTGGAAACGGCGGTCAAAGACAATCAGCCTGCTCTGCTCGGTTCGCAAGCCGCAGTTCGTCCGCCGTTTCTCTTGAAAGTCGAAGGCAACGCTCCGCTTTCACGGGCCGAATTTCTCTGCGGCGTTTTCGGCTCGAAAGGGCAAACCGAGAACAGCGCCGAATTTGTGATCTCGAACCTCGCTCCCGGAAATTATGGTGTAACGATTGTTGACGCCGCAGGCGGCAAGGAGCCGCGCACCGTGACCTTTGTGCTGCAGCAGGAAGGCGCGGATTGGAAGCTGGGCGGATTTTATGCCAGAAATCCGCAGTTCAACGGCCATGACGCCAAATGGTTTACCGACAAGGCCCGCGCCTTCAAAGAAAAAGGACAGACCCGCAACGCCTGGTTTTACTACCTCGCCGCGCGCGACATGCTCGTCCCGGTAACTTTTATGTACACGCAGACGACCGACCATTTATATGACGAAATGCAGGCGGTGAAGCCGGCGGACCTTCCGGCGGACAGCCCGGTCGATATGACCGCGGGCGGCAAGACTTATAAGTTGCTCGCCGTGTATCCGCTGCCAGAAGGGAAGGACTTTGATTTAGTGGTGAAGTATGAGTGGCCCGACATTTCGGACAGCGGCAAGACGTTTCAGGAGAACACTGCAGTGATGAAGGCCGTGCTCGCAAGGTTCCCGGAGTTCCGCGACGGATTTGACGGTATGGTGGCCCGCGCCGTCGAGCCTTCCGGCAAAGATTACGGCTCCATGCTGGAAATGAAAGACATCAAGTAAGAGGTCTTCTCCGAGAATGCGGAAAATCGCGTCAGCTTTCGCTTTGCAACTTTGGCAGCTGAGATTCGAGTGTGCAATCTTCCGGCTTCTTGTCGTCCCTCAGCCGCATGAACACTGGGGCACGCAGCTTTAGCCCGCCTTCGGACGTTTCGTGCGGTCCACTCGGCGAACTTGATTTCCGCCACGCGCTGCGGCTTGACCCAATGCGCATGGACGGCCTCGACGGCGCCATCGAATGGCGACTTTTTCATCTCCAGCTTATGCAGGATCTGCCAGATCTCTTTCAGCGTCGCAAAATTGAATCCCGTTCCCGCCTGGCCGACGTGAATGAGTTGCTTCTTTTCGTTGTACAGGCCTAGCACGAGTGCGCCAAAATGTTGCCGTGTACCCTCCGGGTCAGTGTAACCTCCAATGACACAATCAACAGTCTGGGTGATTTTGATCTTCAGCCAGTCGCGGCTGCGGCGCTCTTCATAAACACTGTCCCGGCGCTTGGCCAGAATTCCTTCCAGTCCTTGTTGCTTTGCGGCTTCGAACAAGGCGATGCCATGCTCCGGGAAATGTTCCGAGTAGCGCAGCATCGGGTCCGCGGTCACGATTTGTGACAGCGCCTTTTTACGTTCTTCGAGCGGAACCCGGCGCAGATCGTATCCGTCGGCATAGATCAGATCGAAAACATAATAGACAACTTCCACGTCGGACCGCCCTGCCACTCTGCGCCCGCTGCTGCGAATGCCGGTGCGTTGCTGCATCAGGCTGAAAGACGATCGGCCTTGCTCGTCGAGCGCCACGATTTCGCCATCGAGAACTGCGGTCTTGGCTCTTACAAACTGGCCGAGACCTTGAAGCTCGGAGAATTGATGAGTGCGATCGTTGTGGTTGCGGGAAACCAGCCGGACTTTTTCATCTTCGACGAAGACAATCGCGCGGTAGCCATCCCATTTGATCTCGAACAGCCATTCCGCATCGTCGAACGGCTTCTCCACCGACGTGGCCAGCATGGGAGTGATGGCGGAAGGCATGGCGCGCTTGACCGCTCCGGGGAGATCTTTTATCGCCGAGATCGTCGAGCTCGCGGGGAAATTAGAGTTTTTTTTTCTGGCTGAAGCGCTCTGCACCGACTGAGAAGGCTCCACTTTGGCCTTAATGGTCTCGGTGTCCTCTGCGGTTTGCTTTTTATTCTTTTTGTCGATCTTCGCCAAAGTCTCGGCCAGCCAGGGTGCTTTCAGTCCTCCCCGCGAAGCTTTCTTGCTGCTCTTCCACTCGGCTGCGTCTTCATCGCCGGCAATTTGCGCCATGGTCTTGCCGCTGAGCGCAGAAACATCGTACTTGCCGATGTCGTAGTGAGGCACAACTGCACTGTCCTGCTTTTTAATCAGCAGCCACTCCGTACCTTTGCTTCCCGGCCGCCGCGCTTTAATATGGATCAGCGCGAAATCGCCGTTCAGCTTTTTTCCCTGAAGCCGAAATTTCAAATCGCCCTTCTGCAACATCTCCGCGGCTTCTTGCTCGGTTCCCGGCGACATACTGCCCGTTGACTGGCTTCGGCGAGAGCGGCTCCCACGTGCCAACATCCCACACCATCACCGTGCCTGCGCCGTAATTGCCTTCGGGAATGATGCCTTCGAAATCGAAATACGAAACCGGATGATCTTCGACCTGCATCGCCAGACGCTTATCGGCAGGGTCGAGCGATGGCCCCTTGGGAACTGCCCAGGACTTGAGCACGCCTTCCATTTCCAGCCGGAAATCGTAATGCAAACGCGTGGCGCGGTGTTTCTGCACGACGAAACGGTGCTGCGATTTTTTTTCAACCTTTGGCGGGGGCTCGGGCGTCTCCTCGAACCGGCGCTTGCGCTTGTATTCTTCTAGGGCCACGGAGCTATTTTACTGAGAACCGAGAACTAATATCTGATCTGATTTTCTCGCTGCCAAGGTTTAGAATCTACAGCGCGATTCCGGGTGTTCTACGGCCAAATGCTATGAAGCGCGAGTATCCAGATTGTCCGCTGGTGGGCGTGGGGGCGGTCATCATTGATGACGACCGCGTGCTGTTGGTCAAGCGCGGGCATCCGCCATTGATGGGCGAATGGTCGATTCCCGGCGGCGTTCTCGAGGTCGGCGAAACGCTGAGAGAAGCCGCGGTCCGCGAGGCGCTCGAAGAAACGGGATTGCAGGTTGAACCCGCCGACCTGCTGGGCGTTTTCGATCGAGTATTGCGCGACGAAGCTGGACGCACCCAATATCACTACGTGCTGATCGACTTCCTCTGCCGTCGGACCTCAGGCAAACCTCAAGCGGCAGGCGACGCCGCCGAAGCGAGATGGTTCACAAAAGAAGAGGCCGCCGGACTGCCGCTGGCAAAAGACACAGCTGAAGTCATCCGCGTGGGATTTGAAAAGCTCGAGTCATGATTTTCTCTGTGACTCCGTGTCTCTGTGGTGAACTCCCAGAAAACAGAACGGCCCGCGCATCGCTGCACGGGCCGCCCGGTGGACTGTTTGGGATTGACCAAGAGGTGGTCACTCTACGTGGCCTCTTACGGCAACTCCGGGTTACTGATCGATGGCCGGCGCGACCTACGCCGGAATCGAGTCCAAACTCACCGGTTAGTGTGCGGGCTGTAGCTTCTGGCGCTTGGCGCCCGAAGCCCCGCCTAGAGCAACCAGCTCTAAGTCTCAGCCACCTCACCTGGTCTTAGACTCCCACTACAGTTACTACAATCAGAACTTGTCATTCGACCACCTCCTTTCCGGTGTAATCGCAGATTACCGAAAAAAACGGGACAGCGCAAATGGCACAGAGGTGCGGGAGCAAAAGAGTAAACGCTCGAGATCGCGTGCCAGTCAGCCCGATCCGGCCCACTCAGCAAGAAAGTCTCCATTTCGGAGCTTAGAGTCTCTCAGCGTGGTGGCATAAGAACGCATCAACCGAATTAGTGGCAACCACGAAGCTGTTTTAGAATATTGCGGACATGCGTCCGGTCTTCGAATGGAACATCGGTACCCGCACCCTGCAGTTGGGCAAGCGCACCCTCATCATGGGCGTGCTTAACGTCACTCCCGATTCTTTTTCCGACGGAGGACAATATCTCGATTGTGACCGTGCCGTCGAACACGCGTTGGGTTTGATTGACGATGGGGCCGACATTATTGATGTCGGCGGCGAATCGACCCGTCCAGGCGCGGTAACCGACGGAGCGCGCACGTCTTCGCCCGCGGGTCAGCCGATCGCACCGACAAGCCCCGTCAGTGAGCAGGAAGAGTTGGATCGTGTAGTCCCGGTCATTCGCTCGCTCAAGCAGAAACGCCCGCAGACAACCATCTCGATCGACACCTACAAAGGCAAAGTCGCCCGCGCCGCGGTTGAAGCCGGCGCTGAAATTGTGAACAACGTCAGCGGCTTCCGCTGGGACGCGCAGATGCCGAAGACCCTGGCCGCGCTGAAATGCGGCGCCGTGCTCATGCACATGCGCGGAACGTCCCGACGAGTGGCGCACGCTTCCGCCAGCCCAGGACATTGTGACCTTAGTGAAGCGCGAGATGCGCGACTGGGTCGACGTTGCTTTGATGGCGGGCGTTAAGCGCGAACGATTGGTGCTCGATCCCGGCTTTGGTTTCGGCAAGAGCTTTCAGGAAAATTATCCGCTCCTGCGACGCTTTGACGAGTTTCACGGGCTGCACTATCCGCTGTTGGTGGGAGTGTCGCGAAAATCTTTTATTGGCCGTGCGCTCTCCCGCAATGGCCAGGACGCAGCGATGGATGCGCGCTCTTACGGCACTGTTGCCATGGAGACAGCGCTCATGCTCGAGGGAGCACACATTATCCGCACCCACGATGTAAGGGCCTGTCTAGACGCGGTGAAGATCGCCGACATCGTTGTCGGTTGAGACAAGTTCCTACCTAGTCACACGTAACCGTGATGGTGGTCGCTGACGGGCGTGACCAAAGCGGATAGATTCTCTATGAGGTTTCGAGTTCTGCCTCATTTGCAAGCCTAATCCAGGCCACTCGGAAAATATCGGGTTTTTCTCCGACCTGAATCCGCGCTCGTCGATGCTCTCCGGCCGCCCGACAAACCCAAACAGAAACGAATCTTGACATCATCCGCCCCCCCCTGAGAGGAGGGAGAGATTATGAAAAGCAATAAATTCTGGGTCGCCGTAAACAAGCTGTTGGTGGCCGCGACAGTGATATTGATCCTTACTCTGGTGTCGGTGCCCTGCGCCTGGGCGCAGATGAAGTACAAGACGCTCCATATATTTCGCGGCAAGGACGGGGCGGCTCCCTCGGGCACCCTGATCTTCGACGGCGCAGGAAACATCTATGGCACCACAATCAACGGAGGCACCCCCGGCCACGGCACGGTCTACGAGCTAACCCCCAACGGGGATGGAACCTGGGCCGAAAGCGTGCTGTACGCCTTTACCGCCAACGAGAACAATGGCCCCGACGCCGGAGTGGTCTTCGACGCAACCGGCAACCTGTATGGCATGACCAGTGGGGGCCCCGATGCGGGGGATGTATACCAATTAGTCCCGCAGCCGGGCGGTGGCTGGAGTGAGAATGTCCTGCAAAGGTTCTGGGGAGCTTACGACGGCAACCCCCAGGGCGGTGTCACGTTCGATGCGTCCGGCAACCTCTACGGAACGGGCGCATGGGGCTGTGGCGAAGATGGCGTCAGTTGCGTTTTCGAAATGACGCCAAACGCCGGCAGTTGGACATTCACCCAGTTGTACCAGCTTGAAGGAGCGAAAGGCTGGTACCCGAGCGGAACCACACCGATCTTCGACGCAAAAGGGAACATCTACGCCACAACCGCTTTCGGCGGCAAAGGCGGCTGCAGCCCTTATGGGAATGGCTGTTATGGTCTTGGCGTCGTCTTCGAGTTGTCACCCAACGGGGACGGGACCTGGGCCGAAACGCTGCTGCACACGTTTACCGGCGGCAAGGATGGCGAAAGCCCCGCCTGCCCGATGGTCTTCGACGCAGCCGGGAATCTTTACGGGACCACGTTTGCGGGCGGCAAATATGGAAATGGCAACGTCTTCAGGCTGGTGCCCAACGCAAACGGAACCTGGACGGAGCAGGTACTTCATCAGTTCACCGGTGGCACCGACGGAAGCATGCCTGATGGTGGCGTGACCTTCGACGCCGCGGGAAATCTCTACGGCGTAGCCATGAAGGGCGGAGCTTATGGCTACGGTGTCGTTTTTCAATTGTCGCCTACCTCGAGCGGGGGAGTGAGATACCGCGTGGTACACGCCTTCCAGGATACGCGTAGCGACCCCGGAGCCTATCCCGGCGGGGGCCCGAATGTCGCTGGAGGCACCCTGGTGTTTGATGGGTTGGGAAACCTCTACGGCACCACCAGCGGCGACGGCAGCAAGACGTTTGGCACGGTGTTTGAGATCACGCCGTAGCTTTTTCTCCGGCCCGCTCGGAACCTGAATGTCAGGTACGGGCGGGCCGGCAGTAACGAATCGTGACAAGCCACGCGATGTGGCGGGAGGAAGAAGATGAAATCATTTTGCAGGGCGGTACTTATACTTACAACGCTCATGCTGATGGTCGCGACAGCAAGCGCGCAAACCTATTCCGATGTGTACAACTTCGATGGTGCCAATGGCGCGATTCCCATCGGCGCTCTTGCCCAAGGGCAAGACGGCAATTTATATGGGACAACCAAGTACGGCGGCACTAACGGCGACGGCGTGGTGTTCGCGGTCACGCCTGGCGGTGAGGGGAAAGCACTGTTCAACTTCGACGGTCTCAACGGTGAACTTGTGCAGAGCGGATTGACGCTGGGAACGGACGGGAACTTCTACGGCACGACCTACCAAGGCGGCGCCGACAATTATGGGACGATCTTCAAAGCAACGCCTGGCGGAAGTCTGACCACTCTGTACAACTTCACGTTCGGCGCCGACGGCGAAGGGCCCGCGGCACCGCCAGTCCGGGGTATCGGCGGGAACTACTATGGCACAACTGATTGGGGGACTATCTACAAGATCACACCCTCCGGAAGCTTTACTGCGCTCGGAGCAATTCCCGGATCCAGCATCATCGCCCCGCTGCTCTTGGCGACCGATGGGAATTTCTATGGCACGACGGCCTACGGCGGCGCGAACAACTGTGGAAACCCCTACTACTACTGTGGCACGGTGTTCAAGATGACGCCTAAGGGAGTAATGACGACCCTATTCAACTTTGACGGTACGAACGGGCAGTACCTATGGGCGCCCGTTGTTCAAGGCGGTGACGGCAACCTCTACGGGGCCACCTACGAAGGAGGTAGCTACGGCGGCGGGGTAATTTTCCAATTGACCCTGCAAGGAGCCATCACAGTGCTGCATAACTTCCCTGACCCCAATTATCCCAACGATGGCTCTAACACCTTTGCGGGGCTTCTCCAGGCGACTGACGGCAACTTTTACGGAGTCACCGAAAACGGCGGCAACTGGGGCTGGGGAGTGATTTTCCAGATCACCCCGGTCGGAGGCTACTCTATTCTCCATAACTTCGACGGTTACAAAGGGCAGAACCCATTCACTCCACCCATGCAACACACCAATGGCAAGATTTACGGGCTAGCGATCAGCGGGGGCACTTCGCAACAAGGCGTTGTTTACAGCCTTAATATGGGCCTTGGGCCGTTCGTTAGTTTCGTATTTCCTTTCGCCAAAGTCGGCGCTAGGGTTGAGATTCTCGGCCAAGGCTTGGTCGGGACCACCGGCGTCTCGTTCAACGGAACTCCCGCGAACTTTACCATCGTGTCCAACACGTACCTAACGGCAACCGTTCCCAGCGGAGCGACCACCGGGTTCGTTACCGTGACAACACCCGGCACCAGCCCTACCAGCGGCACGCTTGGCGGCGGCATCTTGACTAGCAACAAGCCGTTCCAGGTTTTACCGTAGGCTGGAGCTTCAATCCGACCAGCAATACAAAGCCGCCCACGCGGGGCGGCTTTTTTGCACATGAAATTTGTCTGCGATTACGTCGACGCTTCTTCCAGCCGGCCCTGCTCCAGTTTTTCCTGGCACTCGATGCAGTGGCGCGTCCACGGCACAGCCTCCAGACGCTTGGCGTTGATCTCTTTGCCGCAGGAGATGCACTCGCCGAACGCGCCTTCGCGAATGCGCGACAAGGCTGCGTCCACCATTTGCAACAACTGGCGATCGTTATTGCTCTGGTGAAAAAGGAATTCCTTGGTATAGGAACTGGCGGCGCGATCGGCAATGTCCTGCGCCGTGTCCTCATCCGCCGAACGGCCGTCCTGCTGTGTGCGGGAGACCATGTGCCGCAACTCCTGCTGCCGCGTCTCCAGCCGCTTGCGAAAAGCATCCAGTTTCTTCTTGTCCATGATTGCAGACTTTACTGTACGAGCCGATCCCATTACTCACTACCCCACAAGGCCAAACGAAGATGATATGCGTCTTAAATGAGATGCGTCAAATAGCGGTCGGGATTCGCAACCGCTTACCGTAGTGGATTTGCGTGAGAAAGGCCGAGCGGGGCTCACGACGCCGCAAATAGAAACCCGTCGGGTTACCCGGCGGGCCTCTTCAGTTAGGATGCAATGCTTGAGAAAAGCTTAAGAATTTCGCTGTCCTACTACCAGAACTCGTTTTTTTTGCGGCGAGTTTGAACACGATCGCTTCCGATCCGCGTCGCGCAGCCTCGCCCGGATCGTGCTATAACTCTCCCACATGCCGACGCACCGAGGATCGATTCGTCTATTTAAGTTTGCAGGCATTGTTGTGTTTCTGCACTGGTCGTGGTTTCTGGTGGCGATGTATGAAATCAACGGCCGCTCGGGGAATTATTCTTCGCCCGTTTTCAATGGGCTGGAATATCTCGGCCTGTTTTTGATTGTGCTGATGCACGAATTCGGGCACTCGCTGGCCTGCCGTTCGGTCGGCGGCGAGGCCGATCAGATTGTGTTGTGGCCGCTCGGCGGCGTGGCCTATGTGAATCCTCCGCCGCGGCCGGGCGCGACGCTGTGGAGCATTGCCGCAGGGCCGCTGGTGAATGTTGTCCTCATGCCCGTTTTGCTTGGCTTGGGATTGCTGAGCCGCTCTTTGGGATGGAATGTTTCGATGCCGAACGTCCACGCCTTGCTGCGCATGTTGGCGATCATCAACTTCTGGCTGCTGGTGTTCAACATCCTGCCAATTTATCCGCTGGATGGCGGGCAGATCCTTCGTTCGCTGCTTTGGTTTGTGCTGGGGCGGGCGCGCAGCCTGCTCGTCGCGACGGTCATCGGCTTCGTCGGCGTGGTGGGTTTTATCGGCTTGGCTTTGTGGGCGCGGTCAATCTGGTACGGGGTTCTCGCCGGTTTCATGCTGCTGAACTGTTGGGGAGGGCTGCAACACGCAATCTTCCTCTCGAAGCTGGCCAAGCTGCCGCGCCGCGACGGCTTCGCTTGCCCTCGGTGCAAGACTGCGCCGCCGGTGGGAGATTTCTGGAAGTGCGGCAACTGCGGCAACAGTTTCGATATGTTCCAGACGCAAGGTGTCTGCCCGCACTGTTCCGCCCGCTATGCGGCTACGCGATGTCTGGACTGCGGTGGGATGAGTCCGCTGAATGAGTGGGTAGCGTGGAGCGGCACGACGACGGTAGATTCTGCGAGCAAACAGCCGTCTTACTAAGAATCTCACTCCCGACCGCTACTGTCATCTCGATCACAGCGGCTCGGTCGTTTTACGACCGAACGGCCGAGTCGAGAGACCCCGTGCGAGCGGCAATCGGCATCGGCTTATGAAGGAATTCTCTGCAATTACGAGGAGGAGAAGATTCCCTTCGGCGCCGCCGCAAGGGTGCGGAGACATGGGATCCTTCGACTTCGATCGGCGATTCGCGAAGCGAATCGCCTCCCTCCGCTCAGGACGACATGGCTCCTAAACCACGTAGGCCCGAACCGGGGCGTCCGGGCCTGCACGGCTCGTACAACACTTCCGCGCTCAGGATCCCTCTACCCAAGAAAAAGGGCCCCATTTCTGGGGCCACATTCTCAAAAGAGGCAATTGGAAAGGAGTCAGGAAAGGTTGATTAGGCCAATCCGCCAGTTGGACCGGCCTGAGAGATGTGTCGAGAGAAAGTGAAGGTCATTCGTCGGCGGCCTCTTTCATTGACATCTCAATGAAGCATTTGCCGCGCCAAAGAAGAATTCCCTGGCAACCGAAACCGCCAATTTGTAAGAAATTGTAAAAAATGGACTTACTTAGCATCGGCAGCGTGGTCCGTCATGAAAGGGACAAATCCTGCCAGCCCACACTGCACATTCATGCACATTCAATGCAGCGGCCTTTTCTCACGCGGGATTTGCGAGAGTCCTAGGAGTTGCCCGCCACGGTCCGCAGCTTGCCAGGCAGAAAGTGATATGGCGGCCACGGTCCGCTAACTGACAGCTCGCAGTTCTTGAGCTGCTTGGCAGCGCTGCTGTAGCGGTTCTGGTACTTCTCCACCGATTTGGAGTCAATCAGGTGGGCAATGTCGATCAACATGCCGTGGGTATTGACCCGTTTGCAACTGATCTCTTCTTCCAGCGGATTGAACATCTTGTGGACCTGCACGGAGAGCGCGCGGGCCTTCGTCTGGCGCTCGCGGTCGCGCGAGGCCTTTTCGCGCAGCTTCATCAGGTAATCGCCTCCGACGGTGTTGGGCAGCACGATTTCGGCCATCGCTTCGCGCAGCGAGCCGTCGCGAACCACCAATTTGAGGTGCATCTCAGCCTTGCCGCGCAGCCGGGCGACGCTGCGGCCAAACGCCCGCCGGTTGGTGCGGACGGCTTGGCGGAGGGCTTCGTCGCTGTCAAATATCGTCCCGAAGCGGAAGGGAAGCACTGTGCCGTGCCGGAAGCAGGTACTCACGACGCGGGCGTGCTCAAGCACCGCCTTGTCGTCCAAAGTCTGGAGAGTGCGGTCGAACTCGCTCACGACCACCGCGAATTCGCCGCTGGGATAGCCCAAAACGGTTCCTGCGTTCACACCCTGAATACCTTCCAAAAGGAAGGGGCGCCGCGCGCGTGTTCCATTGATGGATTGCTGCTCGGTCAGGCAATATGCGTACCACGCCATACAAGATCTCTCCGTACCTGGCTTGGGCGAACGAATCCCAAGCGAGACAGTTGGTTACGGCTCATGAACCTTGGAAGAAAGGGCGGTACTACGATTGGATCGAGCGCCAAATGCCGCACTCAAGCTTGATATTACCTCGGTAACCAACAAAATTGCAACCGTTTTGTAACAAAACGCATCGGTTGTGCGCAGGAAACCTTGGAGTTAAAACGGTTCTGGCTTGGATCAGGCAGTTAAATCCGCTGTTTTTCGGTTTTTGCCTGCTCTACTTACCCTCTTTTGCATTTTTCGCCGCGGCCCGTTCCTGCTGGGCCAGGGTGACTACGTGGAACATCTCATCGAGGGGCGCGGGTTTGCCGGTCCAGATCTCAAACTGGCGGGCAGCCTGTTGGACGAACATCTCGATACCCGGAATCACCTGGGAACCAGCTTCCTTGGCCAGTTTCAACAGCTTCGTCTCCGGCGGGTCGTAAACCATATCGAAAACGTAGCGGGCTTTGATCTCGTTGGCGTTAAGAGGGCTTTCGCGCGTGTTACCCATGCCCACTGGCGTAGCATTGACAATCACGTCGAACGACAACTTCTTGAGATCTGCGCGCTTCAATAGGCGGGCACGCGCTGAGCGGGCCAGCTTCTGGGCCGGCTCAACCGAACGGTTCAGGATGTAAACTTCCGCCCCGCGTTCTTTCAGTCCGTAGACTGCGGCGCGGGCAGCGCCGCCGGCGCCGAGGACAAGAATCTTCGCTTTTTCGAGTTCGATCCGCTGCTGCAGCGGACGCACCACCCCCGCCGCGTCGGTGTTAAAGCCGTATAGCTTGCCGTCCTGCGCCCGCACCACCGTATTGCAGGCGCCAATTTTGGCGGTATGCGCGTCGGTGTTGTCGAGGTGCGGAATAATCGCCTGTTTGTACGGCATGGTGATGGAAAGGCCATGGATCGGGATTTCGCGCACACAGGCCAGTAAGTCCTTCAGCGTCTTGGCATGCAGCGCGAGATAAACGCCGTTTACGGTTTCGCGGCGCAACGCGGCATTCATGATCACCGGGGAAAGCGAGTGTGAAACGGGATCCCCGGCCACGCCGTAGACGCGTGTGGCCGCATCCACCTGTTCAATTCGGTAGGTGCTGCGCAATTCCTGGGCGGTGATTTGCCCCGGGCCGGTCTTTTCGTCGTCGCGCAGCGCGGCAAAGGTAAAGACGCTGCCGGCGCGCAGTCCCAACACCCGGCTAATGATCCCTTGTTCGCCCATGCACAGGCCAATGAGCGAATGCTTGTCGTTGTTGCCCTCAATGAATTTCATCATCGTCACGTTGTCGGAAAGCGTGGTCGCAGTGGTGACGATCTTGTAGAGATCGGCGGGAAACGCCGCCATTTTTTCGAGCACCCGCTCCAGATTCTTGGTGGCGCGAAAATCATGGTAAGAGAGGATCATCCCGGCGCCGTTGCGCAGTTGCTCCAACTGGCGCGGCTTGCAGCGAACTGCCGTCTGCAGTTCAACGTCGACGAGTTGGCAGCCGGCGGCTGCCGCTTTGCCGAGAATTTCCAGTTGAGCGGGGATCGAGCCGCGGAACTTGCCGCCGCTGGCGGCGCGGCGGCAGGTAGCGATCATGGTTATGTGGGGCTGAGATTCGGCGAATTCTTTGATGCGTGGAATCGCCAAAGCGGGCCGGGAAAGGTAGTCTAACCTGAACTCCAGGAAGGTGTTATCGCGGCCCAACCCTTCCGCCTTTTCGACCATATCGCTGGCGTCGGTGCCAATTACGGCAACGCAAACCCGGGGCAGCCGCATGGGCCGCAAACGGGCAAAAAACTGATTCGAGATAGCGTTCATTAATTTTTCGGAATGGCGCGATATTACAAGTCCCTAATTACATATGCAACAACGGATTAGAAATTTTCCGGAGAAAACTTTTTAACGTACCCCGCATGACACCAGCGTAACCTTGACCATAGCTGCCTCTGTTGTTACTGTCCGAAGCTGGAAGTATTTATTTTTCTGCAACTTAACGAAGCCGGAAGGGGCAATCAGAAGCTCCGAGCTTCGGAGGTAATATGAAGAAAACAGGGTTGTTTCTAATTGCGTGCCTGACCGCTGTCGCGTACGCCCAGCAGGCTACGCCTTCCCCGAACCAGAATACCCCGGCGGGCACGGTAGCGACCAATGTCAATTTCCCCGTCGAACAGCTGGCGACTCCGACCTATGCCGATTTGTACTGCGCCGGGTTTGTCAATCAACACCCGCTGCCGGACGTGAACTACGTTGCCGGCGGCCTCGACACACCGAATACGACTCACTTCGGCACCGGAGAACTCGTTTTCCTGAACGGCAAAGGATATCAGGCGGGCCAGCATTATGCTATCGTGCGCGAATTGCACGATCCCAACCGTTACGAATCCTTTGACGGGCAGTTTGGCATGTTGAAGGCGATGGGGCAGCCTTACGACGAGCTGGGGATTGTGCAGATTGTCGATGTGCGCAGCAAGATGGCGATCGCCCACGTCGATTTCAGCTGTGCTCCGATTCTGCCGGGCGATGTGGCCGTCCCGTTTGTCGAGAAGGCCAACATTCCTTACCACCCGCCGATGCAGTTCGATCGCTTTGTGCCAGCCTCAGGCAAGGCCGGTGGACGCATTGTCATGGCACGCGATTTCGACTCTGAGCTGGGCACGGGGATGAAAGTCTATATGAACCTCGGCTCGAACCAGGGGGTCAAGGTGGGCGACTACTTCCGCGCTGTCCGTCCCTACACCGCCGACCTGCGCAATTCGGTCGACTCTCTTTCGTTCAAGGCCTCTACTGCGGATGACACGCAGAAGCATCCCGCTTCCATGGAAAGGGGCATGTTCGAAACGAACAATGGTCCCAATGTGCGCGTTGCCGATCTGCCGCGGCGCGCGGTGGGAGAAATTGTAGTTCTGAGCACCACGTCCACAACTTCAACCGGAATGATCGTCTTCGCCATGGAAGACATTCATCTCGGTGACAGCGTGGAACTCGACCAACAGTAAGTCCGCATCGCATCTCGACGCCGGGGAAGAGAAATTCTCTCCCGGCGTTTTCCTTTGGCGAATACGCGGCTAGGTTCGATTGCCATCCCCGAACACTTCCGCGGTGAACCCTTCAATCTTCGCTCCCTTGCACCATGCATCCGCGGGCAGGCCCGCCTTGCGGCAGGTTTGTTCCAGGAAAGTCATGCGGTCCCAATGATGTTCTATCGGCACTTGAGGCAAGAGCAGCCCGCGATGCCCGTGCTGCGAGATGAGCAGACCATGGCGGCCGATTTCCACTTCTTCCGCCCGAATCGGTTGCAAGAGCGAAAGAATGCTGAGCGAAATCTCCAAGTGAGGAGCTTCGTCGCGGGTGACAGGAGTGAAACGTGTGTCGTCGAATGCCGCGGCCCGCGCGGTTTCTGCGACCGTCCGATAAAGTGAAGCCACGGGAACCACATAGCCCACGCAGCCGCGAAGTTCGCCGTGAAGATAAATCGTAGTGAATGCGCCGCGTGGTTCGGCGAAGTGAGGGTAGGGAGCTTCCAGCGAGATGTCTCGATTGTCGAATGTGGACTTGATCGATCGATGGGCCAGCGCGAGAAGGAGCGAACGTTCCTCGGAAGTAAATTCCGCTGACAAGTCGTTCGAATCAATCTTCGACTTTTCAGGTTGCGGCGACATCGCGCTTCCTCCGCCGGCTGAGGACGAAGGCGCGGCGGCGGCTCTTCACCACCTGCCGGTCGATCTTCGGACCAGAAAGCGATAAAGTAATCGCCCGCGGAAATCAACGACAGCCCGACCATAAACCAGATGGCCAGCCGCGCGATCCAGTGCACCGGGAAAATGTAAGGACCGTAAATCGGCCATTCTTTCCAGCGATGATCGAGAATCACCGCCACGACGGAAACGATTTGGACCACCATCTTGAACTTGCCGAGATCGCTGGCCTCGATGGTGAATCCTTCCGAGGCGGCAATCGAACGCAGCCCGCTCACCAGGAATTCCCGGCCGATAATGATTACCGCGATCCATGCCGGGACCAGGCTGGGGTTGAATTGCACCAGCGTGACGAAGGCGGCTGCGATGAGAAGTTTGTCCGCCAGCGGATCGAGCAGTATGCCCATGGTCGTGATCTGGCCGCGCTTGCGCGCCAGATAGCCATCAATCCCGTCGGTGATGGAAGCGGCGATGAACAGCGCCGAAGCCAGCAGTTCTTTTTCTCCGCCGGTACTTTGAAAGCGGTTGGTCGACAAAATCCAGATCAGCAGCGGAATGCTGGCAATGCGAGTAAGCGTGATGGAGTTCGGAAGATTCACCGGAGTCCAGGGGCGACCGGCGCGATGAGCAGGATCGCTTCTAGATTATCCTCCAGCCGGAATGGCGACGCAACGAAGGAAACCGGCGGAAAGGTCGTTGGTCATTAGATCCCTTCGCCGCGAAAGCGATGGATCTGCCTGCGGTCGCGTTTGGAGGGTCTGCCTTGCGGGGCGGGAGTGAAATGCATCCCGGCCTTGCGTTCGGCGGCAAATCTGGCGCGGGCCTCCCGGCTCGGCTCGGTTTCGCGATAAAGAGTTTGCGCCACCGAGGCCGGGCCTCGAACCTCGCTGAGAGCGAGGACTTCAACCTCGTAATTGCCACCTTCGGTCTGAATCTGCAGAACGTCACCGACACGCACATCGCGCGCGGGTTTCACGGCCTGGTGGTTGGCCTGAACTCGATTCAATTCGCAAGCGCGTGCCGCCAGGCTGCGGGATTTGAAAAATCTTGCCGCCCACAGCCACTTGTCGATCCGCACAGTACTCATAAGCTATCTTAATCAGAAATGCCGGAACTGCCCGACATTCTCGCCTACATCAGCGCGCTGGAGCCGCGTATCGCCGGCCAGCCGATCGAACACGTGCGGCTGGCAAGTCCATTCCTCTTGCGCACTGCGCAGCCGCCCATCACCGATGTTGAGGGACGGGTGGTTCGCGAGTTGCGCAGAGTTGGCAAGCGAATCGCCATCGGCGTGGATGGCGATTTGTGGCTCGTCTTCCACCTCATGATCGCCGGGCGCCTGCACTGGAAAGCCCGAGGAGCAAAGCTCGGCGGACGACAGAACCTGGCAGCTCTCGATTTTCCCAACGGCTCGCTGGTGCTCACCGAGGCTGGCAGCAAGCATCGAGCGTCGCTGCATGTGGTAAAAGGGGAAGCGGGTTTGCAGGCGCTCGATCCTGGTGGCATCGATGTCCTCGCGAGCGATCTCGATTCATTTCGCAACGCGATGACTGCCGAGAATCGCACGCTCAAGCGGGCACTCACCGATCCGCGCATTCTTAGCGGGATTGGCAATGCGTACTCCGACGAAATTCTTCACACTGCTCAACTCTCGCCCATTGCTCAAACGCACAAGCTGAAATCGGATGAATGGCCGCGCCTATATGCAGCTACCCGCGACACGCTCCGGAAGTGGATCGACGAACTCGGCAAGGAAGCCAAAACGGCCTTTCCCGAAAAAGTTACCGCCTTCCGCAAGAACATGGCTGTTCACGGGCGCTACGGCGAGCCGTGTCCGCGGTGTGGAGAAAAAATCCAGCGCATCCGCTACGCCGATAACGAAACCAACTATTGCGCCCGCTGCCAAACCGGTGGAAAGGTACTCGCGGATCGAAGTCTATCTCGGCTGTTGGGATCGGACTGGCCGCGCACGCTGGATGAGCTAGAGGCGCTGAAACGGCGCTAGTGCACCCTTACGGTTTTGCCGCAACGGCGGTGCTCTCGCTCGTCTTCTCGCCCGGTAAAGGCAGATCATCCCGAATCTCCACTTCAGCAAGATCGCCGGCATAGCTTGCATCGCTTGCAGGGCGGTAGCGCACAATTGCCCTCAGGCTCTCTACGTTGTGGCAAATATCGAAGTGATCCGCTCCGTACCAGAGGGTATCGGAAAAACCAATGATGAACGCACCCTTGCGATGAAATGTGAGCGGTGCGTGTTCATGAAGAAGAACCAGAGTTAGGTTTTCCGGCCCCGCGCACTGGACCGACTGCACCACTCCTGAAATTGTCTGCGTATCTTTCGGTGGCATGTATGTCAGAGTCTCACCCGCTGGCCGCTGCTCCGCCGGAACGTCATTCCACAGGTCTCACCGCCTCGTCGTGGTCTGGGCCGCTCCAGCGATCCGCGACAAACTTGGCGAACATGGCAGATTCGTCGCCTTTTCCCATGCGCAGCAGAATTTGGCCAGTCTGCAGGTGGTAACCTGCCCGCGAAGGCTCGAGTTGTTCCGCTTTGCGCGAAGCCTCGAGCGCATCTTGCTGGGCGTTCTTACGCAAGTCAACTCGCGCCAGTTCGATGTAGGCCGGCGCGAATTGCGGGTTCACCCTTACCACCTGCCGCAAATCGCTTTCGAATGCCGTCCGATCTGGCGGGTTGTCGGAGCCGGAAATCGTCGAAAGCATCGCCTTGGCGAACAACGAAAGATACAGAGTTCCATCCAGCACCGAGGCCTGGGAGAATTCGTCAAGCGCGGCAGCGTCATTGCCGGTCGAAAAATTCAGGAACCCCATTTCCTCATGCGCCAATCCGAGCTTCGAATCATGCTGGAGCGCCGCTGCGGCCAGTGAACGGGATCCCTCACGATCTCGCGTCCACAAATGGTATCCCGCGAGTTCTGCTTGGGTGGCGGCAATGCTCAAAGTGTGCGAAGTGAAATCTTTGTCGTCGATCTTCTCAGGGTCGGGTAAACGGTAGGCCGAGAAGGCGAAGTTTCTGGTGTAGTTGCTGAGTCCGGTGTCGATCGTCTTGAAATCCCCGAAGGCTTGCTGAAACGCTTTTTTCTGCTCCGTCCCCTGCTGAAGACTATGAAAAAACTGATTGAGCCGCTGGCCGTGTTCCATCCCCGGCGCGAAGGTGAGGAAATCGACCAGCGCCCATGATTCCGCGTAGAACATTTCCGCTTCATAGGGATCGCTCTGGTAATGGGAGAGACCGGTAATCAAGTCCTCGACCGGGTACAGCGGCTTGGCGCGTAGGATGCCGGAGCGCTCCGAGGGAGCACCCACGTAGATTTCGTGTTCCTGGAATCGTGTGTACGCATAAAACTCGGCCATGCCTTCATCCAGCCATGTCGGCAGCCAACGGGAGTTGAGATGAAATATGGAGTGCGCGTATTCGTGGTACACGACCTCGCGCGCTCCCGCGCCCCAGGAGTCGAGTCTAACCAGGACGTATTGCTTCTCCCATCCATGATGAAATATGCCGGCCGGTTTTATACCTTTGAGTTTCCAGGTCTGGGGTTCGAGTGCTTTTGCGGTTTCTTCATCGCGGGCCGCGAGCACCAGGAGCGGAGCGCCCGATTCCAATCGAAAACTGGGAAACTGGCTGGCGAATACCGAACGCAGTTGCTCGAACTCATGGGCGACGCGGCGCGCGTCTGACGTGCTGCCATTCGTAATCACACGAAAATGCGGGCTGCGGAGCTCGATCCATGGCTTTTCGCCTCCCACGGCTTGTGCGACAGGCAGGAGGAAAAGCGCGATCATCAACAGACGGCTGCGCACTGATCTTTAATCCCGCTTGGCGGCTTTATAGTTGGACTTCTTGGCATCGTCTTCGGTCATGAACTTGCCGTTCTTGGTTTTGCCGTACCAGCGGCCGCCCTTGTGATAGACCCCGGTGTCGAGATTTACCCACACTTTGTGGCTGGCTTTGGCGGCGGCGATATCGGCTGCGGAATTAGCACTCTTGGACGGTGCGGTTTGTGCAGCGGAGCTTGGCTGGCCCGTCGGCGGGTTCTGTTGGGCAGCCGCAACGCCCGCGGCGATCAGCAACGTTAAGACGAGTACCAGGCGCTTCATAACGCTACTTCCTAGGCGTAGATACCGCGCTGGCGGATCGTGTAGGCCACGCGATCAATCGCCAGCATGTACGCGGCGATGCGGTTGTTCACATGGTGGGTTTCGGCGTAGCGGATCACGTCCTCGAACGCCGACACCATGATCGTCTCGAGCTGTTCGTTCACGACCGATTCTTTCCAGAAATAGCCCTGGCGGTCCTGCACCCACTCAAAGTAGGAAGTGGTCACGCCGCCGGCATTGCAAAGAATATCGGGAATAACGAAGACGCCCTTATCGGCGAGGACTTCATCGGCTGCCGCCGTGGTAGGGCCGTTAGCGCCCTCGGCGAGGATTTTGCACTTCACGCGATCGGCATTCCGGCTGGTGATTTGATTTTCGGTGGCGGCGGGAATCAGGATGTCGCATTCAGTGACCAGTAATTCTGCCGGATCTACTTTCTCTGCTCCAGCAAATCCGGTGATCGTGCGGTGCTTCTGGCGATGTTCCGAAAGCGCCTTCACATCGATTCCGTTGCTCGTTGTAAAGCCCGCCATCGACCTCGAGAATGCCGATGATCTTGTAGCCCGCTTCCGCCATCAGCAACGCAGCATTCGATCCCACGTTGCCGAAACCCTGCACGATCACGCGCGTGGTTTCCTTCTTCAGCCCCAGCTTCTTGATCGCCTCATCGCAAACAATCATGATTCCGCGGCCGGTGGCTTCGCGGCGTCCACGCGATCCGCCGATGTTGATTGGCTTGCCCGTGACCACGGCAGTCACGGTTTGCCGCATGTGCATGGAGTAGGTGTCCATCATCCACGCCATGATTTGTTCGTTGGTATTCACGTCGGGCGCAGGCACGTCTTTTTCCGGGCCGATGAATTCGATCAACTCCGCCGTATACCGTCGCGTCATGCGCTCCAGTTCGCCCATCGACATTTTGTGTGGATCACAAATAATTCCGCCCTTGGCGCCGCCGAAAGGAATGTTTACAACCGCGCACTTCCAAGTCATCCACGCCGCCAGGGCGCGAACTTCGTCCAGGGTCACGTCTGGGGCATAGCGAATTCCGCCCTTCGATGGGCCGCGGGCAATCGAGTGCTGCACCCGAAAACCGGTAAAGACCTCGAGCTTTCCGTTATCCATGGCAACCGGTATGTGTACCGTGATCTCGCGATTGGAATAACGCAATACCTTCCAGAGGCCCTCATCGAGATTCAGCTTGTGGGCGGCCAGGTCGAAACGCGCGGCCTGCGCTTCCATGGGATTAAATTCATGCTCGACGGTCGCAGCGTGCGTGGTGGTAGCGGTCATGGGGTCTCCGATGAGTGCGGTTTAGGATGGCTGGCCGGTTCTGGAGCCGTTCCTCCAGATTCAGGCGGCAGATTCAAAAGTATAAGCAGGCGAGGGCGGCGAGGCAAGCGGGGTGAGAATAACAGGTGCCGCGCTGCCTTTAAATTTGTCATGCTGAGCGAATTGATCTGGCTCGCCTGCGAACCGGATCGCGTGTAGCGCGGACATTCCTGTCCGCGAAAAGCTTGGCACTCTCCCCAATTTTGTCATCCCGGGCGAATCCGGTGGTGCAGTCGAGGTTCTGATCAAGAAGCGACTCGACGACGCCTTCGGCGAATCGGTGCGCAACACCTATGAAGTTATTGGCGAGCCGGTCGATCTGCCGGGGGCGAAAAGACTTGCCCAAGACGATCCTTATCAGTTCCAGTGGTGGGCGCTTAGCTTAGTTGGCGCGCGTCCGCTAGAGAAAAAGAAAGGTGCGGATCAGGGGATTGATGGACGTATTTATTTCCACGATGAACGCGGCGGCAAGACTAAGCAAATCATTCTTTCGGTGAAGGCAGGGCAGGTTCACTCGTCGTACGTCCGCGATCTGCGCGGCGTGATTGAGCGCGAAAAAGCCGAAATCGGCGTATTGATTTCGATGGAACCGCCGACGAAGCCCATGCTGAAGGAAGCGACCGAGGCGGGCTTCTATCAACCCCCGGGCGTCACCGACAAGTTTCCGCGACTTCAAGTTTTGAGCATTGCTGAGCTGCTTGCCGGCAAGAAGATCGATTATCCGCGTTTCTCAATGGACGTAACCCACAAGCGCGCCCCCAGGGCACGGAAAGCCGCCGAGGAGCAGATTCCTCTGACGCCCGCCGGGGAAGAGGACGAGGGCCCGTTCTGACCTCGCGGGCGAGGGCGCCCGCGCCACGCGGGAAAGCAGATTCCTCCCTTTGGTCGGAATGACAAGGGGGAGAGAAGCGGAGGGTTGACTGCGAGACTACTTCTTCCCTTTGACGGTAGCCTTCAACGTTCCCTTTGCCAGTCTCGCGGAAATCTCATCGCCGGCCTTTACTTTGGCTGCATCGTTGAGAAGGTTTCCCGATTCATCGAAGACCAGTGCATAACCACGTTCCAGGATGGCCAGCGGTGAAAGAGCTTGCAGCGCCGTATCCATGCGGTCCAGGCGAACACTGCGTTCCAGTAGGAAGTTTCTGGCGGCCGCGGCCAGGGCGCTCGACAGCACCGCCAAGTCTTTTTTCATTGCAGCCAGGACGCGCCGCACGTCATAGTGGCGCACCGCCGCGGACCAGCTCTCGAACTGCCTCCGGTTCTTTTCGAGGATCTCCCGCTGCGCCTGCTCCAGCCGGTGTACAAGTTCGTCCAGACGCTGTTCGCGACGGTGAATAAGGTCCACCATGCGCGCAAACGCGCCGTGCTGCGCCAACGCCGTCAGCCGTTGCCGCGCATTCAGCAGATGGAAGCGCATGGCCCTTTCCAGTTGGCGTTCGCAACCTTCGATCTGCTCTTCAATTTCCTGTCGCGAGCGAATGACCAGTTCGGCAGCGGCGGACGGCGTGGGCGCGCGCAGGTCGGCGACAAAGTCGACGATGGTGAAATCAGTCTCGTGGCCGACCGCGGAAATGACCGGAATCTCCGAGGCCGCGATCGCCCGCGCCAGGCCTTCGTGGTTGAACGCGGCGAGGTCCTCCGCCGAGCCGCCGCCACGGGCCACGATAATCACGTCGACGGCACGGGTCTTATTGAAATGCCGAACCCCGGCCGTGACTTCGAGGGCGGCCACCTCTCCCTGCACTTGTGCCGGGAAAATCAGCACACCTGCGCTGTGGTGCCGGCGTCGCAGAATGTTCAGGATGTCGCGCAGGGCCGCGGCTTGCGGCGAGGTCACAATGCCGATGCAGCGCGGCAGAGCCGGAATCGGCTTCTTGCGGGATGCATCGAAAAGGCCTTCCGCCTCCAGTTTCGCCTTGAGTTGCTCGAATGCGATCTGCAACGCGCCGGCGCCCTTAGGCTCCAGATATTCCGCCGAAATCTGCAGCTCGCCCCGGTCGTCATAAACCGTGACACGGCCGCGCGTGACCACCTGCATCCCGTTCTCCGGACGGAAGCGCAACAGCCGCGCGGCGGAACGGAACATGACCACGCGAATCTGCGCGCCCTCATCTTTCAGCGTGAAATAAAGATGTCCGGATTCGTGGGCGCGGAAGTTCGAAATCTCTCCTTCCACCCATATGTCGGTATACTCGCGCTCGACGTGAGTACGGACCGCCGCGACCAGTGCGCGTACCGTCCATGTGGAGTGCGCCGCTGGGGCAAAGCCGAGGCCCAATTGGTCGAAGGCCGACATTGAGAGAAGTTTACAGCACGGGCCTTCAGCGCTCCGTACTCAGCGGCGGAATCGCCCGATCAGGTAGAGCACCAAAGACAGCACGACACTGAGCAGGATCGAGGTCATCAACGGGAAGTAGAACGTCGTGTTTCGCCCGCGGTAAACGATGTCGCCCGGCAGGCGCCCGACCGGAAGGCTGGTCTTTCCAAGGAATACCAGGGCCACTCCGGCAATGGCCAGTACGAAGCCCAGCAGGATCAGCAGTTTCCCCAAGTCGGCCATTGAAGAGATTCTAGCTCTTTCTAGTTGTAACTTTGCGTCATAAAGTACTTGACACATCGAATTCTGTTCATTACCATTTCCGGGATGGTGGAACACCGCATCCGGCGTCCACACAGGCCGCATAGGCCGGTTGCCGCTCGGGGAGTTGAAGAGTGACCTGCACTTCATCCGGCAGACGATGGAGCACTCGGCATCGTTTACCGCATTGCCGGGTTGGGGGCAGGTAGCGATGGGCGGCACGGCCTTCGCCGCTGCCTGGCTGGCATCGAGACAGGCCACGCCCGTCATGTGGCTTGCCGTATGGCTCGGCGACGCAATTCTGGCGGCGTCGATCGCGCTGGTCGCCACGCAAAACAAGGCGCAGCGCAATGGATTTCCCCTGACCAGCGGTCCGGCGCGCAAGTTCGCTTTGAGTTTTTTGCCACCGATTGCCGTAGGCGCAATCCTTACTCCGGTTTTGTACCAGGCAGGGTTGGCGCGCATCTTACCGGGAGTCTGGCTGCTTCTCTATGGAGCTGGAGTGGTGAGCGCCGGAGCTTTTTCGGTTGCGATAGTTCCATTGATGGGCCTAGGCTTCGTCCTCGCCGGCATCTCCGCCTTGTTGCTACCAAGCTGGGGAAACGCGTTCATGGTTGCCGGTTTTGGCGGACTGCACATAGTGTTTGGCTGGTTGATTGCGAGGAGATATGGCGGCTAAAGCGAAATCCAAAGTCCGTGTGGAGCGCAGCGCACCGCCTCGGCTGGGCGGCCGCCGCACAACCGGCGCGCATCGGGATCTTCCCGAATTCGACCGCTTAATTCATGAGCGCATTCGTCTGGGTATGGTCAGCGCTCTGGCGGTCAACGATTCGCTGAGTTTCAACGATCTGAAGCGTGTGCTCAAGACGACCGACGGCAATCTGAGCGTACATGCCAGAAAACTCGAAGAGGCGGGCTACGTCCGTTGCAGCAAGTTCTTCGACGGTCGCATTCCGCGGACGGAGTACCGTCTTCTGCCACCTGGGCGCAAGGCCTTTGAGGAGTATCTCGATCAGATGGCCGAGTTCATTGGCCTCTCGCGATGAGGGCTGATTTTTTTGTGCGCCTAGACTTTGTAGTACCAAGTACACTGCGGAAGGTTTGGACATGGGGCATTTAGGAATGAACAGCAATATAAACTTTCCAGCGCCGCTGGCGGCAATGGGCTTTCTGGCCGCTTGTTCCGCCGCTCTGCTTTCGGCATGCGCACTGATCGCGGCAGCATTTATCGGCAAGCGCAAGATTGCGCAAATCACTTTTCTGCTGCTCGCAAGTGGCGCGGTAGTTTACGGGAGCCTCCTGTTGGGATTTTCACTCGCCAGCCAGGACCAGCTTCTCGCGCAGGGTCAGGAAAAATATTTTTGCGAGATCGATTGCCACTTGGCGTATTCCGTTCTCGGTGTGAAGCAAGAAATACTCGGCACAACCGTGCGGTGCACGCTGCTTCTGAGAACGCGTTTCGATGAAACCACAATTTCAAATAATCGACCAAAGGACTATCCGTTGACCCCGTCGCCGCGAAACGTTGAACTTATGGATGCGACGGGCAAAGCATATCCGCCTTCAGGAGAAAGCGGAACGGCCTTGACCACCAGCCTCATTCCGGGCTCGTCCTATGCAACTACGCTTACGTTTTACGTGCCGCCCGCAGCCAAAGGCCTGAAGCTTCTCATTATCACTAGACCCGAGTGGCCGGACCACATCGTGATCGGCGACGAAAATAGTTGGCTCCACAAGAAGACTTATTTCTCACTCTAGAGCGGAGGAAACCGTGCATTCGCAAAGTATCCATCGTGTTAGTGGCAATGTCATGATCGCGTTGTCTGTCATCGCCCTGCTGGCGGTGGCGAGTGGGTACTTTCAAGCGCCTCAGGCCGATGAAGGCTCTGCCGCGCATATCTTTCAGCTTTCCATCGTCGCACTTGTGCCGACAGGTTTGCTCTTCGTCATAACTGGCACGTGGAGGCCATTGTGGGCGGGCTTGCGACCATTGGCGCTGTCCGGCGCAATTTTATTAGTCGCATTCGCGGCGCTCTATTATCTGGAACATTATCGATAATCGAAAGTCGCGCCTAAGCGAGTGCCAGCCCCGAAGCTTCCCTGATAAAATTCACGCATGGGCGTGTTCTCAATTGTAGCTTTTGCCATGCTGCTGCTTTCTTCACCGGCGAGTGCTCCGACCGCGGTCGAAATTACCGCCGAGCCTTCGCATCATTTGGTTTTGGAAAACAGCTACGTCCGCGTCTTTCAGGTTGAAGTCGCGGTGCACAGCGCGACCCTCTTGCATCGCCACCGGCATGATTACGTATTCGTGAACCTGGGGTCGGCCGAAATCTCCAACGAAGTCGAAGGCAAGGCCCCGGTCACGGTCAAGTTAGGGGATGGCGAAGTGCGCTTCTCGCAGGGCAATTTCGCGCACATTGCCCGCAATCTCGGCAACACGCCATTCCGCAATGTGGCCATTGAGTTTTTGCAGGACGGCAAATCCAGCGCGCCTCCACCGGGCGGCGATGACCGCAGCCTGCACGTTCTGCACGGCGGCACCGAGCAAGTGCTGTTCGTGAAGGATGGCGTCGAAGTGTCGGAGGTCGAACTGCAGGTCGCCGGAGTCCAGCCCAAACATCAGCACGCCAAGCGCGAACTGATGGTTGCGGTCAGCGATTTACTCCTGCGCAACGATGTCGCCGGTAAAGGCGCTTCCAACGTTGAAATGAAGTCCGGCGATGTGAAGTGGATTGACGGCGGATTCATTCACACCGTGACCAACGTCGGTGATGGACCAGCGAAATATGTGTCGCTGGAATTTGAGTAAGTCTGGATTTCGTTCTGTCGCAGCGAAGCATGACGCGAGTGTCGACAGCGGTCCTCGTTTTGGTACTTGTTTGCCTGGCTCAAGCCGCCGACCGTCCGATCGATGTCGAAAAAAGCAGGATCACAATTCATGTCGGTAAGGCTGGACTTTTCTCCGTCGCCGGGCATGAACACCAGATCAGTGCGCCCATTGCGCGAGGGGTGTTTGACGAGTCGGAGCCGGCCCACATTTCCTTTCGCATCGACGCTGCCAAACTCGCTTTAATGAAAGAAATAGACGAGAGCGAGGCCAACCAAGCCCAAATCCAGCAGACAATGCAGACCAGAGTGCTGGAAAGTGAGCGCTATCCCGCGATCGAGTTTCATTCGACTTCGGTGGTCAAGTCTGCGGACAACGCGTGGCAAGTGAAAGGCGAACTGACACTGCATGGGCAGACTCATTCAGTCAATGCGACGGTGCGAAGGCAAACGGAGGCTTACGTTGGCCACTGCCAGATCAAGCAAACCGATTTTGGCATCACTCCGGTGACCGCGGGCGGAGGAACGGTGAAGGTGAAGAATGAGTTGGAGATTGAATTCTCTATTGTCCCCGGCGCTGCCACTCCCTGAGCCGATTCATCGTGAATCGACGGAACTGTTCCTTTGACTCGCTTTCCTCTTTCTTCATCTGATATACAAGAATCCAGCGTTTTCTCAGTAAAGGTGCAAAAACCTTGACCGTCCTGCAATACGGAATCCTGGCAGTCGCGGCAATTCCGTTTATCTATTACCTGCTGGCGATGTGGAGCACGCTTCGCTTCTTCCGCGAGTCGCGGAAAGCCTGCGTCCGAACCAGGACTTCACTCCGCCGGTCAGTTGCCTGAAGCCGATCAAGGGTCTCGACATCGACGCTTACGAGAATTACGCCAGTTTCTGCCGGCAGGACTATCCGGACTATGAAATCCTGTTTTGCGTCGATCCCGACGATCCCGCTTTTCCCCTGATTGAGAAACTAGTTCACGAATTTCCCGAGCGCAAAATCCGCGTCCTTCTCGGCTCGGGCCGCGACGCCATCAATGATAAGGTTGCCCGCCTGGTTCGGCTCACCGAGGAGGCGAAATACGACATTTTTGTTATCACTGACGGCGACGTCCGCGTTGGGTCCGAATACTTGCGGGCTGTGATTTCGCCTTTGCGCGACGAAAAAGTCGGAGGCGCCACCTGCCTATATGTTTCGACCGAGGAGACGAACCTGGTAGAAGAGTTGCAATCCGTTGGAATGATTTCCGATTTCTTTGCCTCAACCATGGTCGCCTGGAGCCTGGACGGTATTAAATTCACCTTCGGCCAGACGATTGTCACGCGGCGCAGATGCGTGGAAGGTTATGGCGGCTATACGGTGATTGAGAATCGACCGGCGGACGACGTTTATGCAGGACGCTTGGTTGCCGAGCAAGGCTACGAAGTAAAGCTGCTGCCTTACGTGGTGCAGTCCGTAGCCGATTTCCATTCGTTCGCCGGCCTCTTGCACAAACGCCTGCGCTGGATGACAGTCCAGCGCCTGATGCGCCCGTGGGGCCATGTAGGATTAATTTTCACTTTCGGTTTGCCTTGGGCATTGCTGGCCGTAGCAACTCATCCTACAGCGCAAACTGCGCTCGTCTATCTTGGCGGCTATGCGCTTTGCCGCATTGTGATGACTTGGCTGGTCGGGGTTTGGGGAATGAAGCAGCGGGGACTGTGGAAGAAGTTGCCGCTGATTCCGATCTGGGATGCAGTTGCCTTCCTTTTGTGGGTTGCCAGTTTCGCGCGCAACAGCATTCGCTGGCGGGGAGTCGATTATTTTATTCGCGAGGGAACCCTAGTCCCGGTCGTTCCCGTCCCACCGGTGGCAACGGAGGTCAGTTCAGGCGGCAGACCTTGACCGCCTGGTTCTGATAGGGACAATCGAGCTCGTTCGCTCGATCTCGCTTCACGATCACCCAGGTCACGCCATAGTCAGTCCGCAGCCTTTGGAAATCGGCCGAATTGAAGTTGTCCCAGCCATCCTGTGCCTGCGATTGCCGCAGCCATTCTTCCGCCAGCGGCGGAAACATCGAAGCTGCCCCTGCATCGCGGGTATCTGCCAGGCGGCTGCGTTCAGCGACTGCCCGAAAACCCTGTTCATCTTCGCCGGCAACTTTCATGTACGCAGGGCCAAGAGCGAAAATCGCGTCGACCGGCGTATTGCGTCGTGCCCACTCGAAAGCTTGTACCCATGGATTCTTCGCCGCGGATCCGGGCCATTCGATGTGGCGGTCGGAAGGGAAGAGCGCACGCTGCGCGACGAACATCCCAGCCGAGAGCGGAACTAATAGCGCCAGCCAGCGCCAGACTCGGTTCTTGAGCAGGTATTCGCCAAGAAATCCACCCATGAATAAGAACATCAGCAGATAAAGCAGGTAGAGGCAGCGCATGGGTTGAAGCCGCGCCAAAGCCTCAAAACGAGGTGGAACAGAAAGCGCGAGCGCGACCGGCAGAAAAATCAGCAGGTAGATAATCAGTGTCCGGCACAAAACCTCGACATTCCGCAACTGGCGGGAGCGCGCGAGGCGACCCATCCATGCCAGTACAAAAAATGGCGCGAGTGCGCCCACCCATTCGTACCAATGCCAGTGTGCCAGATAATGCTCCGGGTGCAACCGCGCAACTTCGTGGTAAGCGGGAGACGGAGGATCAAGCGTCAGACCAAAGGGAAGTAGGCAGGCGATTGCGGGCACATCAAATTTCTGGACTACGAATTTCTGGACAACGAACAGCAGCGTGCAAAAGAAAATCGCGAACGCCGCCATAAAAGGATGGATGGCAGCGGCCAGGGCCAGAAAAATCGCGGTTTGCAGCAGCTTCCTGTCAAGAACCTTGACGATCGCGAAGACCATGGCAAACGCTGCGAGATTCCGCGGATTCAGGTATTGATCCATCAAATACAGCGCCGTGCCGGCCACGGGCAACGTCAACAACACCGCGATCAGCGACACTCCTGCCCAGCGCGCGTTTCGTCCGGGGAAACACTTGCCGATCAAGACCCAGCACGCGAACAAAAGCAGGAAGATGGAAACTAATTGCCACAGAAAGAGCACTACAGTCAGCGGCAAATGCGTCAGCCGCACGGATGCCGCGATCAGGTCGGGAAACAGCGTGTGTCCGGCATGTTCTGCGAAAAACTGCGCGTTAAACGGGAAAAGCTCCGGATGAAGGAGCTTTTCGACGCCCGGCAGATAAATCTCAGCGTCTTCTGCCCAGGGGTGGTAACCGGAAACCAGCAGGGCCCCGAATGTGAGCAGCAGAAGCAGCAGAAATTCGCTGCGTTTCAACTGCGCTTTGCCGCCGCCGATGCGCGCCGGCTTCCGTTCGTCTTGCCCGCGCCCACCACTTGCATGTTCCGGCGCCCGCGCCGGTTGTTCCGCCCGCACTGCGCGCTCGTTCCGGGCTTCGCGCCAGTTCACCTGGGGCATCATCATCGAGGAATCGATGCGGTCGCGATACTTCATGGCAATGTTCATCAGCGAGTCGAGCAGCGAATCGGAGAGCAAATGCGGCTGCAGGCCCAGTTCGATCAGCTTGGAGTGTTTGGCGTTGTAGTAGTGTTCTTCGGCTTCGACGCGGGGGTCGGGGATGTGATCGACTTCGACCGTCAGGCCAAGTTTTTTGCCTTCCGCCTGCACCATGCGGGCCAGATCAAGCACGGAAAATTGCTCGGTGAACTGGTTGAAGACGCGGAACTCGCCGGCTTGGCGCGGGATTCAGGCAGGCAATCTCGATGCAGCGTACAGTGTCGCGAATATCCAGGAAGCCGCGCGTTTGTCCGCCCTTGCCGTAGACGGTGAGCGGGATTCCGATGGCCGCCTGGGCGCAGAAACGATTCAGCACCGTGCCGAACACTTCGTCGTAGTCGAAGCGGTTGATCAGAGCTTCGTCAAGCGCCACTTCATCGGTCATGGTGCCGTAAACCACGCCCTGGTTCAGATCGGTGGCGCGCAGGCCCCAGATCTTGCAGCAGAACATGATGTTGTGGCTGTCGTGCACTTTGGAGAGGTGATAGAAAGAACCGGGCTGCTTGGGAAAGGGCAAGACATCTTTGCGGCCATTGTGCTCGATCGTGATGTAGCCTTCTTCGATGTCGATATTGGGCGTGCCATATTCGCCCATGGTTCCCAGCTTGACGAGATGGCAGTCGGGCCGGAATTCGCGCAGCGCGAACAGCAAATTCAACGTGCCGACCACATTGTTCACCTGGGTGAACACCGCATGTTTGCGGTCGATCATGGAGTAGGGAGCGGCGCGCTGCTCGGCAAAATGCACCACTGCATCCGGCTCGAATGGCGTTCATGGTGGCGGAGAGAAAGTCGTAATCCATGACATCGCCGACGAAGAGGTCGATCTGCTTGCCGGTGAGTTCCTGCCAAGTCTTCAAGGCGATCCGGAAAGCGGGCGAATCGGGGTAAGAGTTTGTACGCCCAGCTCGAAGTCCCACTGGCGGCGGATGAAGTTGTCAACGATGGCGACGGAGTGGCCGCTGATTCGATAAATATAGGGCTGTTGCCCACCCGCAATATCCATCTCCCCCAAGTACAGCGATCTTCATTGCTCCTCCTCCACACAGCATCCCCGAAGATTTCTTGGGGATCTTGTCCGTGCCTAACCCTGCGGACCAAGCAATCTCTATGGGATGGCTTTATTGTATCGCGGCAAGTTGATAACTTGGTGCTCCGGCGGGAGGAATTTTCGCGGCCGAAGCCGTCAGCGGATGATTGGTGAGCACAATTTTCCCGCCACTCGCCGCCAACACATTTAGCTGATCGTGGCCCACCAGGCTTTCCAGGCGCGGGACGGCGGATTCCATGGCCACGATGTAGGCCGTGTCCGGACGGAGCCACAGATTCCGGAATTGTGCATCGTCGATAAATACATCCGGCGACCCGGGAGCATAAGTGCCGTATTCGAGATTAATACAGCGTCCATTCAGCAGCAAGCGCATGCGGTTGGTGTAGAAAGAACACGGAAGAGAAGATGTAGTAATGCCGATCGACGATCAACGTTCCCTGCCGGCGCATTTGGAGGCCTCGGCCAGCGGCCGCGAGGACAAGATAAGGATCAAAGGCCACCATGGCCACACGCGCGGCATGAAAGAAGACGACCATCATCAAGGCCGCCGAGAGCGCTGCGCGCCGAGCGCCGGCTTTGAAGGTTCCCACTGCGCCCAAAGCAAAAGCCAAAACCGCCATCGCCAGCGGCAGCCGAAGATACGCGAACGACGCCAGGGTGAGATCTTCCATGTGTCCCAGCGATAATTTGTAGGCGTTGGGGTGCGCGCTCAGCGCCGACGAGATATCGCCAACGGCGGGTACTCCGCGGCTTAGGAACAGGATGACGATCCCGGCCGAGGCGGCGCATCCCACGATCAGCGATAGCAGACGCGTGCCGCGCCGTATCCAAACGCCTTCGGTGGCCAGTGCGGAGCCCAGCAGCAGCCCCAGCGCAGGATAGCAAGGCATTGAGTAATATTCTTGAGTGGTGGAAAAAGTGAAAAAGATCAGGATGAATCCAGCCCAGCAGAGCGCCAGCAGGCGCGTCCGTCCGGCGCGATCGACCGGCCTGAACGAAAGTCTGGCGATGGCGGGAAAATAGACGCTCCACGGAAACAGCCACAGCAGATGAAACAGCCAGAAGTAAAGCCGCGGGACGGTATCGTAATCGCGCGGGATAGCGCAGATTCAGAAAACGCAGCAGCTGCTCGTTGATGAAGTAGAACCAGAAAAAGCCATGATATTGGCCCGGCCCGCTGTGCATGGTGAAATCAAAATATGGAGGCATGCGTAAGCGCCGCCAACACATGCCAGGGTGCGGCGATCGCCAGAAGGATCAGCGCGCCGGTGAATACATGGAGCCTCCTCCAGACGGTGCGCGAGAAGAGTTGCTGGGTCACCAGCAGATAAATGAAAATGCCGCCGGCCGGGAACACAACCGCGATCAGTCCTTTGAGCAGCAGTCCAATCCGAGACTTGCCGCCAGGACGATGCTCCACAACCGCGGGTGCGGATTCATCTCGGATCAAGCGCGCGCTGGAAACTCCAAAAGGAGATGCACACCGAGAGGGTGAGCATCGCGTCGGGAATCTGGATGCGAGTGAACAGGAAGAGCCCGACACAAGTGGCGATCACCAGCCCCGCATAGAATCCGGCACGCTCCCCAAATGCCCACCGCCCATAGCGACAGGTGAGCCAGGCCAGGAGGACGACTGTGAGCGCGAGTGGAAGTCGCGCGGCCCAATCGTGAGCGCCGAAAACCTGGTAGGAAATGGCCATCAGCCAGGCGCCCATCGGCGGCTTTTCCAGATAAGGCACACCGTCGAGACGGGCGATTACCCAATCGCCGGATTGCAGCATGTTGCGGCCGATCTGCGCCAGCACCGCGTCGGAGTCGTCCATCAGGGACGGGGGCGATACGGTGCAGCCGAAGAAAATCGCGGCCGCAAAGAGAAGGACGACCAGGTCACTGCGAACGAAAATTAGGCTGTCGCGGAGAGGCTCACGAAGCTTTTGTCTGCCGGTTCCGGCTCGCGATACCGTCTGAATGTTCCAGCGTTTGATCCATAGGAATAAGAATCAGCAATCCCCAAAGGTGGTACCCGAAACTTTCACGCCGTTCCATATGTCTTTTGATGACGACTTGCACGCCTTCCCAACGAAAAATCTGTGTGTCTCTTCACCGCTTGCTCGGTCAGTGTATCCAGCAATAACGGTTTCAGCACGCCGCGGAACCATTCATGCGCGGGGATGTCGAATCCAACTTTCTTCCGCCCAGAATCGCCTCTGGAAGTTTGTCCTTTCATTAGTTCTTTGAGCAGGAACTTCAGCCGCGAGCCGCGCAGCTTGTAGTCTTCCGGCAACGACGCCGCGAACTCCACAATGCGATGATCGAGAAATGGCGGCCGCACTTCCAGCGAATGCGCCATGCTCATGCGGTCGGCCTTGTAGAGAATATCGTCCGGCCAAATAATAGCGCTGATCGAAGAGGATGATAACGGTTGAATCGGCGGAACGGGCGGCATGTTCCGTAGAATATCTCGCCATCGGCGCGGGGCTGGCGCCCATAAGAAATTCGGCTTTCTCCTCTTCCGAAAACGTCCCATTCCAAAAAATATGGGCTTCGTCCGCAGGCAATAAAGATCCGCGTAGAAAGCGCTTCAGCTTGTACTCAAAACTGATCTTGTCATCCGAGACCGGCCAATGGTTCAGGCCTGCAATCGCCAGCCTTCGCAGCGGCGCGGGCGCCAACCGCGCCATACGCGCGTAGCGACTGGCGAGATAAGTCAGATAACCGCCAAACAATTCGTCCGCTCCTTCGCCACTGAGCGCGACCGTCACCTGTTCCGAACTCATCTTTGCGAGATACCACACTGGCAGACAGCCGGCATCCGCGCTCGGCTCATCGGAGAAGTAGGCGAACTCCTGGATCGCCTTTCGAGATCCATATCCGACGCTCAGATCGATTTCGGAGTGGTCGGTGCCGTAGTGCTTCGCGACTTCCTGAATGTACGCGCCTTCGTCGAAGCTGCGGCCTTTAAACGTGATGGAAAAAGTCTTCAGAGGCTTCGACGAGGCCTGCGCCGCGTAATGAAGGATGGTCGAAGAGTCGAGGCCGCCGCTCGCCCACAGCCCAACCGGCACGTCGGCGACGAGATGTTCTTTGATCGACTGCTCAGCAGCGAATCAAGCTCTTCTTTCGCCGATTCGACCGTCCACATTTTTTCGTCTCAGCGGGAGCGGGCACCGCCAATAGGATTCGATCTTGCTATCGCCATGCTGCCAGATGAGAATATTTCCGGGCGGAAGCTTCTCGATGCCTTGCACCAGCGTGTAGGGCGCCGGGCACGTAATTCACCCGCAGATAGCAATTCAGTCCATCGAGGTTCAGGGCGCGATCGATATTGGGATGGTGCAAGATTCCTTTCAGCTCTGAGCTGAAATAAATGTCGCGGCCTTTGCGGCAAAAGTAAACCGGCTTGATGCCCATGCGGTCACGCGCCAGCACCAGCCGTTTCTTCGATTGCGACCATAGCGCCAGCCCGAACATTCCGCGCAATCGGCGGAAGCAGTCAGTGTCCCATTGCAAGAATGCGTGCAGAACGACTTCCGTGTCGCTGGTAGTCGAGAACCCGTGTCCCAGCGCCCGCAATTCCTCGCGCAGTTCGCCGTGGTTATAAATTTCTCCGTTGAAAACCAGGCACCGTGTCGTCATCCTCGCTGCGCATGGGTTGCGCGCCGGAGACGAGGTCGATGATCGTGAGCCGTACGGCTCCCAGCGAAACATCCTTGGTTTCGTAAACGTCCTGCTGGTCGGGGCCGCGGTGAATCAGGCAGGAAGTGGCGCCCCGAATGATTCCGGAGGGCACAAAACGGTCTTCATGAGTGAATCCGACGATGCCACACACGCTCATTACATAGTAACTGCTGAAGAAGATGCTTGGGAAGGGCGCGGGAGTTGTACTCTTGCGTCGCTTGACGCCGCGCGCTTCCGCTCCGTATTCTCGATTTCTTCCCAATGAAACGACGCTTGCTTTCTTACCTCGCGTGTTCTGCCTGCGGATCGCAGTTCGATCTCCGCGCAGATCGCGAAGAGGATAACGAAATAATCGAGGGGACACTACGGTGCCGGCAGTGCGCGGCGAGTTTTCCAGTGATCCGGGGTATTCCGCGCTTTTTGCCGCCGGATTTGTCCGCCGCGAAACAGGCGACCGCCGCGGCCTTTGGCTATGAATGGACGCACTACTCGGAACTCACGGACGCGGACTGTGAAGAGTTTTTGGACTGGATCAAACCTGTCGATCCTTCTTTTTTCGCGAATCGCGTAATCCTCGACGGCGGTTGCGGCAAAGGTCGCCATCTTTTTCTGGCGGCGCAGTTCGGAGCGGCGGATGCGATCGGCATCGACCTCTCGGATGCGGTCGAATCCGCCTACCAGAACACGCGGCATGTACCCAACGCCCATGTGATTCAGGCTGATATTTATAACCTGCCGTTTATTACGCCGTTCGACTATGCCTACAGCATCGGCGTGCTGCATCACTTGCCCGATCCGAAAGCAGGATTTCTCTGCCTGGTGAAGCACCTCAAGCCGGGCGGAAGAATTTCCATCTGGGTCTATGGCAAAGAGGGCAACCGATGGATTGAGCTGCTGGTCGATCCGTTCCGGATGTATGTGACTTCGAAGCTGCCTAAATTCGCCACGCAGGCGATTTCGTTTCTGTTCGCGCTGCCTTTGTATATGGCGCTAAAGTTGATTTATCGTCCGGCAAATCGCCTGCCCGGGTTAAAGAGAATGTTGCCGTACGCCGATTATCTCTGTGCCATCTCGAGTTATTCCTTTGCGGAAAACTTCTGGAATGTGTTTGATCACCTAGTCGCGCCGACCGCGTTTTACCATTCGCGCCAGGAAATGGATGATTGGTTCGCTACCGCGAAACTGCAACAAGTGGAGATCAGCGCACGCAATAACAATAGCTGGCGGGGCACGGGAGTGAAACAGGACACGTAGGCCCGGACGCCCTCGTCCGGGCAAACACTTTCAATCTGTCGAACTCGCCTCGCCCGACAGCGTCTTCCATCCTCGCCGCGACAGGTCCCAGAAAATCAAATAGCCCGCGACCGCGGCGATGACCAGCAATGCTACGCCCGAGACCCACTGCTGAAAGACCAGCTTTCCAATCCCGAACAGGCAGCCATACACAAGCACCACGCCCATTACCCAATCAAATGCATTGCTCGAGACGTCGCGGACTTCCGGCAGTTCGGGAACAAGTTTCGCAATGCGCGTCCATCCATAGACCGTGGGCAGCACGCGGCGATAAAAGGCAATCAGCGTCACATCTTTCTCTGGTTTGGTGATAAACGTTGCGGCCAGCCATGCGACGGTCGTAACTGCTCCGGTGATCAGCGCGCTTTTTGCATAGATCAGCGAACTGCCGCCGCTGAATTGCACTCCACTCAGGGCTAGGGTCACCGCAGCCGCTGCGATCATGGCGGAAATCTCGCTCCAGGCATTGATTCGCCACCAATACCATCGCAGGATGTAAACCGCTCCGGTGCCGAAGCCAATGTTTAAAACGATTTCCCATCCCTGCTTGATGGAAGTCAACTGCATGGCGGTGTAGCCGGTGGCGAGCACCAGCAGCACTGTGAAAAGTTTGCCGACCAGCACGTAATGCTTTTCGGTCGCGCTCCGCACCATAAACCGCTTGTAAAGGTCATTTACTAAATAGGAGCAACCCCAGTTCAGCTGCGTCCCCACCGTAGACATGAACGCCGCCAGAAACGCCGCGATCATTAAGCCGCGCAAGGCCGGCGGCAAATAATCGCGCAACACCATCACGTATCCCTGCTCGGGGTTTTGCGCGAACGCCGCACTGGGATGGATTCCGCCATTCGGCGAATACACCGCGATCGCAACCAGCCCGGTAACGATCCATGGCCAGGGCCGCAAGGCATAATGTGCAATGTTGAACCACAGCGTTGCGCCCAGGGAATTCTTTTCGTCTTTCGCGCTGAACATGCGTTGCGCAACGTAACCGCCGCCGCCCGGCTCCGCTCCCGGATACCAAGCCAGCCACCACTGCATGCCCAGGTAGACGAAAAAAGTCAGCAGCGGCAGCGTCCACAGCGCGTCGCTCGTCCAACCCTGATGAAAGTCCGGCAGAAACGCAGTGGGATCGGTCGTGCGCACGCCGGTCTGCGCGGTGTTGTTTTCGATCGTGTCCAGCTGAGATTGCAGCGCCCCCATCCCTCCAATTTTCGCCACCGCAACCCAGGCGAGAACGATGATCATGGCCATCTTCAGCGCAAATTGAAAAAGATCGGTGACCAGAACTCCCCACAGTCCGCCGATGAAGGTGTAAAGCCCGGTGAACGGAATCAAAACAAAAATGCAGATGAGAAGCGCCGTGGTGTGCGGGTTTCCCAGCGTGTATTGCATCGTCCCGAACCGCACCACCCGCCCTTCGGCGATCGCCGGGCCGAGCAGCACGGTAATGATATTAATCATGGCCTGCGTCACCCAGCCGAGGATGAAGCAATTCATGAAGAGCCCGAGGTAGATGGCTTTGAACCCACGAAGAAACGCCGCCGGCTTCCCGCCGTAACGAATTTCGACAAATTGCACGTCGGTGAGAATTTCCGCGCGCCGCCAATAGCGCGCGAAGAAGAACACCGTCAGCATTCCGCCCACGCACAGGCCCCACCAGATCCAATTTCCTGCGATGCCGGAGCGCGCTACAAGGCCGGAGACCAGCAAGGGAGTGTCGGCAGCAAAAGTGGTTGCCACCATCGACGTCCCGGCGAGCCACCAGGAAACTTCGCGCCCGGAGACGAAGAATTCCTCGGTATTTCCGCTGGCGCGGCGCCGATAATAGATGCTGATCCCCAGGTTGACCAGCAAGTAACCGATGATGACAATCCAATCGATGGAAGTCAGGGGCACGTCCTGCTATATAGCACAGCCCGAGTGAGAGAAGAAGCAGTTCCCCGGGATGCGAGTCAAATCCGACAACGTGCCAAGATGTGGGGAATCCACGCGACGTAGAACTGCGTCCAATCGAAAGTGCGCCCGTTTCACGGTGAGAGGTTACGAACATGATCGAACATTTCCAACGGCTCTTCGCCTACAACGACTGGGCCAATCGCCAAGTCCTGACTGCCTTGGAGGCGCTGGCAACTGCGCCGCCCCGTTCGGTGAAGTTTCTGGCGCATATCGTCTCCGCCGAGCGCCTGTGGCTGGAGCGGTTGCGCCTGGAAAAGCAGACTTATCCCGTGTGGCCGGACTTCCCTCTGGCCCAGTGCAAACTGGAGATCGCAGAATCAGGCGAACGCTGGAAGAGTTATCTCGGGTCGCTGAAAGAAGAGGATTTGGCACGATCATTGACTTACCGCAACAGCAAGGGAGAAAGCTGGAGCAACTCAAAGCAGGACATCCTGATGCATGTGGTCATGCACTCGGCCTATCATCGTGGGCAGATCGCGCTCGATATGCGTACCGCGGGATTCACTCCCGCCTATACGGATTTTATTCACGGCGTGAGGCAGGGATTTGTAGAATAGGCGCATGGATCAGCCAAACAACAATGCCGGACGGGTCAGTGCGGCGCCGCTTGCCAAATCTGCCGCTCCAGTCGCCGCGTGCCGTTTTTGTCCTAATTGTTCTGCCGAACTGAAAGAGCATCGCTGCAAGTTAAGCTGTCCGCAGTGCGGATTTTATTTGAGCTGTTCGGATTTCTACTGAAACTTTCTGCCCGGCTTCTTCGGCTTGAACTGACGCCATCCCACATTTCCATCTACAATAGTCAAGTCATAAACTTTCATAATTCTAAGGAGAATCGAATGCAACGCAAGGCAAGCGCGATTTGGCAGGGCGGGCTCAAGGACGGCAAAGGGTCGGTTTCGTCGGCGAGCGGCGTTTTGTCGAACACGCCTTATTCCTTCACCACGCGCTTTGAAAATACGCCCGGCACCAATCCGGAAGAACTGATCGCGGCGGCGCACGCGGCTTGTTTCTCGATGGCGCTCTCGGCGCAGCTAGGCGCAGCCAATCTCACGCCGTCGAGCATTGAAACCTCAGCCACGCTCACCATGGAAAAACTCGACGCCGGCTGGACAATCACAGCCGTTCACCTCGACGTTGTCGGACGCGTGCCTAAAGCCGACGAAGCGGCATTTCAAAAGGCGGCCGACAATGCCAAGGCTGGATGCCCGGTCTCGAAAGTCCTGAACGCAAAGATCACCATGAGCGCGAAGCTGGAAGGGTAAGGATTTCTTCACCACGGAGACACGGAGGAAGCCGAAATTCAGAATTCTGAATTTTGAATTCAGAAGTCATCTGTCTCCGTGGTGAAGTCGTATGACCGGGTTTTGACAGCCGCCGGTGCTGCACCTGTAAAATAATTCCTGGCGGTTCTTTCCTGAAAGATGGTCCGCGAGGCCATCGTGTAGCATTGCCATCGTGGCGGAATTGGCAGACGCGCATGGTTCAGGTCCATGTACCCGCAAGGGTGTGGGGGTTCGAGTCCCTTCGATGGCACCAAGTCTTGAGGCAAGTAAAAGTTCGTAAAAGTCGCCCGCTGCCGCAACTCTGAGTCCATAATTCAATTAATACCCACATGGCAGTTCGAAGCTAACGGAGGAATACTCATGCTCAAACGTTGCATGCTTACGCTGATGCTCGCTGGTTTGATTTTCACCTTCGCGTCCGTTGCGGCCGCGCAGGACAACGGCGGTAACGATCAATCGGCCCCGCCCGCCGCTGCGCCGCCCGATCGCGGCCACGGCCCCCGGCACATGGATCCACAGAAACGCACCGACATGCTGACCCGGCAATTGAAACTTACCGCCGATCAACAGCCCAAGGTGCTGGAAGCTTTGAAGTCAGAACAATCGCAGATGGACAGCCTGCGCTCTGATTCTTCGCTCTCGCAGGAAGACCGCCGCTCGAAAATGATGGACATTCACAAAGCGACCAACGATCAGATTCGCGGCGTGCTGAATCCCGATCAGCAGAAGCAATGGGACGAAATGCAAAGCCGCCACGAGCAATGGGAAGGACATCGCGGTAGAGGCCAGGCGCCTCCGGGGAATTCTCCCAATCAGTAGATCGTTTCTTAAGCATCCCAGGTTCGCGTCTCGAACGGTTTGAGACCGGACTTGGGATCAATTCAAAGCTGGGACGATTCCTGAATCGCTTCGGCCAGTTGTTCAGTTGCCCAGGCGATTTGTTCCGTAGTGATGATCGCTGGCGGAGCAATTAGGAGGTGGTCGCCTGCCGTGCCATCGACGCAGCCTTGCATCGGATAGACAAGCAGGCCGCGCTTGGACGCCGCTTCGCCCACGCGGCCTGCGAAATTTTCGTTGGCAGGAAATGGCTGCTTCGTAGCCTTATCTACGACGAACTCCACGCCCCAGAGCAACCCGATCCCCCGAACATCGCCCACGGTTTTGAGCTCTCGCAGACCTTCGAGCGCGCCCTTCAGCGAATGTGCGATTGAATCTTCACGCCTTGAGTCAGCGGCTTCGACCAGGTTTTCTCGTCTCAGAAAATTCAATACTGCTTTTCCTGCAGCCAGCGAAATGGGATGCGCGTTGTAAGTGAACCCATGCATGAAAGTGCCAGATCCGCCGGCGATTGCATCCGCGACTTCCTTGCTCACGATCACCGCGCCCAGCGGCGCATATCCGCTGGACAGCCCTTTTGCGGCCATGAGAATATCGGGAGCGACCTCCCATTGCTCGACGGCAAAGTTACGGCCCGTGCGTCCCATGCCGGTCATGACTTCGTCCGCGATTAACAAAACGCCGTGACGGCGGCAGATTTCCGCAACGCTCTGCAAGTATCCTGGCGGCGGGACAACCGCGCCCAACGTCGCGCCACTGACCGGCTCAAAGATGAATGCGGCCGCCTCACCGTTCGTTGCTTTGATCGCTTTTTCGAGATCGGCAGCGTACTCCTGCCCGCAATTGCGGCAGCCGTCGATGCAGTCGTAGGCGCAGCGATAACAATACGGGAATGCGACATGTGCGAACTCGCGAACCATTGGCAGATACATCTCGCGCCGCCGCTGGTTGCCGGAAACGGAGAGCGCGCCGAGCGTCGATCCGTGGTAACTCTGCCCGCGGCTGAGGACCTGATAACGCTTTGCCTGTCCGATTTCGACCTGATATTGCCGCGCCAGCTTGAGTGCGGTTTCGATCGCTTCCGAACCTCCGCAAGTGAAATAAACACAGCCGCCGCGAAAATTTGGCCCGGCAAAATCGAGCAACTCAGCCGCATATTCTTCCGCGATCGGAGTGGTGAACTGGCTGGTGTGAACGAACTCAAGCTTTCGGGCTTGCGCAGACATCGCGGCGGCGATTTCCGCGACTCCATGTCCAATGAAATTCACAGCCGCCGAGCCGGAGAAATCGAGATATTGTTTGCCGTCGGCGTCCCAGATATAGGCGCCTTCTGCGCGCACAGCGGAAGGGAAGGTTTTTCGGAAAGAGCGGTGCAGTACGGCAGAGCGAGGCACGATTCGGATTATGCGGTGCTCGCGGGAGGCCTGTCAAAACTGGTTGGAAAAGCGGATTCCTCGTCGCTGCGCTGCTCGAAATGACAAAAGGGTTAGAGTACGATTCAGGGAGTGAGGACTTCGTTGTTACCATTCCTCGGGCCGTTCAATTTGTCATTCCGACCGTAGGGAGGAATCTGCTGTTGGATCTTGAACTGCAGATTCCTCGCACGCTCTCGCCGCGCGAGTGCGGCTATGAGCGGCTCGGAATGACAAGCGGGTTAGAGCGTTTTCATCGGAGGGCGTGCCATCGTTGCTAACAGCGATTCCTGAGGTGAGGCGACCGCCCCCCGCACGATCAACTACCTCAGTCCATCCACCACCCATAGGTCCGACAGCAAACGCGAGTAGGAATACGCATAGGCCTTGCAATTGGCGTCGCAAACGACGTTGGCAATATTCTGCACACCCGCGGGATCAGGTGGAACGATCTGTCGAACATCTTCGCGGCGACCGTCGGCCAGAAATACCCGCGAGACTTTGCTTTGCCCCCCGCGCGTGCGCACCAGAATGCTCTTACCGTCAGGCTCGAATCGGAGGGCTTGATCGCCGTCGTTCAGCCTCAAAAATGGAAGAGGCTCGCCTCCCGCTAATGGATAGAGCCAACGCTTATTTTGAGGATCAGTGGCCAGCAGGAACTTGCTATCTTGGGTAACGAAAAGTCCTGCCGTACCCAGCGGAGTGATCGGGTGGCTCTTTCCATTCAAGTCGAGCAAGTATGAGCGCCGCGGCTGGCCGGGTTCATTGCCGATGAAAACAACCGAGGAACCGTCCGGAACCCAACGGACGCGGACCCGATCGAGATTATCGCTGGTCAACTGCTGCGGTTGCCCCACGCCGGTGGGCAGTAACTCAACTTGACCGTGCGAAGATAAAGTCAGCGCCGCGACCCATTTTCCATCGGGCGACAACGATGGAAACGTGCCTTCGCCCAACCGAACCGCGGGCGAGCCGTCGGTCTGGCGAAGGAAGACGGAGTACTTTGCCCCGACGCCTTCGCCACTCTCGAAGAAGAGCGCAGTTTTGCCGTCGGGAGAAAGATCGGAGACGATCGACCAATCGAACCAGGAGAGATTTTTCTCGCTGGTCGCACCCGGAGCCATCGCCATCATCTGGTATTCCGCGTTGTCCTCGGTCAACAGCACGCGTCCACTGCGGCTTATGTCCTGGAGAGTAAGCGTGCCGGGAACATGCAGAACCGTGCGTTCATGGCCGGAGAGATCCATGGCGTAGACTGCCCGTGCTGCCCCGCTGGGCGAGGCCGCAAACCACACTTCTTTTCCGTCTGCCGTCCATGCCAGCCCTTCCACGGTCGTGTAAAAGCGTGAGGTCGCCTTGGGCTTGCCCTCGCGATCGGTGATCACCACACGACCGTCATCTCCCGTCGCTACGTGATCGGCAAAGGCCAGCAAGTCGCCACGCGGCGAAAAACGAATATGACTTACCCAGCCTTGGGGATCGTAAATGCCCTTGCCAATTGGAAACTCCAGGTGGTTGTATGTGCTCCCAGTCTGGTGAGCGACAGCCGAACCCGATCCATCGGGCGCCCAATCTGCCGAGTCGACATGATCCAAAATCTCTCGCGGAGCGCCGCCCGTCAGCGACACTTGGGCCAGCGTACCCCTTTGGCCAAACGACGTAGCTTGCACATGGGACACGACAGCTAGGTCTCCATTGTTGGAGACTGAAAGCACTTCGGTGGACGCCAGCCCCAAGGGCCGGGAGTCGGTGCTATCGAAACGCGTGGTGAAAAGCTCAGTCGGATTGCCTTCGAGCGCGGCGCCGTAGATGATCGTCTGCCCATCGGGCGAAAAGCGTGCCGCGTAAATCGATCCGCGACGATAGGTGAGGCGGTGAAAACTGATGGGCGACGCGGCATGACGCCGGACGGCGAAGAAATAAGTTGACGTGCAGGCAGCGATAAGCACTACCGCGTAGAGCATCGGCCGCAGCCAGTTTCTCGAAGCTGGAAGCGCGACTGGGCTAACGCCGGCTTTACTCGTCGCTGTGACTTCGCTCAGCGCCTCGAGATTGAATGCCACGTCGCTCGCCGACTGGAATCGTTGCGCCGGATTTTTCTCCAGGCAGTGATTGACGATTCGCTCGAGTCCGGGAGGGACGTTGCGTCCGGTCTCGGCAAATTGCGGCGGATCTTCCTTGAGGATCGCGCTCATGGTGTCGGCGGGGGTCTCGCCGTGAAAGGCGCGCTTGCCTGAGAGCATTTCATAGAGAATCGCGCCGAACGCAAACAGGTCGGAGCGGGTGTCGGCGGTCTTGCCGCGCACCTGCTCGGGAGACATATAGCCCACGGTCCCCATCACCAGGCCCGGTTCGGTGGCGATCTGCGCAGTCGGGGCCTCGCCCGAGCCTGCCGCGGATTCCGGCCGCGTGAGCTTAGCAAGCCCGAAATCCAGGATTTTCACCCGGCCGTCATTGGTGAGAAATATGTTTTCCGGTTTCAGATCGCGATGCGTAATGCCCTTTTCGTGGGCGGCCGCAAGTCCGCGCAAAATCTGCAGCGAGAATTCGATAGCGCGGCGCGGGTTTATAGCGCCAGCCCGCAGGCGGTCGCGCAACGTTTCCCCCTCGAGCAGTTCGGACACCACGTAAGGCGCGCCGTTCTCGCTTCCGATGTCGTAAATCGCGAGAATATTGGGATGATTGAGCGCGGCTGCCGCTCGCGCCTCCTGCTCAAAGCGTTGAAGCCGGTCTTTGTCGGAGGAAAACGACGCCGGCAGAATTTTGATTGCGACTTCACGGCCAAGGCGAGGATCGCGGGCGCGGTAGACCTCGCCCATGCCGCCCGCGCCGATGGATGCTTGAATCTCGTAAGGGCCGAGTTTCGAGCCTGCAGTTAACATGTCGAGCCATCCGCTAGCATGGTTGAGCATTATATCCTTCGTTACTAGTCTCCCGCAGATAAGCGCTGTGGTTTTCGGCGTGGTTTGATAGGCTCAGGAAAAACTCATGCCCAAAATCTGCACCGAGCGGCTGACGGAATGAATCGTTTCCTGCGCCTGTTGCGGCCTTCGCATCAGCACTCCGCATTCTCGGCGACGGTGCTGCTCATGGCTGCGATCATGCTCTCTCGCGTGATCGGCTATGTGCGTGAGGCCTACATTGCGTGGGCGTTTGGCGCCGGCCCGCAAACCGACGCCTATGTCGCCGGCTTCACCATCCCCGACTGGCTGAATTACCTGGTCGCCGGCGGCACGGCCTCTATCACCTTCGTCTCGATCTACACGCGGTTCCTGGCGCAAAACCGGGAGAAAGACGCGCAGAAGACGTTTTCCATCATCATCACGATAATGACCTTGGTTTTGGTCATTGGCACGCTGGTCGCCGAGATCTTTACTCCGCAGATCGAGCGCCACATGTTCAGCGGATTTAATCCCGATCAACTGCAACTCTGCGTTCACCTCACCCGCATTCTTTTGCCGGCTCAGATTTTCTTTTATGTGGGCGGAGTCGTTTCGGCGGTGCTATTGTCGCGCAGGCTTTTCCTGTTCCCCGCCTTCGGGCCACTGCTCTACAACGTTGCAATCATCATGGGAGGAGTTCTGTTCGCGCACCGCTTGGGAATTGCGTCTCTGGCTTACGGTGCGCTGGCGGGAGCTTTCGTTGGGCCGTTTCTGGTGAATGCCATCGGCGCCGAGCGCGCCGGAACCGGATACAGCATTTCTTTCGACGTTCGCAATCCCGCCTTCCGCGAATGGGTGCGACTTTCCATTCCGTTAATGCTCGGAGTCTCGCTGGTGAGCGCCGACGACTGGATTCTTCGTTACTTTGCCTCCGGCAACGTCGGCGATATCACGCGCCTGAATTATGCCAAGCGGTTGTTCGCCGTTCCCATTGCCGTTTTAGGCCAAGCCACCGGACAGGCTTCTCTGCCATTTTTTGCAAGGCTATTTGGAGAAAAACGCACCAAGGAATTCGCCGCCACGGTCAATGGATCCGTGTATCGCATCGTCGCCGCATCGCTGCTGGTCACGAGCCTCATTGCAGTCGCGGCATTGCCGCTGATGGATTTGGTCTACCGTCGCGGGCGCTTTCTGTTTTCCGATTCCCAAACCACTGCCGTCTATTTCTTCTGGTTTTCTCTTTCATTGGCGTTCTGGGCCGCGCAGGCACTTTATGCTCGCGCATTCTATGCCGCGGGAAACACGCTCACACCCATGATTGCGAGCAGCATTATCACTTTAGCGTCAATCCCGATGTATTCGGCGTTGTTCCATGCATTCTCGACTGTGGGCTTAGCCATTGCATCCGACGTGGGAATCGCCGCCAACACGCTGGCGCTCGCTATTCTGCTGCATCAGAAAAAGCTGGTCGCGACCGACGAATTGCAGTGGGGAGAATTGGGCAAAGCGGCAGTCACCGCATTGGCCGCCGGTCTGATTAGCTATCGCGTCGCCGAAGGCGTGGTCGTCCACGGCAGCCGCATGGCCGATCTGCAATCGCTTGGATTGATCACGGTGACTTGGGCTGGCGCAGTGGCTGCTGGTCTATGGCTCTTGCGATCGCGATTGCCGGGAGACTTGAGACGCCGAAAAACGACTTCTGCAGCGGGATCAGGCGAAGAATTGAGTGGAGGGGTCGAGCCGTAACTCAGGAAAGACACATAAACCTCAGGCTCCAAACCTTATGAAAGTTTGGAGCCTGAGAGTAGAAAACTAGGCGCGCGCGGCGACAGCTTCGCGTGGAGGTCGCGGGCTTCACTTCCTCGCCATTGGGCTTTTGGCCGGCCTTGCGGATATCGATGCCGCCCTTGAAGAACGCGCCATCTTCAATGGAAATGCGTGCCGCCACTACGTCGCCGGTCAACGAGCCGTCACTGCGGATGTCCACGCGGTCACTGGCGGTCAGGTTGCCGCGAACTTTTCCCAGCACCACAATCTCTCGTGCATTGATGTTGGCCGAGACCACGCCATTGCGCCCCACCGTCACCCGGTTGCCGGCCAGGTTGATCGATCCTTCGACTCGCCCATCAATATAGAGCGACTCCGAGCCGCTCACCTCTCCTTTAATAACGAAAGACTTGCCGATCGTCGCTTGGTCCGCCGCCGTGGCTGTAACCGGACGGCCGGCGGGCTCGGGGGCTGAAGTCACGGGCATCGAAGGCAGGTGGCCGGACGCTCGGGTTCACCGGGCCGGATTGGAGTCGTAGGAGTCTGAGTCGTGGGCTTCCACATGGCGCTAGAATTCCTTTCCTGAGTGTCGATAGAAGGATTTGACTGGCATTTCAACTACCAAATCGCATTTTACTCCGCAAACCCTGTGCACGTCATGTGGAAATTTGTTGATTAACGCGCCACCTATCCAGCTTAAACCAGGCAATTTCTCCCTACCCAAGGCACTTTCTTGCCGGCTTCGGGTATGCTGACGGAGAACCAAGAAGCGGCAACTCGAAAGTGCTTTTGTCCCCCAAATGCTCTCCGACTCCGTCATCCTGAAGAAGCTCGAACGCTTGCCCAAGCGGACTGCCGGATTCAAGCAACTGGTGCGCGAGTTGGGCCTCCACGGCGATGCCCGTCGCGAACTCTCCGACCGTCTGCAGGCCTGGTAGCCAGCGGCCAGCTCATTCCGGTCGAGTCCGACCGCTACGCCTCCCCCAGGCGGCCGCGGCAAGAACATGGTCGTCGGCAAGCTCAGCATGCATCGCGATGGCTTTGGCTTTGTCATTCCCGACCCCGCTTCGCTCGAGGACGCCCTGAAATCCCAGCTCTCCAGGGACATCTTCATCCCTCCGCCCGCTGTCGGTTCTGCCATGCACGGGGACCTGGTGCTGGTCGAAGTCGGCAACATCCGCCCCGACGGCCGCGCCGAAGGGCGCATCGTTCGCCCGGTCAACCGTGCTCATGCCACCGTCGTCGGCATCTTCCACTACGGCCAGCGCCGCAACTACGTCACGCCCATCGACCAGAAGATCTCGCAGGAAATCATCATCCCGCCGGGGCTGGAGCACCCGCAGCTCAGAAGCCCTCTGTGTCCTCTGTGCCCGCTGTGGTTCGTTCAGTCTCCAAACTCGAAGGCCACATCGAAATCACGATCCTCATCGCGTGCTGGGCGAAGAAGCTGCCCGCCGCGCCGACTGGGACGATCTCGAAAACGTCGTGGTCGACGTCGAAATCACCGACTGGCCGAGCGCCACGCAAAATCCGCGCGGCAAGGTCGTCGAGATCTGGGCTACGAAGACGACTTCGGCGTGGACGTCGAAATCATCATCCGCAAGTTCCACCTGCCTCACCATTTTCCGCCTGAAGTGCTGGCCGAAGCGCAGCGCGTCGAAGCGGTCATTCCCGCCAGCCGAAGACCCGCACGCGGCGCGACTTTCGCCAGTTCCCCATCGTGACCATCGACGGCGAAACCGCGCGCGATTTCGACGATGCCGTCACCGTCCGCATCGCTGGACAACGGGAACTTACGAGCTTGCAGGTGCACATCGCCGACGTCGCGCACTACGTCACGCCGGCTCGGCGCTCGATCAGGAAGCGCGACTGCGCGGCACCAGCGTCTATTTCCCCGATCGCGCCGTGCCCATGCTGCCGCTCGAACTCTCCACCGACATCTGCAGTCTGCGCCCGCAAGTCGACCGCCTGGTGCTGTCCTGCGTCATGGAGATCGATCACCACGGCGAGATTCTCGGCTACGAACTGTGTCGGAGGGGGTGATCCGCTCCGCCGAGCGCATGACCTACACCGACGTGAACGCGGTCCTCGAAGGCGACGTGGCCATGCGCCAGCGTTACGCTCCGCTGGTCGGGCATGTTTGAGATGATGCGCGACCTCGCGCTGATTCTCAATCGCAAGCGCGAACGGCGCGGCTCCATCGATTTCGACCTGCCTGAGCCAGTCATTGAATTCGACGAGCATGGACTGATGAAGAGCATCACCCGCTCCGAGCGCAACATCGCGCACCGCCTGATCGAAGAGTTCATGCTCTCGGCGAACGAGTGCGTCGCCGGATATCTCGAAGACCGGCGCATCGCCTCGCTCTACCGCATCCACGAAAAGCCCGATGCCAAGCGGGTGTACGACTTTGAAGTCATCGCCGCAACTTTCGGTTATTCACTGGGCGTCGGGCGCGCTGCCTATCCAGCGAATGCAGTTCAAGACCGACCGCCGCGCCAGCTATGGCACCGGCAAGCGCGCGCGAGAGATCGAAATTCCCCAGGAAGTTCACATCACGCCGCGCATGTACCAGAAGCTGACGGAAAAAATTGCGGGCAAGCCAGAAGAGCGAATTCTCTCCTACTTGATGCTGCGCTCGTTGAAGCAGGCGCGCTATTCGGAAGAGAATCTCGGGCACTTTGCGCTGGCCGCGCCGACCTACACGCATTTCACCTCACCCATCCGCCGCTATCCCGATCTGATCGTCCATCGAATTTTGAAAGAAGTGCTGCGGGATTGCGAGACGAGTGTGGCGATCGGAGTGCTCTCGCCCGCGAGAGAGACATGGGCGAGCTCGCCACTCCACTCCCCTTGGTCGAAGCGCCGCGATCACGCTGCTCATCGCGAATCGCTTGAACCGCTCGGCGGCCCGATTTCGCTCGAAGAACTTCACGAGATCGCCGACGAATCCAGCCAATCCGAGCGCCGCGCCGACGAAGCCGAACGCGAGCTGATGGAATGGAAAAAAGCCAAGTTCATGCAAGACCGCATCGGCGAGGATTTCGACGGGCTGATCATCAGCGTGACCAAGTTCGGCTTTTTCGTTGAACTGACCGACCTATTCGTGGAAGGCCTGGTTCCGCTCGCGACGCTGACCGGCGATCAGTACAGCTATCACGAGAACACGCGCGAAATTATCGGGCAGCGCAGCCGCAAAACTTATCGTATGGGACAGAAAATCCGCGTCCTGGTAGACCGCATCGACCCGGTGGAGAAGAAAATTCAGTTCGCACTAGTGGAAGAAAAGAAAGTGCCCCGTAAGGGCGGACGCCCTCGTCATGTCGGTCATTTCTAGATTGCAGAACGGCACCACGCGGCGGGACCTGATGTAGAATAGTGTGGTCAGACCCCGGATGTTTCCTGCCCGTCGGGACGTGGCTCAGCCTGGTAGAGCACTCGCTTGGGGTGCGAGGGGTCGGCAGTTCAAATCTGCCCGTCCCGACCAAAAAACCCGCCATCAGCGCCAGGCTTTTAGTTTCCAGAACCTTGAGACTGCCGATCCGCGAAGCGGTGTCGTCGCCTGCCAAAAATCGGCCCAACGCCACGCAATAAGCAGAACTCGCGTACCTGCCTCATCTGACCGTAGGCCGTAACATCGGACGATGCCGCAGGAGCAACCTCCACGGCCAACCGCAACTTCGTTGTGGTACGCTATCTGCTGCGCAAAATTACAAACGGAATCCCGCAGCCACTCTGTTGCAAGATTGCCGCAGCGTCGCCCAAGCGCATACCCGGATTTCTCGGAACCTGCGGGACAGTTCGGGCACCAACTCAGCATCCCGAATTGTTTTTTATTGATCTTGTTCGTTATCTTTTGGCGCAGGAATCAAGAGGAATAGCAAGCTTTCCTCATTCAGCGAGGGCTAAAAAATGAAGCAAAATAAATGTTTTGAGCGTCGGCTTACGCGCGGAACCGAATATTTGCCGTTTTCTTCGCTGCTTGTCGCGGCACTGCTGCTGGCTTTCTCCGGCTGGGCAGTGGCGCAGGCGGATCCTCCCGGAAGAGTGGCGAGGCTCAGTCTTATTGAAGGTTCGCTTTCCTTCCAGCCTGCCGGACAGCAGGATTGGGTCGAGGCCAATCACAATCGCCCCCTGACCACCGGCGACAATCTGTGGGCAGACCAGAATTCGCGGGGCGAACTGCATATTGGCAGCACCGTCCTGCGGATTTCCAGTCAAACCAGCATTTCTTTCCTCAATCTCGATGACAAAGTCGCTCAGATCCAGCTGGCGCAAGGTTCCATGAACATTCGCGTCCGCCGCATGGACCCGGATCAAGCGTATGAAATCGACACGCCCAATTTCACCTTTTCGATCCTCGGCCCCGGAGAATATCGCTTCGACGTGGATTCAACCGGGCAGGCCAACGATGTAATCGTGCGCACCGGCAACGGCGAAGCCACCGGCGGCGGCAACGCTTACAGCTTGACTGCCGGTCAGGAGGGCACATTCAACGGAACGTCGAATCAGGTCAACTATTACTTGCAAGGCGCGCCCGGGCCCGACGACTTTGACCAATTTTGTTCTCAGCGCGACGCGCGCGAAGATCGTTCGGCTTCCGCCCGCTATGTCTCGCGCGATGTCATCGGTTACGACGATCTCGATGAAAACGGATCATGGCGTCCCGATCCCACATACGGCCAGGTCTGGGTGCCCAATGGCGTTCCTTACGGATGGGCGCCCTATCACTCCGGTCACTGGGCCTTCGTCGATCCATGGGGCTGGACCTGGGTGGACGACGCTCCCTGGGGCTTTGCCCCATTCCACTATGGCCGGTGGATTGTTGCCGGTGGCGGTTGGGCATGGGTGCCGGGCCCCGTCGCAGTAGCTCCGGTGTATGCGCCGGCATTAGTCGGGTTTGTGGGAGGCGGATGGGGCATGTCGCTGTCGATTGGCGGGGGCGTGGGTATTGCCTGGTTTCCTCTCGCCCCGCAGGACGTGTTCATCCCCGCCTACCATGTCAGCCCTGGCTATGTGACTAGTATTAACGTTTCCAACACGACCGTTATCAATCGCACGACGATCACGAACGTCTACAACAACTACACGGTCAACCACGTCACCAATATCACGTACGTCAATCAGAGTGCGCCGGGCGCAGTGATGGCGGTTTCGCGCGACACCTTCGTGAACGCCCGCCCCGTGGCAGCCGCAGCCGTCAAAATATCGCCCCAGGAGATCCAGCATCCGCAAGTCGTGAGAAATGCTCCGCCCCTGACGCCGACACGGGCCTCCAGAGTCGGACCCAGTGCTCCCGCGAAAGCTTCCGCCAGACCTCCGGCGGCCCTCGCCAGCCATCCTGTGGTCACTAAGCGTCCCCCGTCTCCGCGTGCGGCTCCGGTCGGCAAGCCAGCTCCGATAAAGACCGCAGTGACCAAGCATCCTGCGGCCCCCACACCTGCCCGGGCCGCTCAACCTCCAGCCGGACGACCAGGCGCTCCGCCGCCAGCGCGACCGGCCGAACCCGCAACCAAGCCGGCTGAAAACAAACCCGCTCCTCCGGCGCATCCGCCAGCAGAAAAACAGGCGCCTGCGCCACCAAAACCGGCGCTAAAACCGGAGCCACCGGCGGCGCAAAAACCAGTACCGCATCCGCCGGCAGCCAAGCCAGCGGAGCCCAAGAAGGAGCTCACACCAGAAGAAAAGAAGAAACAGGAGGAGGAGAAGGAAAAGGAAAAGAAGCCGCAGTGAAGCCATTCCGGTTTCGCGCTTCAGGTCTTGCCGTTACGGCAGATCAAGTTGCAGGCGTAGATGGCCGAATTTCTGCGAACCAGGGAAGCCAGCGGAGAACCGTCGGGCGCTGACTAGCTTTCCGCCAGCTTCTTCCGCGCCAGCGGTCGAGCAAACGCGTTCGCAGGATTGTGATTGTTCGACTCCATCACTTTGCGATAGCAATCCATCGCTTTCGCCTGGTCGCCAGACTTCTCGTACGCCTGCCCGAGCAAAGCCTGGATAAAAGGATCGCGCGGATCGGCCTTCTGCAGGTCGGCAATTGCAGTTTTGTAGTCTCCGAGATAGAAGGCGACGTATCCCGTGAGATATGGATAGAAACGTTCCTGCTCTGGGTTCTTCGCTTTTTCGAGTGCGGCCTTGGCGGCGGCGACTTGTTTCTGCGCCTCGTCGGCCTGCCCGCGTCGCGCTGCAATTCGCGCTTGCGCGTGCGCCCAGCGGAACTCCCAGAGCTGCTTGTAAGTTTCCTCGAGCGATGGTTTGCGCTGCGCGGTCTTGTAGCCGATCTGGTACCACTCGTAGGCCGCATCCAGATCGCCCGATTCCAGCGCGATGCGGCCCATCTCATTGGCAATCTCTCCCGCTCCGGAAAAATCCTGCGTGCCGGCGCGCCCGTCGAACACCTGCTTCTCGTATTTTTCGGCTTCGCGTGACTTGCCTTCGAAGGCGTAGGAAACGGCCATCGTGCGCAATGCCTGCGGTTGCTGATCGGGCGTGGCTAAAACGATTGCCTTGTTCAAATGCACGCGGGCGTCGTCGTATTTGCCTTGCAGGTCAAGCGCAACGCCTATGGCCAGGTGCGCCTCGTAGAGATTCGGCGAAATCTGCAGCGCCTGCTGGTAAAGCGCGATGGCTTCCGCCTGCTTGCCTTCGTTGTTCAGCTTCTGGCCCTGCTTGACCAGGTTTTCGGCATCGTGCTCTGGCGACGCTACGACTAGGTTTGCGGACAAGAGACACACAACGAGGATGGAGCGCGCGAAGAGGTTGTGCGATTTCATGGCGGAAAAATTATGACACAGCGCAGATCGAGCTTCCATCGGGAGGGTTGCTGGCCGGCGTTCTGGTGATTCTCATCACGGCGAGCCGTGTCCGCGAGCATAGACCGTAGAACTGACGGCACGTCACAATCATTGCGCTGAAATCCTGGGAACGTCTTCGACGAGGAGGAGCCGCATGGCTCCGTTCCTGACCGGCCTTCGTATTCGGATCTTCTTCTGTTGTTCCTCAAAGCAGTCCCGAAACTGCCTCGCCCTGCCGCCTCGAAACTACGAAACCAACCGTCGCGCGAAAGGATTCTGATATGAAATTCATTAAGTACCTTCTGTTCGTTGTGTTCCTCGCCCCCATTGGGGCTACTTCTTCCTACGCCACTGGCCCGCAGGGCACAATCCAACACGTAATTATCGTCATTCAAGAGAACCGCACACCCACTAACCTGTTTTTCGCCGATAGCAAGCTGTCACAAAACGGCGCGCACGTGACGGGGCCGAACAACTCAAAAGCGGGGCCCTGCAAGGTGGGGAACACGCAGGTCGCGCTGCTGGGCGTGCCGCTGACAGGGTTCTGTTTCGATCCCAACCACTTCCACTTCGGACTGTACCCGGGCTGGAACCAGCAGTACAACGCGCCGCAAACCTGGCCCAACCAGTACGACAACGGGGCCATGGACGGGGCCTGTACGAACTATGTTGACTGTTCGCATTGCTCGGGTGGGTGCCCCTCCGATCCCCAATACACCTACGCCTCCAACAGCGACGGCTCCCTCACCCCCTTGTTCAGCGTCGCAGAGCAGTACGGCTTTGCCAACTGGATGTTCCAAACCAATCAAGGCCCGAGCTTCCCGGCGCATCAGTTCCTCTTCTCCGGAACCTCGGCGCCGGAGGACAACCCGAGCGACTCGCCTCCCTATTACCATGAATGGTTCGTGGCGGAGAACCCCTACCCTGACTCTAGCGGTATGAGCACCGGCTGCACGGCTCCCGCCGGCGTATTCAACCTGCAGATTGAGCCGCCCCCTTTCCTCCAGCAACCGGAGGAGAGACCCGGGTTCGACGGGGACACATCTGGGGACGTGCTCCCCAACGCCGGGTTCCCCTGCTATCACCATCCCAGTCTGCCGACCTTGTTGGACAACAACCAGCCTAGGATCACTTGGCGCTACTACTCTCCAAACACCAACCTCTGGAATGCGCCGCTGGCGATCTGGGACATCTGTCAGCCCGGCGAACCTAACCAAGGCGGCGGTACCTGCAACAGCACCAGCGACTATCAACAATACGTCGCGCCGTACACCGGCACCTACGGCCCAGGGAAGGCGTTGACCGACCTGGGCGTGGCCGGGACGGGGCTACCGGACTGTAAACTGCAGCAGGTAAGCTGGGTGATTCCCGATGGCAACTGGTCCGACCATCCCGGCGGGGACGCGTCGAACGCCGGGCCTTCGTGGGTGGCGAGCATCGTCAATGCCGTCGGCGGCTACGACAACTCCGGCAACCCGCTTAGCGTACAGTGCAACTACTGGACTAACACGGTCGTCATAGTTACTTGGGACGATTGGGGCGGCTTCTACGACGATATCGCGCCCCCGGAGATCGGATATCCAGGGCAGAACGCGGGCGGTCAACAGTACGTATACGGCTTCCGCGTGCCGCTGCTCGTGGTCTCGGCCTACACGCCCTCGGGCTACATCTCTGGGCCGTGCAACGCGCAGACGGGGAGTTGCAGTGGCGCGGAAGTGGCACCGTACATCCACGATTTCGGCAGCGTTCTCAACTTCGTTGAATATGTCTTCGGGACGGGCGGGAATCCCCTGGGCTGGCCGAACCCAGGCATCAGCCCCAGCTACCCCTATGCGGACTACTGGGCGCCGGACGGACACAACGTCTACCCGGCCAGCCCTTACTCGCTCTCCGACTTCTTCAACTTCCCAATGTTCGGCAACAGCCCGCGCACATTCACGCCGATCCCGGCGCCAATAGCGCAGGGGTGCTTCATCAGCGCTGGGAACGATTGTCCGTTCACGACCTACGGTTTGGATCCTGACGATGATGCAGTCGAACAATAACGCTGAGGCCTCAAAATGCCCCACCGCGGCGGGTGCTGGCGTGCCCCAGTGCCCGCGCCCGCTGCGGCTTTTGCGGAGCTTCAGTAGTATGCTCATGGCAGGCCTCGGCGGTCTGCTGGACATGTTCTTGTCCGCCCGGACGCCGTGGCTAAGGGAGCGCCCTATGCGGGTCGGGGAACGGCTGCTACTCACGCTACTGATCCTGTCCGCGGTTGGAGCGCAAGCCCAGTACAGAATGCTGCACGCTTTTGGCTCGGGCAGCGACGGCGCGGGGGTCTGGGGTAGTGTCACTTTCGACGGTCAGGGCAACCTCTACGGCACCACCAGTGGGGGAGGAAACTACGGGGCGGGGATTGTGTTCGAACTCACTCCGGAACCAGACGGCCAGTGGACCGAGACTGTACTGCAGAGCTTCGACGGTTACGATGGATCGGATCCCATGGGGGGCGTCACTCTCGACTCGGCGGGGCACCTGTATGGTACGGCGCTGGGTGGCGGCGATGGACCAGTCCGGTGTCGTCTTCGAGCTGACCCCCGGCACGGGCGGTTGGACAGAGGCGGTACTCTACAGCTTCTGTGCCCAGCCTGGTTGCACCGATGGGGGCTCGCCTTGGTCGGGGCCGATCCTGGACGGGGCGGGCAACCTCTACGGCACGGCATTCGTCGCCTACAGGCTGTCGCCCGAATCCAACGGCAACTGGAGGGAAACGGCGCTGCACATCTTCACCGGCCAAAACGGCGACGGCTATTTTCCGCAAGCCGGACCAATCATGGATGCAGCAGGTAACCTCTACGGCACGACAGAGGGCGGCGGACTTCAAGAGAGCTGGTGCTTCGCCGAGACGCAGGGCTGCGGCACCGCCTATGAGCTTCAGCCTATCCGCGCCGGTGCGGCGGGAGCCTGGAGGGAGCGCATCCTATATAGGTTCGGATCCTACGCTGCGGACGGCCGTTACCCCAGCTCGGGCCTGACACCGGATCGCCGAGGAAACCTCTACGGCGCGACCGGACAGGGCGGCGCGAACAACTGTGTCGACGTGGGCTGCGGCACAGTCTACAAGCTGACGCCCACCCCAAGCGGCAACTGGATAGAAACTGTCCTCTATAATTTCACAGCGGCTGCTAACGGCCCGGGCGCGGGTGTGACGTTCGATCAGGCCGGAAATCTCTACGGCACGACGGTCTACGGAGGCGGGTACGGGTGCGGTGTCATTTATAAGCTGTCGCCGTCGTCGCGCACCCCCAACGGTCCTTGGCGGTTCACATTTCTGCACTCCTTCAAGGGTGAGGACGGCTGCCAGCCGGGTGCCAACCTGACCCTCGGCCCGGACGGAAATCTGTACGGGACAACCGTAACCGGCGGCGCGGGCGGCGCAGGCGTGGTGTTCGAGATTACACCGTGAATTCTCATTCGCAGGCCTCGTGCCCAATACGGCTCAGACTGACGCTATCCGCTTTCCTCGTTTTTCTTGTGGCGGCCTTAGTTTCTGCGCAAACCACCCCGGACGGCGATTCCGGGGCTCCAACCTACCAGGTGCTGTACGCCTTCACGGGTGGGAGCGATGGCGGCGGCGCTCATACGCCCCGGTGCGGTTCAGGTGACGCGTTCGAACCCGGAGTTGACCTTGACAATGGCGGTTACGCGAAGATAAACGGCCAAGATCAGGACATTTGCAATATCTCGATCACCATAAACGGGACCCAGGATCCAGACCACTCCTATCAAGACCAGAACAACAATGACTACGGATGGCTCGACCAGTATGACAATGGCAACATGGACGGATTCTGCGAAATCTACCAGAATGGCCAATGCCTGCAGTATTCCTACGTTCAGAAGTTCGACGTGCAGCCGTACTTCGATATCGCAACTGCTTACGGCTTCGCCAATTACATGTTTCAAACCAACGAGGGGCCAAGCTATCCTGCGCACCAATTCCTTTTCAGTGGCACCTCGGCTCCAACTGCACCGCCGAACGCTGACTTTGTCGCCGAGAATGGCAGCGGAGGGATAAACTCCAGCGGCTGTGCTAGCGGGGCGAACGCGAATGTAGTGAATCCCAATGGAGTGGAGGGATCGGGACCGGCGGAATGCTATCCCCATGACAGCCTGGTAACCAACTCGAGCGGCGACAAAGGAATTACTTGGCGTTACTACGCGCCCACCGCAGGCGCGATTTGGACGGCACCCGCGTCGATCCCGGAAGTCTGCTACGGAACCAACATCGGGTACACCGAGGGCCAGCCATGCAGCGGACCGGAATGGAGCAACCATGTCGTCCTGCCCGACACCCTGAGCCACGGGGGTAGCGCGCCGATTCTCAGCGACATCGAAAATTGCAATCTGCAACAGATCAGCTGGGCGGTTCCCGATGAGGAGTGGTCTGACCACGCAGGAGGCAACGCTCCGCCGCCACCGGCTCCGCCTTACGGGCCGTCTTGGGTAGCAAACATTATTGACGCAGTTGGCCAAAGCGCGTGTACGGATCAAAACGGTTCGACCTACTGGCAGGACACCGTAATCTTCGTCGTTTGGGACGACTGGGGCGGCTGGTTCGACCATGTTTCGCCCGTGACAGGGCCTGGCTTCTGGCGAGACAATCAACAGGGGGAATGCCTCGAGCCAAACGGCTGGGGATGTGGGTATACGTATGGCTTTCGTGTGCCGCTGCTTGTGGTCTCTGCATACACTCCGGCGAAGTACGTTTCGGGCAGTTGCACATCGGACTGCCCAAACGCCAATTTCCCTTACGTTCACGACTTCGGCAGCATTCTGGCGTTTACCGAGTGGAACTTCGGGCTGCAGTTCATCGACCAGAGCGGCGACAACGGGTACGCGGATCGCAATGCACCCGACGGAGCTGACGGAAACGTCCCATTGTCGGACTTTTTCAGCCTCAGCAACCCGCGGAATTTCACTGCAATCTCGACTCCCTATTCCGCGGGGTTCTTTGAGAGCTATTACTTCAATAACCAGAACTACACCCCCACTGGCCCAGACGGAAATCCCGATGATTAGGAGCAGGGAAAGCGGATCCGGGCAAGGGCGATTTTCTTCGGTCCGACGGAGGCCCCGCAGGTGCGATGCTCCTTTGTGGCTTACAGGTCTACAACATAAGGCGATGGTGTTGCTTTCCGCTTTTCTGCTGTTCGCGGACGCGACTTCAGCTTCCGGCACTAAGTACAATGTGCTGCACAACTTTGGCGCCAGCGGCGACGGGGAATTCCCGTCCGGCCCTCCCACTGTGGACAAGGCCGGCAACCTATACGGCGCAACGGGCGGGGGCGGGACAGGGGTGTGCGGCGATCACGGCTGCGGGGTCGTGTACGAGTTGATCCCCAGCCAAGCGGGGTGGAACGAGACCGTTTTGCACGACTTCGATAATCAGGGCGACGGTGCAGATCCCGTGGGCAACCTGGCCATCGATGCAGTGGGAGATCTTTACGGTAATCTCGCGGGTGCCGGCCCGGCCAAACGGCCGTCTTCGAACTGCAGCCGAACGCAGGAGGGTGGAGTCTCAGCTTGCCCTACGCCGGGGATGCGGCCCCGGGGCTTCTATTGGGTAAAACAGGCGGCATCTACGGTTTTCTCGGGGCTGGCATCTACAAGGCAGGTGCGATCGCTCAGTTGTTTCCCGCTCCCGACGGCTGGAGCTACACTCAGATGTATAGCTTTTGCAGCCTCCCGCGCTGCGCTGACGGCGATGAGCCGCCGGCTCCGTTAACTTGGGACACGAGAGGCAACCTTTACGGGGTGACGGAGATTGGGGGCATCGGGTACGGCGTCGCCTTCGAATTGGCTCGAAAACCGGCCTATATGAATGCCGCTGAACTCTGGACCTACCATGTGATCCATACCTTCGGTGGCACGAATGACGGCCAGAGGCCAGTGGGCGGCGTGGCCGTCGATAAATTCGGCAACGTGTATGGCACGACAGGCTACGGCGGAGCATACGACAATGGCACAGTGTTCGAGCTCACGCCATTAGCAGGCAGCACAGGGCTCTGGGAAGAGACGATTCTCTACGATTTTCCCAACCTCGAGCAAGCTTTCCCTTATGGGAATTTATTACTCGATCCAGCCGGCAACTTGTATGGCATAAACGCCGGTGGAGCGGACGGTACGATCTTCAAACTCAGTCGGCAAGAGAACGGGAACTGGGTTTACAGCGTGGTTCACAGTTTCGACGGCGCGGACGGGAACCACCCCGAAGGGATCACGACGGACGGTAAGGGCAACCTCTTCGGTACGACCATGACCGGCGGCACGTACGATCGGGGAGTCGTGTTCGAGATCACTCCGTAAAGTACGAACGGGATCAGTTTACAGAGGCAAATGCGGCGCAATCAGGCTCAGCGTTCTTTCACCGGCATTTCGAAGCCGTATTCGGCGGGCTTTTTCCAAGCCAGCCCAGAGCTAGCTTCCATCAGCACGGTTTCTGGCACCTGCTCGTGACTCTTATCACTGCGAGGCGTGGCCGCGATCATAGACCGTAGAAGCGACACCGGTCACAATTATTGCGCTGAAATCCTGGGAACGTCTTCGACGAGGAGGAGCCGCATGGCTCCGTTCCTAGCTGGCCTTCGCATTCGGATCTTCTTCTGCTGTTCCTCGGAGCGATTCCGAAAACAGCCAAGCCCTACCGTCTCGAAACTGCCTGCCCAGCCGTCGCGCGAAAGGATTCTGGTATGAAATTCCCTATCAAAGCTTTATCATTGCTCGCTTTCATTGGGGCCGCGCTCGCGTACTCGCAGACCATCCCTCCCGGCACATTTAAGCACATCATCATCGTGGTTCAGGAGAATCGCACGCCGGACAATCTGTTCGGGGGCGGCGGCTCCCATACCCCTCACTGCGGTTCCGGGGATGCATTTGAGCCCGGTGTTGATCTTGATAACGGCGGCTACGGAAAGATAGACGGCCATGAGCAAGACATCTGCAACATCTCGCTCACCATTAACGGCACCCCAGATCCAGAACCACCACTACCAAGACCAGAATAACCACAACTACGGATGGCTGGACCAGTACGACAACGGGAACATGGATGGATTCTGCGAGATTCAGGACACCAGTGGCAATTGCGTCCAGTACTCGTATGTGCAGAAGGCCGATGTCCAGCCGTATTTCGACATCGCCACTTCATACGGCTTCGCCAATTACATGTTTCAAACCAACGAGGGGCCAAGCTTCCCCGCGCACCAATTCCTTTTCACCGGAACCTCAGCTCCCACAGCGCCGAACGACCCGAATAGCTACTATCTCGACTTCGTCGCCGAGAACGCCGACATGCCGTCCAGCGGATGTGCCCAGACGCAATTCATGGCTGCATGGGTGAACCCGATGGGGACAGAAATTGCGGGAGGAGATGAATGTTATCCCCACGATAGCCTGGTCACCAACGCGAGCGGCGACAAGGGCTTCAGCTGGCGCTATTACACGCCGACGCCCGGAACGATATGGACAGCCCCGGCGAGCATTCCCGAGGTCTGTTACGGAATGAACAGTGGATACACCGTGGGCCAGCCATGCAGCGGGTCGGAATGGAGCAGCCACATCGTAGTCCCGGACACCAACATTAGGGACGGGGGCGCGCCTATCCTCAGCGACATCCAGAACTGCAACTTGCAGCAAATTAGTTGGGTGATCCCAGACGAGCACTGGTCCGACCATGCTGGCGGCAACACGCCACCGCCGACCAGTGCTCCTTACGGCCCTTCATGGGTGGGAGATATTATCGATGCGGTCGGTAATAGCTGGCAAAGTAGCAACCACCAGTGCGACTATTGGGGCGTGCCGAATTCGACCAGCCCGGAGCCTACAGTTATTTTCGTCGTGTGGGACGATTGGGGCGGCTGGTTCGACCACGTTTCGCCAGAGGGTGTACCGAAAGCCCTACGGGAGGAGCCAGGTCAAGGTTTCGATAATTGCGACCCAAGCGTCATGTGGGGCTGCGGATATGTCTACGGCTTCCGAGTGCCTTTACTTGTGGTCTCGGAGTATACACAGGCTGGGTACGTATCAGGGGCTTGTACGACAAATTGCCCCAATACGACCTCTCCATACGTTCACGATTTCGGAAGTATCTTGGCCTTTACAGAGTGGAATTTCGGCATGCCGCCAATTGCTCAGGCACCGGGCAACGCTGATTCAAACGCACCTGACGGCCTTAACGGGAACATCCCATTGTTAGACTTTTTCAGTCTAAGTAACCGACGTGATTTCACGGCAATTTCGACTCCCTATTCTGCCGAGTTCTTTGAAACCTATTATTTCAACAACCAAAATTACACACCCACCGGTTCCAGACGGGGATGCTGATGATTAGTGCCGGGGAAGCGTGCTTTCGTCTAGGTTACCTTTTTCGATCCGCTCGCGGTCTCACCACGGGGCGCTCTGCTGTGAAGCTTAGCCTGACTAGGTCGAGTGCCGCGATGCTGGTGCTGTCTGCGCTACTATTGTTCGTACACGCACCTTCAGCCTCAGGCTCCGATTTCCAGGTGCTGCACAATTTCGGAGCTAGCGGTGATGGGGCTGTACCCGAAGGGGCTCCTGTTATTGATTCGAACGGAAAGCTATACGGAGTAACCGCAGCTGGCGGAGCCGGAATGTGCAGCGATTACGGGTGTGGTGCAGTGTACGAACTCGCGCCTCAGTCCGCTCAGTGGAATGAAACTATCCTGTATAGTTTCGATTTTCAAACGAACGGGTCATCGCCGCTTGTTCCTCTCGCCCTCGACCCCGATGGGAACCTGTATGGTGCGACCAGTGTCGGCGGCGCAACTGGCCTTGGCGTCTCATTTGAACTTTCGCCGGAAGAAACAGGCTGGGACTGCACGACAATTTATCCCAATGGCTCTGATACTGGGTTCGCTCTGGGAGCTAAGGGCGACCTCTACGGCTTTGTGGGAAGTGGCACATATCACGCGGGGTCAATCAGCGAACTTTCGCCGTCCCCGAATGTTTGGGACTACACGCAACTCTACAGTTTCTGCAGTTTGCCTCACTGTCCTGGTGGTTGGGGCCCGAAATATCCTCTGACCTGGGATACAAAAGGGAACCTCTACGGCACGGCCTATGATGGCGGTGCCAATAGTAGGGGCGTGGCCTTCCAACTGAGCTTGGTTCGGGCCACATCTTACGCTGGCGCAATGTGGACATACCACATTATGCACAGTTTCGCCGCCTTTCCTACTGACGGCGGACTTCCGGGGAGTGGGCTCACATTGGACAGCGAGGGAAATGCCTACGGCGCATCTTTAAACGGAGGTGCCAACGGAAACGGCGCGATCTATAAGTTAACGCCTTTCCCCCCTACACCGTGGACTTGGAAAGAGACCCACATTTACAACTTTCCCGTAGGTTTGGGGGGCGGCGGCTTTCCAACAGGGACGATGGTGTTTGACAAGGCGGGGAACTTGTACGGCACGGCGGGCGGGGGAATCGGCTGCGGCAGCAGATACGGCTGCGGCGTGGTCTTTAAATTGGCGCCGGGTGCCAATGGGTTTTGGACGTATAGTGTGGTGCACAACTTCAGCGGCACTGATGGAGCGGGCCCGATTGGTTTGGCCATCGACGAAAATGGCAACTTATTCGGCACGACCCAGACCGGCGGCACGTACAACGAGGGCGTGGCGTTCGAGATCACGCCGTAGGCGGCTTACAGCTTCAGTCCCTTCAAATATCCCCGCAGTGAGCCGCCTAAGTTCTCGAGGATATGGTTTGGATTTTTTCACTTTCTGTTAACAGGAGATGTCACAGCTTTTGAAGTCACACCGTGAGCTGAGATCCGTCCGGCTCAGAAGCGGTTGTTCCGCCAGTCTTCCCTTGGTACTTTCTTCCCCAATGACAATCGGCCATCGCCGGGATATCCTTGCTGCCTGCGGCTTTTCGCTGGCTTCACAATAGAAAGGAGCTCCAATGCAATTGTTGCGGACACGTTTCGCCCTGACAGCACTTGTCGTACTCACTCTCGCAGGCACCGGTCTGGCACAAAGCCAGAACCGGCAAATCGGCACGTCGTTCACCGTGACCGCGGACCCGCTGGCTCCACGGCCCTCCGGCACACCCTGCACCGTCCAGTTGTTCACTGGCTATAACTTTGCGACGTTTGCGGAATCGAATCAGAATTTTCAATACGCGCCGCCGACGGATTGCCCAGGCCCCTACGCGGCCATCGTGCTCGAAGCTGACTTCAGCGAGAACGCTGGCGTGCAGTTCGACCGCACCGCCAGCCTGTTCATCAACAACACCAATCTTTATTTCGGAACCACTCCCGAGCCGCTCTCGGATGACACCAATACCTGGCACGTGGAGCGCGACATTACCGACTACAGCGCGTTGCTCTCCGCCCCGCAGACCGGAACCATGGTTCTGCCCAACTGCACGCTTACCGATTGCCCGTCTGGATATCAATATCTGAACGGTGTGTTCACCGTCAGCGCGGATATCCAGTTCTACCCGCTGACGGGAAAAGGCCCGTTGCGGCCGGATGCAGTTCTGCCCATGCTGCAATCCAATGGCAGCGGCGGATACAATCTTCCCGCCTCGGTGAGCTCACCGACGCAGCAATTCAGCACAACCTTCACGCTTCCGACCAATGCTGAGCAGGTGTATCTCGACGTAGTCACGCAAGGCCAATCAGGCGATGAGTTCTGGTACACCTGTGTTCCGGATAATCTGTCGACCGAACTCGAAAGCTGCGGAGGCACCGCATTCCGCGAGGCCGAGATCAGCATCGACGGTCAGCCTGCCGGCGTGGCGCCGGTCTATCCGTGGATTTTCACTGGCGGGATCGATCCGTTCCTGTGGATCCCGATTCCCGGCGTGCAGACTCTGGATTTGGATCCTTACAGAATCAATCTCACTCCGTTTGCCGGGCTGTTGAACAACGGGCAGCAGCACACCGTCGCCATGACCGTGTACAACGTTCAGAGCTCATTCAGCGTGACCGGGACATTGCTGCTCTATGAAGATCACGGTTCGCAAACTGTGACCGGAGCGCTGACTGCCGACACGATCCAGCTGCCGAATCCCCAGATCACGACCGACATCCACACGAACTCGAACGGCAACATTCTTGGCACGGTAAATACTTCTTCGCAGCGCCAGTTCAGGCTTTCGGGATATGTGAACACTTCACACGGAAAGGTGACTACCATCCTCGAGCAGAGTGTGAACTTCAGCAACCTGCAAGGCTTCAAAATCACGCCGAACATTTACGTGCAAGATATTTCGCAGCTCACCCCGGTGAGTTCGCAGCTCACGCAGAAAGGAAACGGTTCGACCTTCAGCAATGAATCGTTCTTCTATCCGCTGACCGTCGATATCACGGTCACGTTCCCCAACGGCCAGCAGGTTGCGACCACCACGGTTCAGCAGGAGTTCAAAAACATCGTCTCGACTCCTTCTTATAGCGGTTCGGTCGACAACCTGGTGAACTCCAAGGACACGCTCAACTACAACACCGGCGCTCACAAAGATGCCAGCAGTTCGCAGCAATATACTTTTGCCGATTCCATCGGGCAGAATTACAGCTGCGGCATTGCCAGCAGAAATAATGTTCTGACGGCGGTCAGTTCAGGGTGCAATAAGACGATCAAATTCAAACCATAAAGATGTGGCAATGGGTTCCGGTTTCCTGGCAGCCGGGCCCATCTTTTTCCGCGAATGTAGAAAACTATGTCGCTGGCCGATTAGCATTCTTGAGTCTGGAGTGCTAAACCTTGACAGGGAGGGTTTCGCTTCCTAGAATCCAGGTAAGGCATGGGCTGCGACCCCCAACGTAACTATTGCATCTAAATAACTTAGATTTAGTCTGCTGAGCGTTAAGACAGCCGACGCTTCAAGTTGAGACAGGTATTTATGCCTCCGGGAAATCCAATCGGTGAGCGGGAGCGGGAGATTCTGACCGCGATCGTCGAGACCTTCATCGCGACCGGCGAGCCCGTCGGCTCGCGTACGCTGTCGCGCGCCAACCGGGAGGGTCTCAGTGCGGCCACGATCCGCAACGTTATGTCCGACCTTGCCGACGCCGGCTTCCTGGAGCAACCGCATACTTCGGCGGGCCGCGTACCCAGCGCAGAGGCTTACCGTTACTACGTTGAGCAATTGACCGGAACGGCGCGAATTTCATCGGAAGATGAAGGGATCATTCAGGATTCGCTGCATGGCATCACCGATGTTCCGGAGTTCATGGAGCGGACATCCCACGTGTTGTCGTTGATTTCCAGAAATGTGGGTGTCGCGGTGGCCGGCGGAGGTCCGAGAAACGCGCTTGAGCACGTTTACTTTTCACGCCTTGGCGATCAGAAAGTCCTGGCAGTCGTGGTGACGAAATCCGGAGTAGTGCGAGACCGCGTTCTGCGAATGGATTTGCCGCAGGCGGAACTTGATATGGCCGCCCGCTATATCAACGAAAATTTTCGCGGCTGGACGATCGAGGCGATGCGCTCCGAATTAGCGCGACGCCTGGAAGTAGAGCGCGACGAATATGACCACTTGATGGCGTCGGTGGAACAGCTCTATCGCCAGGGCGCGCTCGCGGGCGACGATCGCGATCAGATGGTCTACGTCGAAGGCGCGTCCAATTTAGTGGAAGGCGAGCAGGACCGGCGGCGTCTGCAGGAGATGCTGAAGACGCTCGAGGAGAAACAAAAAGTCGTCGAGCTGCTCGGTGCTTATCTTGATGTGAAGCAGGAAGCGGTGCGAGTGGTGATCGGACTCGACCAGACTCTGCCCTCGATGCGCAACTTCGTGCTGATTGGGGCGCCACTGCGCGTCGGCAGCGACGTGATGGGATCGTTGGCAGTCATTGGCCCCACTCGCCTCGACTATCAGCACACCATCAGCGCGGTTTCGTACATCGCGCGCATGTTCGACAAAGTTTTGAATGAATCAGAGTGACTTTATGCCAAGGACCGAACGGAAAATCGGAAGTGGAACCCCGCGAGCTTAACGCCGAGCACGAACTGCCTTCGGCTGACGATCCGCAGGAGGTTTCATCGCCTGTAGCTTCCGCTCCTGCTCAGGCGGGCGAAAGCCCGGAGTTACAGAAGCTGCGCGCCGAGCGCGACAACCTGCTTTATCGGCTCGCGGACGTTCGAGAACGCCCGCAAGCGGGCGGCTCGCGATCAGCAGGAGTTTCGCGACTACGCGCTGCTGGATGCGATCAAAGTTCTGCTGCCCATCCTCGATAGCTTTGAGCGTGCGTTGCATGTGAGCCAGAACGAAAAATCGGAGCTGCGAGCCGGAGTCGAACTCATTTACCGGCAGTTGCAAGATGCGCTGGGCAAGCTGGGCGTAAAGCCGGTTCCGGCCAAGGGCGAGCTGTTTGATCCCCGTGTGCACGAGGCGATTGAAACAGTTGAAACCACGCAGTCCGAAGATCATCGAATTCTGGAAGAGTTGCAGCGCGGATACAAGTTGAAAGAGCGGCTGCTGCGGCCGGCGATGGTCAAGATCGCGCGCAATCCCAAACACTAGACGGCAGCGCCGATGGCGCCGTAGAGAATTTTTGCAAGAAGGGACTGGAAAACACTATTCTGGCCAGCAATGTAAAACGCGATTACTACGAAGTCCTCGGGGTGGCTCGCGAAGCCAGCGAGCAGGAAATCAAGAGTGCCTACCGCAAGCTCGCTTTGCAATATCATCCCGACCGCAATCCCAACAATCCGGACGCGGAAGAAAAATTCAAAGAGTGCAGCGAGGCGTACGCGATCCTGGCGGACGGGGACAAGCGCGCCGCCTACGACCGCTTTGGCCATGCCGGAGTGAGCGGCGCGGGAATGGGCGGCTTCGATCCCAGCGCCTTCCAGGACCTCAACGACATCTTTGGAGATTTCTTCGGATTCGGTGACCTATTCGGTGGTTCGCGCCGCCGTACCCGCGCCCAACGCGGCGCCGATCTGCGCGAAGATTTGAACCTGCAATTTGAAGAGGCTGTTTTCGGAAAAGAATCGCAGGTTGTGGTTCGCCGTCACGAAAGTTGCGAAGACTGCCGCGGCTCCGGCGCAGCCCACGGCAAAGCGCCAGTAACCTGCCGCACCTGCGGTGGGCGGGGACAGGTCCGCTATCAGCAGGGCTTCTTCACCATGGCCCGCACCTGCGCAACTTGCCAGGGCGTGGGCAGCGTGATCACCGATCCCTGTGCAAAGTGCAAGGGGCAGGGAAGTCTCCTGCGGCAGCGAACTCTCGATGCCAAGATTCCCGCCGGCGTGGAAGACGGAACCCGCATTCGTTTTACCGGGCTCGGCGAAGCGGGAGCGTTTGGCGGGCCGCCGGGAGATCTTTATGTTGTGCTTCACGTGAAAGAGCACCCGTTCTTCGAGCGCGAGGGCACCAATCTTCACTGCGTGATTCCAGTTTCCTATACCCAAGCCGCGCTGGGCGCAGAGATTCAAGTGCCAACCATGGATGGCGAGCAGACTCTGAAGATTCCCGACGGAACGCAATCCGGCACGACGCTGCGCATTCGTGGAAAAGGCGTTCCGGTGGTGAACGGCCACGGCAAGGGCGATCTTTTCGTGGAGATTCGCGTTCAGACGCCCTCCAAACTCAGCAAGCGCCAGAAAGAGTTGCTGCAGGAGCTCGAAAGCATCGCGCAGATCGAGAACAAGCCGCAACGCCGCACTCTGCTGGGCAAGATGAAAGACATCTTCGGGTAACGATTAAACACAGGCAACACAGAGTACACAGGGGACACAGAGGAACACAGGTTTCTCTGTGCACCTCGGTGGCCTCTGTGTTTATGCCTTTGGGATGAGCTGGCCTCTGCGTTTATCCTTTCACTATGACCCGCCGCCGCTGGATTGCAGACGAGGTTTCCGGGTCGCACGCCGTTTTGACTGGCGCTCACGCCGAGCATTTATCGCGGGTGCTTCGGGTTCGCATCGGGCAGGAATTCGACATCGTGGCGGACGGCGTGGTTCGCCGCGGCCGCGTCAGTCGCGTCGATGAAGGCCGGGTCGAATTTGAGCTGGGCGGTGCCGTTCCCGCCTCGACTCCTTCAATCGCTGTCACGCTTGCTCTTTCAATCTTCAAGTTCGACCGCATGGAGTGGGCAATCGAAAAATGTACGGAGCTCGGTGCGGCGCGAATTGTTCCTGTCATTGCTCGCCGCACCGAACCGCATCTGGCCTTGGCCGCGGTCAAGCGGGTCGAACGCTGGCAGCGCATCGCTCGCGAAGCTGCCGAGCAGTCGCGGCGAAGCTCACCTCCTGAAATTTCCCAACCGATGAAGTTCAAAGATGCGCTGATGCTTGCTGGCACTGCTCGAATCGTCCTCGCGGAAGTCGAAGAGAAGACAATGTTGAAGGATGCACTGCGAGGCGAGTCTTCCGGCGACATCGTTCTCGCTTTCGGCCCAGAAGGTGGGTGGACTGACTCCGAACTGCAATCGTTTCGCGATGCTGGATGGACATCGGCATCGCTCGGCGGCACCATCCTTCGCGCCGAAACCGCCGCGATTGTTGCGTTGGCTGTGGTTCTCTCAGAGTTGAGCCGGTAAATTTAGGTTACATTAGGGTCTTTCGGCCTTATTGCGAGGCAGGCGGCCTAAGCATAAAATCGCGTCCTCTTTTCAGATTGTGGGGAACTCGCCGTTAAATCCTCTGGAGGTGCTTATGAAGAATATCCTCTCCGCAGTAGTGCTGGCGGTCGTCTTTACCATGCTCGCAACCGCCCAGGACGTAAGAAAGCCAACAATGACAATGAGCCGAAGCGGTGATGCGTCGTTTCACGGATCTCCTGGCTGGGGCAACCCGCCAGCTAACGCTGCGGACCTGATCTTCTACGGTGGCGACGTCAACGCCAGCGATCCCCATGTAAACGCCTATCCGAACGGAAACACGCTTCTTGTGCCGAACACGACAACGTATGGCGCAGTGACTGTGCCCGCGAACAGCAAAGTGGTTGCTTCCGGGGTTCTCTTTAACCAGATCGCTATCCTGCAAGGGGATATCTTCGATCCCGCTACTGCCACTTATGACGTTCGCATCGGCGTTTCGGAAGGAAACGGTGGGACGAGTGTGCTCAGCGGCAGCAACCACCAGTACTCGCAAACCACGGGCCGCATGCCTTTCAGCTACGTTGAGTATGCTACTTCAGTGGCGTTTACCCAACGATTCACCCCCACGCCGGGCACAACCTATTGGGTGAACCTGTCGTCCCAGTGCACCGATTCGAGCAACAGCCTCTGCACTGGGCTGCAATTCTTCGAAGACAACACCACTCAGAAGACCAACGGCATTAATGCGAACGTGCAGCCAGCCTATCAGGCTTTCTTCAACTCTGCCTTCTTTGGTTACAATTGGCCCAACGTTTGCGATTTGGTGGGGGGTGAATCGCCACTCTGCGAGTATTTGTCCTTCGGCATTTATGGCCGGTGACAACCTACTGAAGGAATTTCCGCAAACATCTCTGCTATTCTCGCCCAGTGGCAGTTCCCAAGCCTTTGCGGGTTGCGCGAGAGTTTGAGCCGGACGAGCGCCAGCGTCAGGCGATCGAACATGTTGCCGGGCCGTTGCTCGTTATTGCCGGCGCAGGGACCGGCAAAACCACCGTCCTCACCCGCCGTCTTGCCCGCCTGATCCAGGAAGGCCACGCCCGCCCCAACGAGATTCTCGCCCTCACCTACACCGACAACGCTGCCGAAGAAATGCGGGAGCGGGTGCGGGAGTTGGTTGGCCGCGATGCCTCGGCGCTTCGCGCGCTGACGTTTCATGCCTACTGCAACGAGCTTCTTTTTCGCAATCGAAAAAACTTCGGCGTTCTAGACGACAAGGACTTGTGGATTTACCTACGAAAACGTATTCCTGAACTGAAGCTGAACTATTTTGTTCGCGCCGCGAATGTCAGCAAATTTCTTGAAGATCTGCTCGACTTCATGCGCCGCTGCCAGGACGAACTGGTCGGGCCGGAGAAATATGCAGCTTACGTCGAGCGCGTTGAGCGAGGCGAACTGCCCATTCCTCGGGTTTGTAAAACCAAAGACGTGGACGCGCTCAGCGATCAGCAGGTCTTGGGGCGCTGCCAGGAAATCGCCAGAGTCTTTGCAACGGTCGAGCAGATGCTCAAGGCTGAGAATCTCGGCACCTTCGGCCACATGATTACCGGTGCTTATGAACTTCTGCAATCCGATCCGGCGGTGCTTGCCGAGGAGCGCGCAAGTGCGCGATTCATTCTGGTGGACGAATTCCAGGACGCAAACTTTGCTCAGGTAAGAATTCTGCAGGCCCTTGCCGGAGAGGAACGCAACGTCTTCGCAGTCGGCGATCCCGATCAGTCGATTTATCGCTTTCGTGGCGCATCGAGTGCCGCATTTGCGCTGTTCGAACGGACATTTCCGGATGCCGGTGTAGTGGCGCTTTTGAAGAACCGCCGCTCCACAACTCCGATTTTGAAATGCGCGCACACGCTGATTTCGAAGAACCCGGAAGTCTTTGGCGCAACCTCGACGGGCTACCGCCGCGCGCCACTCGTCTCCGCGCGCGAGGAAGAAGCGGGCGCAGATCTGGCCAGCGTTCCGGTCGACGCCGTGCTATTCGACGGCAAAGATATGGAAAGCAGCGACCTCGCAGAAACAATTCTTAACAAGCGCCGCGAGTCGCGATGCAAGTGGAGCGATTTTGCAGTCCTCTACCGCCAGCATAACCATCGTGATTTGCTGGTGGCAGAACTTATCGAACGGCACATTCCGTATTCCATCGAGAACATGGATGTGATGGATACGCCGCAGGCACGAAATTTGCTCGCCTGCGTGGGCGCAGTGGTGTCGGAAAAGGACGACGCCAGTTTGTTTCGGGCTGCCGCGCTGCCGCAATTTACCATCGATCCGGAAGAGCTACGCGCTGGAATCAAAGCCCTGCCGCGCGATCAGGAGCACGGAGCTCTTGCCGCGGTGTTGCCCAAGATCGAAGACGGCGCCGCGGTGTTGGCGGCTCTCGAAAAAGTCCGCGAAGAAATCGCCCGACGCTCCGCCAAGAGTCTGGCTGCTCTCGACATCATAATTCGAGCATTCGATTTTGATCGCAAGTCGCCGCCAGTGGAAGCGATCCTCGCTTTCGTTGCCCAATGGGAGAAGAAGCCGATCACCAAGACCGGCGAACTGCCCGAACTGCTTGAGTATCTCGAGCTCTTCCGACAGGCGAACGGCACCATCAACCTTGCATCTGACTCGGCGGACGCGGCCCGACTGATGACCGTCCACGTTGCCAAGGGGCTCGAGTACAAACATGTTTTCGTTATCCGTGCCAGCACGGGGTCGTTCCCCACGAGCTTCAAGGAAACGCTGGTCGATTTTCCCTACGAACTGCGCGATCCCGATTCGCTGGCGCAGAAAGACGATAAGGCCCTGCACAGCGAAGAAGAGCGGCGATTGTTTTATGTGGCGATGACGCGGGCCAAAGATTCGCTGACTCTTTACGCCAACAAGGGCCGAGGTAAGAAAGACCCGACGCCGGCGGGATATCTGCGAGATTTGCTCAGCGATTCCGGATTGCGTCCCTACCTGCGCCAGAGGCAGGCTCGCGGATTGCAAACCGAAATCTTCGCTCAGGCAGATACCGAGCCACTCACTCGGACTGCAGAATGGATCGCTTTGCCTCCTGCCTCAGACCTGAGCGCGAGACTCAGCGCCAGTGCCGTGCAGACCTACGAGAATTGCCCGCTGCAGTTCAAACTCGATCGCGAATGGAGAATTCCCGGAGAAGTTCCAGCCGCGATGCAATACGGCGCCTGCATGCACCGCGTGCTGCGCGCCTACTTCGACGCGATTCGCATGGGACGTGAGATGACGGAAGAGGCTTTGATCGAATTCTTCCGCGACGATCTCGCTCAAGCGGGCATTCAGGCCGCTATCAGCACCAACTCTACGAGCGGCAGGGAATCGATCAGTTGAAGGAATTCTGCAATGCCTGCCGCAGAGATCCCATGCCGCAGGTCCTGCACACCGAAGAATTTTTCGAAGTCAAGATTGGCGGGACGACCGTGGCGGGACGGATCGACCGCATCGACCAGCTCCCTAACGGCGAAGTTGTCCTGGTCGATTACAAGACGGGACGGCCCCAGTCGCAGGACGATGCCGACAAAAGTCTGCAGCTTTCCATCTACGCCCTGGCTGCGCGGCAGAAGTGGGGATATAAGGCGGACCATCTCGTGCTGTACAACCTCGACGAAAACAACGCAGTAAAAACGCAGCGGGCCGAGGTGGGCCTGAAAGCTGTCGGCGAGAAAGTTGCGGAAGTCGCGGCGGAGATTGCGGCAGGAAATTTTGAGCCGAACCCAGGCTTCAATTGCCGCTTCTGCGCCTATCGCAGTTTGTGCCCCGCGACCGAGAAACGCTTGTACCCCATCGACGAGAAGAGGCGCAACTGAAGAAAATCCCGCACAAAAACTTAGGGGACGCCTTCGGCGTCCCCCCGCGGTAACCTTGCAGAAGGCTAGTGTTTCTTCTTTGCGGCCTTCTTGGTTGCTTTCTTCTTGGTTGCCATTAACTATTCTCCCTTTCCATTGTTCATGGATTCGCAACGATCTTCTGTTGCAACTGATTGAAATCTAGAGTCATTGAAAAGTGATGTCAAGAAAAAAATGCGCGTAATCGCGCGTTCGACTGATGTACTAAAGTCACTCGCGTTGCCTCACGCGCAGAATTTTTTTCAAACAACATGCAATCGGAATTTGCATGCGCCGAATTTTTCTCGAACAAAGAGTCGACTGGCCGGTTTCCATTGTCATCGACACGGACTTCATGAATACGACATCGCTTTCGCGGCTCCGCCGAACGCCGGGACCACGCCTGCACCCATTTTCTGCGCGGCACATCTATAATCGAGGAGCACGAAATCATTGCAGGAGCGTTATAAATGGCTGCTTTCGACGATGTCGTCATTATTTCCGGGTGCCGCACCCCGGTAGGAAAATTTCAGGGTAGTCTTTCGGATTTCCCCGCGACCAAGCTGGGCGCGATTGCGCTTCGCGAAGCGGTGAAGCGCGCCAACCTCGATCTAAAGTTAGTGGACGAATGCATTATGGGCAACGTGGTGTCGGCTGGGCTCGGACAAAACCCGGCGCGGCAAGCGGCGCTCTTCGGAGGTCTTGCGCCCGAAGTGGGTGCCATGACTGTAAACAAAGTTTGCGGCTCTGGACTCAAAGCGGTCGCGCTCGCGGCGCAGGCGATCCAAACCGAGAACAGTTCCATCGTCGTTGCTGGCGGAATGGAGTCGATGACCAACGCACCATACTTGCTTCCCAACGCGCGCAAAGGATATCGCCTGGGCAACGGATTGGTTGTCGATTCCATGGTGAACGACGGCCTCTGGGACATTTACAACGACTACCACATGGGCCTGACCGGCGAAAACGTCGCGGAGAAATACGGCATCACGCGCGAAGAGCAGGACGAGTTCGCGCTGAATTCGCATCGCAAAGCAGTTGCCGCGATCAAAGAATGCCGCTTCCAGTCGCAGATCGTTCCGGTGGAGTTGCCCTCGAAGAAAAAAGGTGAAGCGCCGGTTTTCTTCAGCAAAGACGAGTCTCCCCGCGAGGACACGACCATCGAAATCTTGCGTTCGCTGAAGCCGGCGTTCAAGAAAGATGGAACCGTTACCGCCGGCAATGCTCCGGGCGTGAATGATGGAGCAGCTGCGCTCGTGGTTACCAGCGCGAAACGTGCGAAGGAACTTGGCGCCAAGCCGATGGTCCGCATCGTCGCCCAGACCACCAGCGGGATCGATCCCAAGTGGGTCATGCTCGCTCCCATCGGCGCGGTTCGCAAGATTTGGGAGAAAACGGGCTGGAAGAACGAAGACGTCGATCTCTACGAATTGAACGAAGCGTTCTCCGTGCAGGCCATGGGAGTGATGCGCGAGCTTGGCCTCGATCCCGACAAAACGAATGTGAACGGCGGCGCGGTGGCGATCGGGCATCCCATTGGCGCGAGCGGCGCGCGCGTGCTGGTGACGCTGATCTATGAAATGATCCGCCGCGACGTCCATCGAGGGATCGCCGCGCTATGCCTTGGTGGCGGGAACGCGGTAGCGATGGCGGTGGAAAGATAGGTTCGGCGATGGACGGGCGAGGTCGCCTGTCCCCACACTGCTTAAGCGCGTGCCGCCGTCGCTGCTTCCGCTGCCGGTAGCGTCACCGTAAACACCGCTCCGCCGCCAGGGCCGGATGCAGCTTCCACATTCCCATTGTGTTCGCGCAGAATCGCTTTGCAGATGCTCAGGCCCAGCCCGGTGCCGCGTCCCGGACGCTTGGTGGTATAGAACGGATCGAAAATGTGCGGCAGAATCTCCGGGGAAATTCCCGGGCCGTCGTCCTGAAACGTTACAGCCACGGCTTTCCCTTTTTTCTCCAGCCGGATGCGCAAGGTGCCGCGGTCACGCGCTTCGCGGATCGCCTGCTCAGAATTCAAAATCAGGTTCAGGAAAACCTGCATCAGCTGATGCGCGTCAGCGTCCACTGAAGGGATCGATGGCTCGCGCAGAAAATCAACAGTGATATTGCTCTTGCGCAACGAATACGCGTGCAGGTGCAAAGTGCGCTGCACCAACTCGGCGACATCGATGGGACTCTTCCCTGGCGCCGGGGGCCGGGAAAAATACGTCAGGTTCTGCACGATCTCAACCGCTCGCCGCGTCTGTTGCTGCAGGATATCCAGTTGCTTCTGCGTAGTTTCGGGAGAACGCTGGTTCGTGCAGAAGTTCGCTCATTCCCAGAATGCTGGTCAGGGGATTGTTCAATTCATGAGCGAATCCGCCGATCATCTGACCCATCGCCGCAAGCCGTTCGCTCTGGATGATCTGCTGCTCGAGTTTCTTTTCGAGGGTAATGTCGCGCAGCGAAACGATCACGCCGTTGGTTCTGCCGTCCGCATCGCGTAACGGGCCGGCCGACGCGCGCATATTTCTCCAGCTCTCATCGCTATGGCGTACCGGACATTCGCAAGAACCAAATGTTTTCGCGCCGGACAACAGGTCGCGAATCAGTCCCAGCATCTCGGGCGCATGCTCGGAATCTTCCTCGATTTTCTTGCCCAGCCAATCCTCTTGTTTATAGCCCAGGAGGTCGTGAATGCGCGAGCTCACAAAACTGATGCGTTGGTCACGATCGACGACCAGGATCAAATCGGGGAAACTTTCCAGCAGGGAACGGCGAAATTCTTCCTGGCGGCGAAGCGCGGATTCCATCTCGCGGCGCTCGGTCACATCGACCAGCGTGCCTTGATAGCGGACGATTTTTCCTGACGCGTCCCACACCGCGCGGGAGGTATCCTGAAAAATGCCCAGTTTTCCGCTCTGGCGGCGCAGCACGATCTCGCGGACACGCACGCCACCTTGATCGTCGGCGCTTCTTCCCAGGACCGGGTTCTGGTCGCGATCCGCCTGCAGGGCGCGCGGATCCAGCGAAAGTAATTCTTGCTTGTCTTCGTAGCCGAGTACACGGACCAGCGCTGGGTTTACGTCCAGCAGCTTGCCTTCTGGAGTGCAGAAGTAGACACCTTCCTGCAAAGTCTCAAACAGCTCGGTAAAGCGGCGTTCCTTCTCGCGCTCATCGGTCACGTCACGGGCGAGCGCGCTTGCGCCCACGACTTCATCGTCCTTCACAATGGCGTTCAGCACGCAATCGAAGTAGAGCACCCGCTGGTTCGACTTCAACCGCACTTGCACGATCCCCGACCATCGCCGTTTTTCCAGAAAGCGGCTCAAGTTGTGGTTAACGTCCTGGAGTTTCGGTTCGTCGAGGAACTCATCCAGCTTGTGCCCTACCAATTCGGTATAAGGAATGCCGAACAGGTCCGCCATGCGGCGGTTTACGGTGCGCAGTTTCCCATCCAGCGAGATGGCGAAAGCGGCATCGTCAAAGGAGTCGATCAGTTCCTTGAAGCTGCGCTGCGAACGGGCGATCAACTGGCCCAGTTGATCGAGTTGCTCATCGGTAGGAGCGTTGACGTGCAACTCCTGCACCAGGGTTTTGAGTTCGTTAACCCGCTTCCTGCGGCCATAGGCAAAGCCGGCGAAGGCCAGCACCACGAAAAGCACGCCTATCGAAAGAAAACCAAGGTGATAAGGCAAGTCCTGCAGACGGTCCCAGGACTCGGCGGCGAGCCCAGTGGCCAGCAGAATCAGGAAAAGCAAGGCGGTTCGCCACAGCCAATTTTCTTCCTTCTCCAGATTGCTCGGAATGCGGGCTTGCACGGATTGTTTTTCGTCTTTCATAGGCAGCGCCAGGCCGCAATGTGCTGGAGGTCGGTGATTCCCGGATCTTCAGCCGAATCGTAGTTCAGAAGACCCTCCTAGACAACCAAAACCTAGTGGAAAGATTGGTTCACAGGATTACGACAGTGTATGTTCATCGGTCACAACCTGGGTGTGTAGACGTCACCATGCGGGGAAGATGGCGGGCATTACTGTGGAGAGTCGTCAACCCAGGCCTTCCCTAACTTACTTCATGCTTTACAAAACTATGAGCGCGGCGGTGTATGGCATCGATGCCAACATCATTGAGGTGGAAGTCGACGTTTCGGGCATTAAGACGAATGAGGACCACTTCCATACCGTCGGCCTGCCCGATGCCGCCGTGCGCGAGAGTCGCGACCGGGTGCGCGCCGCGCTCAAGAATTGCGGATACGATATTCCGCCCACCCACATCACGATCAACCTCGCTCCCGCGGACATTCGCAAAGAAGGCTCTGGCTTCGATCTGCCTATGGCGCTTGGGATCGTCGGAGCTTATGGCGGCCTGAATAAAAAAGAAGTGCCGGATTGCCTGTTCGTCGGCGAACTCTCGCTCGATGGCGGGGTGCGCGGGGTGCGTGGAGCCTTGCCGATTGCGATCGAAGCCCGCGGCCGCAAGATTGCCCGAGTCGTGGTTCCTGAGCTCAACGCCAGAGAAGCGGCCATGGTCGCCGGCGTCGACGTTTACCCGGTCAAGTCGCTTCTGGACGTGATCCGCTTTGTGAACACCGGAAACGGCATCCTGCCATGCAAAGTCGATAGCGAAAACCTGCTCAACGAAGCGGCGCATTTCGTCCTCGACTTCAAGGACGTCCGTGGCCAGCAAACCGCCAAGCGCGCTTTGGAAGTCGCCTGCGCTGGTGGGCACAACATTTTGATGATTGGCCCACCCGGTTCCGGCAAAACCATGCTCGCCAAGCGCATGCCCACGATCCTGCCGCCGCTGACCTTCGAAGAGGCGCTGGAGACGACCAAAATTCACAGCGTGGCGGGAGTGCTCGATCCCGGCGCCGGGCTGGTTGGAGTTCGACCGTTCCGCGCACCGCATCACACCATTTCTGACGCCGGCTTGATCGGCGGCGGCGCAGTGCCACGTCCCGGCGAAGTTTCGCTCGCCCACAACGGCGTTCTGTTCCTTGACGAGTTGCCGGAATTTCCCCGGAATGTTCTCGAAGTCATGCGCCAGCCGCTGGAAGACGGCACCGTCTGCATCGCGCGGGCGGCCATGTCGCTGACTTTTCCCTCACGTTTCATGCTGGCGGCGGCCATGAATCCTTGTCCGTGCGGGTATTTCAACGACCGCAGCCGGGAGTGCCATTGCACGCCACCCATCATTCAGCGCTATATGTCCAAGATCTCCGGGCCGCTGCTGGATCGCATCGACATTCACATTGACGTGCCTGCAGTGAACTACAAAGAAATGCGCTCTGCGACGGTGCCGGAGAACTCGGCCACAATTCGCGAACGTGTGATGCGCGCCCGCGAAACGCAGCTAAAACGATTTGCCTCATCTTCCCGCGACAAACTTTACTGCAACGCGCAAATGGCTCCCCGCCACATTCGCTCATTCTGCGAATTGTCGGCCGATTGCGAGCGTTTGCTGGAGCGTGCCATGATCCAGCAGGGGCTGACGGCGCGCGCTCACGACCGCATTCTGAAAGTCGCGCGCACCATCGCCGACCTCGAAGGCGCGGCCGCCATTGAGCCCAAGCACATCGCCGAAGCGATTCAGTATCGGACTCTGGACCGCACGTTCTGGGCGTGAGAACCACCGTCAGGATGACGGCGGACGGGCGCCCGCCGGTCACGCTGCAGAAGGAAAAGCTAACTTGCTACCGGATCGGCGACCTGTTCACTTCCCCCTGAGTTTTTGAAGCATCAGCACTGCGCCGCCGTTCTTCGGATTTAAATCCAGCGACTTCTGGTAATTGACAATCGCCAGCGTCTGGTTGCCCGCATCCGCGTAAGCTTCGCCCAGGCTGTCATAGACATTGCTTGATTTCGGATAGGATTCCACATTGAGTTGCAGAATGCGGACCGGCATCATTCAACTTGCCAGTGCGAATCAACTGGTAACCCAAGTCGTTGAGTTCCGATTCGTCGAAATTGTAGGTGGCCGGGACCCCGCATCTTGAGATCGTGATATTGCTGGACGGCAGCCTCAACGCCATTCGAGGCAATGGTGGCCGCCAGAGTTTGCGTGATCGACGGGCGCGAATCAAAAGTGGCTTTCACCTGTGGCGCCCAAATCGCTCCGCCTACCGCAAGCAGCCCGGCGATCATGGCCAAACTCCCCACAAAAACTGCGGTCGCCGCAGCGATTCGCCTGAGATTTCCGGGACGGTTTTGTGCACGCAGGTAAATTTCCAGGAACGCCAGCGGCACAAGGAACTGCCCGAAACTCATGAAGGTGACGAACGGCCCGGTCATGGTAACGGAATCGAAGCCGAAGGGCCGTCGGAAGATGGCAAACGACAGGAAAAATCCGATGCGGAAAAACCAGGACGCGCTCACCACCATGAAAAGGCGCAGCGCCCAACGGCGATGGGCGCGGAAATCGCGGGCCACGGCATAGCGCAATGCCAGCGCAGCGCATAGCCAGATGACGGACCGCATCCACCGTCGAGCCCATGTGGATCGTGAGTCCACCCACGCTCCCACGGATCCAGGTCATGTAAACGCCAGCCGCGCTGAGGCCGAGGGCCGCCAACATATAAAGCCGTCCGTTCCAGCGGTGAAATACGGGGAAGCGCGATCGCAATTGCGGTACCAGCTGAACTCCACCGGAAAACATGATGAGTGACCGCGGTGACGAGATGCGTGACCACGGCCGCGTTCCCCATGCTGTAGCCGGGGATAAACCCGTGGGTGAAGGTCCACTTGTGATAGTCGCCTCGCACCGCCGTCAGCCCGTAAAACGATGCCATGACAAAGGCGAAAACCAATTGTCCAATCATGGTGACGGCGAACCAAAACTTCGCCGATACTTTCAGCGACTTCTCGGCAAACGAGCTCAGCTCTAGGCTGCGAGCGGTCATTACTGCGGTACTCATAGCGTTCCTCCTTGCGCGAACCATCGACCTGGTTGCGGTAGTCGCATGGCCTGCTCCTCACGATGTGCCGAATTCCGTCGCGGCCGCTTGCATCGCCCATCGCTCAACGTCGACTCCCATGACGAGAAGCCACAGCATCGCCGCTCCCTCACCCAGGAATCCTGCGGCGAGATTGAAGGGAGACAGGTAAGTCATGAGCGATGGCGACAGAAACGTCAGCCAACCCAAACCGGCCAGCAGCATCAGCGCTCCTACACCACGAGGCAGGAATGTCGCGCGTAATGCGAGATAACCAAACAGCAGGCAAGAAACGCCGTGCAACGCGACCGCAACGTCTATCCCCGCGGGGTTGAGACGGATGGCCTCGAGCAGCAGCCCCGCGAGACTGACTCCCCCCGCGAGCATAGCGAGTTGCCTATTTACCGCCCGAAACAAATGGCCCAGCAGGAGCGTCACCGCCACCATCCCTGAGATAGAAATGAGACCAACCTCGAACCCCAGGCCGCCGCGCAGGAAAGCTTCCCCCGACACCGCAGTCACTGCGGCCATCCCCCAACAGATGCCGGCCATTCTGGCTTTCAGCTCCGGCGATGTTTCTGCGATCGGCTTCGAAAAGACAGAGGTGCCCATATGCGTTCTCCCACAAGGATCATTCGACCGACGGCCAGCTACACCGGTCCGCGGTAACGGCGCAATCGCACTGCCGCAGCAAGAAAGATTGCAGCCATCAAGAAACCGAGCCATAGCCCGGGCATTCCCAGGAAAATCGCGACATCGTGCTGCGCCATGTGTCCCACGGCCGCACCAGCCTGGGGCGGGAACTCGAAAAGCTCCGTCCGGTAAAACGGTACTTCATCAAGTTGCCAAAGTGGGTGGTGTTGAAGGTGATCTTTTCGAACACTCCGATGCTCAACGGAGGAATGACCGCCCATAGAAACGTCGCCCTCTTGGCCCACGCCGAAACCAGCAGCAGCCAGCAGTAAATCGGTGCGTACCACAGCACGTGCAGGAAGAAAATGTGTTTGAACAGCATTCCCAGCGTCTCTATAAGCGACACCTGGCCCCACAGCGTAGAGAGACTCAAACCGCTGGAAATAAGGACCGGGGTGCTCAACAACAGCATGACCAACTGGGTGACAATGGTGATTGCCAATGCCACCAGCGGGATAATGACGAAGGGAATGCTGGCTTTTGCCAGCACCGCAGTCAGGTCGGATACCGGCAGGGACTTCCAGAATAGGATGCTGCGATCGCGGCGCTCTCCATAGAGGGTGTCGAGGCAGTAGAAAAAGGCGACGATGAACGCCGTTGCCATTACTACGCCGGTCGCGAAGTTGTAAGGTTCGGCGAGAATCGCAAGCCGTTTAGCCGGGTCGGACGCCAATGAGCGGCCGATGGTCGCGATTAAGAAGCCGAACAGCGTAACACCCGCCACGATCAGCGGGGCGATGTAGATCGAGCGGTTTTCCCACAATTCGCGACGCACCGACCAATAAAATGGCCTAGTCGAAACCACCGGAGCTGCGGCTTCCTGGGCGCCCACCGACTCCGGCACGGCATTGGATTGCGTGTTCATCGGCTGGCTCCTTGCGCCGCGCCGGCCTGGTTGCCCATCACGGCGACAAACAGATCGGCGATATCCGGCGTACGCACTTCGCCAAGCCCGGCAAGCTGTTGGCGATCGGCGCGGTCGAACAACAGGACGCTGCGGCCGAACACCTGGCGTTCATGAATCGGATTCAGCGCGCGCGCCGCTGCCAGCTTCTCCGGATTCACCGTCACTTCCACAAAACGCGTTTCGAATTCTTCCATGCTGCAACTCAGAACAATTCGCCCGCGATCAATGAACATCAGGTCGGTCAGCACATGTTGCAGTTCGTCGATCTGATGCGTGGTCACAATAACGGTGCGGCTGCGGTCAAAGTAGTCGTTCAGCAGCGATTCGTAAAACTGCTTGCGATAGAGGATGTCAAGCCCGAGAGTTGGCTCGTCGAGCACCAGCAGCCGGGCATCAATTGCCATCACCAGGGCGAGATGAAGCTGCGCGACCATGCCCTTCGACAGCTCCCGCACCTTGCTGCCATGCTTGATCGCCGTCTTGGCAAGGAAACCCTCCGCCTTGTTGCGATCGAATCTTGGGTGAACTCCGGCGACGTAATCCAGCGCTTGAGAAACTTTGATCCAGCGCGGCAGCACCGCAACGTCGGCGATGAAGCAGACATCGCGCATCAGCTGATCGCGCTCGTTCCATGGATCGCGCCCCAGCACCTTGAGCTCTCCCTGATAAGGAGTGAGGCCGAGGATCGCGTTCAGCGCAGTCGTCTTGCCGGCGCCGTTGGGACCGACCAGCCCGAGAATGCGGCCGTCCTCGACTCGCAAATCGATGCCGTCCAGAGCGACGGTTGTGCCGAAGGCCTTCCGCAGGCCGTGTGCTTCTATGCATGCCATGGCTTCAGCGATCCTCCTTTTTCGACTTTGGCGACAACCCACCGTTGGCACCGGTTTCAAGCAGTTCATCCGCCGTCAGTCCAAGCCGCTGAATCGCGGCCTGCACTCGCGGCCATTCCTCGGCAAGAAACTTCTGGCGTTCGCCCTGCAGCAACAGTTTCCGCGCGCCGATTTTGACGAACATTCCCAACCCCCGTCGCTTCTCGACCAGTTCTTCGTCCACCAATTGCTGGTAACCCTTCAAAACGGTGAGTGGATTGACGCGATGCTCCGCCGCTACATTGCGCACCGAAGGAAGCGGATCGTCTTCCTTGAGCACGCCGTCCAGGATCATCGCGACTACGCGGTCGCGAAGCTGGCGGTAAATCGGCTGATTGTCATTCCACTCACGGTCCATCGCATTTCCTCAATCGCTTTTACTCAGATCCGTTCACGGTTGCCGCACAAGATCCATGTGCGCATGCATGGCCTTGTCTCCCGGCATCAGGTAAGTCCAGTCCTCGCTGTGATGATTGGCATCGATGATGGTGAAGACGGCATGATACATGTGGCCGTTCTCGTTTCCGCCGGAAAGATCGGCAAAATCGAATTCCACCGTCTTACCATCCGGCGACAACTTCCCCGTCATGCGCGGCCGGTTCCCGGCGTCACAGTAATGCACCAGGGTCAGGCGATCACTGTCAAGGTAAAGCATGGTAACCGGATGATCGTACCTGGTCGCGTCTAACGGCGTCCCCGCTTCCTGCATTTCGTGGACGAGTGCGTTGCCGCGAGAAGTCACCCGCATGGTGATCTGGAGGTTGGCGCTGCCCATGTTGGGGTCAGCAGGCGTCATTGTGGCCTGGCCTTTCCAAGTTCCGGCCAGCGTTTTCATTTTGTCGAAGGATTTTTGCGCATCGGACTGGGCAAAAGCTCCAGTCGCGAGCGATGCCAGAAGAACCAACAGTACGAAACGAAGCGATTTCATTTTTGCCTCCTCATTCTTGGGAGCTAGGTTTAGCGCTCCCCAAGTACTGTTATACTTAACTATAACACTAATGTACCCATGTCAAGCGGTTTCATTGGAAATTCCTCAAGATCGCCTAAAGCGTTGCAAAAATTAGCGGTTAGCACTTTTATTTTGCCTTTGCCAAGAGGCGCGCGAGTTACGGCCACTCAGACCTCCGATCTTCGCAGGTCTCAATGTATATCTATGGGGAAATATATTAAATATAAACATTGCTAATTGAGATACCGTGGGCTAAACTGAATTGGTCCGTTGAGGGAGCTTTCGATCCGGAAAATTGCGATCCGCAACTCCAAACGACGGGGAGAATGGGCCGAACTGGTTTTTATGGCGAGTGCGGCCGCACACGGCCTACACGTTTCCAAGCCCTGGGGCGAGTCCGACCGCTACGATGTGGCGATCGAGCACAAGGGCCGCTTCCTGCGAGTGCAGGTCAAGTCTGTGTCTTACAAAGTGGGTCCGTCGTACCGCTGCGGAATTCGCACCTGCAGCCGTGAGGATCCTTACAAGTGCCGCGACGCCGACTTCTTCGCCATTTATATCGTCCCGGAAGATCTCTGGTACATCTTGCCGGCAAATGTCGCGACGAACCACGCCAACCAGACCATCATTCTGAACCCACAGTTGGAAAGCAATCGCTACCAGCCCTATAAAGAATCCTGGCAACTGCTGCAGGCGAAGAAAAAACGCGTCCCCAAGCAGAAACTGGACATTCGCAAACTGCTGGCCGGGACAACGATTTTTGGGTGCGCGGAGACGGACGTCATTCTGTGAGGCCGCGATCCTGCGGCAGAGCTTCGCTGGGCGAAGGAGTACAGTTGGCCAGCGGAACCTTCAAATGCGGTCCAATCCTACGAGTACCTTTCCCTCATTAACTCCGCAATCGCCCCGTACGCTTTCTCCAGGGTCTTCTCGTCCGGCAGAAACACGATGCGGAAGTGCTGTGTCCCCGGCTTCTGGCCGAAGCCGCTGCCGTGCACGACCATGACGTGTTTCTGCAGAATCAATTCGCGGACAAAGACATCGTCGCCTTCTGGAATGTCGATTCGAGGGAACGCATAGAACGCGCCACGCGGCGAAACGCAATTAACCCGCGGCATCGCGTTGCACATCTTGACCGTGAGATCGCGGCGGCTGCGCAGCTTGCGGCGCACTTTCTTCAAGTGGTCCTGCGGGCCTTCGAGCGCCGGCTGAATCGCATATTGTTCTGGATGATTGGCGCAAAGTCGCGCCCGCAGCAGCTTCTGAACCCCCTCGTCATAGGATTTCACCGCCGCCGCATCGCCGCTCACAATGCCCCAGCCGATGCGCCATCCGGGAGCAAGATAATTTTTCGATAGGCCGCCGAAAGTTACGGTAGGAACGTCGGGTGCAACCGCGGCGAAGGCTACGTGCTCATCGTCTTCAGTTCCACCCTGATCGAGAATCAGCTTGTCGTAAATTTCGTCGGCGAAGACCAGCAGATTATGCCGCCGAGCCAGTTCGGCAATCTCTTCAAGCATGGCACGGGTGCAGACTGAGCCAGTAGGATTGTTGGGATTGATCAGCACGATGCCGCGGGTGCGCGGCGTGATTTTCCGTTTGATGTCGTCGAGATCGGGCTGCCAGCCGTTTTCTTCATTCAGGTAGTAAGCGTTGAGCGGCAAGCCGAGCTTCGCCAGAACTGCGGAATAAAGCGGATAATCCGGGCATGGCGTGAGAATGTCTTCTCCCGGATTGAGCAGCGCGGCCAGACACAGATCGACCGTCTCGCTGACACCGGAAGTGACAAATACGTCCTGCACAGTTGTGATGCCTTTGCGCGCCGCCTCGCCGCGAATGGCCTCGATCGCCGGTTTGATGCCCGATGAAGGAGCGTAGCCGTTCTTGTTCTCGCGCATCGCCTTGTAAACTGCCTCGATCATGTGGGCGGGCGTTTCGAAATCGAATACGTTCGGATCGCCAATATTCAGCGGAAGAATCTTGTGGCCCTGCCGGGTGACTTCGTCGGCGTAGCAGGCCAGGTCGCGGATGGCGTAACGAACGTTTTCGAGGCGGCTGGCAGCGGCAATTTCGCGGGTTTGAGTCAGAGGCATTGGGCTAGGCTCCAACAGAAAGAATACCGCAGAGGACGCTGAGGGTGCAGAGAGATATGCGCGCCCGCTGCCGTCTAGTAAGTGGTTGATGTTCGCCGCTCTATTGTGGCAACCACGACGTGTCTGCGCTCAGGAATGACCTCAAAGAAAACGCGCCAATTCCCAACTCGTCGGCGGAAGCCGGTCAAACCCTGCAGTTTGCGAATGTCGCCACTGAACGGATTCTGCTGCATTTCGCCGAGCGCAGCCAGAATTCGAGTTTGATCGACAGCCGGGATGCGCTTAAGAGCTTTTCTTGCCGGCCCGGCGAGGACTACGGTGCATTCCATCGAGGTGAGCCTCGAGTGTTACATAGTCGCCACGCTTGTATGCAGCCATTCCGCGGCGGTAAGCGCGAACTTCGGCAGTGGTAGGAGTTTCGAGCGGAACCATTCGCACAGAAAGATAAACGCGCAGCGCTTCGCGCACCAGTTCTGAGCGGGTGCGGTGTTCCGCCTTCATTAGTCGCTCCACCTGCTGCGCCATAGCCGGCGGCAACGAAATCGTAAAAGTGGCGCTCTCCCTCATTTGTTGTTACTTTGTCATACTCAGCGATAAAGATCAAGTTCCAAAAACATTACCGCAGAGGACGCTGAGGTCGCAGAAAAATTAACTCAAGAAACTCTGCGTCCTTGGCGTACTCTGCGGTTTTAATTCCTCACTCGATCCCGATCTGCGTCTTCCGTACCTCAATCTGCCCGATCGATCTGCGCCTTCTGCAGCTTGTCGGAGTAATCCACGTAGACCGACTTCCACTCGGTGTAGAAATCGATCGCGCCGAGGCCGCCTTCGCGATGTCCATTGCCGGTGGCTTTCACGCCGCCGAATGGTAAGTGAACTTCCGCGCCAATGGTCGGTGCGTTAACGTAGGTGATTCCGGCGTACAGGTCGCGCATCGCGGTGAAAGCTTTGTTGACATCTTTGGTATAGATCGATGACGACAAGCCATACTCAATGCCGTTGGCAATGTGGATTGCGTCTTCGAAATTCTCGCAAGGGATAATCGAGACCACCGGGCCGAAAATTTCCTCCTGCGCGATGCGCATCTTCGGATCAACCTCGGCAAACACCGTCGGTTCGAGGAAATAGCCGTACTGGTAATCGCCTTTGTCGAGCCGGTTGCCGCCGCATTTGAGGCGCGCGCCCTCAGCTTTGCCAATATCGATATAGTTCAGGTCTGTCTTCAGCTGATTTTCATTGATCGCGGGGCCCATGTCGACGCTCTCGTCCAGCCCATTTCCGACCCTCAGCTTCTTGGCCCGGTCGACATAGCGCTCGACAAACTCGCCGTAAACTCCCTTCTGCACAATGATGCGGCTGGTCGCAGTGCAGCGCTGGCCAGTGGTTCCGAACCCGCCCCACAAACCGCCTTCGATTGCGAGTTCGAGATTGGCATCGTCGAGCACGATCATGGGATTCTTGCCGCCGAGTTCGAGCGAGCAATGCTTGAAACTTTTGGCCGCACTTTGGCCGACAATGCGTCCGACGGCGCTCGAACCGGTGAGCGAAATCGCCTTGATCTCGGGATGCTCAGTCAGCGGCCCGCCCACATCCGGCCCGAAGCCGGTAACAATATTAATGACGCCGTTCGGCAGGCCGGCATCGACCAGCGCGCGAACCAGATTAAAGGTCGAAAGCGGAGTGTCCTGCGCCGGCTTGATCACGCACGTGTTCCCGCAAACGATGGCCGGCAGCAGCTTCCACGAAGGAATCGCCATGGGAAAATTCCACGGCGTAATCATTCCAACAACGCCGAGCGGTTGGCGGATCGCCATGGCAAATTTGTTGGGCAACTCGGAAGGCGTGGTCGGGCCGAACAGCCGGCGTCCCTCCCCTGCCATGTAATAAGCGGTGTCAATGGCTTCCTGCACGTCGCCGCGGGTTTCTTTCAGGATCTTCCCCATCTCGCGGGTCATGTCGCGGGCGTAATCTTCTTTGCGGTCGGCAAGAATTTCGGCGGCGCGAAACACCAGTTCTGCGCGGCGTGGCGCGGGGACCAGCCGCCAATGCTTGAATGCATGGCGCGCCGCCTCGACGGCAGAGTCCACGTCGGCTTTCGCGGATTTCTGAAAAATTCCCACGACTTCGCGCGTATCTGCGGGATTGCGACTTTCGAAAGTCTGGCCGGTGGACGCTTCCACCCATTCGCCGCCGATGAAATTCTTGTAAACCTTGGTACGAGTTGTCGCGCCCGCGATGGTAGGGGCGGTCAAAGTATTGCTGGCCATAAAGCCTCCTGGCACTTCTTGATGACGACGCTCTAAAGGAAGATTCCTGAGAAAACCTTTGAACTTTTATGCTACAGGGCGGCGCGAGAGCGGGCAAGGGAAGGCCAAGGCTGTCAGCCGCGTAAGCCGCCCGCCAGAATCCGCGACTGCGGCTACTCTCCGGATCGTACCAAGGTAATGTTGACGAAAACTGAGGAATATAGGATTCCTATATTCATGAGAACGATTCGCTCCAAGATTGCCCGCGGCAGTGCTGAGCTGGCCATTCTCACTCTCCTCGATGAGCAGCCTCTCTATGGCTTTGAGATTGCCCGGCGCATCGAGGAAAAAACTGGCGGCTTGCTACGCTTCACCCTTGCGTCCCTTTATCCCATGCTTTACGAACTGGAAAAGCGGGGATGGGTCAAGGGGCAGTGGCAAACCAACCAGGCGGGACGAGACCGTCGCTATTACTGTCTGACGCCCACGGGCAAGAAGCAACTGGCGCCATTGCGGCGAGAATGGCAGACGTTCTTTCAGGCGCTGGACAGCCTTGCGGGGGTGAGCCGTGCCTGACTGGAATGCAATGGTTCGCGAACGGTTGCAGGGCCTGATAGTTTCTCCCCAGCAAAGAGAGCAAATCATCACCGAGTTGGCCGGACATTTGGAGGATGTTTGGCAGCAACAACTGGCCGAGGGTGAAACCGAGTCCGAAGCGTTGCAGCGGACATTGGAGCGCGTCACCGACTGGCCCCAACTGGCTCGACGAATTCAACGCGCCAAACGCGAGGAGGAAATGATGAACTACCGTACGAGGACTTTCTGGTTACCCGGACTGGTCAGCCTTACCGCGGCCATGGGCTGGCTGATGATCCTGGAGATGACCGCTCTATGGATCCACGAGATGGCTTTTCCTGTTTATGTTCCCTGGTTGCTCTTCCTGCCGTTTTGCGGGGCCGCGGGAGCGTATTTGTCCCGCCGCTGCGGCGGCCAGCGCTTAACCTCCCTGGCAGCAGGCCTGTTCCCATCGATCGTGGTGCTCGCGCTGTTCTGCCTCATTCTGCCGCTAGCCATCTTTCACGAGCGGAATGCGTTCGTGATTCACCACCCACTCCACTTCGCCTTCGGGGCTCTGAGCTGCACTGCAGTCTGCGGCTTGGCCCTGCTTCTCGGCGTAATCCCTTTCCTGAAAACGCAGCAGGTGCGGCAATCATAAGCCCCGCTTGGGTACAAAGCGCAGCCACGGCATGGCCCTCCCCCGGATCGAGTTTGTAGGCTACGCACACTAAGGTAACGTTCCAACTTGATTACTGATTTTGCGCAGATTTTGCTTGTGTTAGTCTCCAATTGACCCCATAGAATCAGGCTGGTTTTTTAGTGGCGGCCGTGTCCTCAAATTCCAAGCCCGGAATCCACATCGCGTGGAAGACGGTCACGTATCGCAGCGTCTTGCTGGCGGTGCTGGCCCTACTCCTGATGTTTGTTCCGCCATGAGCCTTGCCTTCCCGCAGTTTACCGAGAACGCCGCCAAAACCGTGGACACCGCCGCACTTCATGTGCTTGAGGCCGTTGCTTCCCGCGCATTCCTGCCAAATCCAGCGTGATGAACTCGCAGCAGGCGCATTTCACCGCCCTCGACGGAACGGTGCGGGTCAAGAGGGCTAACAGCAGCAGCTGGATTACGGCGGACTACGGCATTCCTCTCGAAAAGGGAGATGTCGTGCAGACCAGTTCAGAGGGAATGGCGAAAATCGTTTTCAACGACGGCACCAATTACACGGTGAAGCAGGATTCGCTGATCGTGATTGAAGAAAACTCCGCCAACGATCAGCAGCAGACCAACGTCGCTGTGGCCGTCAGTACCGGAACCGTGGATCTCGCGACTGCAACCTACGTTCAAGGATCGAAGTCGCAGGTCATCGTCGCCGGAGCGACCGCGTCTCTGGCTCCGGACAGCGCCGCCATGGTGCACAACGATCCTTCGAGCGATCAGCATGAGATGTTGGTCAAGAAAGGCTCCGGCGAAATCACGCGCAACGGCGAGACGGTGCAGCTTGGCCGACTGGGAGCGGGTAAATTTTCATTCCGATTCACAGCACATGGCGAAGTCGAAAGAAATTGGCCCGTCCAACTCCGATTTCGCCCGCGAATATGATGCCGATCTTCGTCTCGGAAGAGGCCAAGCCATTGGAGTTTTCCTGGACTCCGATGCCGGCAGCGAAGGGTTACCGGCTACGCATTTCCAAGAATCCGTATTTTTCTTCTGTGATCGTCGACCGCCGCGTTAAAACCGCCGACGTTCTGGTCTCCGGTCTCGAACAGGGTGCGTATTACTGGGTGGTGCAGTCGCAGGATGCAGGCGGCAAAGAATCGGTGGAGAGCGAGAAGAACCGGTTTACTATCATTCCCAGAGGAACCGACGAAGCCGCCATCAATCTGGATCTCGACCCCTTTATTCAGCACGGACACGTGCTGGAGTTGACGGGCAAAACCGAAGTCGGGGCCCGCGTCATGGTAAATGGGCGCGAGGTGCCGATGATTGCCACCGACGGAAGTTTTCACTATTTCACGCCTCCCCTGCCGGCAGGGGAGAGCGTAATTACGATCACGGCGCAGGATGCCAAAGGCGGCGTGAACACGCTGCAGAAGAAAGTGGTCATCCAGTGAGAGGTTGATTTCTGAGGGACGCTGCCTTTCGTGCGGCCCACAGAATTCACAATCTCTCATAGAATAAAGATAACGGTCAGGAAGGCGAGAAAATTCACAGCGGCCGGATGCGAATTTTCGCTTACTAGAGAGAACATTTTCGCGTATGTCATCAAACGGGTTTCATTCCAGCGGAACGCACAATCACAATCTGCGGTCGTTGTTTAGCGTTTTTTCGAGTGACCTTGCCATTGACCTCGGCACCGCCAACACGCTTGTGTACGCGCGCGGCAAAGGCATCGTGGTCAACGAGCCTTCCATCGTCGCCATCAATAAGAACACTGGCGAAGTCGAAGCCGTGGGCAAAGAGGCCAAAGAAATGCTCGGCCGCACGCCCGGCAATATCGTGGCCATTAAACCGATGAAGGACGGCGTGATTGCCGACTTCAAGGTCACCGAGAAGATGCTGAACTACTTTATTCAGAAGGCGCACAACCGCAAGATGCTGGTGCATCCCCGCATTGTGATCGGCGTGCCTTCGGAGATCACGCAGGTGGAAAAGCGCGCGGTCATGGATTCGGCCTATCGCGCCAAAGCCAGCGAAGTGCATCTCGTCGAGCAGGCAATGGTGGCGGCGATCGGCGCAGGCCTGCCCATCACCGAACCCAGCGGCAACATGGTCGTCGATATCGGCGGCGGTACTACTGACATTGCCGTCATCTCGCTCAGCGGCATCGTTTACTCCCGCTCCGTCCGCATGGCCGGCAATCAGATGGACGAAGCCATCATGAATTATCTGAAGCGGAAATATAACCTGCTGGTGGGCGAGCGCACCGCCGAACAGATCAAGATGGAAATTGGCTCCGCCTATCCGCTGGAAAAGCCGCTGACCATGGAGATCAAGGGCCGCAACCTGATTGAAGGTGTGCCGAAAACCATCACCGTCGATGACAGCGAAATTCGCGAGGCGTTGAGCGAGTGCGTTTCAACCATCATGAATGCAATTCGCGTGGCCCTCGAGCGTACGCCTCCCGAACTTTCCGCCGACATCAGCGACCGCGGCATTGTGCTGACCGGCGGCGGCGCGCTGTTGAAGAATCTCGACAAGCGCATTCGGGAAGAGACCGGTTTGCCGGTATCGATTGCCGACGATCCGCTGTGCAGCGTGGTGCTGGGCACGGGAAAGATGCTCAGCGACTTCAAGCTGCTCGCGAAAAATTTCGATCGAGTAGAAACCAACTTCTTTCGTGATCCTTCGTGCCCGTTATGGTCAAGAAGATCAAAACCTGAAACCACGAAGGACACGAAGGCACCCTAAGAGAAGTTCCCCATGGAAACGTTTATCGGCCGCTATCGTAATCTCACCATTCTCGCGGCCCTCCTGTTCGGTCAGGTGTTGGCCCTGGCCATCCAGGTGCAGCGTCCAACGGAAAACCGCTCCACGCGGTTGATCCGCATCTGGGCGGTCAGCGCGGTCACCCCGCTCGAAAAAGGTATCGTCGGAATACAGAACGGCATGCACAGCCTCTGGCGCAATTATTTTTATCTGCGCGGAGTGCGGCAGGAAAACCGCGACCTGAAGAAAAAGATCCAGCGACCTCGAGATTGACCGGGTTCGGCTGAGCGAAGACGCAGAGCAGGCGCATCGACTGCAGGCGCTGCTCGGATTCAAGGAGCAATATATTTCGCAAACCGTCGCTGCCCAAGTCATCGGATCGAGCGGCAGCGAGCAATCACGCAGCGTCTACATTGATAAAGGCGCGCGCGACGGGGTTAAGGCGGACATGGCGGTAATTACTGCCGACGGGATCGTGGGAAAAGTCCTGCGCACCTTCAAGACCACTTCGCAGGTCCTGCTCATCAACGATCAGACCAGCGGTGTGGGTGCGATCCTCGAAAAGTCGCGCCTGCAAGGCGTGCTGCGCGGAACACCGGCGGGCGAAGTCGTGCTGGAAAAAGTCATGTCCGATGAAGAAGTCAAGCCCGGCGAACAGATTCTGACCAGCGGCGGCGATCAGATATTTCCCAAGGGCCTTCCCGTCGGAACCGTAACCAAGGTTTCGCCGGGTCAGGAATTGTTTCTCAACATTCGGGTGAAGCCGACGGCCGACCTGACCCGTCTCGAAGAAGTCCTCGTCATCACGGAAAAAGAAGACCGCGAACCGGTTGTCGCCGATACCGAACGTCTCCGCGCGTCCGACATTCTGGCACAGCGTCTGCCTTCGATTCCGGACAAGCCGGCGACTCCACCGGGTACGGCTGCAACTGCCGCGAACGGAGCGCCAAACGCTAAGCCCAGTGCGGTCACGACGGCGACACAAACCGGCTCCACAACCGGCAAGCCTGCGACTGCTTCCTCCACTGCAAAGCCGACCGCCAACGCTGGGTCGAACGTTCCGGCTGCAAACCAGGTCGCAGCGCAGAAGTCCCCGGCAAGCGCTCCGAAGCAACCCGCGAATCCGGCTTCCACTCCGCCGCACACCGCGGCCGTGAAACACCCAACCGCTCCGGCGCAGCAATCGGGCAACGCTAACCCGTCAGTGAACCAGTTCCCGGGAAATTCTCCGCCAAGTCAGACGCCGGTCACTCAGCCTCCAGCCTCTCCCATAGCGCCAAATTCCCCTCCTGGACCAGCCCCAATAACGTGCCCATCACTTACACATCGAACGAACAAGTTGAGGTTTACCGCTTCAGCGTACCGGTGGCAATTGCGATTCCGCTGCTCGCCGTGTTTCTGCAGGCTTTCGTTCCGCTGAAATTTCCTTTCTTTTCGGTACTTGATTTGCCGTTGCTGGTGGTCATCTTTTTTGCGGTCGCAAGGCGGAGCCAGACTTCGGGGATGTTGACGGGAGCGGCGATCGGTCTCTTGCAAGACGCGCTTACGCCCTCGATGCCGATCGGAGTCAACGGAATCGCGAATACCGTCGTCGGCTATGGCGCGTCATCGCTCGGGGTAAGAATCGACGTGGAAAATGCAGGCTCGCGCCTGCTGGTAACGCTGTTTTTCTACGTGGTGCATGAAGTCATAACCTTCGCCATTGCCCGCGAGATGCTGGGCATGACGCTGCACTGGAGCTGGCTGCACGAACTGGGATCGGCGCTGGCGAATGCGATCCTGGCGGTGGGATTGTTCGCAGTGCTCGACCGTTTCAAGCAGAAAATCTGAAAGACAAAATGCCACGCGCCGAAACCGAAGCAGCGCCGCTCAATAGCGAACCGAACCCGCATCGAGACCAAATTGAACGTCTACCTAGTATCACAGGATGGTAATCCGCTCCCCATGGCGCTCCGCGCGCTCGCCGACCGCGCCCTGCACCCTCAAAAACATGTCCTAGGGGATGACCCAGACAAAGCCGACCTTATTTTGTTTTGCCACCGGAGCATTGCCGGACTGGGGAAGGTGCATCCGCCGCCATCCTTTGGTCAAATCCTTCCCGGAAAAGTGTTTTGTCTACAGCGATGCAGACATTTTCCTCCCTCTGCTTCCCGGCGTCTACACCTCTGGACGTAGAGGGCTGTTCAACCTCAGGCGGGTTGTGAACTCATGTTATGTCGCAGCTCAAACCTTTCACCGCAACCCGCATTTGAGTGCGAAACCCAAGAAAAAATATTCTTGTTCTCCTTCTTAGGCGGGTCTACCTCTCTGGCGAGAAAACGTCTTTTCCACACTGAGTTCGGTCGCACGGATATTTTGATAGAGAACACGTCCAGCACTTATGGGCATTGGACACGGTTCGGCGCAGAACGAGAAGCGCAGCAACTCAAGTATGCCGAGATCATTGCTGCGTCTCATTTTGTCTTGTGCCCCAGAGGAAGCGGGCGCGGGAGCTACCGATTGTTTGAGGCGATGGAGATGGGCGTCTCCCCGGTCATTATTTCCAACGGATACCTGCTGCCTGAAGGTCCGGACTGGGCCGCCTTTGCCGTCATCATGGATGAAAAGCACATCGGCAGGCTGCCACAAGTGCGGTCTGAAAAGCTTGGCCTGAGCCAGTCGATGGGCCGCTTGGCCCGATTAGCATGGGAAGAATGGTTTTCACCAGAGAAGATTTTCAACCACATCGTTGATAGCTGTGCGGTCATTCGGCAGAGGCGACTGATGCCTGAGCGTACCTACCACATCTTCTGGACGCCGCTGGTCCTGGGCAAGCGTAGTGTTTGGACTCTGAGGCGGGCGCTGCGAAACGCGATCCTGCGAACGGCTCGACTGCTGGGAGTTAGGTTGGCTTACGATCCGAACGCTTGATCCAGCAGTTGGAGACAGTAACGCGATTTTTCTTTCTCGCTGTGGTGAACAGGTCCGCCCACGCTTCGGGCATGATTAGCCGCTGGCTGGGAACTCGTCGACGAACTCGGTCTTAAGGCGTGCCGGCGGGTGCCGAACGTACCACTTCTTTCTGCAGTTCCTCAAGCCATGGACAGCAATCGGCGTCCACCCGTTGTACCGCGGCGCGGTTTTTCTCTCCCGTGCCGGAGTTTTTTGTCCACACTACGCGGAAGCGGGCACGCATCTCGCCATACTGCACCGCCAACAGGTCTCCGGACCGCAATGTCCACTGAATTCCGGTCAACAACGCGCCATTCTGGCTGATATTGCGGGCGAGAGCGCTCTGGCTGAATCGCATGCCCTCCACGTCCACCCCCCAAATGAGAACCGTGAGGTTGGATCCAACCCGAGGCTCTCGCCGGCGATCAATCATTGGGACCGTTGTCTATCATCGATGTCTTCATCTTCTCCGAGGGAAGGGAAAGCGTCTGTGATTTCCTGCACACGCTCCGCAACAAAAGTAACGTCGCGTGATTACGGCCGCTACTGCCACAGTACTGGGCGCGGGCCTGTAAGGTCTTGGGCCAACTTGGCGCGCGCGTGACTTTCGTCACTGCGTCGTCGAATTCAATCGCGCAACGAAGCAGGTTACAATGGAGCTAACTTCCCGAAAGGATGAAGCGGGCCCTGGGTTTCTTGATCGCTGGAACCAGATCCTTGTCCTGATGTTTGGCCGCGACGAAAAAGTATCGCCCATCCGCCTGACCGCGGTGCAGTACGTCATCCTGGGAATTTTTTTGATTCTGGCCTACGGACTGTGGCGGCTGCAGGTGGTGCAGAGCGAGTTCTACGCCACGCTGGCGGAGAAAAACCGCATCCGCAATGTTCCGATTCTTGCGCCGCGGGGAAAAATTCTTGACCGCGAGGGCCGCATCATCGTCGACAACTATCCGTCCTTCACCGCGTTGCTGCTGCGCGATTCCTCCCGCGATCTGGTGGCGGACTCCGACCTGATCGCCCAGGGACTGCATCTCGATCCACAGGAAGTTCGCCAGCGCATCCAGCACTATGCGGCTTCGCCCCAGTATCAGCCGATTTTTCTCAAAGACGACATTACGCCCGACGAATTGGCTTTTATCGAGTCGCACCGCAACGAATTGCCGGAACTCGACACGATCATGGCGCACCGGCGGCTGTATCCACGCGGCGGATTTATGGCGCACTTGATCGGCTACGTTGGCGAAGTCAGCGAAGACATGCTGAACCAGTCGCAGTTTGAACTTTACAATCCCGGAGATGTGGTGGGGAAGTCCGGAGTCGAACTGGAGTACAACCAGATTCTGATGGGCAAGAACGGCTCGCGGCGTTCGGTGGTCAACAGTCATGGCCGCGAGGTCGGGCGATTGGACGAAACTCCGGCTGAGCCCGGCAAACAACTCAAGTTGACGGTCGATCTTGATCTGCAGATTGCGGCCGAAGAAGCGCTTGCGGGGCAGAAATGGCGCGATTGTGGCCATGGACCCGCGCAACGGCGAGATTCTGGCCATGGTGAGCCGGCCGACGTTTGATCCCAACGATTTTGCAGTCCGCGTTTCGCGCGATGAGTGGTCGAAGCTGGTAAACGACGAAGACCATCCCCTGCTCAACAAAGCCATTCAGGCACAACTGGCGCCCGGATCGACTTTCAAAATAATTATGGCGACCGCCGGTTTGCAGGAGGGCATTGCGCAGGACATGCACGTGATCTGTAACGGCGGCGCCACATTCTACGGGCGCTACTTCAAATGCTGGGTGGTGGCCGAGCACCGCACGCACGGCGTAGTCGACATCAGCAAAGCGATCTATCAGTCCTGCGATGTCTTCTTTCTACACGCTGGCTGAGCGGCTGGGAATCGGCCGCATCGCGAAGTATGCCACCATGTTTGGACTGGGGCAGAAAACCGGCATCGATCTGCCGCAGGAAGTGACCGGAGTGATGCCTTCGGAAGAGTGGAAAATCCGCAACTTCAAACAGAAGTGGTATGCGGGCGAGACGATTTCCGTGGGCATCGGTCAGGGCGCGGTTGCGGTCACGCCGATCCAGTTGGCGCGGGCGATTGGCGCCATCGCCAGCGGAGGTTTGCTGGTTACGCCGCACGTGACCAATCCTCAGGATCTGCCGCCCGGCATTATTCCGGCGGCGAGCGCGCCCGCGCCAAGTCAAAATTCCGATCGATCCGCAGAATTGGGAAATCATTACGGATGCCATGTCGAACGTGGTGAACCCGATTGGCACGGCCCCGAGCGCGCATTTGCAGGGCATCGATTTCGCCGGCAAAACCGGCAGCGCGCAAACCATCAGCAACGCCGCGAAAGCAAGGCTGGGAGCTGCAGGCAAGGCGAAGTTCAAAGACAACGGCTGGTTCGTAGGAGTCGAGCCGCGGCGCAATCCGGAGATCGTGGTTTGCGGATTGCTCGAAGAAGGCGAGCATGGATACCTGGCGGCGCGCACGGTGGCGCAGGTAATCAAAGCCTACGTCGAAAAAGAACGCCGCCTGCCGAGTAAAGTTGCGCAGAAAGATGGCAAAGTCGAAGTGGGCGCCGTATGGAATGAAATTGATCCGGAGAATCCGGACCGCGACTCGGCGCACGCGGGAAGATTTATGCTGGATACAACGAATGAGCACTTGCCACTGGCAACTGCTGCGCCGGGAGTGCATTGACGTTATCAAGCTCCTTCGTGCTACTTCGTGACATTGGTGGTTTCAAAAGAAAGGTCGGTGACCACGAAGAACACGAAGGACTCGAAGTTAAGACCCAAACGACGAACGACCAAGGACGAACGACGAACTAAATAAATGGCCCGTTACATTTCATTTCGCGATTTCGACTGGCTGCTGTTCATCTTCGTCCTGATGATTTGCGCGTTGGGCGTGATGGAGATCCGCAGCGCCACGATGCATACCAAATTCGCCGGAGCCCACATCAAGCAGATTTACTGGATTCTCGGCGGCGTCGCTTCATGTTCCTGATGAGCACCATCAATTATCAGGCTCTGCTGGAACGGGTGCACTGGATGTACATCGTCGCTCATCGCTTCCTTGATGTCGGTCTGGTTTTCGGGCAGAAATATCTTGGGGCCCGGCGCTGGGTGAAGATGCCGGGCGGCGGACATTTTCAGCCATCCGAGTGGGTCAAGCTGATCCTGATTCTTGGCCGTGGCCAAGTATTTTGCCGACCTTCACCAGCGGGAACTGTCCTGGCCGGACTTTCATCAAAGCCGGCGCTATCGTCGGCATTCCCATGCTGATGGTCCTGGCCCAGCCCGATCTCGGCACCGCGCTGACTTATATTCCGATTGCGGTCATGGGGCTGTTTCTTGGCGGGCTGCGCGGCAAAGCAGGCCCTAGCCGTTCTGCTGCTGGCGGGCTTAATGATGCCGCTGGCCTGGCACGTTCTGAAGCCATACCAGCGCGAGCGGTTGACCAGCTTTATGCAGCCCGATGCCGACAGCCAAGGCTCCGGATACCAGGTAATTCAATCACTTATCGCGGTTGGCTCGGGCGGAATCTGGGGAAGCAGCGCTGGATCGCAGACCCATCTGTCGTTTCTCCCGGTTCCCCAAACGGACTTCATTTTCGCGGCATTTGCCGAGGAACACGGATTTGTCGGCGCTTTGAGCGTATTGCTGTTATACTTTATCGTGCTGATGCGTTTGACGCAGAATGCGCAAACAGCGCCCGACCGCGCTGGCACATTTCGTGGTCATGGGTGTGGTGGCTGTGCTCAGCTTTCACATCCTGGTCAACGTCGGCATGGTGGTCGGCTTTATGCCGGTCACAGGAATTCCCTTGCCGCTTAATGAGTTACGGCGGGTCTTCCGTTTTGTTCATGTTCTTGGCGCTGGGTATTGTAATGAACGTTCGAATGCGCCGCTTCGTGAACTGAACAGGGAGGATGGCAAGGAGAGTATTGCCGCGCTTGCCCCTGCGGCAGAACACAAGATTACGATCGCCCTCGCGTAAAGAGGGCACTCACCGGTCACGAAGACAGTCACGGCCGGGCAGGATTGAAGCTAACAGACGCGACCGGGCGGGTAACGGCCCCGGGGAAACCGTTGCAGAAAAGGTTCGAGAGAGCGGTCACAAACCCGGCCGAGCGCAATGCGATAGTGAAGAAGATTTCCAAGATTGTAGAACTGGATGCGGCTAGCGGCAACCTTTCGCGGCCAAGGCCGTCCTCTACCCGGGCCGGTCATCGCAAAGCTCCATCCTCCCGGCTGTTGCCTGCCTGAGACTCCGGTGATTGCCTGCGGCGCTTGAACGGCGCAGGACCGGAGTTAGCATGACAAGAGAATTGTATGTATCGTCCACCCCGCATGAGACCAAAGTGGGGATGGTGGAAGACGACCTGCTCGCAGAAATTTACCTTGAACGCGAGAACGAATACACCCTAGCTGGATCCATCTACAAAGGCCGCGTCACCCGCGTTCTTCCCGGCATGCAGTCCGCATTCGTGGACATCGGCCTCGAACGCGACGCCTTCCTTTACGTCTCCGACTTCATGGAGTTGCCGGAGGACGACGAGGTCGACGAAATTCCCACGACCGCGCGGCGCCGGCGCAGCGCTGCCTCAACCAAGGCCGAGCCGGCATCGAGAGCCGAGCGCTGCGAGAACCGCGACGTTCCAACAGGCCGCAGCGGGCCGAGTCCGCAGCGCGAGCGATCGGGAACGATCCCAATAGCGGAGAATCAGCGCGAAGGACGGACGGCGACTGGCGCGACCGCCGTCGCCGGCGCGGACGCCGCGGTGAACGCATGCCGGAGACCGAATTCGCTCGCCCCGCCGCTCGAACGTCACGCAGCACCGCCGCCACGCCAGAGCGAATCGAACGCTCGATACGGCCCGCCGCCGGGATACCAGCCCATGGTTTTGCCGGGAGAGTCGATTTCCAAGTACCGCGGCCGGACGCAGACCGCAGCCGCGGCGACCGGAGCGGCGGGCACTGAGCAGCAAAGCGCCGCCATGGCGTCGGCCTTTCCCGAAGACGAGCCGTTGTTCGCCGAACCCGCTCGAAAAGTTCCTCGAGAGATGAACAACTAGGGCCCGCTCTCCGTGCACAAGCGCCATCGGCGAGAAGCCGCGCGGCCGTAGCACCGCGCGAGTGGCAATTCGCCAGACTGGGACCGCGAACAACAGCGGCTTCACCAGATGAATGTCGCTGCAGTATTCGGCAACCGCCCGGAGCAGGAGCAAGAAACGGAGCAGGAGCAAGAAACGGAGCAGGAGCAAGAAGACGTTCATGAGGAGCCTTTGGCACGCGCAGCGGCAACTCACCCCGTCGTGTCGGCTTCACCAGCCGGAACCGTCGAGGAAGAAGAGATCGAAGAGGAGGAAGTGGCACCGACCTTGCCACTTCCTATGCCGAAGACTGGAAGAGGATGCGGTTTACGAAGACCTGGAAGAGGAAACGCGGGAGGCCGCGGACTACATCCGGTCAGATGCGGCCTTCGAAGGTCGCCACTCCGAGCGAGCCGGAGGCTGAACCCTCGTCCCATTTTCTGCCGAGCCAGAGCGGCTGAGCGTCGACCGAGGTCGTGGAAGCGGAAGAAGAAGTGGACGAAGAAGCCGCGGAAGAGGCTGAACTCGAAGAAGCGCAAGCCGAAGCCGAAGCGCTGCTTGCAGCCGAAGCCCGCGGCGACGCTCGGTAGAAACCCGCGCCGAAGTCCGCGCCCCGGCAGGAACCGCAGCCTACACCCAGCGCGCGCCGCGCCCGGCATTTGACCGGCGGCCCGGTCCACGCGGACGCCGCGGTGGACGCGCGCTTCCGCCGTCAGGAGCCGCAGAACGTCCCTCAGATCACCGACCTGCTCAAGGAAGGCCAGGAAATCCTGGTGCAGATCGCCAAGGAACCCATCGCCAAGAAAGGCGCGCGCATCACCAGCCACATCGCGCTGCCCGGGCCGCTTTCTGGTCTACATGCCGACGGTGAACCACACCGGCGTGTCGCGCAAGATTGCCTCCGAAGAAGAACGCCAGCGCCTGAAGCGCATCATGCTCAGCGAGCGCGAAAACGGCCACGGCGGCTTCATCGTCCGCACCGCCGCGCAGGGCGCCTGCGAAGACGAGCTGCGCGCCGACATCCGCTTCCTCAAAGGTCTCTGGACGGAAATCAAGAACCGCGCCGAGAGCGACAAGTCGCCGGCGCTGATCTATCACGACCTGAACGTCGTCGAGCGCATGCTGCGCGACCAGGTCACCTCCGACTTCGCCGCCATCTGGGTGGACACCGAGCAGGAATACGAACGCATCCTGCGCTTCGCCAACCGCTTCCAGCCGGCGCTGGTGAAACGCGTCAAGCTGTACACGCAAAGAGACTCCGCTGTTCGATCAATTCGGCCTCAACGAAGAAATCAACAAGGCCCTCAAGTCGAAAGTCTGGCTCAAGAGCGGCGGCTACATCGTGATCAACCAGACCGAGGCGCTGGTCGCCATCGACGTCAACACCGGCAAATACGTCGGCAAGACGGCGCGCCTGGAAGACACCATCGTCAAGACCAACGTCGATGCCATCAAGGAAATCGTCCGCCAGGTCCGCCTGCGCGATCTGGGCGGCATCATCATCATCGACTTCATCGACATGGACGAGCGCCGCAACCGCCAGAAAGTCATGCAGGCATTGGAAGAAGCGCTGCGCAGCGACCGCGCGCCCTCCAAGGTTCTGCAGTTTAACGATTTCGGACTGGTCGCCATTACCCGCAAGCGGGTGAAGCAATCGCTGGAGCGCACCATCGGCTCGCCTTGCCCGTATTGCCAGTCGACCGGCTTCGTGAAATCGGTGACCACGGTGTGCAACGAGATTTATCGTCGAGATGCGCAAGATGGCAAAACACCTGGAGCACGCCGACGTGATGCTGCGGGTGAATCCGGAAGTGGCCAAAGCGCTGAAGGCGAACAATGGCAAGTTGCTCAGCGAAATGGAAGAGCTGACGAAGAAGACGGTGATCGTCAAGAGCGATCCCGCGTTGCACCAGGAGCAGTTCGATGTGAACTAGCGGGAGTGGGCGTAATCCCACACCAGCTTTGTCAAACAGAATTTTCCAGCCTTGCACGTTGTTTCTGCAGGGCTGGAATACCCTCGATTGTCGAATTCTCTGAACATCCTGCCCCCCCTCAACTGGCGCCCCTTTGGGCGCATTTGAACGGAACTATTCGACTCAAGCGGACGTAGAGAACACCATTGGGCTGCTGACGCCCGCGTGAGGTGGCTGATGCACGATCCGTGGTGGATGCGCGTACTTCTGGACATTCATGTGATCGCGGGCGGGGGAGCGTTTCTACTGGCCCCGGTGGCCCTGGTTACAAGCAAGGGCGGCAGAGCGCACCGGTGGTGGGGGAAAGTTTACTTTTGGAGTATGGCCGCGGTCGCTTGCACAGCATTGGTGATGGCCCTCTATCGGCCCGTGCTCTTTCTGGCATTGGTGGCAATCTTCAGTTTCTACACAGCTTTTGCCGCAGTCCGAGTACTCGAGCAGAAGACCGCCTGGAAGGGTGAGCGGGTAGCTCGGACGTTGGATTGGTCTGCGGCTCTGATCTGCTTCTCCGCCAGCGTGGTTCTGACTTTACTGGGAGCAACGCGACCGGAGGCGGTTCAGAATCTGGGCATTCCGGCAATTGTTTTCGGTGCTATCGGTATGCGAGTCTCGGGCGGCGCAATGTGGCGATTCGTGCATCCACCGATGGACAAGATGTTCTGGTGGTATCGGCATCTCCAGGGAATGATCGGCAGCTATATCGCGGCTTGGACCGCGTTCTGCGTGGTAACGATCGGCCCTCTGGTGCATGGTGCGTGGTGGTTGTGGCTGCTGCCGGTGTCGATCGGCGTTCCTGCGATTGCGATTACGACCCTCTACTACAAGCGGACCTTCACACGGGCCATAAAGCCTGAGCTTGCCTGAAACGGGCGCTAACGAGGCAGGCAACCTACTATTTGGTGCCAGCGGCAACGGCCTTTCTTGCATTTCGGCTGCTGAGAGCTTTGAGAACCTGCTCGCTGCAGTCGTGCAGCTTCTTGAGCGACGCATGAATAGCATCGGACGCGCCCGCGTCCTCTTCCGCTGCTTCCATTACCGCTTTCGCATGTTCACTCACCGCGCGCTGAATCTCCAGAAGCACCACCAGCGAATCCGCATGCAGCTTCCACAACGATGAAGAATTTTCGGCGCGCCTCAACTCTTCGAGTTCGATGGTCATACGCGCGACCACGGCCACGGTCCGCACTAATGCGCGCGCCACTTCCGCCCGTAAACTTTTTTCTTCCAGATAGTCCGCGCAGTATGCGTCAGCTTCCGCCGGGGTGAGAATCAAATTGAAGAACCGCATCGGAACCACCAACCGGAACCGCGGATCGGCCACGCGCACGAACACGCGGACCGACTCCTCGATGCGCAGCAGCTTTCCTTCTTCGGTCGAAATCTGTTGCGCCGTCACCACCGACCGCATGACTGCAATATCGAGCATGGGAAATGCGGAAACCGAGGCGCTGGCGGCTTCGCGCTCGGGTTTTCTGACTAGTTGCGGGCGCACCGGCGCTCCACGCCGGATCGGCGGCCGTTGCTCTAAAGTCTTTTTCAATCGCGATACGCGCCGGAATTTTTCCAGCGCGATCCCATAGTCGATCCTCAAAAGTTCGCTCTCTTTCAGAGCCGCGACGTGTTCGACCGTGACGTCCACACCGTCGACCGTCCCAAGAATGCTGCCGCCTTGCTCCTCCAGCGCTTCCGCAAAATTGCGGATCTCCCCGGCGGCCTGCAGAAACAAATCGTCGAACCTCTGCCCAAAGGCGGTGTTGTAAGGCGCGATAGTCGCCAGCACGCCGGGATGAAAGAACGATCGAGCCGAGAAGCCCCTTGAGTTCGCGCACTCGCGGAATGATCCCGGAATCGAGCAGGCTGTTCAGATCGCGAAAACTCTGGGCCTCTTCATGTAGGCGGTCGAACTGCCGCAACAGTTGCGCCTGGTCATCGGAGAGCGAAGGCGCCTCGCCGTCGGAGAGAATTTCGATCAGAGCAATTTCAAATGGAGCCAGCGGCACAGAACCATCGAGTCCGTAGCCGTGGCGGGTCCACTGCCCGGGAACGCGCGGATGGCGGTAAAGAAAAGTTGCCACCAGGTCAGTCTTGTCGCGATGTTCGTCGCTGCCCTCTCGTTGGCGAATAAAATAGCGAAGCAAGGCTTCAGCAATCTCTGGATCGGTGTCGGGCGTGAAGGCGCGGCGCAGCATCGCCGGATCGATGGCCAAGTCGAGCAGGCGCAGCCAGCGGTGCATGCTGGCGAGCGTCGCCAGAAGATTCTCGTCATTTTGCAGGGAAACTGCCTCGAGGCCGGCGGGCACCGGGACTTCTCCGCCAACGCAGGGCTGCAGCAGCTTTTCGTAAAAGCCCTGGACCGTAGCCAGAATTGCCAACTCCCATTTGGGATCTTCGACCAATTCCTAGCTCCCCGGGGTCATTCGCATGTGGATGGCTTGCAAGAAAACGTTACAACTCCAGTGTAACCAAGCTGATGGCGAGTGCAAGACGCAATCTAGGCTCGGCGGGCCATGAACTCTCGATAGCCGCTGCGGAATTCGTGGGCCGAAAGAATGGCAGGTTGTCGAGTCATGTGCGCTACCACCTTTGTGCCATGGACTCGCCTGTGGAAAAGTGAGAGCATCCTAATAGATCGTAGCACTTGCAACTGACGACGCCGAGCTCTTCTGCCATCCCCCGACACGGCAGTCGGTTGACTAGGTTTAGTGGTAGCTCCCAGTGACCCTGAAGTTTAAAGATTACGTAAAGACTCTTTTCCGGACCGCGGATGATGGCCAGGCTGTGGCGGAGTATGCCACCATGCTCGCAGTTCTCTTAGGCCTCCTCGCATTCCTGACCGCATTCGGGGCCCACATCGACCGCATACTGAACTCAATCTGGCAGAACCTCTAGCCGGAAGTTCGCGCTCCGGCTGCCGCAGATCTCGATCTAACCCAAGCTGCTCCCTATTGGCCAATCCGGTGCGCTGTCTTTCCGCGAAGGGCCAATTCCGCCAGACTTTGCATGTCCGGGACTTTGAAATCGGGCTCGCCCTCGGTTGGCTGCGTAGCCCCGAAACCTCGGCGATAAACGAGGACGGTCGTGATTCCCAGAAATTTTGCGGGCAGCACATCGTGGTAGACGCTCTGCCCCACGTGCAAGACCCGCTCCGGCGGCAACGCCAACCGTTCGAGAGCCAGGCGAAATGGAGCCAGCGATGGCTTGTAGGCCTTGGCTTGCTGCGCCGTAATTACCTCGTCGAACTTCACCTTCAAGTATTGCGCCGTGGCCGCGAAAAGATCGTCATCGGTATTCGAAATAATTGCCAGCCTGTACGTGCTTTTCAGTTTTTCGAGGGCCACAACCGTGTCGGGGAACGGCAGCCAGTTCTTGAGCGATTCCGGCAGGGCTTGCGCCTCTGCTTCGGAGACGGCAAATCCCAGGCGCTCTCCGAATCCGCGTACCACGTCGGCGAGCACCTCGCGATAACGCTGATATGGACTTTGTGCCTTCGGTTCCAGCTCCCCGTAGAGGTCGAGAATCTCGCGGTCGCTCAGGGTTTGTCCGTGGGCGCATAACATCGGCCTCAGCGCATCAAGCAGGCCGGTTTCCCAGTCGATGAGGGTCCCATAACAATCGAAGGTGAGAGCTTCAAAGCGATCGAATGAAATCATGTGGGTCAGATTCGAATCTACGATATTGCGGAGGATGTGTCATCCGGGGACGACGGGCGAGCCCTGTTTCTGCGGTATCGGTCAAACGATGTCCCTCCAATCTTCGTGACCACCTTGCCACGCGGCTACAGGTCACGCCCGGTTACACTTCTTCTATGGAGAAAGTCTTTCACTTTGATTCGCCTTCCGGGCAGTACGCAGCCGACGCCGCCGTACTCTGTTGTTTCGACGAACGCATCCGCTTGGTCACACAGAAATTCCTCATGCAGCAGCAAATTTCTCGGCCGGACATGATCGTGGTGGCTGGGGGCGCCAAGACCCTGGCTTCGCCGCGCAATGACTTCGAGCGCGACTTCATCCTCGAACAGGTGCGCATGTCGATTCGCTTGCACCAGACGAAAAAGCTGTTTCTGATGAGCCACTCCGATTGCGCAACTTACGGCGGCCTGGCGGCCTACAGCAACGACCGGCAGCGGGAGGCGCAGCATCATCAAGAGGAGTTGCGGCACGCCGCGGAGCTGGTCAAGGCAAATTTTCCCGAGCTTGAGGTCCGGTGCTTTTTTGTGCAGTTCGACGGCGTAAGCGAAGCGGAAGACCCGCACGCGAAATCCTGACCTCTGAGCGGATGGGGAGGGACCTCAAAGGCCCTTAGGGCTTTGCCGGCAGCGGCTGCCAGAGCTCGATCTTATTCCCATCCAGGTCATAGATCCAGGCAAAGCGACCGTAGGATTCATCCATTCGTTTGGGGTCGATCTTTACTCCCTCTTGTTTTAAGCGGTCGAGCAAAGCATCCATGTCGTCCACGATGTAGTTGATCATGAACGGTGCGGGGCTGGGATCGAAATACTTAGTAGAGGCGGGGAAAACACTCCAAACGGTAACGTGTTCCTTTTGCGGGTCGTCGTGTTCGCGCCACGGAAGCATCGCGCCTTGGCCCTTGTCAGCCAGTCCAAGATGCTTCGAATACCATTCGCGCATCTGATCGCGATCGGCGGATTTGAAGAAGACACCGCCGATTCCAATAACGCGCCCGCGCTGTTCCACTTTCACAGGCGGCTTCGACTTTTCAGGTTGCGGAGATTCCACTTTCTGTCCTCCTATTGAGCTGGGCGAGATGAGCAACAGCGAGCCGAGCGCAATTGTGCTCCATGGTATTCCCTGCATCGGCGGATTATACACAAGGTTCGATTCGTCTAAAAGCTATCAGGTCGATTGTGCAACTTCTCATTGGTTTTGGAGAGCTATTCAGCGCATCCCGCAGCGCCCGCACTACCTTGCCGTGATGCCAGTCGCCGACTGTCCCTTGCCGACTCTTAAGCTTTCGTTGCCCGCTAAACTCATCGAAGTATTTCCGCAACTTCGCGGGCAGCATGGACTGTCTCATGGATGAGGGTTGGTATCCAGTCTTGCCTATTTTTGTTTCCTTCGTCTTGATCGACTGCACAATTCTCCGCAGCGATTCGTAATTTTGCGTCGAGTATCTCCGGTTTTACAGTTCAGGTAGGCATCGATGCCTTCTAGAAGTGATTTATGATTTTCTGAGAGCTTGCCCTCTTAACTGGGTAGAGTGGGAAGAAGTTCTCTCGTTTGCGACGCACGGGGGCGTGGAAAGCATCCTAGAAGTGGGGGTCGCGAGGTACCAAGGCTCGGAGGGTTGCGGAGTCTGCTTGCGGAGAATGGACTGCCAACCGTGGACTGCCAACGTCGCCTCGGCGGCATCTCAATGAACTGGACTTGGAGCCATAGTCAATTTGAAACTGAGCTATTCAGCGCGTGAGGGCCTACTGACCGTGTCGATCTTATTCTGTGCGGCTTTTTGCCGTGGTCAAAGCGCCGCGCCGACTCAAACTGCGGATCCTGTTCAATCCGCCCAACCGCCTGCGACCAGTCCTCAGAAGCAGGACAAACCCGCAGCCCAACCGTCTGCCGCGAGCAATTCCCAGGATAAAAACAGCCCCGACCAACAGGATAAGAAAAAGAACAAGGACGACCGGATGTTTTACGTGATGCCGAACTACTTGACTGTGGAGGGCCAGTCGCAGGTGCCGCCGATCTCGTGGAAAGAGAAGCTCGCCATTACAGCGAAGGGCACCTTCGACCCGTATGAATTCGCGATCGTGGGTGTTGTGGCAGGCATACGTCAGGCGGAAAATGCCTATCCAGGGTTCGGACAAGGAGCGAGCGGATATGGGAAGCGGTATGGAGCGGCTTTCGCCGATCAGGTGGATGGCAATATCATGACGGGCGCGGTTTTCCCCTCGATCTTAAAAACAGATCCTCGCTATTTCCGGCTGGGAAAGGGCGGGTTGGGACACCGCTTTGGCTATGCCATAAGCCGTGTTATCGTGACCCGAAAAGACTCCGGCGGTCATATGTTCGACATTCCCGAGTTTGCCGGCAATGCAACTGCAATTGCTATTTCCAACCTTTACTATCCCGCTTCCGATCGTAGTTTTACCTCGAGTCTCTCCGGTTTCACAGTCCAGGTGGGCATCGACGCCTTTGGGAATGAACTGAAGGAGTTTTGGCCAGATATTCACGACTATAAGCAGAAGAGACACGCCCGCCACCAGAAGAAAGCAGCCGATTGACCCTCTCCAAATCCGGAATTCGCACTTACCGTTTCCTTGCGCGGCTAATAGGATGCATCGAAATACCTTCACGAACAATCCAACTTTGGGTTGCCAGGAAATGCCTGAAAAGTAGGGAGCAGATAGGACACGGAACGGAAAATACCGTTGTGGGGGAAGATTTGAAAGCGATTCGATCATTTTGCATGGCGGTAGCGCTGGCGGCGACGCTAGGGACCGTGCCTGTTCAGGCCCAGGAGCGAACCAGCGCGCTGGAACCCTCCCCAGGAGGAGAGCAGCGGGACGATATGGCGGCGCTCGCCCAGGCCCAGCAATCGACTGGCACACCGAATGGAAAATCTTCTTTGCCGGCCGCGCCGACACCGGCGACCAATCCCGCCGATTCCAGCAGCCCGACTGACCAGTACGGGAAACAGCCCAAGAGAATTCTCGGGATCATCCCGAATTACCGAGCGGTTAGCGCCAACACGCAGTTGCCTCCGCTGAATTTCAAGGGCGAACTCTGGCTGGCGACCCAGGATACGTTCGACTACTCCAATTTCATTTTCACGGGAGCGCTCGCGGGAATTGCCATGGCTGGCAAATCTCAACCGATCTTTGGGCAAGGCGCTGAGGGCTATGGCAAATATTACTGGCACGCCTTTGTCGATGGCGGCATAGAGAACTACATGACGGAAGCGGTCGTCCCCTGGGCAACGAAAGAAGACCCGAGATACTACACCATGGGCAAAGGCGGATTCTTTAAGCGGACCGGTTATGCGGTAACTCGGTTGTTCATCACCAGGGCCAACTCCGGAAAGAGCACGTTCAATCTGTCGGAGGTCGTGGGGGCTGGAGCGGCCGCGGGCATCGGCAATGCGTATTACCCGGCACAGAACAACCAATGGGTGAAAACGTACCAACGTTGGGGAACGCAGGTGGGATTGGACGGTGCGTTCAACGTATTAAAAGAGTTCTGGCCGGACGTGGATCAGGCGATATTTCACGGAAAATACTAATTCCGGCTCAAGTCATAGGCGGCTGTGCGCCCGGCAGATGGACCTTCATGCAAACAGCTCAAATGCGGTTGTCCATCCTGTTTACCCTCTCTGCTTTCGTTGGAGGCACGTTTCGAGGGCAACAGTCGTGCTCGGTTACCCTGCCGCCGATTCCAATAACGCGCCCGCGCTGTTCCATTTTGACCGGCGGCTTCGACTTTTCAGGTTGCGGAGATTCCGCTTTCTGTCCTCCTGTTGAGCCGGGCGAATGAGCAACAGCGAGCCCAGCGCAATTGTGCTCCACGGGATTCCTTGCATCGGCGGATCATACATAAGTTTCGATTCGAATGGAGAAAAGCGGTTCGCTCAGGCGAAATCCCGAGCGCAGCGACGGACCTCAAAGACTTGGTGGCGGCGGTTGGACTCGAACCAACGACCTACGGATTATGAGACCGTCGCTCTAACCACCTGAGCTACACCGCCACGGCGACGCTTTTTATCTTAACATTCTGCCCGCGCCGCACTCTGCCCACGCCCGTCGCGGCCGATCTATCGGGAAACTTTCAGTACCGCTCCCACCGGCAAAATTGCCTACAGGCAATATCCTAGGTAGCAAAGGGCAAGCAACTCGCGGCTTTTCGCGGCCCATCTATTCGCCGCAACATTTCATTTTGTTTCACGATTGGATCTCGTCTATGCCGCGCCACGCCACCGATTCGATCAAGCGGAAGTCGACTGCCCTTCTTAGCCTGAGTTGCTGCGTTCTTGCCTTATTTGTCATGGCCGATTGCGGAGGCGGAGGCAGCGGAGAAACCAGCAGCAATTCCTCTTCATCCTCCTCCGCGATCAAGATCGCCCCTATTTCCCCCGCAGACGCAACTCTCAACCCCGGTGCTTCCCAGCAATTTGACACCTCAGTGACTGGAACCACGAACACTGCAGTGGATTGGGAAGTGAACGGAACGATGGGCGGAAGCACAGCAACGGGGATCATTACAGCCGCCGGTTTGTACACCGCGCCGACGAATATCTCGAAAGCGACGCAGTTCACGATCACAGCTATCTCGGCGGCGGACAGCGCGGAAAAGACATCCGCGACCGTGACCGTGGATCCGTCTCCAGTTGTGGATATCGTCCTTTCGCCGGCGACGGCGAACATTGCCGTCGGAAGCTCGCAGCGGTTTATGGCCACAATCTCTGGCAGCACCAACACGCAAGTGAGCTGGTCGGTAGACGGGGTGAACGCCGGAAATTCGGCAACCGGGACGATCAACGCGAGCGGGCTTTATATCGCGCCGTCAGCTCCCGGAACCCATTCCGTTGTCGCAACCAGCGTCGCCGATCCGACGAAAAGTGCGAAGGCAATAGTGACTGTTAACGCTGGTGTCAGCGTGTCGATCTCTCCGGCGTCGGCGCTGATCGCGATCAGTGGAACACAGCCGTTCACAGCGACGGTATCTGGGACAACAAACACCCAGCTGACCTGGTCGGTCGATGGCGTGAACGGAGGAAATAACACGACTGGGACGATCAGCAGCGCAGGGCTCTATACCGCACCAGCGGTCGCTGGCGCACACACGGTGACTGCAACCAGCGTGGCCGATCCGACGAAAAATGCGAGCGCAAGCGTTTCAGTGATGAGCCTGGCAGTATCCCCGAGTTCGGCCACCGTCGCGCCGGGCGGCACGCGCCAATTTGCCGCCATCATTGAAGGCACGGGCAATACCAGCGTTACCTGGTCGGTCGATGGAATTCTCAACGGAAATCAAGCCGTGGGGACCATTAGCAGCAGCGGACTTTACACGGCTCCATCCACCACCGGCAACCACACCGTCACGGCGACGAGCACGGCGCTTCCAACTCTCAGCGCCAATGCTGCGGTGACTGTTCAGAATTCGACCCAAGGCGTCGTTTCTGTGCTCACGTATCACAACGATGACGTGCGGGACGGAGTCAACTCCAACGAGACGACCCTGAATTTGTCGAATGTGAATTGGCAGCAGTTCGGCAAGAAGTATGTATATCCCGTCGACGGCCAGATTTACGCCCAGCCGCTTTATGTGCCGAACCTGACCATTGCCGGCGCTTCACACAACACCGTGTTTGTTGCAACCGAAAATGACACTGTCTACGCATTCGACTCAGACGGTCTTTCGGGTTCGGCGCTCTGGCAGAACCATCTGGGGACCCCGCCAAACAATAATGATCAGGGCGGCATTTCTCCGGTGCTTGGAATTACCGGCACGCCGGTCATCGACGCATCGACTGGAACGCTGTACGTGGTGGCCGACACCGAGGTGAACGGAAACCGCGAGTACATTTTGCACGCGCTCGATATCACTTCCGGCGAGGAAAAATTCGGCGGGCCGGTGGTTCTGAATGGGACTGTCCCAGGGACGGGTCAGGACAGCGTGAATGGCGAGATCACGCTGGAGACAGGCTGCTATCAGCGCTCAGGGTTAGCGCTCGATCCGTTCAGCTCCGCAATTTACATCGCCATTGGCCATTGCCCGCACGGCTGGGTTCTGGCCTACGACAAGACCAGCTTGCGGCAGATCGCACTGATGAACACAACGCCAGATGGCGCGGGCGGCGGCTTCTGGGGCGGGGATCCTGCGGTCGACGATAACTCCGGCGATCTGTTTGTGCTCACCGGCGTGGATGAAAACGATCCCTTATCGGGCTACAACGATTCGGCACTTCGGCTGGGCGCATCGGACCTGTCGGTACTCGACTACTTCATGCCCTCGAACGAAAACTATCTTTCAGCGAACGATCTGGATGTAGGCAGCGGCGCGGGAATCATTATGCCGGACAACGGTTCGAGTACCCCGCACGAGTACATCGGCGGCGGCAAAGACGGGCGCATCTTTGTAATCAATCGTGACAATATGGGGCAGTTCCAAAACACCGATCACGTGATCCAGGAAGTGCAGACCGGAGTCAACCAACACGACAACATCTTTTCGACGCCGGCCTTTTGGAACGGCTTTCTCTACTATCACTGCACGAACGACGTGCTGAGGGCCTTCAGCTGGGACGTGAATACGGGCCTGCTCTCGACTTCGCCCATTGGACTCGGCACGGTTACATACGGGAATTTTGGCGCAACCTCATCGATCTCGGCCAATGGCACGTCGAACGGCATTGTTTGGGAAATTGAGAACACCAATGCCGGCAGCGGTTCTGCCATCCTGCATGCGTACAACGCCATGCTCGTGGATCAGGAACTCTATAACAGTACACAAGCCGGCAATCGGGACACTGCCGGCATCGCGGTACAATTCACGGTGCCCACGGTCGCCGATGGGCACGTATTCGTTGGCACTCAAACCGAACTCGATATTTACGGGCTGCTTTCGCAGCCGTAAATCGACGTTGGGCAGACGACTGGTGTCAGGTTTTGCATTTGCATCTCACGCCGGGAAACCTGACACTTGTATGCGATGAAAGCGATCGCGGTAATTCCTGCCCGGCTGGCGTCGACTCGCCTGCCGGGGAAAATGCTGCGTGAGATTGCGGGGGAGCCACTGATTGCCCGTGTCTACCGGGGCGTTAGATCCAGCGGACTGTTGGCTGAGGTACTCATCGCGACCGACTCCGAAGAAATCATGCAGCTTTGTCGGCGCGAAGGTTTCGATGTCCGGCCTACATCGCCCGCCTGCCGCAACGGAACGGAACGAGTTCGGGAAATTTCCCAGTCGGTCGCTGCCGAGGTTTACATCAACGTGCAGGGTGATGAACTGCTGGCGCGCGCCGAGCATGTTGCAGCCCTGCTCGAGCTGATGAAGGATTCGAGCGCTCAAGTCGGAACGCTGAAGACCAAGGCTTCGGCGGAAGATATCGCCAATCCCAACGCAGTGAAAGTTGTGACCGACACCAGCGGACGGGCACTTTATTTCTCGCGCTCGACCATTCCCTTCGACCGCGACGGCGTGAGGCCGGGATACTTCAAGCATCTCGGATTTTATGCTTACCGTAAGGCAGCGCTCGACCGCTACGTTGCTCTGCCGGAATCACAGCTCGAACAAAGCGAACGGCTTGAGCAGTTACGTTTTCTGGAGCATGGTATTCCGATCATGGTTGCGGGGACGCCATTCGACACAATCCGGGTAGACGCCCCGGAAGATTTGGTGAAGGCGGAAGAAATCCTCCGCAAGCGCCGCTGAATCAGCTGCGAGCGTTTGCGGCATTTTTGTCCCACTCCTCGGCCGCCTCGACCCGCCGCGAGATCGAAGGATGAGAATGAAAGAACCATTCCACCCAGCGCGAGGGTGTGCGCTCCGCCAGGTTCTGCTCGGCGAGTTTGTTCATCGAGGAAATAAAGGGCGCGATACTGGGAATCGACTGGAACGCGTAGCGGTCGGCCTGGCGCTCGTTGTAGCGCGAAAAAGCGTTCAAGGCCGGCATGAGCAAGAATGACAGAACGGTCGAAATCAGCAACAGCAGCGGCAAGTTGGAGAAGTCGGAAAGCTGATCGAACATGTGCCAGCGTTCCATGGCATAGTGCAGGACCCAGTTGGCTGCCCAAAAGCCCACCAGCGTAATTCCGGCTTGCACGGCAATACTCTTCAGAATGTGCTTGTGCACGTGATGGCCGAGTTCATGGGCAAGAACCGCCTCAATCTCATCCGCTGAATAGTTTTCGAGAAGCGTGTCGGCCAGGATAATGCGCCGCGTGTTGCCGAGACCGGTCAGCGCTGCGTTGGCCTTCTTGCTTTTTTCCGAGAGGTTCCACTTATACACGCCGCGGACGCGCGTTCCGGCGCGCTGGCTGAGGGTCACTAATCGTGACTTCAGGTCTTCATCCTGCAAAGGCTCGAACTTATAAAAAATAGGAAACAACACCACTGGGGCAAGCTGGGCGATCAGCACGAACAATCCCAGAAACGCCGCCCAGCCGAAGAGCCACCAATACTGCGGCGACTCGCGGATCACGAAATACAGCAACTCCACCACGATTGTCGCCAATGCTAGCCCCACTAGAAATCCCTTGGTCTCGTCCCAGAGCCACGAGCGCAGCTTCTGATTCGACAGATTGTAGCGGTGCTCCAGGCGGTAGCCGTAGTAGTCCAGCCCAGCGCCTAGCAGTTTGCCGATGAGCATGAGCATGAAAACGTACAGAAACACCGCGATGCTGTATGTCTGAAACGCAGCCCGGTAAGCGATATCGCGCAGACTGCTGTTCCAGCCGGTAAGCAGAAGGGCAAGGAGAAAAACGAATCCCAGTACAAGATCGGCGATTCCCAGCCATCGCCGGATGCGGTTGTAACGCCGCGCCTCGAGGGAATCGACCGGCGCGGTGACGGTGGCAGCGGGTGAACTCATCTTCTCTATGGATTATTGCACCGCAGAGCGGCAAAGGCGAGAGCCGAAGGGGCAGGTTCCCCGCATAAAACCGCGTTCCTACGCGCCTGCGAACGCTTTTGCTCGCGCAAGGATTTCGCTGACCAACTCTGGCGATGCAGCTTCGGCGTAGATTCGCAGCAAGGGCTCAGTTCCGGAGGCTCGCAATAAGACCCAGGCTTCGGCGCCGTTGCCGTTGGTTGGAGCATCGAGAAAAAACTTGACGCCATCGAGGGTTTCTTTTTTCAGGATTGAGTAATGTCCGAGTTGCCGGGTGTCGTCGCTGCGCGCGCGCTCGATAGCCTGCTGTTTCACGTCGTCCGGAATGTGCAAATCGAGGCGGCCGTAATAATGCGCGCCAAACTCCCGCTGCAGGTCAGCGACCAGCTGCCCGAGCGGCTTTTTCTCTTCCGCCATCACGTTGGCGAGCAGCAGAGAATTGAGAATGCCGTCGCGCTCCGGCAGAAACCGCGAGTAGCCGATGCCGCCGGATTCCTCCCCGCCGATCAAAATGTCGCGCTCCATCATTAGGTCGGCGATGTACTTGAACCCGATGGGACACTCAATCAGCTTGCGGCCGTACTTCTTGGCGATCCGATCCAACATGCGCGTGGTGTTGAAGGCGCGGACGACATCGCCCGGCCACTTTTTTCGTTCCAGCAGCCATCGCAGGAGTACGGAAAAAATCTTGTGCGAATCGACAAAGCTGCCGTCCTCGGCGACAGCGCCGATGCGGTCGGCATCGCCGTCGGTCGCAAGGCCTGCGTGGCAATGTTCCCTTACAACGGTCTGCTGCAGTAACGCGACATGCGGCTCAATCGGCTCAGGATTGATTCCAGGAAATAACGGATTCAGTTCCTGCCGGATCGCGATGTGCTCGACGCCATAGTCGGCAAAAATCCCGGACAGCACGCCCCGGCCTGAGCCGTACATGGAATCGACGGCGAGTTTAAGCTTGGCCTTCGAGATCAACTCCATGTCGGCGAAACGGCAGATGGCCTCGACGTAGGGCCGCTTGAGGTCCACTTCTTCGATCGGCGCTTTGTCGCCCACAGGAGTCGTGCCGGCGAGCAGTTGCTCCTCAATGACCCGCATGATTTGCGGCGTGGCCGATCCCCCAAAACTGCCCTTGAATTTCACGCCGTTCCAGTTCCAGGGATTGTGGCTCGAAGTAATTACGACTCCGCCAGCAGCGCCATTTTGTTTTACCGCGAGCGAGATTGCCGGAGTCGGCGTGAAATCGTTCGCCAGCTTGACTGGGATGCCGGCGCCGGCCAGCACTTCTGAGGCGACCCGTGCCACAACCTGCGAGGCGAAGCGCGTGTCGTAGCCGACGATGAGACCGCGAGTGGGGTCTTCGTGTTTCAGTACGTATCCGGCAATCGCAGCTGCTACGCGACGGACATTCTCGAAGGTGAAGTCGTCGGCGATTATGCCGCGCCAGCCGTCCGTGCCGAATTTGATGGAACCTGCCATTTGTCTGGATCAGACCAGTTTGTTGAGTTTTTTCTGGTCGAGATATTTCACAACTTTGCCCACATCCTGCGCGCGCTGGCGAGAAGTAATCAACAGTGCGTCGTCGGTTTCCACGACCACCAGACCACTTACTCCAACCGCCGCGACGAATTTTCTTGGCGAGTAGACGTAGTTGCCCTGTGAATCGAGCGTAAAGATGCCTGTGCCTGAAATCACGTTGCCGTCTTGAGCTTTGGCTTTCGAGAGCAGGTGTTCGTGCAAGGCAGTCCAAGAGCCAAGATCGTTCCACCCGAATTCGGCGGGAAGGCAGAAGATGTTGGAAGCGTGCTCACCTTTGGCCGAACGCGGCTCCAAGACTGCGTAATCGACGCTGATGTTTTCGCACTTCGGGTAAAGACGGCGGAAGGTCGCGTGAAATTTTCGCGTCCCGAATGCTGCAGCGATTTGTTCGAGAAGGTTTGCGGTCTGCGGCAGGTGCTCGCGCAAAGCATTGACCAGTGTGCGTGCGCTCCACAGAAACATGCCACTGTTCCAATAATAATTTCCCGCCGAGACGAATTCAGCGGCGCGCTCGCCATCGGGTTTTTCGGTGAAGCGGCGTACGCGGAAAGCGCCATCTGCAGGTGCCCCGGCTTCAATGTAACCGTATCCGGTTTCCGCGCGGGTGGGGCGAATTCCCAGCACAACAATGTTTTCGCCGGAGGCGGCGATCTCTGCGCCGCGCTTGAGAAGTTGTCGATAGGATTCGCCATCCGCAATCACGTGATCGGAGGGGAACATTCCGATCACGGCCGAGGGATAGGTGCGGTGCAGAATAAAAGCTGCCAACCCGATTGCCGGTGCAGTGTTTCTTCCTGCAGGCTCGGCCATGATCTGCCCTTCAGGCAGGCGCGGGAGTTGACGCATAACTTCGCGCCGCAATTCATTATTTGTAATGACCCAGAAACGCTTCGCCGGGGCGAGCGGCGATAGACGCGAAACCGTCAGCTGGATCATCGTCTGCTTGCCATCAAGCGCGAGCAGTTGTTTGGCCCTGCGCTTGCGGCTTAATGGCCAGAAACGCGTGCCACGTCCGCCAGCCAGAATTACGGGATAGAAATTGGATTTCGTCTTCGCCAAGTTCGTAGATGGATTTCGAAAAAACGCGGCAAGAAACCGTACTGCAACTGAATTCTAAATCCTTACCTCCGGCTCGGCCACGGGACCGCCGGGAACAGCGGATTTCAGCAACTCGACGACCGATTGCGGACGAACTCGAAACTCCCGCTGACACGCCGGAACCACAACGGCGTCGCCCTTCGCCAAAGTCACCGGCTCTTTCGCGTCAGCCTCAACCACCGCGCAGCCCTCGACGGCAACCAGAATCTGCGCGGAGGACTTTCCCGTTTCGTCCGCCGTGTGAAAGGTTTGTTGTTCTTTCAACTCGAACATTTCGACCACGAAGAACGGCGATTTGACGAGCGGCGCCAAGCGGTTTCTTGTGCCGGAAATCTGATGCGGCGCAGCATGAATAACTTTCCCAGACTTCACTTGCTCTTTCATCACCGAGAGCCCTTCCGCCAAGTGCAATTGTCGGGGCCGACCGTAATCGTAGAGGCGGAACGTCGTGTCCGACTGTTGCTGCGTCTCAACCAGGATCGCTCCCGGGCCGAGCGTGTGTACGGTTCCTCCGGCAACGTAGATGATCTCGCCGGGGAAGACGTTGGCCCAGTTGAGCAGTTCTTCCGCGCGCTGTTGGTGAATCGCTTCTTCAAACTGTAGTTTCGTAACTCCCGGTTTCAGGCCAAGGGCAACCTGCGCTCCGGGCTTGGCGTGGGCAACGTACCAGCATTCGGTTTTTCCGCAAGGCTGCCCGAAGCGTTTCGCAGCTTCGTCATCGGGATGGACTTGCAGCCGAGAGCTTGTCGTTGGGAAATAAGAATTTCACCAGCAGAGGAAAGCGATTGGCGTCGCGTGCAGCTTCGCCCACCAGATCGCGTCCATACTGCGTGGCCAACTCGCTAAGCGTTTTTCCCCGTAACGGTCCATTGGCAACGCGACAATCGTCTCCGGTGAGCCACGCCTCGCCAATTTTCTCTTCAAAGCGGTGACCAGGATAAATGGGCGACAAGTCGAGCGTGCCCCACGGCCGCGGGTCGAACGCGGGAGACATTAATAATGGATAGAGGTCGCTCATCCGGCGCTCGACAGAAGGACAAGATCAGAGACGTGACGAGCCGCGCGAATCTCCGACATCACAGAGCAGCCAGGAATTTCCGCATGCGTTCCAGGCCGCGGTCCAACTCCGCCATGGAAGTGGCGTAGGAAACGCGGATGTGGTCGCGAGTTCCGAAACCTTCGCCGGGAACGGTTGCCACGTGCGCTTCGCGCAGCAGCTTGCCCGCCAGATCGGACGCCGAATTCACCCCGCCGCGGCCAAAGTAGGACGACACGTTCGGATAGGCATAGAATGCGCCGCCGGGCAACGTGCATTGCACACCCGGAATAGCGCGCAATCCGTTGACCACGTGATCGCGCAATTTGATGTAATCGGCGCGCATATCGGCGATGCATTGCTGCGGTCCCTTCAGCGCTGCGACTGCGGCTTTCTGCACGATTGAAGTCGGGTTCGATGTGGACTGGCTTTGCAGCTTGAGCATCGCACTCACCACCGGCGCAGGCGCGAGCGCGTATCCCAGCCGCCATCCGGTCATCGCGTAGGTTTTCGAAAGCGATCCGACGATCACCATGCGCTCGCGAAATTCGCGCAAAGCACCCACTGAAAAGCGCTTTCCGGTGTAATTCAGGTAGACGTAGCACTCATCTGAGATGACCCAGATGCCCCGTTCGTTGGCCCGGCCCACAACTTCCCGCATGTCCTCTTCGCTCATGACTGCGCCCGAGGGGTTGCAGGGGGAGTTCAGAATAATGAGTTTAGTCCGAGGCGTAATCAGGCGTTCGATCATCTCCGCGGTCACGCGGAAACCTTGCGCTTCATCCGATTCGAGCAGCACGCACTCTCCGCCGGCGTAGCGAACAATGTCCTTGAAAGACACCCAGTAAGGGACGGGCAAAATGACTTCATCGCCGTGATCGACCAGCACCTGGATAGCATTGAACAGCGCATGTTTGCCGCCGATCGAGGCGATCACCTCTTCGCGCCGGTAATCGGAATCGAAGTCAACCGCATGGCGATGCACGATGGCGTCGCGCAATTCGGCGATCCCTCCCACGGGAGTGTACTTGGTGAAATTCGCCTGGATCGCCGCGATGGCGGCATCTTTAATATGCTGCGGCGTAGCAAAATGCGGCTCGCCCGCGCCAAAGTCCACCACATCGACTCCCTGCGCGCGCAACTTGTCGGCCTCGTTCACCACCATGAGCGTGGCGGAGGGTTCAATGCGGTTAATGCGGTCGGTGAGTTTCAGCGCGTGGGTCGCTTCAGTGGCAGGCGTCATGCTCGTTTCCTCGACTTAGGATTTCTTGTATCTTCCAGTTTAATCGCGGGATCAAGTTTTTCGCGCAGCCGCTGCTCCACCATCTCCGGGACTAGGTCTTTGACGGAGGCGCCAAGTTGCGCGACCTCGCGCACCAGCTTCGAGCTGAGATAGGAAAACTTCTCGGCCGGCATCATAAAAACAGTTTCGATTTCGGGCTGTAATTTGCGGTTCATCAGCGCCATTTGCAGTTCGTACTCGTAATCGCTGATGGCGCGAATCCCGCGAAGAACCGCGGTTGCGTTGACTTGGGTTGCGTATTCGACGGTCAGTCCATCGAAGCTGTCGACGCGTACGTTCTTGAAACCCTCCGTCAAAGTTTCGAGCATCAGCCGGCGCTCGGAGAGGCTGAACAGCGGCGCTTTTTCCGGATTGCGCAAAATCGCCACCACGAGTTGCGAGAAGATTTTGCTGCCCCGCGCGATCAGATCGAGGTGACCGTTCGTGGGCGGGTCGAATGAACCGGGATAGATAGCGGTGATTTTTTTCAATAATCCTCGCGTGGAAACGGAATCAACTATGGCAACACAGGATTCTATGCGCCTGAGGAAGCGAATGGCAATTGCTCTCTCAGCCACGGCCGGGCTTTCACAGCAATATTCCGGCCCCGCCAATCCCATGAATTCACAACTTTTTACAGCTTTTTACCCCGACTTGACACCCCTCTTTCGCGATTTCGCTATGTTTTCATAAGCTGATGAAAAGGGCTATAAACGCTGGTATGAAAACGAACGCAGAACGAAGCGAGCGGACCCGGCTGATGTTGACCCTGGAACTCGCCGTCGTGTTGCCGGCGGCGGCCCTGGTGGTACTGAGCGCGCTGCATCTGAAGTCGGTCGAACGCGACCGCGGCATTCAGGCAGCTTTCCAGCGCGATTTCAGTCAGGTCTTGCTCATTTCCGAAAAGCAGATGAACCACAAGGCTTAGGAACTGATCGACGACGTGCGCGATCAATTCCCCGGTTCCGGCGCGGCTTGCGCAGAGACCCTCGACCGGATTCTTTCAACCCATCCCTACGTCGCCCACCTGTTTGTCTACGATCCCAGTGTTGGGCTGGTGTTCCGTTCGCAGCCTGGAACGGCGGACACTCCGGCAGTGCACACGGAGCGCGACTATCTTTCAGGAATGTTCAGCGGATGGATGCAAGTTGAGTATAAGGACCTGGAAAAAGACCTGGAAGAGATGGAGAAAAAGGACAGGCGGCACGCTCTTGCCGACTGGGTCCCGAGCGGTGACAAGCACGTCTACGAGGCCGGCCAGTTGTTCCTGACCACGGACAGCACGGGAAACAAGAAGGCCATCGCCGGAATGTTGTTTGACCCGGACTTTCTCAAGAACGACTTCTTTCCGGAAGCGCTCAATGGAGTGATGAGCCATCAAGAAGAAAAAGGCGAGAACGGTCATGCCGCGCTCATGCTGCACGCCAGGTACGAAAACACTCCGCTGGCGGCCTCGGCCGGCTGGGACGGCGGCACGCCGGAAGTGGAGCGTAACTTTGACGGCGCGTTTCCCGGACTGACTCTAGCCATCAAGATGCCGGGAACGACTCTGGCCGCGATGGAACAGCGTTTCGTGCGCACCGACTTCATGATCCTCGGCGCGATCTCTTTGTTATTGGCCGCCGGAATTGTTTTGACCCATCGCAATATTTCCCGCGAGATGGCGCTGGCGAAGTTGAAATCGGATTTCGTTTCCAATGTCTCGCACGAGTTGCGAACGCCGCTCTCCCTGATTCGCCTGTATGCGGAAACCCTCGAGATGGGACGGCTGAAGTCGCAGGAAAAATATCAGGAGTACTACGGAATTATTCGCAAGGAAAGCGAGCGGCTGACCGGGCTGATCAACAACATCCTGGACTTCTCCCGCATTGAGGCGGGACGAAAAGAGTACGAGTTCCGCGAGACGGACGTGCGCGAATTGGTGCACAACACCCTCGAATCGTATCGCTATCAGATCGAGCAGAACGGTTTTGTTTTCGAAGAAAAGATTGCCGAGAACGTGCCGCCGATGCGCGTCGATCGCGAAGCGATTGCCCGCTCGCTGCTCAACCTCGTCAACAACGCGCTCAAGTATTCGCAAGACCAGCAAATTCATCGGGGTAAGTCTGTTTCGCGCCAACGGGAATGTGAAGTTGGAAGTCATCGACCACGGCATTGGAATTCCCCTGCAGGAGCAGACGAAGATTTTTGAGAAGTTTTATCGGGTGGGAGATCCTCTGGTGCACACCACCAAGGGCAGCGGGCTCGGTCTCTCGCTGGTGCGGCACATTGCGCAGGCACACGGCGGCGAAGTTTCCGTAGATAGCGTGCCGGGACAAGGCAGCAAGTTCACCATCTCGCTGCCAGTAAAGATTGAGGTTCACCATGCAGAACAGTTGGTAGCTAACGCGAATCAGGAGGCCAATACATGGCAAAAATCCTGATTGTGGAAGACGAGCCCAACATGGTGGCTGGGCTGCGCGACAACTTCGAGTTCGAAGGACACCAGGTGATCACTGCTCCCGACGGCGTGGCCGGATTGGAGCGCGCGCTCAGCGAATCGCCCGACCTCGTCATCCTCGATGTAATGATGCCGAGAATGAGCGGACTCGACGTTTGCAAGCAGCTCAAAACCAAAAAGCCGTCGCTGCCGATCATCATGCTCACTGCGCGCGGGCAAGAAGTCGACAAGGTCGTCGGCCTGGAACTGGGAGCGGACGATTACGTCACCAAGCCGTTCTCCATCCGCGAATTGCTGGCGCGAGTGAAAGCGGTGCTGCGGCGCGCCGGGCTCGCGGCCAAGCCTTCGGAAAAATATTCGTTTGGCGAGGTGGAAGTAAATCTACGCAGTTGCCAGGTTTCGCGGCGAGGCAAGGCGGTTGATTTTTCGTCGAAGGAATTCGATCTGTTGAAGTTTTTTTTGCACCATCCGGGGGAGACGTTGAGCCGCGACCGGTTGCTCGAGGAAGTCTGGGGCTACGACCACTTCCCCACTACGCGAACGGTTGACGCGCACGTAGTGCGGTTGCGGCAGAAAGTTGAGCCTCGTCCGGAGGAGCCTCGCTTCATCCTGACGGTGCATGGCACGGGATATAAGTTCGTCGGCTAGGTGGCAGGAGATGATCGTGGAAAACGCCCTACAGCTACGACAGCAACGACGGCCCAGCAGTCCTTCGCGCATTGACGACAGCGTCTTGATTCGCCAGGCGCAACTGGGCGACACGACCGCTTTCGAGGAACTGGTGCGGCAATATGATCGCGCGGTGCTGCGTCTCGCCGTGCATCTGACCGGCTCGCCCGAAGATGGTCGCGATATCTATCAGGAAGCATTTCTTCGCGCCTACATCAATCTCGCCAGCTTCCGTTTTGAATGCTCGTTCTACACCTGGATTTACCGCATCGTGACCAATCTCTGCCTCGATTTCCTGCGCAAGAAATCGACGCGTGCGCGCGATCTGACGACAACGATTTCAGCCGACGGCGAGGAAGAACCGATCTTGAATCGCCTGCCGGATCACCGTGCCAGCGCCAGCCCAGAGCGCAGCCTGATGAGCCGCGATCTGCGGAGAACCATCGTTCGCGCCCTGGATCGGCTTTCGGCGCGCGAGCGCATGGTTTTCGAGCTAAAGCATTATCACGGTCTCCGCCTGCGCACCGTGGCCGGGATGCTTAATACCAGCGAAGGCACCATCAAGAACACGCTGTTTCGTGCCACTCACAAGCTGCGCACACAGCTGGCGGACGCCCGCTGAACCGAGTTTTTTCAAACAACTGCACAGCCCCGGAAATGCAACCAATATTGCAGAGCGAATGCCTATGCTCCTGCGCCCGAAGCGCAAGTCCGCGTGTGCTAAATTGGAAGTGGTCCCGATTGCCCGGATTGTGCCGTCCCGCCGTGCCACTCGTGGGGGAAAATGAGTTCTTACCGCTGCATATTGCCGGTTGTGGCCGGTCTGGCTCTATTGGCCCATGCGAGTTTCTGCTTCGCCGATGATCCGCCTTCTCCGCCGAACCTTACCGCGCAGCAAATCGTCCAGAAGCTGATGGCGGCCAATGTTCGCCTGTCGAGGCCCTGCGCGGTTACACAGCGAAGCGAAGTTACCACCTGGATTACAACGGACTCTTCGGCCACCACGAGGCCGATATGGTAGTGGAAATTACCTATACTGCTCCCGACAAGAAAGAGTTTCGCGTGATCTCGCGCAGCGGCTCCGGCCTGCTGATCAATCGCGTGCTCATGAAGATGCTCACCAATGAAAGCGAAGCGCAGGAGGAAAAGAACCGCAAGCAGTTGGAGGTCAATTCCGAAAACTACAACTTTTCGCTCGACGGGGTCGAGCACACTTCCAATGGGGACTGCTACGTTCTCAGCGTCAGTCCGAAGGGCAAGAACAGGTTTTTGTACAACGGCAAGATTTGGGTCGACGCCCACGACTTTGCCATCGCCCGCATGGAAGGCGAACCGCAAAAGAACTTTACCATGTGGACGAACCATAGCGAGCTTTCCTACCGCTGGATTCGCCAGGACGGATTCTGGCTTCCGATTAAGACTGAATCGATCTCCCAGGTGCCGCATGGGGGGCAAGATCTCCCTGACCATCGACTACAGCGATTACCAGGTCAAGACGGGAAATCGCCTGGCCAGCGAGCGAGGACCCACTTCGCATGATGCGCTGCCCGCCCCGGGAGCGGTCATGGCAGATCCGCACTGACCTGTAAGTCGTTGTCAGACGGCGAGAAGCGGCCCGGCTGAATCCTTCGACGAAATGGTTACCTGCGAGCACTTTTTCCCAGCCAAGGGCAAGGAATTGGCATCTAAAGGGTTATAATTGGGGAAACTTCCGCTGGAAGTAACCTAACTTTTCCGAGAAGACGCTTTCGATGTCCACAAAATTTAAAGCTGTAATTCTGGTTCTCTCCGCTGCAGTTCTGCTGTTCATGGTAATCGGCGATATGGATGGCGTACGCGCCTCCAGTAACGACGGCGCTTACCGCCAACTGCAGGTCTACAGCGAGGTGCTGTCGCGGGTCCGCAGCGAGTACGTAGAAGAGCCGAATGTGCCCGCCGTCACCGAAGGCGCTCTGCATGGGCTGCTTGAGTCGCTGGACGCAAATTCGAGCTACCTGACGCCGGCACAATACAAGCTCTACAAAGCCCATGAAGCGGGCGGCTCCAAAGCAAATATCGGCGCAGCAATCTCCAAGCGTTTCGGATATGGGGCGGTAGTCGCTGTGATTCCGGGAGGGCCGGCCGACAAGAACGGCCTGCAAGACGGCGACATCATTGAAGCGATCGAGGGCAAGAGCACGCGGGAAATGTCGCTGGCTGAGATCAACAACCTGCTTTCCGGGCAGCCAGGATCGAACGTGACGGTTTCGGTCGTGCGGGCGCGACGCTCGGAGCCGGAAAAAGTTGTTCTTACTCGTGACATCGTCGCCATTCCTCCGGTGACCGATAAAATGGTGGGCGACGGAATCGCCGTGATTCGCGTCGATGCCTTGACCAAGGGTATGGCGCAGGAAGTCGCCAGCAAAGTCAAAGCGGTGGAAAAAGACGGCGCCAAGAAGCTGATCCTCGATCTGCGCGATTGCGCAGAAGGCGACGAATCGGAAGGCGTCGCAACTGCAAATTTGTTCTTGAACCACGGAACCATTACTTACTTGCAGGGCCAGAAGTATCCAAAGGAATCTTTCAACGCGGAGCCTTCGAAGGCAATCACTAATCTGCCGCTGGCAGTGTTGGTCAACCGGGGGACGGCAGGAGCGGCGGAGGTTGTGGCTTCTGCAATTCTGGAGAACGCCCGCGGCGATGTGGTCGGCGACAAGACTTTCGGTGAAGGCTCGGTGCAGAAGTTGATTGAATTGCCGGAAGGTTCAGCGCTTATTCTCTCGGTCGCGAAATATTACAGCCCGAGCGGCAAGGCAATTGAAGACAACGCGGTGACACCGAACGTGCTGGTGGCCGACGCGGATGACGACGCCGCGGTTCCCGACGAGGATGAGAATGCCGTGCCGTCCGATCAGACGAAGAAACCCGTAAACCAGGAAGACGAACAGTTGCAGAAAGCCATCGATGGCCCTGAAGGCCCGGTCGAGCTAATTTGCTGATTAGGTTTTGCGAATCGCGTGTCTTCGGGCGCGCGATTTTTGTTGGCTCACTAAACACAGAGGACACAGAGGCGGACTGGGTTTCTTTGCGTTTCTCTGTGTTCCCTGTGTCCTCTGTGTTTCAGGCAAGAGGGACCCACTGTGACCCCGGTGTCCTCTGTGTTTAAGACTTAGACTCACGCAGTGAACTTCCTCCCCACTTCCTCCCCTGCTATCCTGAGCTTGATCTATGAAGGTGATTTACCAGGACGCTCCGCCGGCCGAGGCTGCCGGACGGAAGGCGGTTGGCCGCGTCTTATTTGGATTGCTCGTTCTTTTTTCTGCGCTGATTGGCGCTGGCGCGGGCCTTCTGCTGGTGTACTCCACGGATCTCCCGCAGGTCGAACAACTCGAGCACTACCGCCCCAGCACCATCACCGAACTCTACGACGATCATGGCCGAATCATCGGCTCGTTCGCGCTGCAACGCCGCGTGGTCGCAAACTACGCCGATTATCCTCCGGTGCTGCGCGACGCGCTGATTTCCATCGAAGACAAAGATTTCTACCGTCATTGGGGCATTAATGTCTGGCGCATCGCGGGCGCGGCCTATCGCGATATCGTTTCCGGCGGCCGCGTGCAGGGCGCATCCACGCTGACCATGCAGTTGGCGCGAAATCTTTTTCTCTCGCCCGATCGCTCGTTCCATCGCAAGATTGAAGAAGCGCTGCTGGCGATCCAGATCGAGCGGCATTTCACCAAAGAGCAGATTTTCACCCTCTACGCCAACCAGATTTTTCTCGGCCACGGGGTGTATGGCTTCGAAGCGGCTTCCGAATATTATTTCAGCAAGCCGGCAAAGCAGCTCACCCTCGATGAAGCTGCGCTTCTGGCAGGTCTGCCGAAGGCCCCGGGGCTTTATTCGCCCATTAATCATCCCGATCGCGCGCTCAAGCGCCGCAATCTGGTGATTAACGCCATGCTCGAGGATGGAAAGATTACGGCGAAAGAAGCCAACGAAGCGCGGAATGAGCCGATCCAGTTGAAGTTGGCGCATGACGTCAACTCGCTGGCGCCATATTTTGTCGAGGAGATTCGCCGCTACCTGGAAAATAAATTTGGCGCGGACCAAGTCCATGAAGGCGGTCTGCGCGTCTATACCACGCTTGATATGCAACCTGCAGAAAGTGGCCAATCAAGCGGTACTCGATGGTGTGGCCGCATATGAACGCCGCCACGGATGGAAAGGCCATCTAGAAAACGTTCTGCGCGACGGCGCCAAGCTCACCGAATATCAGCACCCGGATTGGCAGGGCGAACCAGAAATGAATGGTTACATTCATGCATTCGTGTCCTCTCGGTTGGTCCGGGAATTGCGACCGTGAAATTTGGCCGTTACACCGCCAGCATTGTTCAATCCGACGCAACCTGGACGCAGCAGAAGATTCAGGACATCCTGAAGCCCGGCGACATTGTGTACGTGAAAATCGCTTCACTTTCGGCCGATGGCAAAGCGCGCGCGGAACTGGAGCAGGACTCGGGTGCGCAAGGTGCGTTGCTGGCGATCGACAACGCCACCGGCGGAATCAAGGCCATGGTCGGCGGCCGGGATTTTGAAGAATCCAAATTCGACCGTGTTACCCAGGCGCTACGGCAAGTCGGCTCGTCGTTCAAGCCGTACGTTTACACCGCCGCCATCGATCAGGGCGCCAAGCCGGACGACACTGTCGTCGACGCCCCCGTGGTTTTTCAGACGGCTTCGGGGCCCTACATTCCACATAACTACGACGAAAAATTCGAGGGCACAATTACATTCCGTCGAGCGCTGGCTCAGTCGCGGAACATCCCAGCGCTTAAAGTTGCAGAACAGGTTGGAATAAGAACTGTCATCGACTACGCGCGCCGTTTTGGAATTACTTCGAACATTCCCCCGTATTTGCCGATCGCTTTGGGAGCGGCCGATATTACCTTGTTCGAGCAGACCTCCGCTTACAGCGTCTTTCCCAATGACGGCGTTCGCGTGACTCCGCGCTACATCACCAAAGTGACCGACTACGAAGGGCGATCGCTCGAGGAGGATTTTCCCGAAGTGAAAGATGTGGTCAGCGCGCGTACGGCCCGCATTATGACTTCAATGCTGCGAGAAGTTGTGCTGCATGGCACCGGCATTGCCGCGGCGAGTTTGAAATATCCGCTTGGAGGAAAGACCGGAACGACCAACGATTTCACGGACGCGTGGTTCGTCGGATTTTCGCCGTCGATGACGACAGGAGTTTGGATCGGTTATGACGAGAAAAAATCGCTCGGGCCGAAAGAAACCGGAGCGCGCGCAGCGCTGCCAATCTGGATGAATTTCATGAAAGCTGCACTGGCCGGAAAGGATCCCGGCGAATTTCAACCGCCGCCGGAAACGCCGCCCGGCCCCGTTGCGCATAAGGTCGATACGCCTGACGCGGCGCCGGCGGCGGAAGAAACACACTAATAATGCGGGCCTTTTTTCGATTCGTTTTGTTAGCGCTGATTTTGCTGGTCGTCGCCATGGTTTCGGCGTTGACCGCGATGCGCTTCGCCATCCACGGCCGCGAGGTTACTGTGCCCGACGTGACCGGAAAAACTCCGCTGGAAGCGCATCGCATTGCAGAACTGAACGGATTTCAGTTTGAAGTCGAACGGCAATACTACAGTCCGACCGTGCCTGAAGGCAGAGTGTTGTCGCAGGTCCCTGTAGCCGGCGTGCGAGTACGTCGCGGATGGCAACTTCGCGTCGCCGAGAGCCTCGGTCCGCAACGCGTGGTTATTCCCAACGTCCTCGGCGAAAGCGAACGCGCCGCCGAGATCAACATACTGCGCCGGGGTTTGAATCTGGGCGCTGAAGCGAGCATTGAGATGCCAAACGCCCCTGGCAATCAAGTGATCGCGCAAAATCCGTCCGCTAGCGCAAGCAGCATTTCCGCGCCGCGGATCAGCTTGCTGAGCGCGCAACCCGCATCGCCGCAGGCGTTCGTGATGCCCAGCTTTCTCGGACAACCCGTAAGCAAAGCCAGCGCGGTATTGAAAGAAGCCGGTTTTCAGGCAGGAAATGTAACGGCCGCGCCGCCGACCGCAAGCACTCCTGGAACTCCAACTGCACCGCTGCCATCGGCTGCGGCAACTAGTGTGATTGTCTCGCAAAATCCGGCACCCGGAAGTAAAGTGCTGGCCGGATCCGCGGTCAGTTTCGAGGTCCGCTAAACTTTCTCAAGTACTGCGGCAAAAAAACCCTCGCTCGGATGCACGCCTGGAATCGTTCGCAAATACGGCCCGTTCGCGAGCGACTCCGCGTTGTTCCATGTGATCTCGTCGCCAAGCCGGCACAGTTCCTCGCGGCAGTCCACGATGCGGAACGATTTTTCCAGCGATAAGGCTTGCTCCACCACCTCTCTGTTCTCTTCGGCTTGGAGCGAGCAGGTGGAATACACGACCCGTCCTCTCGGCGCCACGTGTTGCATCGCTGCTCGCAGGATGGACAACTGCCGCGATTGAAGATCGGCCAGGTCATCCGCCGACAAACGCCACTTGATTTCCGGATTGCGCGCGAGCGTGCCGGTTCCGGAGCAGGGCACATCGGCGAGCACACGATCAAAGAGGAGCGCAATAGGCAGCTGGCGAGCGTCACTTACAATGACCTGAACATTCGCCGCCGGCACCAGCCTGCGCAGAAGCCGCGCGCGGTGCGGATAAATTTCTGCAGCAATAATCGTCGCGCTCGGATTCTGCTCGGCGAGGATTCGCGTCTTTCCCCCCGGAGCCGCACAGCAATCCAGAATTGTTTTCCCTTTGCCGACAAGCAGAGCCACCAACTGCGATGCCTCATCTTGAATGGCGATGCGGCCATCGTGAAAAGCTTTGCTGCGGGTTACATCGCCACTGACGACGCGGCGCGCAGATGCCAACAGACTTCCGGGAGCGAGTTGAACGCCTTCGTTTTCGAGTTCCCGCTCGACCTCCGAATCCGGGATTCGAATGCATGTCGGCGGAACTTGCTGATCGTGAGTACAAATCTGCCGCGCTGCATCGAAACCGAACTCGCGGATCCATCGTTCGACCAGCCACAGCGGATGGGCTAGCGAGTCGGCCATATCTTCCGTTGTATTCGCGGTCGGAGCCGGCGGTTGCACAGGATCCGCAGCAAACTTGCGCAATACCGCGTTCACAAACGAGGCAGCAGATCGCTTGCCCGCCCGCTTCACCAGTTCCACACTTTCATGCACCGCAGCACGCGCAGGCACACGATCCAGAAAGATCAGTTGATAAGCGGCCAGGCGGAGGGATGCCAGAACCTCGGCGTCGACTTTGTCCAGTTTCAGCGAAGATCGCTTCGCAATTTCATTGTCCAGCAGAGACCGCCAGCGAAGGACGCCCAGGGCAAGCTCATTGGCCAGGCCATGATCGGCGTGAGACAACTTCGCATATCGCGAAGCGTGCAGCAGTTCTGCCGCGTAGGCATCTTCTTTCTGCACGCGAAGCAGAATGTCAAAGGCGGCAGCGCGGGCAGGCGAGACCGGCATCGCTCAACTCTGGCCGAGCTTTTCGCCGTTACGCGGGCGATAGCCATGAATAAAATCTCGCGCGCTCATCCGTTTTTTGCCCTCTGGCTGTAGCTCGAGTAGCTCAAGCGCAGTGTCCTTTCCGCATCCCACCACAAGCCGTTGACCATCGATCGCGAGTTCGCCTGCCCTCAGGCGATTTTCAGCAACTTTCCCCGCCCACACAGTCAGGTTCTTTTCGCGGAAGCTCGTGTACGCTCCGGGCCACGGCTGGAAGCCTCGCAGCCGATTAAGAATTTCGCGCGCGTTACGCTGAAAATCAATCCGGCCATCCTGCTTGCGAAGGATCGGCGCGAGCGTAGCCTGATCGTTGTCCTGTGGCTGAGGTTTGACAGTTTCGGCGAGCAGGCCACGAAGCGTAGCAACCGTCAATTCGGCGCCGATCTTCGCTAGCCGAGGTCCGAGCGACTCGGCCGTGTCTTGAGGTTCAATCTTAATTTGTTCTTGCAGCAAAATGTCCCCGGTATCAAGCCCGGCATTGATCCGCATGGTCGTCACTCCGGTTACCACTTCGCCGTTCGCAATCGCCCACTGGATCGGCGCCGCACCACGATACTTCGGCAGCAGCGACGCATGAAGGTTGATGTTGCCGAATCGCGGCAAATCGAGCATCCATTGCGGAATGATTCGTCCATAGCCGACGACGACAATTGCGTCCGGGTTGATTCTCATTAACAGAGAGTGGAATTCGTCATTATTCTTGATCTTTTCCGGCTGAGTGACAGGGAGACCGAGTTCGAGTGCACAAGCTTTTACTGGAGAAGGCGTGAGTTCGAGTTTGCGTCCGCGGGGCCGGTCGGGCTGCGTGACTACGTGTGACACCGAAAATCCGGAGGCGACCAGTTTCTCCAGCGTAGGCACTGCGAACTGCGGCGTGCCACAGAACACCAGATTGAGCGATTGAATCATTGAGGGATTGACCCATTGAATCATCGGCTCATTGAGTGATTGAATCACTCACGAATGACTCAATGATTCAATCCCTCAATGATTCAATTACTGCCATTCCCCGGCCTTTACCAGCTTACGGATTTTGCGTTTGATCAGGTCACGCTTGAGCGCGCTGATGTGGCTGATGTAGAGCTTGCCATTCAGATGATCGGTTTCATGCAGAAACGCGCGGGCCAGCATGTCCTCGCCGGTTTTTTCGTACCAGTTCCCATTCACATCCTGGGCGCGAATCGTGACTTTTTTCGCGCGGGTAACTGGCTCGCGGAAGTCCGGAATACTCAGGCATCCTTCGGGCTGGCGGTGCTTGCCCTCAATGTGAATGATCTCCGGATTGGCCAGCACCAGCTTGGCGTCGGGATCTTCTTTGAACGAAACGTCGATGACCGCAAGCCGCTTGGAAAGGCCAATCTGCGGCGCAGCCAGCCCGACGCCATGCGCTTCGTACATGGAATCGAACATGTCCTCGACCAGTTTCTTCAGTTCATCGTCAAAAACCGTGACCGGCTCGGCCGGCTTTTCCAGGACTGGGTCGCCAAATTTTACAATTTTGTAGATCATTCGGAATGAGTATCAGTAGTTCTTCAATTGCTCAAGATAACCGCGAAAATTGCGCAGCGTCTCGGTCATCGAGTCGCCGCCGAATTTTTCCAGCGCGCAGCCTGCCAGAGTTAAGGCTACCATTGCTTCGCCCGCGACGCCCGCTGCCGGTACCACGCAAACATCCGACCGCTCATAGGCGGCTTTGACCGGCTCGCGGCTGGCGAAGTCCACTGACTCCAGCGGCCGCCGAAGTGTGGAAATCGGTTTCAGATATCCGCGCACGCGGATGTCTTCTCCATTCGAGACGCCGCCTTCGATGCCGCCCGCGTTGTTTCGCTTGCGTGTGAAGCCAGAAGCCGTTTTCGACCTCTCGTAACCTATTTCATCATGCACCGCGGAGCCAGGGGAAGCGGCGGCCGAGATTCCGGCGCCGATCTCAACCGCTTTCACCGCCTGAAGCGACATGATTGCCGCCGCCAGGCGCGCGTCGAGCCGCTCGTCCCATTGCGCGTAAGTTCCAAGCCCGGGCGGAACGTTGTGCGCGACAACTTCAAAAACTCCGCCAACCGAATCGCCGGTCTTGAGAACAGCGTCGACTTCCGCTTTCATTTTCTGCTCGGCCTCGACGTCGGCACAGTTCAGCAGGACTTCATCTTTTTTGTGCAGCGCGGAAACCTGTTCCCATGAGGGGTCGCTCTTGATGGCGGCGTTGCCTACCGAAACCACATGGCTGAGAACGTCAATGCTCAACTCACGCAGAAATAATTTGGCCAGCCCGCCGACGGCGACTCGCGCGGCCGATTCGCGGGCGGAAGCGCGTTCTAAAACGTAACGGGCTTCGGGAAAATTATATTTCAGTGCGCCGGCAAGATCGGCGTGTCCGGGACGCGGCGAAGCGACGCGTTTATGCCTAGCGGGATCGCCTTCTTCCACCGGCAGCGACTCCTGCCAGTTCTTCCAATCTTTATTTTCGAGCAGAATGGAGATTGGCGATCCAATCGTTGTTCCATGGTGCACGCCAGAGAGAATGTGTGCGGTGTCGCGTTCGATCTTCATGCGTCCGCCGCGGCCGTAGCCTTGCTGGCGGCGCCATAGTTCGCGATCGACAAATGCTTGGTCGACTTTCACTCCGGCAGGCAGGCCAGAAATGAAGGCGACAAGAGCTTCTCCGTGCGATTCTCCGGCAGTGAAGTAGCGCAGCATGAAAGTTGGATTGTAGCTGAGTCTGTCAGGTTAGGCGATAGAAGTGCTTCGTAAACACAGTGGACACGGGGATTCACCGAGGAACCGGTGCTCCTCTGTCCCCTCTGTCTTTTTATTTCGTCCCGTTGGGAAACACCAGGATCTTGCTCGACTCTCCCGTTTTCAGCCGCTCCATGCCCTTGGAGAAATCTTTCATCGCAATGCGGTCGGTGATCACCGGGTGCAGGTCGAGCTTGCCATTCTTGAGTAATGCAGTCATCTGATACCACGTCTGGTACATGCGGCGGCCGTTGATGCCCTGAATGGTGATGCCTTTAAAAATGATGTCTTCGGAGAAGTTCAGCGAGATGGGCTTGGAGGTGAGGCCGAGAAGCGACATCCGTCCGCCGCGGCGGATGATGTCGAAAGCTGTTCGAATCGCATCGGGATGGCCGGCCATTTCGAGCACCACATCGACGCCCATTCCGCCGGTCTTTTCCATCACGATCTTTGTTGCATCTTCTTTAGAGGGATCAATCACAACGTCGGCTTTCATCTGCTTGGCGATCTTGCGCCGGTGCTCGTTCACCTCAATGGCAAAAACCTGGGCTGCGCCGACGGCGCGCGCGACCGCGATAGAGAAAAGTCCGATCGGTCCGCAGCCAGTGATGGCAACGGTCTTCGCCGCAATCTCTCCGGCAAGCACTGTGTGAACCGCGTTGCCCAGCGGATCGAGAATCGAAGCGTACTCCTGAGGAATTGCCGGGTCGAGCTTCCAGATATTCGATTCAGGAATGACGACGTATTCGGCGAAGGCCCCATCGGTGTCAACGCCAATGATTTTCACGTTCTGGCAAATATGCGCTTCGCCGGTGCGGCATTGCAGGCACTTGCCGCAAGCCACGTGCATTTCAGCGGAAACGAAATCGCCCTCTTTCACGCTGGTGACTTCATCGCCGAAGGCCACAACTTCGCCGCAAAATTCGTGTCCGGGAATCAGCGGCGGATGAATGCGGTTCTGCGCCCAGCGGTCCCACTCATAAATATGAAGGTCGGTGCCGCAGATGGATGCGACTTTGACTTTGACCAGAACATCGGTGCGTCCGTATGCAGGAATTTTTACTTCGCGAACTTCCGCGCCCGGCGCGGACTCCGGCTTTACGACTGCCAGCATGGTATTCGACATTAATCTCACCTATGAGTTCTGAGTGCAACGCAAACTTGCTATTTTAGCACCCCGCCATCAAGACTTAGCTCAGCTGCGCACTGGGGCGTCGGGTAAAGCGTCCTTTTGGCCGGACATCAGTTTGCGGTTCACTTCTTCCGATTTGCCGCGAGGAATGCTAAGGGTCTTCCACTCGTTGGAACGAAGATGCTTGGCCAGAAAAACAATCTGGCCAATGTGCATGGCGTAATGCGCGAGCTGGCGGTTGATGGCTTGGAGCACAGTGTGCGGTTCGTTGCGGATGGTGACCATTCGGGTGAGGTCTTCCGGTTTGAGCGCCTCGATCGTCGCAAACACCCGCGCCCAGCCGTCTTCCCACCCGCGCATGACTTCTTCGCGGGACGAAGTGGTCGTCACGAATTCCTGGTCGCGATTGCGATCGGGTTTCTCGCCGTCGGTCGTAAGAAAGTCGGTGAACCTTGAGCGCTGGTTTCCCGCGATGTGTTTGACGAGCAGTGCAACGGAGTTCGATTCCGGATCTAGCGTTGTGAACAGCTCTTCGTCCTTGAGTTGATTGATGGCGCCTTCGCCCAGGCGCTTGTAGCCGCGAAACTGGCGGCGGACTTCATCGAGGTAGTGGGAGGCAAGATCGATCATAGATTCTTCTCAGGAGATTAGATTCGCACGGCTGGCCATGGATTCCAAGAGGAGCATAGAGCGCAGAAAACAGCAGGTTCCTCGACTGCGATTGGTCATTCTCCAGGTGGATGACCAGCCCTCGCTCGGAAGGACAGCGTTAAAGAGGATGCTGGTTAACGCTTCCCCCATCCTCCGCCGCCGGGAGTTTCGATCCGAATGCGCTCGCCTTTTTTCAAACGAATGTTGAATTTTCCGGGTAAACGTTCAGAACGACCGTCATTGTGCACCACGCGCGCCGCGCCGGCCTGCGCATCTTCGCCTCCGTTCAGTCCATAAGGCCCGCGCACCCGGCGATCCGCCAGCAGGGTGACTTCGGCATCGGTCAAAACTTCAATCTCGCGCACGATGCCATCGCCGCCGCGAAACTGGCCCGCACCTCCACTCCTCCGGCGCAGCGAATAATTCCTCACTCGCAAAGGATACGCGTATTCGAGCGCCTCGACCGGAGTATTGAGCGAATTGGTCATGTGGGTGTGCACTCCAGAAACTCCGGGCTTTCCCCGACGCCCGCCCATTCCACCGGCGATGGTTTCGTAATAGGCGAATGGCTCGCGGGTGCGCGGATCGGTTCCGCCAATGGTCAGATTATTCATGGTGCCGGAAGCAGCGGCCGGAATGCGATCGGGAATCGCCCGCGCCAACGCCCGCAACAGCACGTCGACAATGCGCTGCGAAGTCTCGACATTTCCGCCGGCAACCGCCGCGGGAGGACGCGCGTTCACGACAGTTCCCTCCGGCGCAATGACTTTGATAGGCCTCATCAGCCCTGCGGTTGCGGGAACATCTTCTGCCAGCAGACAGCGAAAAACGTAGAAGCAGGCGGAATAAGTAATTGCCTCGACCGCGTTCACGCTGCCTTCGACCTGCGGATCGCTGCCGGTGAAGTCCACAATCACGGATCGTGTGGACACGGGTTTTCGGCCCGTCGTCTTCGGCCCTTCCCTCGGCCCACGCCCATTTCCCGGAAATTTAATACTTACTCTGATCCGGATCGGTTTGTCTGAGATTCCGTCGTTGTCGATGAAATCCTCCGCTTCATAAACGCCGCGTGGCACCTGGTCCAGAAATGCGCGCATCATTTCTTCGGAATAGTCGAGTAGTTCATCCGCGGCCCACGTGGTTCTCGCTCGGACCGTACCGCGCGCAAGTCTCTTTCAGCCGTTCAGCCCCGGTGTGGCAGGCGGCAATCTGCGCGCTCAAATCTCCTTCCCGTTCTTCCGGCGTGCGAACATTGTTCAGCAGAAGCGCCAGAACATCGTGCTGGATTTTTCCGCCCGAAATAATTTTCACCGGGGGAATCCGCAGCCCTTCCTGATAAATTTCGCGGCACAGGCCCATCGAGCCGGGAAATGCTCCCCCCACATCGGCGTGGTGGGCGCGCGAGGCCACAAAGAAATGCGGACGTTTTCCGCCGCGGGAGAGGAAAACCGGCGCAACCAAAGTAATGTCGGGCAGGTGAGTTCCACCGGCAAACGGATCGTTGAGGATCGCGGTATCTCCCTCCCGAAGCTCAATCCGCTCCAACACCGCGCGTACCGACATCGGCATCGACCCCAGGTGTACCGGCATGTGATCGCCCATGGCGATGACCTGGCCGGTGCCGTCAAACACTGCGCATGAATAATCGCGCCGCTCTTTGATATTGGGTGAAAATGCCGTCCGGCGCAGGGTTGCGCCCATTTCTTCGGCGATCGAATGAAAAATGTTCTTGAAAATTTCCAGCTCAATCGGGTCGCGCCGCATGTTCGTTCCCGCCAGTCTATGTCAGCGAACACGGTGCCGTCGCCTGAAAAGAAAATATCGGGTGCAGAATTTTGTTGACTTTGGAAACAATGCTGCGCAATATCGGAGTGTGAGTCATCGTCGGCAATGTTGTTGGGCGATGGTCAGTCGTTAAGCAGTGCAAGGGAAAATAGTTCACGGAGGAAAACCGAATGCCAGCGAAGAAAAAAGCTGCCAAGAAAAAGAAACACTAACCGTCAAGCGAGGAACTTTTTCGCACAGCGGAATTGCAAGAAGCCTCTTGCCTGATGGGCGAGGGGCTTTTTACTTTGCGGAATCTGACTTCAGAAGACTGCGAATGATGAGATCGGCAATGCCCAATCCTTTTCCGCCCGCCAAAACCGAAGACAAAGCCTGCATTCCCAGATATTGATAATTGTCAGACTCCGTGTCCTGCTTTTTCCCCGGCAGCGACGAGAACGTCTGCTCCAAAGGGCCAAGCAGCGTGTTCAACAGCACGCTTTCGAATTCATGCGCCGCCTTGATCACCTTCTGAGTATGAATTGCAGCGTTGGATTTCTCTGCTACAGATGGCGATTCTATAATCGAAGTCATCAGATCACTTCCAAATCCGCTTCCAAGGCGCCTGCGGCCTTGATCGCCTGCAAAATTGCAATTACGTCGCGGGCCGTGGCGCCAATTTTTTGCAGCCCGCCGACCAACTGTTCCACGCTCGCCCCCTCGCTGAGTTCAACCCGGCTGGCGGGCGCTTCCTGCGCTTTCAACGTTTGCTCTGGCACGACCTCGGTTTTCCCTTTGGACAAGGGATTCGGTTGCGAGACGGCGTACTGCGTAGCCACTTCAACAGAAAAATTTCCGTGCAGGATGGAAACCGCCCCCAAGCGCACGTCACGGCCCATGACCACGGTTCCGGTGCGCTCATTCACCACGACCTTGGCACGGCGGTGAACTTCCACGGTCAGGTTCTCAACTTTCGCCAGCAGGGATGGCACATCCGCCAGAACCAGCTGCAATGTGGTCGAAGATCGACGCGGCGGCTGTCTACCGCCGACGCCAGCGGCTTTCCGAACTCGCGATTAATGACCGCGGCCATCTCTTCGGCCGTGGTGAAGTTCGGCTCATTGAGCACGAGCGAAAGCCGGGGCAGCGTGCGCAGATCCAGAGAGCTGTCGCGTTCTACGATCCCGCCGCCGGGAATCCGGCCCGTAGTGGGATGATTCAGTTGCTTGCTGTTGCCGCCCGACCCTGCGGTGTATCCTCCCAGGCCAGTTCACCTTGCGCCGCGGCATAGATTTTCCCGTCGGCGCCATAAAGAGGAGTAAGCAAAAGCATTCCTCCTTCCAGGCTGCGCGCGTCTCCAACCGATCCGATGGTCACATCGACGTGAGTTCCGGGCGTCGCGAACGGTGGCAGGTTGGCAGTCACGAACACGGCAGCAACGTTCTTGACCGCGATTGTGGCCGCTGGAATCTGCACGCCCATATGCTGCAAAATGTTGGCCAGCGTTTGCGTGCTGAAGATGGTCTGCTGACGGTCGCCCGTCCCTTTCAGACCGACGACCATGCCGTATCCGAGGACCGGGTTGTCGCGAACACCTTCGACCGACGTGATGTCGCGGATGAGCGCCCGATGCACGGTATCGTCGGCGCGCAAGAGGAAGGGCTGCATCAAAGAAAAAATCAGAAAGCCGCCTAAAACACGTTTCATGATGATTTCCTAGAAACCTACGATTCGCAGCAAAGCTCGCACTACCGGGTTTGGCGGACGAGTGCCGTCGCTCAACACGCCCTTGCCTTTCAGTTCCAGTTGAAGGTCGGAGATGCTGGTGGAGGGCACGGTGTCGTTGGGTCCGATGTCGCCCGTGCGTATTACGCCCCGGATCAGAATGGTTTGCTTTTCATTGTTCATCGTGAGCTGGCGCTCCGCGTCGACTACTAACAGCCCGCTCGGCAGCACCGCCACAATGCGGCCCGCCAAAGTCGCTTGCAGGGTCGAGGTGGTCGATCCTTGCGATTTTCCTGACAAAGTCTGGGTGGCGCTCGGCGAAAAAATCTGCGCAACCCCGCTGGTTTTTAAATGGCCCGCCAACCCGTTGATTCCGGAAGTCGCGGCAAAGCTCCTCGCCGTTGAAACGCTGGTCGCATTGTTGGCCGTCGTGCCGTCGGAAACCACGATGGTGACCAGATCGCCGACGCGGCCGGCCTTGTAGTCTCCGGTAAGATAAGCGAGAGGCCCGTTGTCCTGCCATAAACTGCCGAGTGTGCCCGATGGAGGTGGCGACATCTGTTGCTGCACGTGGGTGATGTATGCCGCCAGCGTCTGCTCGTCCGTTGATGTCCTTTTTTTTCGCAACCGCGAAGGCGGACAGCAGCGACAGGACGAGCAGAATTTTTACGCCGCTTCTTTTCATGATTCCAGCCTGCTCCGTAACAGATCGCCACTCACCACTTCCGCGCGCAGCACCTGAGGATTTCCCGGCTCGCGCACGCGGATGATCTGGCCTTTGCGTCCGTTTTCCAGGCAAACCACGGGCACGGAAATTTCGATGCCGTCGCCTTGCATGAGCAGCCGGACTTTGCTCCCCTTCTTGATAACCATGGGCCCATCTGCGTTCTCTGCGTTCTCCATTACTTGACGCGAGGTGTTCGCCCTGTCGGCAGCCCAGTTGAGTTTTTCAAATTTTGCAATAAGCGCACCATCAGGCTCTAGATAGACGAAGAAGTCGGGACAGGTTCCGGCTTTTACGCAGGCGAGTCGGAATTGTAGCTTCGAGGAATTCGCATCCCAGCGGATCGCCCGCAATTCGAGCGCAGGATTGGGATCCGCGGTCGTGATCTCCTCTGGGCGTTGCAGCGCCGAAGCGGGAAACTTGTCGCTGATTCCCCGCTCTCGCAGAAGGCTTGTAACCATGCGGTGAATCTCATCGCGGTCGAGTGGGTAACCCCTGCGCGTGACTATGATCTCGTCCGGAACCGCAACCTGGTTTCTGATTCCCGGATGCGAGCTGAGCGCCTCAACAATACCCGCACGATCGAAGACGCGGGAACTCCCCAAAGCCGGCGCGCGGCCGAGATCGATTTTCTCGGCTGCTTTGCGCAGGTTCTCCGGAGCGCTGCGGGGAAGCAAGTCCGACAGCCTCAACGATGGTCCTGCAACCGAATTGCTGGCCGGGAGCGCTATAACTTGCGCTCGCGCCGCCGGCAGCCAGAGGCAAAGCCACCCGATCGTCACCCCGCGCAAATTATGGGCCAGCCGGTTCATGGTTTGTCCTTAGTGGGAAATCTGATTGAGTTCCTGCAGCATTTCATCCGCCGATTGCACCACGCGGGAATTCGCCTCATAGGAGCGCTGCGCCATGATCATTTCGACAAATTCCTCGACCACATCCACATTCGATTGTTCGAGGTAGCCCTGCTGAATTGAGCCGAGGCCGTCGCTGCCGCCCGGTGTGCCCGCGATCGGATCGCCCGATGCAGTGGTGGCAAGAAACTCGTTATTGCCGACGCTGTTCAAGCCTCCGGGATTCGGGAACAGCGCCAGTTGGATCGTGCCCACCTGCTGGGCAGCCTGCTGGCCGGCCTGAGTGACGCTCACCGTGCCGTCGGAACCGACCGTAATGGAAGTGGAACCGGTCGGAATCGTAATGGCAGGAGAGATGGGATCGCCGTCTGAGGTAACGACGTTTCCATTCGGATCGAGGTTAAATGCACCGCTGCGGGTGTACGCCGTTTCTCCGGAAGGAAGCGTCACCTGAAAGAATCCGTTGCCCTGGATCGCGAGGTCCAGAGGGTTTCCGGTGGCACTGATGTTGCCCTGCAACTGCACCACTTCAGAAGCGGCGGCACGGGCCCCCAATCCGACCTGTAGCCCCGCCACCAATGTGGTCTGCTCGGTCGCCGCCGCGCCGGGCATGACCAGGTTCTGATAGATCATGTCCTGAAACTGCAACCGGCGGCTGCGAAAGCCGGTCGTGCTCGAGTTCGCCAGATTGTTGGCGACGTTGTCCAGATTCATCTGCTGCGCGCTCATACCGCTGGCGGCTGTATACAAAGCTCGTAACATGTTTCACCCTCCTATGCGCGGCAAGTCGTTGGCCGCAGTCTTATCGAAATTGGAATGGAACGCGCCCATGGCCTGCTCCAGCATCTCGGCCCGGCGCTGCACCATAAGCAGGTTCACCACTGCGTTAATCGCATTGACGTTCGAGGCCTCCAGCATGCCCTGGCGCACATGAGACGCTTGCGAGGGCCGCACCGCAGCGTCAGGCGCCGAGTAATAAGAATTGCCCACTGCCTGAGGCGAACTCTCGGGAGTAAACTCGACAATTCTCAGCTTCCCTGCCACCGCGCCATTCACCGAAAGCGTTCCGTCGGCGCCGATCGAAAGCGTTCCCTCGGGAACGGTGATTGCGTCTTTCTCGCCGAGCACCGGATCGCCCAAGGAGGTGAGCAGCTGACCGGTCTTTGAAACCTGCAAATTTCCGTTGCGCGTGTAGAGCGTCCCAGCCGGCGTCTTGACCGCGAGAAAACCTTTGCCTTCGATCGCCAGATCAAGCGGATTGCCGGTGCGATCGATACTGCCCGCAGTCAAGTCGGTGCGGCTGCCGCTGAGCACGCTGAAATCGTTCACCGCTGCACTTAGTGCGTCCGCAGAGCCCATGCCGGCGGGCAGCAACTCGCGGAACATCGGTAACTGCCCGCGGTAACCCGTGGTATTTATGTTGGCAAGATTGTTTGCGATGAGTTCAAGGGCCTGGGTTTGGGATTGCAAACCGGCACACGCTGCGTAGTATCCGCTGTCCACGTTTCTTTTCTCCACCAGTGCAAGAGCACTCGATACACCATTTGCGGGGAAGTACGACCATCGGACAAGGATGAAGCAAGGGCGAGCGATTCTGCGGGAAGCCAGAGTGGCGCGACGACGTTTTACGGATAACGGGGGAAAGTATTGCCCAAGATGAGTGAAGCCTGGGCATCCACTGCCCAGGGCGCAGGGTTTGGAGAAATTCTTAGGAGTGAAGTTCGAGAGCGATCAGCACCGGCGCTCCCTCAAACAGGAACCCAACTTCGAGCGGGGCAGTATCGGACATCGAACGGCAGTTGTAGTCCGAGCCGGTGATGACTGTCGGGACCGAAAGCATGCACCGGTCGCCCATGCCAGAGAGTTTGTTCTTAAAATTTCCAGCGATCATGTTCGCGATCTCACCGATTGCGTCGAACATCTGTTGGTCGGCCTGGGTAATTTCTGTGCCCAGCATCCGCGAGGCCATGAGCGCCGCCGATTCCGTCCGCAGCGCAGAGTCAGGAGACCGCAGAGCTGCCCGGCCAGTCCAACCATGGCGGTGAATTCGTGGGCAGACGGCGCCGGATCGTCCTGCAGTTCCAGCTTACATCCCAGCATGATTTCGAAGACTTCCCGGGCAGCCAGCTCCAGCAAAGGACGCCAGCCTTCTCGAGTGCCATCATTGTTGGCGATTGGATTTGCCATGTTCATTTCTTGTCTTCCAGAAGTGGAATCACGTGTTCCTTGACCTGCTCAGGAGTAAACGGCTTGCGAATATAGCCCTTGGCCCCAATGGAGAGCGCCTGCACCACGTGCGATTCGCTTCCCTCCGTGGTGATCATGACTACGGGGACGCCTTTGGCACTTTCCAGGCCCTGCAGTTGTTTGAGAAATTCGATTCCATCCATGACCGGCATGTTGATGTCGCACAACACCAGGTCCGCGCCGCTTTCTTTGAGTGCTCCCAGCGCCTCGGCGCCGTTGCCGGCCTCGCGGACTTCGGCGAGGTCAATGCCTGCCTGGCGGAGGGAGCGTTCTACGATCTTGCGCATGACAGAGGAATCGTCCACGATGAGCGCGCGCACTTTTTTCATGAGCCTCAACCATTCGGGTCAGCCCTGAGTTCCAGCGGAGGCTGTGCCCGTGTCTTTCACATTTATCGGCGGGTTTTGCTGCGACTTTAGCCGGTCACCCGGATGGGCGAAACTGGCTCGACAAAACCAACGGGCTGCTCCATGACTGCAACCGGCTGACGGAAAAGCAGGTGGGCGGTGTCACGGCCTGCGGCCAGCCGTACCCACACCAGTCCGGCACAACCCACCACCCGCACCTGGCTCGCTCCCAGCTTCAGAACATGACCGCAGGTAATGCGGGCCATTTCTCGCGCCTGCCGCCAGCCTTCAAACAGAAAGTCGCCCGCACGTCGCGCGTGTCCAATCTGCTCAAGCCCACGTTCCATCGCGCTGCGGCTCACCAGGCAAGCTTCGGTGCGGCAGGAAAGCATCTGTTCGATTGCGTACAGGGCGCTATAGTCAATGCCGTCGGAAAAGGCGAGATAAAAGGTATGCGTGGCCTTGACGAATTGGATGGGCAGCATGCGAAAGCTCTCGATCAGACGAAACGGCAACAACTCGGCACAACTCCAGTCCGGGTTTTCCGACAATGTCAGCACCGGACACGCCCACTGCAAGCCGAGCGCAGTCGTGACCTGTTGTTCGGTCGCGAAGCCCATCCGCTCTAAACACTCTCCCAGGCGCCGCCCGCTGCCATGCTGCGCTTCAAGCGCCGCGCGCAGTTGCTGGTTGGTCAACTGGCCGCGCGAGAGCATCAACAAGCCCAGCGGAATGCGGTGCTGCGGCCGGGCAGCGGATGCAGTTCGCGGGGAAATCCCCAGGAAGCACTGGCACAAGGCCTGCTCAAAGCACTGCGGAGCGCAGTAGCGGGTCCCTTGCAACTCGATGGTGCTGTTCCACCATTGCAGCCGCCGCCACAGTCTGCGGCGCAAGCTGCACTCTTCTTCACCGCAGTCAGGCAGAGCCTCGGCCCAGCATCCGGAAAGATATTGAATTGGTTGGGTGCCAACCATGTTTGTTGCCTACGCGCTGGCCGCCGGCCGGAGCGGCTCGACGCTGGCCACTTCAAGCACCCGCAACCCATAGTTGCCGTCGACGACCACCACTTCGCCACGCGCGATCACCCGCCCGTCGAGCAACAGCTCCGCCGGCTCTTCGATCCTGCGGTCGAGTTCGACCACCGACCCGGCGCCCAGTTCGAGGATCTCCTGCAGACGCATGCTGCGCTCTCCAAAGCGCAGCGTAACCTCGAGCTCAACGTCCATCAGCAGATCGAGGTTCCCCGGTACGATCAAAGGATCCTGGGCAGGCGAAGCCTCCGCGGCCTCTTGCGGATCTGCCGCAGGACTCAGTGCAGCTGCCAGCGCCGCATGAAGCGGCTCGCTAAGCTGCCACTCGATCCAAACCCGGCAGGGAGAATCCGGCGGCGAACCCAGCCATCCGGCCACGCCCGGCGGCCAGGAACGCGGAGCTGACGGCTCGACCCGCAATTGCACCTCGCCCCAGCGGGCTTTCAGCGCGGTCGCCACTTGTCCTACAACCTGACGCAGCAACTCCTCCACCGCCTCGCGATGATCGGGCCGGAATTCTCCGGCAGCGTCCGGCGGCTCGCTGAGAAAGAGCTGCGCCAGCCCGAGCGCGGCGGCGCGCGGGATGCGCAGGCTCATTTCCCCGCGCAGCGAACCGTCAGCCACAACCGTGACCTCGACATCGCCTTCGGCCGCAGATCCCTCGGCCGGCGGCGCAGACAAAGTCTCAACCGTCACCGGCGTCCCGGCGATCTGGGTCAAGACCTGGCCGGCGCACGCCGCCCAGGTAGCGATATATTCGGCGGACACATGGTCAGGCGCGCTCGGCGCTGGGGCCGCGATGGCCGCTTCGTCAGTCATGGCGTCGGATTCCTTTCCGGCTCAAGTCGGCAGCGCTCGAGCACGTGGGCCGCACGGGTGCTCCCGCGGCGCGCCGGCAGCGCGCTGAATAAATCCTGCTCGCCCACGCCTAAGTTCGCCGGTTGATGCACCGCGCAAGGCAGAGACAGTATGGCGCCGGGCGAGAGCTCACCAGTTCCTGCACTGGGATGCTTGGCACTTTCAATCCCAGTTGCACGCGAAATGGGCAGTCGAGCAAATGTGTGCGCAGCCTTTCGCTGGCCTCGGGCTGCGGCCGCCGCTTGGGACGGCTCCACTCGGCAGTCATCTTCCGCAGCAGGGCATTGGAAACCACCGCCGGAAACACCAGGCTCAGCGTGCCCCGGCTCTCGGCCACGATCAGCTCGAAGCTGAGGGAAAGCGTCTTCTCCTCCGCCGGCATCAGGTGCTCCACCTGTTCCGGCTGCTGGCGCTGCTCAAACTCGACCTGCAGGCTGAGCATCTGCCAGGCGTTCTGCAGTTCGCGGCAGATGATGCTCATGACCGTTTCCAGAATCTGTTCTTCGATGCCGGTGATCTGCCGCTCCGGACGGGCGCTCTTGCCCTCGCCTCCGAGCAGCACATCGATCAGCGGAAAGGCCACCGCCAGGTCCAGCTGCAGTAACGCGACCGCATCGACCGGAGACAGTTTGCAGGTCGCCGAGATAGGTGACTTCGGGAATTCTCTGCAGAAATTCGCTGTAGGTAAGGTGCTCGGCCGAAACCAGAGCGGCGGTGAACTCCACCCGCAGATAGGCCCCACGGAATGCGTGAGGTTGCGGGCAAAGCCCTCATGCAGGTTGCTGATCGCCTGCACCTGGTCTTTGCCAATCTGTCCCGCCTGGCGCACATCCCATCGCACCGCGACGGGCGCCTGGCCCGCCGGCCCTGCGCCGCCTGCCCCGCCGCGCGCTGCCCGCACCATGGCGTCGATTTGTTCCTGATTGAGGACCTTTTCCATGATTGGTTCCTTTATGCCCCGCGCGCCTTCTGGTCGGCGCCGCCTCCGGGCGGGGCCTGGTTCTGCTCCATCAGGCGGGCGCGCAAACGGGTCACCGCCATCGAGTGGATTTGCGAGACCCGCGACTCCCCAACCCCCAGCACCGCGCCCACTTCTTTCATGGTCAGCTCTTCGAAATAATAGAGGGCCAGAACCTGGCGCTCTTTTTCCGGCAGCTCTTCGATGGCGCGGGCCAGCAGCTCCTTCATCTCCGAGCGCAGACACAGGAGCAGCGGGGTGTCCTCGGGATCGTCGGGCAGATATTCGCAGAGATCCTCTTCTCGCTGCCGTCGCGCGGCGAGTGCACCCGCAGGCTGCCCACATCGAGCCGGTCGAGTTCCCCGAGCAGCAGCTGAAAGCCGCGCAGGTTATGCCCCAGTTGCGCCGCCAGTTCCTGCTCGCTGGGATTGCGGCCGAGGGCAAGCCGCAGCTGGTGGTGCGCCTCCTCCAGCTGGCGGGCCTTGCGCCGCAACTCGCGCGGGCTCCAGTCCAGCTCCCGCAGGCTGTCGAGAATGGCGCCGCGAATGCGAAACTTGGCGTAGGAGTCGAACTGCACCTGCTTGCTGCGGTCGTATTTCTGCAGCGCGTCAATCAGCCCGATCACTCCGGCATGCACCAGGTCTTCAAAGGGCACGTGCTGGGGCAGCCGCTCATGGATGCGGCGCGCGATGTAGCGCACCTGCGGCAGCTGCTCCAGCAGCAGTCGCTCGCGCTCTTCCTCGTTCTGCCAGGAGGCGTAGGCGTGCTTGGTGGCTTCTTTCATAAGTCAGTCCTTATGCGCCTCTGGGCGAGCATTCAGCGCACCCTTCCCACGCGACTGCACCGAGACCACGGGCGGGAATCTCACTGGGGGAGAGCACCACCAGCTTGGGCATAAAAGGCTCCAGCAGCCGCTTCAAATGAAAGCGCGCCGGGGTGGAGCACAGCAGCACCGGGCTGGCCACGTTGACCTGTTCGCCGGCCAAGCGCCGCAGGCCTTCGAGCATACTCCGCACCAGCGATGGCTGCAGGGCGCGGCTGGCGGTGGCTGAGTTGGGGGCGCTGAAGGCCCGGCCGAGCTCCTCCTCGAGGGCGCTATCGAGCGTGACCACGCGCAGCTTGTTGTCTTCCAGCAGCGGACGCACCAGCGCCCGTCCCAGTGCCTGGCGCGACGCTTCGACCAGCAGCACCGGGTTCTTGCTTACCGCGGCGGTGTCGATCAGGGTCTCGAGAATCGTGGCCAGGTCGCGGATCGAGACCTGCTCGCGCAACAATTGCTGCAGCACCTTGTGCACTTCGCCCAGGGTCAGCAGCTTGGGCACCAGCTCCTCCATCAGCTTGGGATGGCTTTCCGCTATACGGTCGAGCAGGCGCTTGGCTTCCTGGCGGGTCAGAAGCTCGGAGGCGTGCTGCTTGATGACCTCGGCCAGATGCGTGGCCAGCACCGAGGTCTGGTCGACGACGGCGTAGCCTTTGGCCAGCGCCTCGTTCTGCAGGCCGGCGGCAATCCATAGGGCCGAAACTCCAAATGCGGGCTCGCGGGTGGCCGTTCCGGCCAGCGGCGGCGGGGCGGCGTCCGAACTGATGGCCAGCAGACGGCCTTCCAGCATCTCCCAGCGGGCAATTTCCACTCCCCGCAACGAGATCACATACTCTTGCGGCTTGAAGCGGGCATTATCGGTGATGTGCACCGGCGGAACGATGAAGCCCAGCTGTGGTTGCCAGGTTGCCGCGCAGGGCACGCACCCGCGCCAGCAACTGGCCGCCGCGGTTGGTGTCGACCAGCGGCACCAGCGCATAACCCACTTCCAGGCCGAGTTCATCCAGCTTGAGCAATTCCTCCATCGACTCCTGCGGAGATTTTTTCTCTTTGGCATCGGCAGCTGCCGGTTGCGCCGCGTCGGGTGCGGGTGTGCGCCAGGCCAGCCCGCCTACAATGGCAGCCAGCAGAAAGAAAGAAAACTTGGGCAGGCCGGGAATTGCCGCCAGCACCCCCATAACACCCGCCGCGATGAACAGCGCCCGTCTTCCGGAAAACAGTTGCTTGCCCAGGTCGCCGCCAGGGTTGCGCCGGAAGAGGCGCGCGTGACCACGATGCCCCCGGCCATCGAAACCAGAAGCGACGGAATCATGGTGACCAGGCCGTCGCCGACGGTCAGCACGGTGTAAGTCTTCAACGCCTCGCGGAACGGGATGTCCAGCTGAAATACGCCAATCAGGAAGCCGGCAATAATATTGACCGCAGTGATCAGCACCGTGGCCAGGGAGTCGCGCTGGTTGAAGCGCGCCGCGCCATCCATGGCGCCGTAGAATTCCGCTTCGTGTGCGATTTGCTCGCGACGGGCACGGGCTCCAGCTTCATCGATCAGGCCGGCGTTGAGGTCGGCGTCGATCGCCATCTGCTTGCCGGGCAAAGCATCGAGAGTGAAGCGCGCGGTGACTTCGGCGATGCGCACCGCGCCATGGCTGATCACGATGTACTGAATGGCGATCAGGGCAAGGAAGAGGACAAAGCCCACCACGTAATTGCCGCCGACCACGAACTGACCGAAGGCCTCGATGACCCGTCCGGCGGCCGATGCGCCTTCATTGCCGTGCAGCAGAATGCGGCGGCTCGAGGCCAGGTTGAGCGAAAGCCGGAACAGGGTCAATAGCAAGAGCAGGCTGGGAAAAACCGAGAACTGCGCCGGACGAAGAATCTGGATGGCGGAGAGCAGCACCAGAACGGAAGCCGTAATACTGGTCGCCAGCAGAAGATCGAGCAAGAACGACGGCAGCGGCACCAGCATGACGAACACCAGCGCCACCGCCGCCACCGGCACCGCCCATTCGACCAGCGAGTTGCGGCCTGCGGGTTTTGCCACGGTCTTCTCGGCCACGACTTACCTCCCTCCTGCGGCCGCGGCGCGACGGGCGCGTTCCTGGGCGCGATAGATGGCGGCCAGTACTGCTGCCACCACGGCGTAAAGTTTCGGGGGAATCGATTGCCCGACCTCAACCGCGCGGTACAAAGCGTGCGCCAGCGGCGGGTTCTCCACCAGCGGAATGCCGCGCCAGCGCGCTTCCTCTTTGATCTGGCGGGCCAGCAAGTTGCGGCCTTTGGCCACCACGGTGGGCGCAGGTATTGCGGGCCGTACTCGAGGGCGATGGCAAACTCGTTGGGATTGGTAATCACCACTGAGGCGCGCTTGACCGCATCGAGCATGTGCCGCCGCATCACCTGGCGGCGCAGGCGGCGGATGCGCGCCTTGATCGCCGGATTGCCTTCCGTCTCTTTGTATTCGTCTTTGAGATCCTGGCGGCTCATGCGCAGTTCGCTCTGCAGTTTGTGGCGTTCGATGAAGTAGTCGGCGACTGACCAGATCAGCAGTACCAGCGCCGATTTCCAGGCGATCTCGAAGCCGCGAGAAAGCGCGAATGCCGTGATCCCGCGCGGCCCGTTGCCGGAGAGTCGCAGCAACTGTCCCCAATCCCGGGCCAGCACCGAGGCCGCCAGATACACGATCGCGGTGCCGGGCAAAAGCGACTTCACCAGCCGTCCCAGCGAAGGCAGGGAGAACAGTTGCTCAAGCCGCGCGGCTGGACTCATCCGCGAGAAGTTCGGCTGCAGCGCCTCGGCGGCAAACACAAATCCGCCCTGCGCCAGCGCTCCTACCATCGCCGCCATCCAGCTCAGCCCGAGCATCAGGCTGAGTGAACGAACCAGCATCCAGCCGGTCGAGACAAATAACGGAGTGGGGCGGGTCAGGCCCGAGCTGACCGCAGCATCGAGCGCGTGGCGAAACAGCCCGCGCCACTGCCCCAGAGAGCCTGCCATCTGGCCGGCCAGCAACGCCACCGTTGCCGCCAGCGACAGGCTCGACATGAGTTCGCGGCTGCGGGCAATCTGCCCCTTCTCGCGCGCCTTTTGCTTTCTTCGCGGTGTCGCCTGTTCGGTCTTGTCGCTATTGGCCATGAATGCTTATCCCGGCAGGTGCAGCAGGCGATTGCCAAGCGCAATCCCCGAGGCAAAGCGCGGCTCGAAAAACCGCGGCCAGAAAACCAGCGTTCCCACGATGACCGTCAGGGCCACCAAATTCTTGAGGGACAGGCCCACGAACAGCACCGGCATTTGCGGCGCGGCCTTGGCGAGAAACCCCAGCGTGACGTCGACCAGCAAGGTGGCCACGACTACTGGCGCCGCCATCTCAACCGCCGCCAGCCAGATGCCGCCAGCCGCCTGCAAAATGCTTCCCGCCGAGCCCAGCGGGAATTTCTGTCCCGGCGGAAGGTACGCGAAACTTGCCGCCAGCCCGCGCAGCAGCCAGTGATGCACATTCAGTTGGAGAAACATCAGCAGCGCAATCAGCTGGTTGAAACTCGCAAGCACCGGAGTGTCGGCCTGGGTTTGGGGATCGAGCAGCGTGACCAGGGAGTATCCCGCCTGCACTCCGACGATCTGTCCCGCAACTTGCGCGGCCTCGACCACGAATTGCACCGCCAGCCCGAGCAGCAGACCGATCACCGCTTCGCCGCTCACCACGCCAAGCCATGCCAGCGGGCCGGCGGCCAGCGGAAACTGAGGGTGCGATGGACAGAGCAGGACCGTCACCGCGACGGTCAGCGCGATCTTGACCTGCGCGGGAAGGCTGGCGCTTCCCAGGATGGGCGCAAACAGCATCAAGCCGCCCACGCGCACCCCGGTAACCAGGGCGGCGGCAATCACGGTTTCGAGGTGCAGGGTTTCCATGTCGCTCACCGCAAGTACGGGCGGAAATCGGAAAACAGCATCACCGTGAAGGCGGTAAGCCGATGCACCATCCAGGGCATCAACAGGAAAACCGCGGTGACCACGGCCGCCAGGCGAGGCACTGTCGACAAGGTCTGCTCCTGCAGCGAGGTCAACACCTGCACCACGGAAATCAACAGGCTGACTGCGGTGGCAATCAACAACAGCGGCGCCGCCATCGACATGGCCGTTTCCAGGGTTCGCCGCGCCAGTTCTACGGTGGTGTCCGGGGTCATGTCCCTCCTCAGGAAAAACTTTTCAGCAGCGAGCCCACCAGCAGGTTCCAGCCGTCGACCATGACAAACAGAAAAATCTTGAGCGGGGTGGAAATCACCACCGGCGGAAGCTGCAGCATGCCGATGGAGGTCGTGATCGCCGCGACCACCATGTCCACCACTAGAAACGGAAGGTAGAGCGCCGCTCCGATCTGAAATCCTGCTTTCAGCTCGGAAAGGATGTAGGCCGGCGCCACCACCCGCATATCGACGTCTTCCGGATGCGCTGGCCGCGGCTCTTTGGCCAGCTCAAGAAACAGCGCCAGGTCTTTTTCCCGGGAATACTTGAGCATGAAGTGGCGCAGCGGAACCGCTCCCCGCTCAACTGCTTCAAGTGCATCCACCCGGCCTTGTTCATAGGGCATGATCGCCTGCTCGTGGATGGCGCCAATCACCGGCTGCATCAAAAAAAGGTCAAGATCAGGGCCAGCCCGATCAGGGTCTGGTTGGTGGGCGTGCTTTGCGTCCCCAGCGCCTGGCGCAGAAAGTGGAAGACAATCAGCAGCCGCGCAAATGGCGTCATCGCCAGCAGCAGCGCAGGAAGCAGCGTCAGCACGGTCAGCAGAACAAGAATGTTCCACGGAACCGAGCCGCTCGCGCCGACCGGCGCAGTCCAGTTGAGCCCCGCCGGCGCGTGCGGCCTCATCACCTCGCCCACAGCGCCGGGAACAAAGAAAAAGCCCGATGCCGTCCAGACCAACAGTCGAACTGTGCGGATTGGCTTCATTCCGATTCGTGTTCCGGTCGCAACGCCTGGGGCCCGGTAACTTCCCGCGGACAGACCTTCAGGGCCCGTGAGCTTCTCTCTACAAAATCGCCCTCGGGTGGCGAATCGGGAGGAAGCACTGCCAGCAGTGACACCGAATTTCCCGCGCCTGCAATCAGAAAACGCTGCCCGCCAAATTCGACCACGCTCAGCACCCTTTTCTCTCCGAGGGCAAGACTTTCGCACAGGCGCAGTTGCCGCCGCGGCCGCGAGTTCCACGGACGTTTAAGCCGAGCCAGCCAACTCCACCAGCGTTCGCTCGTTGTTGCAGTCAAACTCGGCATTGATCTGTACTCTTCCCGCGCATCTCGCAATTCACGCCAGCTCGGTAACGCGAATACCCAGGCGATCACCCACGGCTTCAAATTCGCCGTGTGCGATCAACTTCCCGTTGACCAAAAGCGGCGTATCCTTTCCCAGCCGCCAGTGCGAATCGACGACGGTGTTTTTTCCCAGGCGTAGGACTGCCCCGACCGTGAAACCGGGTAGCGGAAGTTCCACCGTCAGCCGGCAGCGCAGGGTCAAAGCCTGCAGCCAGGCCGGAGAGGGAACTTCAGTTTGCGGTTGCAGCGCGAGCGCCGGCTCAGCCATAGATTTCTCTGATCACTTCGAAAGCCTCACAACGGCGTGCTTGAAAGCGTTTGCCGTGGAGGCGGCCCGGGGGAGTTGAAAGCAAATGGAATGCCGGAACGCGAGTCAGGTTGAACCACACTCAACTCGCTGCCCCAGTGAGAGATCGCGCGGAGTGATTCTCGCAGCGCGAGAACAGCGGGAGGAAGCTTAGAGAATTTTCATTAAGAGCGCTTCAGGTTCGCCGTGTCCTGCCTTCTCGACAGGACACGGCCCTCAAGCCTACTGTTTCATATTAATGGTGTCTTCCATCACGGTGTCGAAAGTGGTCACCGCTTTGGCGTTGGCTTCGAACGCCCGCTGCGCAATGATCAGGTTGGCAAACTCGCTCGAGATGTCCACGTTGGAAAGTTCGAGCGCTCCACCGGAGAGAGTGCCACGCCCGGCCGTTCCCGGAGTCCCGATCACCGCTTGTCCCGACGCCAGAGTTTCGCTGTAGTTGGTGTTCCCAGAGCGCTGCAGACCTTGCTCGTTGGCGAAGCTGGCGAGCGCGAGTTGTCCGAGCGCAGCCGTCTGGCCATTGCTGAACGATCCGGTGATCGTCCCATCCGATCCAATGCTGAAATCGGTCAGCGTACCGCTGCTTGATCCGTCCTGCTGCGCCGAGGAAGTGCTGCTGGCCCCGGCGACCTGGGTGATCTGCGGGCTGTTATTGCTGACCACGTCCCAGTTGAAAGTCAGGTTGGAGGCGCCATCGGCCAACCCTGCGGCGGAGATGCTGATGGTGGGAGACAGTGTCCCGTTGGCGTTGTCGCTCATGAGGTTCCCGTTGCCATCGAAAGTTAGCGTGCCGGTCGCGAGCACACCCGTTTGGGGGTTGCCATTGACCGGATTCAGGTCGGAACTGGGAATGGAAGCGGAATAAGTCCAGGTGTTGGCCGCGGTCTTGGTAAAGGTAAAGGTCAAAGTGTGGGCGGTGCCGAGCGAGTCGTAGATCTGGACCGGCGTCGAGTAGGTCGCATCGGTTCCACCGACTGTGGCCCCGGCGTCGAGATTGGTTTGAATGGTGACATTGCCGGTGGCCGTCGGCGGACTGATCGTCCCAGCGCCGAGTTGCAGCGGCGCCAACGCCTGCCCGGTATTGACCACGCCATTCACTGCCGGGTACCCCAGCACGTCCTGCCCGTCGGAGGTGACCAGTAGATTGTTTTGATCGACGGAAAAATTTCCCGCCCGGGTGTAGCTGGTGATGCCGTCTTGCTGCGCGACGAAAAAGCCGTCTCCCTGAATGGCCACGTCGGTTGGCACTCCGGTGGAACTGACGCTGCCCTGAGTGAACGTTGTCGGCATCGCACCAACCTGCGCCCCCGCGCCTAGCTGAATGGGGTCGCCGGAACCGGTCGTGCCCAGGTCCTGATAGAAGAGATCGCTGAACAACACCTGCGTGTCTTTATAGCCGGTGGTGTTTTGATTGGCGAGATTGTTGGCGACAGCTGACAACGCGGTGGCGTCGGCGGTCAACCCGGAAAGCGGAATGGAAAAGTCGGGCATTTAAAACACTCCTTGTGGTGCAGAATTCGAACTCGCGCTGCTGCTGGATGTGGATCCGGAAGAGGGAAACGCACTCTGCAGCGTCTGATTGATCTGAGAAAGTTGATCGAGCATGTTCATCTCTACCAGCTGGGAGGTGAATTGGCCGGGATCGACCGGATCGAGTGGACTCTGGTTCTCCAATTGCGCGGTGAGCAGTTGTAGGAACATGTTGTTATTGCCGCCCAACGGATTGGAGTTGCTGCTTCCTGAAGTCGTGCCTCCGGTGTTACTGGTATTGCTGGTGCTCGCCATGGGAGACGTAGTTGCGTTTTGCACCGCGCTTATGTTCATCGATTCCTCCTCGAATACCATTGAACTTTCATGCGAGCACGCTGAGCCTGGTGGTTGCTTCCGAATTGATGACATCTGTCACCGCTTCATCGGATGTGAGGCCAGCCATCGCGATTACAGGCGACGCAGGCTGGGGCTGATTCTGCCGTTGCGAATGAGAATCGGGGTTGCCAGCGAACCCCGCGTTTGCCGCGGTCGCATGGTCGAGAAAACGCAAGCTATCGAAACGCAAGTCCTGCTGATGGATGGCGGCCTGCAGTGAGGGAACTTCGGGGGCGAGAAACCCTTTGAGATCGCCTTTCTCGCTGCCCACGCTCAACCCCACCTGGCTGTCGCGGACCACGGTATGCACTTCCACGCTGCCGAAATCCGGAGTGCGCATATCGATGTGCATCTCCGATTTGCCGGGAGTTTCGACCAACCGCGCCCCTTGCACCACCTCTGCGGGCGCATCCGGCGCAGCCAGGGGACGTAAAGTTGACGATGGCGGCGCTTGCGAATTTGATGGAAGATTCGGACTTGCCGGTTCGGGCCGGGAAGCGGCCGCGACCGGCGCGACCGCATTCGCTGCGGCCGCGGCAGGCTCCGGAGTTTGGGGCGTTGGAGTCGAGGACGCTGAGTTTGCCGCCTGCACGTTCCAGGATCCGGAATTTGCGTTGAAACTGTTGGTGTCCGGCGCTGGGTGTTCGCTGTCCGCCGAGGGTTGGGACTGGTCAGAGGGCTTTTGCGCCCCGCTGCTATGCCCGGCAGAAAACATTTCCGTTTGGGAAAGCGGCATAGCAGTTTTCGTGATTTCCGGTTGCGGAGGGAGGCTCGTCCCGGCAATCGTCACGGTTGCGGGCTCTGCTTTTGCGAATGCAAGACTCGGCGTGACTTGCTGTGCGCTGACCGCAGCCGCAGTATTCATGGCGGGCGGCGAAATCGCAGATTGCATTTTGGAAATTGCTCCCGTCGTTGCCGCGGACTTGCTGGTTGCAGGCTGCGGTTCTTTGCCCACATGCGCATTTGCTGGCGACCCTGGCTCGGACATTCGTAACGAATTCAATAAAGCTGGCGCAAGATTCCGCGACACTGCGGGTGAAGCAGGGAGGGCTTGTGTCTGCGCATCGCCGGGCTGAAGGGCAGCGGCGCTTTGCGGTGTTGCATTCGTTTCCTGTACGGCGGCAGCCGCCGTGCCGGAATCTGATACGGATTCAGGAACCGGCGCCTGCCCTGGAGTTTGCGGTGAGTCATTCGCAATTGACGGGGCCGAGAAAGTTTCCGGCTCGGGGTTCGGAATATCGCCGGCCACCGCAGGCGGCGGCGCTGAGTTCAACGTCTGCCAACTGCGGACGATACTGTCGGTAGTGTTCGTGGAATTTGACGCTGGCTTGGCCGAGACGCCGCCGAGTCCTTCTGCGCCGTCCTCTGCTCCGGCGTCTTCGCCAGCGACAGGCAATACCGATGCAGGCGGGACAGGCGCAGATACGTCCTGCAGTAGAGGAGCCGGAGCGGCGGCCGATCTCGGTAGAAGGAAGCTTGCTGGCGCAGCTTGCTTCCCCTTCACCGTACTCTGATTTTTCGAGGTGACTGGTGTTGCCGGCACGCCTTGCGCTTTGGTCCATTCAACGGCACCGTGCCCGTTCGTGTCGGCAATGTTCCGTTCGGCAATGTTCCGCTCAACGCAGCACAGTCCTGTCCAGTCGCCATTTGCAGGAGTGCGGCAAAAGCGTCAAAGCCTTGCGGAGCTGCCCAAGCGGAGGATTGCGACGCGCCTTGCGCCGGGGCGGCTGCTGCATTCGATCGGACCAAGTCAGTTACCACGAACTTCTCCTGCTCGCTGGCTGATCAATGCATGCCGCACACCAAACCTGAATTTCTTAGGACGAACCATCGCAGTGGCTGCAAATGCCTGAAACTCAACGGCGATGAACGGAAGCAGCGAGACACGAAGGAAAGATCGGGAGGATTCGCGGGCAAGCCTTGCCCACCCACCGGGCAAAGGTTATCTGCGGCGCTGGATTTCGCGGCGCATAAGAAAAAGGTCGTCCACTACTCTCTGCTGCCGACGGGCTTCGAGCACGCGGTAAAGACGCAGCTGGCGCTCCCGCAAAGTGTCGACGACTTCGCGGTCTTGCTTCGCCTGCCGAAAGCTCGCGGCGCAGGTGTCGCGTACGGCGCGCACTGCAATCATTTCTTTCGCCAGAGCAATCAGCCGTTCTTCGATGGCGGAGCGGCAGAGCCCATCAAAATGCAGTTCGGCGGCACTCAATCCGCAGCTGAGTTGGTGCAATTCCCGCTGGCGAGCGGAGAGCAACGCCGCCTTGAGGTCGTCGATCTGACGTTGCACCAGGGCCACGCGCTGGTTGGCCTCGCGCAGCAGCAACTCTTTTTGGTGTTCCAGACTTTGACGAACCCGCAGGACCGCGTCGAGAGAGAACTGAAACGGCATCGGGTTCAGCCTGCAATCGCCATTAATCTGGCAATGGTGTCGGCCAGGGTGATAGGTTCTTCCGGCACCTTGCTCCAGAAAGCGGTTCAGCTCGGGCAGCAGCAGTAACGCCTGATCGAGCGCCGCGTCAGTGCCTTTCTGGTACGCGCCGATTCTCACCAGGTCTTCCGACGCCGCGTAAGCCGCCAGCAGTTTGCGCAACGCGCCCGCCTTGCGCATGTGTTCGGCGAGAGCAAACCATGGGCATCAGCCGGCTGATGCTGTCGAGAATGGCGATCGGAGGATAGTGGTTTTGCGCCGCCAATCGCCGGTCGAGCATCACGTGGCCGTCGAGCAAGGCGCGCGCCCCATCGACCAGCGGGATCCTGCTGATCGTCTCCTTCCATCAGCACGGTATAAAACGCGGTGATACTGCCGTGGCTGAATTTTCCTGCCCGTTCAATCAATCGCGCAAGCATGGTGAAGACCGAAGGGGTGTAGCCTTTGGCGGTAGGAGGCTCGCCCGCCGCCAGGCCGATTTCGCGTTGCGCCATCGCCAGGCGGGTCAGAGAATCCACCACCAGAAGAACGTTGTTTCCGCGGGCGCAGAAATACTCCGCGACTGGCGGTGGCCGCATAGACGCCGCGCGAATGCGAAGCAGCGGAGACTGGTCCGAGGTGGAAACCACTACCACTGAGCGCTTGCGGCCTTGTCCGCCCAGCGCGTCTTCGAGAAAGTGGCGGACTTCGCGGCCGCGCTCCCCGACCAGGGCCAGCACCGTGAGATCGGCGCTGGTGTTGCGCGCCATCATTCCAATCAAGGTGCTTTTGCCGACGCCGCTGCCGCCGAAAATTCCCACCCGCTGTCCGCGGCCGCAGGTAAGCAATCCGTCGATGGCGCGAATGCCGCAGCCAATGGGTTCCCGAATCAGTTCGCGTTCGAGCGGCAAGGGCGGAGCTGCGTCGAGACCCTGTGATTTCGAACCGCCGTATGGACCCAGCGAGTCAAGCGGCTCGCCCATGCCATCGATCACGCGGCCAAGCAACTCCTCTCCTACGCGCAGCGTTGGACGCGCCCCCCAGGTCACCACTTCGTCGCCGTAGCGAATTCCGCCCGGACGTTCGAGCGGCATGGACAGCACTGCTGTGCCCCGGAAACCGACAATCTCGCCGGGAAAAACCCGTCCGTTGGCGCTGACGATCTGGCACAATTCGCCAACCGAACAGAATGGCCCCTCCGATTCCACCAGCTGTCCGACCACCTGCGTGACCCGCCCGCGCCAGCGCACCGCCGAGCACGCCTCCAGCCGCTTGAGGTAATTTGCCAGCAGTCCGGAAGCGCTCATGCCCCGACCTTTGGCCGCTGTTCCATCAGATCGAGCAGGCCCTGCTCGATTTCCTTGAGTTGAATCTCTACCCCCAGTTCGGTCGTGCCCATCTCGGTCTTGAGCACGCAATGGTCGAGCGGCAACTGCGCGTCTTCCACCACTTCTGGAACGTCACGCGCCTCCAGGTGCTGAGCAAAATAGGTGCGGCACTCGGACACCTGGTGGGGATTGACCCGCACCGTCACCTTGGTGCCGCTTTCGATCTTTCCCAGCGCCACCCGCACCATGCCGGCAAGTAGCAGAGGATCGACCTGGGCCTCGCGGTGCAGCACTTTGCGGGCGATGCTCAAGGCCAGCTTCACGACCTCGATTTCCACCTGCTGAAAGTAACGGGTACGCTCCTGCGCAAAATCGGCGAGCGCCGAGCGAACACTCCCGCGAATTTCTTCCAGTTGCGCGTTAAATGCAGCGCGCGCGCAGGTCTCGCCTTCCTGTTTGCCGGTTTCCCGGGCTCCGGCTTCGCGAGCTTCCGCGGCCGCCGCATTTCCCGGCCGCCGCGTCGTTGCTGGCTGCAGAAGCGCCGGAGCGGTTTGCGTCGGCCGAGTCCACCAACATCTCCGGATACTGCATCGGACGCACCGCCGTCTCCAGGGTGGGCGGCGGGCTAGACGACGAACTCATCTTCTTCGCCTCCCAGGCTGATCTTTCCCTCGGCTTCGAGCTTTCGCGCCACCGCCACCGCTTCCTGCTGCGCCTTTACCACGTCTCGGGTGCGCACCGGGCCGAGCACTTCCATGTCTTCTTTCAGCATTTCGACGGCGCGCGACGACATCGACTTGAAAACATAGTTCTTCAATTCTTCAGTCGCCCCCCGCAACGACATGGAGAGGGTCTTTTTATCGAGCTGTCCCAGCCACTCCCGGATGCCCGCTTCCGGCACTCCCAGCAGGTCCTGAAAGGTGAACATGAGGTTGCGAATGCTGAGCGCAACTTTCGGGTCTTCTTTTTCGATGGATTCGAGAATGATCTTGGCACTGCACCGGATCCAGGCGGTTCAGCAGGTCGGCGACTCCCTGAAAGCCGGCGTAGGCACGGCGGTGTTGCTCGCCCAGCGCCTCCAGGCGCTGGTGCAGGGCAAGCGAAACCTTCTGCGCGATCTCAGGCGAAAACTGCCGCAACTGCGCCATGCGCTTGATCGCCTCCGCCCGCAGCGCCTCGGGCAAGCGCATCAGCAGTTCCGAAGCTTGTTTGGCCTCGAGGTGGGCCAGAATCAAGGCAATGGTTTGCGGATGTTCTTCCTCCAGAAACTTGGCCAGTTGCTGGGGGTCGGCTTTCTGCAGAGAATCCAGTTTTCCTGCGCTCATCTCCGCTGACCTCGATACCTGCCGCAACAACTCCTGTGCGCCTTGTTCGCCAAAGGCCTTGACCAGCAGCTTCTGGGCGTATTCCGTGCCACCCTGCGCCAGATAATCCTGGGTCAGGGCCAGGCGGTGATATTCCTCCAGCACGCCAGCGCGGTCTGCGGATCGATGTATTCCAGCTCGGCAATCGCCTGGGTCACGCGTTCCAGGTCTTGCTGCGGAAGATGGCGATAAATTTGGCTCGCCATCTCTTCTCCCAGCAGCACCAGTAGCACCGCCGCCTTGCGCACACCGGCTAGCGAATTCGGGGCCGGGTTCACGACTGGCCGTCCCTCGCGGATCCATCCCTGGATCAGGCGACTGGCGGCCGCCGGCTCACTCTTGACTTTTTCCGTCAGCTTCTTCTTCAGCGCGGTGGCATGCTTCGCCTGCTCGCTCCCCGGCGGCAACTCAATCTCGATCCCGCCCACCGTGGTCGTCCCGGCCGTGATTTCTGCCGGCTTGGCGCTTCTTGCCAGGGCCGGCAGTTCGCGCAAGCTGGTCAGGAACTGCTTTTTCACCGGACGCAACATCAGGAAGTAGACAATCAGGAACAGGGCAAGAATCGCCGGCATAGCGCAGCAAGCCCGGCCACTCGGTCAGCACCCGGCGGGTGGTTTCGCAGCTTCGAGGGAGGCGCGGGCTTTTCCACCTCCAGTTCCTGGAAAGAGAGGTTCTGCACTGCGAGCACATCGCCGCGCTGCGCATCCAGCCCAATCGCCGCGCCGGCCAGTTGCTCGATCTGCTTCATCTCCTCCGCGGTGCGTTTGCGCCGCGCCGGCTTGCCTTTTGCGTCCTTGGCGGCTTCGTCGATGGCATCGTCGACCAGCACCGCGGCGGCGATGCGCTTGACCCGTCCCGGAGGCTGCACGCTGTGATGCACGCTCTTGCTCACCGCGAAGGTCTCACTCTCGGAACGCGACGATCTGACTGTCGTTAATGGGGGTTGCCGGCTTGGCCGCCTGCCCGCTCGGCAGATTGCTGGCCGTGCCGGCGATGCCCGCGGGCCCGGCGCCGCCCGACAATCTCTTCCGACTTCTGCTGGGTGAGCGTAGCAGTCGACTTCGGATCGTAAATCTCGTCGGTGTTTTCGCTGGTGCTGAGGTCATACTCCACGTGCACGCTGGCTCTCACATGGCCGGAACCGACCACCGGCTCGAGCGTCTGCAACACGGTTTTCTGCAGTTCCTCGTCGAGGTCGGAACCTCCGCCGCCCGCGCCGCGAGCGCGAATCAAGGGCGTATTGCTGTCGGCGTCCACCACGGTGACATTCTCCGGACGCAGGCCCTCGACCGCGCTCGCCACCAGCTGCGGAATTGCCGCGTGCGATTGCTCGGAAAGCGCGCCACCGCGGGTCTTCAGAATCACTGCCGCTTTGGCCGTCTCCTCTTCGGTCGGTGAACAGCGATTCGCGCGGCAGCACCAGATGCACCCGCACCGCTTCGACTTCACTCAGAGTTTGCAAGGTGCGTTCCAGTTCGCCTTCCAGCGCCCGCTGATAGTTCACTTTTTCGGTAAAGTCCGATCCCGCCCAGTTGGGCGTATCGAAGAGTTCGAAGCCCAGGCGGGCATTGCGGGGCAGTCCCTGCGACGCCGTCTCCAGACGGCTGGCATCGAGCTGGTCGGCGGGCACCAGCAGGCTGCCGCCGTCCGGCGAAAGCTCGTAAGGGATATTTTTCGCCGCCAAACGGCCGCCCAGCGATTGCGCATCTTCCGGCTTCAGGCCGGAGTACAGGGTTACGTACTTGGGCTTTCCAATCAGCCCGACGAACCCCCAGAGCGTGAGCCCTACCAGGACGGTGCCACCGGCGAGCAGCCATTCGCTGCTTTGGGCTCAGCCCGCGCAGCAGTTGTCCGGCCTGGCTCACCGCCTGCCCAGCGATTTGGGTGCTTCCACGCTCTACTCCCCGCGACCCGTTGGGCGGCTCAGAACTGCATGCGCGAAATCTCCTGATACGCCGACACGATCTTGTTGCGCACCTGCATCATCAGCTGAAACGACAGGTCGGCTTTCTCCACCGCAATCATGGCGCTGTGCACATCCATGCCATTGCCTTCGAGCAGGGCCGCGGTGCTTGTTGTCGGCGCTCGCCTGCAACTGCTCGACTCTGGTCCATGGCCCCGCGCAGGGTCTCCATAAAACCCCACTCCCGCGGGGCCACGCCGCCGGTGGGTGTCAGGCTGGTTTCGCTCGGAACGAATCCGCAAACTCGAAATCGGATCAGGCATTGGCTCCCTCTTGTGATTTCTCGAACTCCGCTAGCGCAGCAGGTCCAGAGACTCCTGAATCATGGTCTTGGTGGCCTGCACCGCCGAAGCGTTCAGCTCATAGGCCCGCACCGCGCCCAGCAGGTCGGCCGTCTCCTCCACCGGATCGATCGCCGGATACGCGACATAGCCTTTGGCATCGGCATCGGGATGCCCCGGCTGATAGCGCTCGATGGGCGGCTTGCGGATCGGCGACCACCTGCTCGACTTCCACCCCGCGCGCGGCCCCGCGACCAAAGCCCGCCAGCATGACGCGGAAACTGCGGCATGCGCTGCGCGCGAAACACCACCAGTTGCGCCGGTACGGCCCGCCTTCCGGGGTGCGGGTGGTTTCGGCGTTGGCCATGTTGCTGGTGACGACCTCGGCCGGCTGCCGTTCCGCAGTCAGCGCCGAGCCGCTGACTTCAAGCATGCCAAACAGGTTCATGACGAGCTCCCTTCGTGGATGGCGCTGATATCAGGGTTTTGAAATGCGTCGCGGAGCAACTGGACGCCGGCGTTGAAGCGCAGCTGGGTGTCGGCCAGCAGCAGGCCCTCGCGCTCCAGACTCACGTTATTGCCGTCGGGACGTTCGATCAGACCGTGCACCGTCCGCGCCGGCGGAGAAAAGCTGGCGTACTCGAGATCGCCAGCAGAGGCGCGCTCCAGCTCCTGGCGGAAATCGATGTCGCGGGTGCGGTATCCGGGGGTATCGATATTGGCCATGTTCGAGATGACCAGATCGCTGCGCAACACGTTCACATCGAGAAACCCGCGCTCAGCGCATCGATCTCGAGGGATCGTCAATCATGGGCATAAGTTGCCTCCTGGGGGGCAGTCCGTAGTCGCGGATTTTGTTGCGCACCGTGCGCAGGCTCACGCCCAGCATTTCGGCGGTGCGCGAGCGGTTGCCGCCAGTGGCATCGAGCGTCATTTCGAACAGGCGACGCTCCACGCTTTCGAGCGAAATCCCGGGACGAAGCTGGCTCGCCGCCTCCGACCGGTCAGCGAGCAATTCCGACGGTTCGAGCATGTCGAGACCGATCTCGGACTCCGGACTAAGAGCGACGGCGCGGCGCATCAGATTGGCCAGTTCGCGCACGTTTCCCGGCCAGCCGTGCTGCTCCATGCGGGCGAGAAACTCCGGACGTAAGCCGGGGCGCGGCGGCCGGCGGCATAAGCGGTGGCGCAAAGTACTCCGCCAGTTCGGCAATATCTTCCGGGCGCTCGCGCAGCGCCGGCAGAGCTCAGAGGAATCACGTTCAGCCGGTAATAAAGATCGGCGCGGAAGCTCGCCTTCCTTCACCATGGCGCGAGCGACGGTTGGTGGTGGCGATGATGCGGATGTTCGACTTTCACCGGCATGGGTGTCGCCCAGGCGTTCGAACTCGCGCTCCTGCAGCACCCGCAATAGCTTGGGCTGCAGCGCAAGTGGCATCTCTCCGACTTCATCGAGCAGCAGGGTGCCGCCATCGGCCAGCTCGAATTTGCCGGGCTTCGCCGCCACGCGCCCCGGTGAAGGCGCCTTTGCTGTGTCCAAACAGTTCGCTCTCCAGCAGATTTTCCGGAAAGGCGGCGCAATTGACCGCCACCAGCGGCCGGTCGGCACCGCGGACTGAGCCGATGGATCATGCGCGCCAGCAGTTCTTTGCCGGTGCCGCTCTCGGCCTGAATCAGGATGTCAGCGTCGCTTGCCGCCACTTGTCTCGCCCGCTGCAAAGCGCGCTCGCAGCAGGCAGGCGAGTGTCCCACGATGCGGTCTTCGTCTTCGGCCGCAAGCGTTTCTGTGGGGGTTGCCGCCGGGGAGGACGACCGGTTCTGGCCAGAACCTGCTGCGCCGCCCGTTCCAGCTGTTCAAAGGCCACCGGCTTCACCAGATAGTCGCAGGCGCCATCCTTCATGGCCGCCACCGCGCCGGGCACGCTGGCGTATGCGGTCAGCAAAATCACCGCCGGTGCGCGGCTCGCAGGCGCGAACCTGGCGCATGACCGCAAAGCCGTCTCCATCCGGCATGCGGATATCGGTGACCACCAGCGCGATGCTGGCGGCGGCGAAACTTGAACAATAGCTTCGCTCGCCCCTGCCGCGGTTTCCACCCGCCAGCCGTGACGCAGAAAACTGGTCTCGAGCGCGGTGCGCATCGCGGGATCGTCGTCGACCACCAGCACCTGCGGTGCCGCACTAATGGCAATGGCTGCTTCATTCATGATTGCGTTCTCCACAACGGAAGTCTGAGGGCGATGACTGGTGCCCCTGCCCCGGCTGGCTTGAGGCCTGAATGGTTCCCTGGTGCTGTTCCACAATCATCTTGCACACCGCCAGCCCTAAGCCTGGACTGCCGGGGCGGGTGGTGAAGCGCGGCTCGAAAACGCGTTCCAGATCTTTCGCCGCGATACCGGTTCCCGAGTCGGCAAATTCCACCCAGGCCGCGCGATCTTCGGTGCACACTCCGCCTGAGATTCGCAGGCACCCGCCATCGGGCATAAAGCGGAAGCTGTTCAAAGCGATGTTCAGCACCACCTGCTGCAGGCGATCGCGGTCGGCGGCTACGCACACGCCCTCAAGCCCAGAAAGCAGTTCGACGCGCGCTCGCGAACGATGGGCGAGGGGGGCGAGAAACTGGCACAGCGCGCCCAGCCAATCACCAAGATCGGTGGAGCGAAGCCGGGCTGAGGCGGCTGTGAAAGTGCAGCACGTTGTTGACGGTCGCCGCCAGCATGCGCAGCCCCGCCTGCAGATGCTCCACCCACGGCCGCTGTTCGTCGCTCAAATCTGATCCGCACAGCAGACCCGCGAACAGCTCCAGGCTGCCGAGGGGATTGCGGATTTCGTGCGCCAGCACTCCAGACATCTCCGCCAGGGCCTGTTGCCGGCGAAGCGCCTCATGCTCCAGCTGCAGCCGTTTAAGTCCACTGACGTCCCGTAAAATCAGGATCGAACTTCCGTCGGCAGCCACATTCAATGGCGCCTGTCGCAAGGCAACCCAGCTGCTTTGCGTTTCGCCGGTGTGCCGTTCCAGTTCGCTGCCGCCGGGTTGCACCTGGCGGAAAAGATCGGTAATCGTTGCCGGGACGATGCGCCCGTCGCCGAGCAAGCGGCGCGCCTCGGGATTGGCGAGCGAGACCACACCTTCCCGGTCTCGCGACCAGTACCCCACAAGGCAGCCCTTCGACAATGGCGTGCAGCCGCTCCCGGGTGCGCTGGTTTTGTTCGAGACTGGCAGCTAGATCGCGATTGGTTTGCTCAAGTTCGGCGCGCAAGCGCACCACCTCGGTTTGCAACTGCGCGTAGCTGCGTTCGAGAGAAGCGGCGGCACCGGCGAAAGAAGCAAACGCCTGGGCAAGGAATTCCTCGCCGCACTCCGGGCGCGGGCCGGCAACTTCGAGATCAAACGGCGCGATGGGTACAGTGGACATGGGCAAGAATTGCTGTGCAACGGGGCTGCCGCAATGCAGCGCGGGCGTCTAAGATTTTTCTTATACCAGCCTCCGGGCGGCAGAATTTTCCCCGAAAGGACGGGTTTTGATCTCGGGAGAAAAATACAGGTGCTCGCTGCGAATTTCGCGCGCCCCTTCGGCCAGGATGAGCGCGCGTTCCATCACCTGCGCCAGCTCGCGCACATTGCCTCTCCAGGGATGCTCGGCCAGAGTCCGCCGCACCTCGCTGCTCAGCCCAGGGAGCGGCGATTGTCCTGCAGCTGCGCGCAAGAAATGCTCAGCCAGGGGCCGGATGTCGCCGCGGCGTTCAGCCAGCGCTGGCAACTGCAAGGGAAAAGCCGACAGCCGGTAATAAAGGTCGCTGGCGGAAGCTGCCTTGTTCGACTTTCGCGGCTAGATCCAGGTTGGTGGCGGCGACCACGCGAACATCCACCCGCACCGGATCGGAACTGCCCAGCCGCTGTACTTCCTTCAGTTCGAGAAAACGCAGCAGCTTGGCCTGCAGGCTGAGCGGCAAGTCTCCGACTTCGTCGAGAAACAGCGTGCCCCCTTGTGCGGAGTGGATCCTTCCCGCGTAGGCCTGCACCGCGCCGGTAAATGCGCCCCGGCTGTAGCCGAAAAGTTCGGACTCGAGCAGGGCTTCTGGAATCGCAGCGCAGTTCACTACCACCCACGGACCGCTGCTGCGCGGGCTCAAGCGGTGGAGAGCACGCGCGATCAATTCCTTGCCCGTCCCGGTCTCGCCCAGAATCAATACCGTCACGTTGCGCGGCGCCACCAGCCGTGCCAGCCGGTAGACGCGCTGCATGGCTTCACTGGCGCCGATCATTCCCGGCAGCGGCTCCGTTTCCACCTGAGATTCAACCGCGGTCTCGCAGAGCACAGGCTTCGCGGGAAATGGCGGCTTGAGCCACGATCTCAGCCCGGAGACATTCGTCGCCGGACTGTCCGAGTCAAGCAATATCACCTCGATCCGGGGAAAGCGGGCCTGTATGATCTGGATCAGTTCCTCAGCATCAAGGTCGAGAAGCCTGCGGTCGAGAAATAGCAGCTGCCAGTTGCCGTTTTCCAGTTCCGCCAAAGCATCCGCCCCTCCGCTCACCTCAACCACCGGAGCGGCCCCGGCATCGAGGGTGCGCCGGACTTGTTCGCGAAACGACGGGTTCGGGCTTGCTACCAGCACGCCCGCCATGGGGTAGAGAACTGCATTGGTCATGTGACTGATTCCAACGCGGGCGGGTTAGAAAGCGATTAAGGCAACGTGAGGATTTTCTTAGCTCGGCAATTTCTTCCCATAGCTGGGAAAAGTTGCAGGACGGGAAATTCTTGCCGCCGGAACCTTTGGGGACATTGTGACAAAACCCCGCGCCCCGTCTCGAACCGCGCTCCTATTCTGGGACTCCTACTACCTTCGTGCCGGGCGGAAACACTTCCCTCCGGCACAGCTTTCCCTACAATCGGAAGTGGTAAGAGGATTCTCATGCGCATCCTGATCGCAGAAGACGATTCCGCACTGGCAAGCTTCGTGAAAAAAGGTCTCGACGCCGAGCACTATGCGGTGGATGTGGCCGCCGACGGGGAACAAGCGCGCGCCATGGCGTCCGAGTTCGATTACGACCTGGTCATTCTCGACCTCAACCTGCCAAGGCTCGACGGTATTGCCATTCTGCGGAGTCTGCGGGCCCGCAAACCGAGCTTGCCGATTCTCGTTTTAACCGGACGGAACCGCGTCGAAGACCGCGTGCAGTGCCTCGATCTTGGCGCCGACGATTATCTCGCCAAGCCATTTTCGTTCACCGAGCTGTCGGCCCGCATTCGCGCCCTGTTGCGGCGCTGTCATTTGCCGTCGGAATCGGTGCTGATGGTGGATGACTTGAAACTCGACCGCGTGGAGCGTCGCGTGGAACGTGCCGGGCAGCGGATCGAACTTACATCCAAGGAGTTCGCCTTGCTCGAATATCTCATGCGAAACGCCGGCCGCCGCATCACCCGTGCCATGATTATCGAACACGTATGGAACCTGTCGTTCGATACCTGCACCAACGTGGTCGACGTCTACATTAATTATTTGCGGCGGAAGGTCGACCAAGGGACCTCTGCGAGGCTGATTCATACCATTCGCGGCGTAGGGTACGAACTCAGCGGCCGCGCCGGAGCGCAATCGTAATGGAAGCCAACCTCTCGTCGAACGGCGATCCTCAGTTGCTCTCCGACCTTTTCCATGCCTTAAGCCAGCCGCTCACCACTCTGCGTTGCGGGCTGGGGCTTTCCTTGCAAAAATCGCCGGATGACAATCAGAACCGGCAGAGCCTGGAGATCGCCGCGCAGGCCGCCGAATCGGTGGCGCGGCTCATTGCCGGCATCCGCGAACTCATGGAGTCAGCCAATTCAAACCCCGCCGGGGAGAGGTCGCAATCTCAGCGAATGCCTGCGGGGCATGGTTGATGATCTGCGTCCCGTGGCGCAGTCGATGCAACTGACTATGTCGCTGACGCCGTCGGTTTCGATCCACGTGGCTCTCGAACCTCTTCGGCTGCGGCAAGCGCTTTTCCATCTGCTCGGGTTCGCTTTGGAGTCATGTGCAGCGAGGAGCGAACTGCAAATCTCAGTTTTCGAGGAAGACTTAAAGGCTGTGTTGACAATCCAAGGTCTCGCGCCGGAAAGTCCTTTTCCTAAGGATCAGGCTTTGCAGATGCGGCTGGCCTTGGCAATCGCCGCCCGTACCTTCGAGACCGCTGGCGGCGGTTTGCAGCTTGAATCTACGTCCGGCCGTTTCTCGCTCAACATCCACATTCCCTGTGTACTTGGACGGCCGCTTCGCCCGCACGCGGCATCTCCGGCGGTTTGCGCCTAGCTGCCGTGCAATCCAATGCCGGTTCAGGGGATTGGAAGCGAAGGGAGTTAGGGTCTCAACGCTCCGCGCCACTCTTGTATGCGCCTGGAGACATTCCGTACCACTTATGGAACGCGTGTTGAAACGCGCTTGGCTCCGAATACCCGAGAGCGTAAGCGGTTTCCGTGGCGGAACGCTGAACTCCGCCGAGCAAGTACTGCGAAAGGCCCTGGCGGGCCTGTTGTACCAATTGTCGATAAGAACAACTTTCCTGCGTTCAACCTGCGTTGCAAGGTTCGACGGCTGACACCCAGGTGCCGGGCCGCGGCCTCCAGGTCGAAATTCCCGCGGCTCAGTTCTCGCCGAATGAAGGTGAGCACGCATTGAGAGAAGCTCGCCTCACCCCGGGTCTTTGCCAACAATTGCTCTGCCGCCTTAGTGATCACTGAATGGGCGTTGGGATCTGCGGTTCTTAGGGGGATCTCGAGCAGGCGCTTATCCAAGAGCAATGCATTGGCCGGCATACCAAATCGTACCGGCGCGCCAAAGATGCGCGCATGTTCAGTCGTGTCCTTGGGCTTGGGATGCTGAAACCAGACTTCTCGCGGTTTGCAATGACTGCCTACCGAGGAGTCGTTAAACCTCGCCAAGGTTGCCAGGGTCATTTCACAGTCGTGCCGCGGTTCGGGCAGTGAGCGGTCGGAAAACTCCCATTGGAAATGAGCGACCGGCCCATCGATATCGAGACTGAAAGCGCCGACATTCGTCCAGATTGGCAAGTAACGTACTAAGCTGCGAAGCGCCTCACCCAGGGTTGCGCTCGTAACGATCGAATCTCCAATGACGCCATACTCCCGCATGTTGACCCGCTCCCCCACATGGAGGCCAAACGCCGGGTCGCTTGTCATCCTCGCCGCATGTTCGGCAAGCATCATCATGTCGGCGTAGGGAATCCTGAGCGAAGGATCGTCGATTGCGTCGTGATCAAGACCTACAGTTCGCAACAGGTGACGGGAATTATCACGAATAGCGACAGCCTTAGCTATCTTTCGCGCAGAACGAGCGAAAACAGTGGGAACATGGGACATAAAGGATTATTTTGCCCGGCCCGGCCAATCCATTCTGAAATCAACTCAACCCTCAGAATTGGCACAAAAGATCATACTTCCGGCACAGGGCCGATGCTAAGGTTGGATGCTGGGCAGCGATGCCCTGCGCGGGCAAGTTCGCACCAAAATTCAACATGAACGATCCTTCCGCAACTCTGACACCGACCAGTGGCGCTCGGCGCAACGTTTTTATAGGGCCGAATGGCCCTCGCGCCGGCTGGCGTTTGCTGATCTTTGGGGTCATCTTTACCCCTTTTTTCTACGGCGCAAACTCCCTGGTCGAGTTCCTGAACCGCAGGCTGAAGGCTGACCTTGACAGTCCTCTGGGAGGCCTCATTTTAATGGGGCACCTTCGCAGTCGCTGTCCTCCTGGCCAGCTGGATCATGGCAAAAATCGAAGGCCGCAGCCTCGCCGATTACGGATTGCCTTGGCGGCGAGCCTTCTGCAAACAGTTCTGGCAGGGTGCAGCCATCAGCTTCGTGTCGCTCACGGCCCTGCTTCTCGTCCTGCATCTTTCGGGTGCATTTTCTTTTGGATCCTCGGGGCTTCACGGGCTGGACATTTTGAAATACGGCGCCATCTGGTCTGTCCCGATCTTCCTCGGTGCCTTGCTCGAAGACTTTTTCTACCGCGGTTATCTGCTGTTCACATTGTCTACTGGCATCGGTTTTTGGCCGGCGGCGGTGGTAACTTCGCTTTGGATGGGCGGAATGCACTATCTCAATCCCGGCGGAGCCCATGGACTCGGCCGGTAGCAGCCACAGAATATTGCCTGGTCACCTGCTTGGTTTTGAGGAGGACCGGCGATCTTTGGATGCCGCTCGGCCTGCACACCGCATGGAACTGGGGCGAGCTGTTTTTCTACGGCGTGCCCTCCAGCGGCTTTGTCGGACACCCGCACTTTTTGAATTCTAGTTTTCACGGCCCCGATTGGCTGACCGGCGGCACGTTCGGGCAAGACGGAACCTGGCCTAGTCTCGCCTTGCTCGCCATTTGGGGGCTTGGCTTCTCGCTCCGGTTGCGCGGAGCAAAATATCCGAATCCTGCGGCCATCCCGGATCCTCGCCGCCGAAGCAGACTTCTAGGGCAGGAGAAGTTAGGATAGATTCTTGATTATTGGAGCAAGGAAGAACTTTATGTTCCGAAACCGGTCGTTCATCATCTTGTGGGTTGCACTGTTCTCAACCGCTGCTTTCTCACAGGAAATTGGCAACCAAGGTACTGACCCCTTTACCGGACAGCCGGCAAACACAGCGGGCATCCCACTTCCCGATACCACTCCCCCCGTGGGCGGTGTGAACCGGGAAGGCCGATTGGTGTTCAAGTCGCAGACAAACCTGGTTCAGGTTCCCACCGTCGTCACCGATAAATCGGGAAACCACATCCACGGTTTGACCAAAGACGATTTCAAAATTCTGGAGGAGGGCAAGCAACAAAAGATTACCTCCTTCGAGGAAGTAACCACCGCCACGCGACCGCTGCCGACGACGGTTCCTCCAACGACGGTTCCTGGCACGTTTACCAATCTCGCCCTCAATGGGCAGCAACCCGTCGGCATTACCGTCATTGCTCTCGATATGATCAATACGCCGTTCCTCGATCAAACCTATGGACGGAAGCAATTAATTCAATATCTGGCCAACACGCTGGACTCCGGGCACGTGTTCGGGCTGGTGGTCATGGGGAGCAAAGGAATAAAAGTGCTCGGCGGACTCAACACCGATCCCGCTATGCTGATCGCCGCGCTCAAGAAAGCCAGCGGAGAGATATCTCCCATGGAATCGTTCAGTACCGATGGAAAAATTTTGGCAGCGGGGGAAAGCGACCCCAGCGAACTCACTGGTTTAGGCTCTGCCAACGCGGATGCGTTAACCCGTTTGCGCAACTTCATCCTGAACGCGGACGCGCTCGAGGGCCAGCACCAGCAGGCACGCGCCATCGAAGACACGATGCGGGCATTCCTCGCCATTGCATGGTCCCTCGCTGGCATTCCCGGCCGCAAGTCTTTGATTTGGGCCACCGGCAGTTTTCCATTTCCCCTGGATTCTCCCTCCAGTCTGCCCAGTGGTAATTTGGCCGTGCTCTACGAGCGAGCCATGGACGCCTTGAAAAATGCCCAAGTCGCGGTTTATCCCGTAGATGTGCGGGGCTTGGTAAGCACCTCGCCTGCCGATATCGCGACGTTCTCCAGCGCCCCCACCGGTCCCAGGAGCGGGCGACGCCGCTTCGGCCAGAAGTGCGTTGCAGGCCTCGACCATCAACAGCATGACGACCTTTGCGGAAATGACGGGAGGCCGCGCGTTCTACAACACGAATGATCTCACCGCCGCATTTAAGCGCGCGGTCGATGACTCCAGCTCCTATTATCTGCTTGGTTATTACGCCGACACGCGCGACACCAGGCCGGGCTGGCGAAAGTTGCAGGTCCAGCTTCCGAAGAACAAAAATGTCGAGGTGCGCGCCCGCACCGGACTCTTCTTTACCAACGCGGGCATCGACCCGCAATTGACGCATAACGCCGATATCGAATTTGCCCTGAGCTCACCTTTCGATAGCACTGGCATTCAGGTCACGATGCAGTGGCAGCCGCCGACAACAGACGGTGACAAGAAGAAAGTCGGCTTCGCGCTCCGTCTGCCGGCTACGAATGTGATTGACGAAGGGGACAAGAACCGCTTCGACGTCGACTTCATTGCGCAGGCGACCAAGAGCGGCAAACCTGCGGGTCAGGCGGGGCAGACCGTCAAGGGTATTGTCCCCGCGTCTGCGCTGGACAAGATTAAAGCGGAAGGCATCTTCTACCGGAATGCGCTGGAATTGCCGCCGGGCGATTATCGAGTGCGGTTTGTGGTGCGAGATAATCTCAGTGGCCGGATCGGCAGTGTATCCGTGCCCCTCACTGTGAACTAGCAAATTCGGTTCAGTTCCGCTTCGCCACCAGCTTCAAACCCTCGCCTTGCAGGATGCGCTTGATCTGGTTGCGTGCATGTACCGCCCAGGGACCAGACCGTATCGAGCTTCACGTAGGCGCGCCAGTGCTTCAACGCGCGCCGCGGCTCCCGGATTTTCTCGTACGCCAGCGCCAAGTTGTAGTGAGCGTCTGCATAGGTGGGTGCGAGCTGCAATGCAGTTCGATACGCATGGACGGCTTCATTCACCCGGCCAGTTTCGTCCAAGACATTTCCAAGATCGAAATAGGCCAGCGCGTAGCGCGGATCGACCGCGATGGCCGCGCGATAGTGTTGCTCGGCTAAAGAGTAGTCCTGACGGTTGTAATAAAGAGTTCCGAGATTGATGTGCGCCGCAGCGTGCTCCGGGTCGAGCTCCAGCACTTTCTGATAGGTCGCAATGGCGTGGCTTTGCGTCGCGGGATTTTCTTCCAGCGAAATGCCGCGCGCGAAAAGTTCCGCCACATTCTTTGGCTCGGCTTGCGGCTCCGTCTCCGGCTCCGTCTTCGTCACCGCGAACGGACGGCTCGTCACCACTTTGCTCTGCGGCTCAAAATCCAGCATGAACTGGCCGGCAATTGGCTCGACCACTATTCCGTCATGCCGAAAAGCCACGCGGCTGCCCGCCCGGAACGCTCCGGCTTCGAGCAGGGGATTCTCCATACCCGCAGCCTGCTTTTGCATCGCCACCAGCGACTGCCGGATCACCGCGGGCCGCACTTTGCGCGCACACAGGTCCCGGACTTTCTTGATTTGCACGAGGTCAGCGAAGGTATAGTTTTCCCCCGCGGGAATCAGTTCGGCCTTTTGCCAGGCTGCCAACTGACGCGCCGTGAGCTGCAGGATCCGTAGCAGGTCCGCTCGGCTATATTGAGACACAGTTAAGGACGATCCGATCTTTATTATCTAGACCCGGATTTGTGTATGCAAGTGGAAATCAAGGCTTAAAGGAACCTGAACCGGCAACTTGCATCGCCTGAGGTGCAGTTTCCGGCCCGAAACTCTGGCATTGTCAATTTACCAACTTTTAACATTGCGACGGGCCAAACGCCCCGCACAGAGCTATCATTTTGACTTGGCAATGACAGCCACTCGCCGCAAAGCCGCGCGCGACTCGGAATCCATCCGGGAGATGACCGGCCTCATCGAGCAATCTTGCCTGGTGGCCAAGGACGCGGCTTTTAACCTGCGCGACTTTCTCGAAAATTCTTCCAACATGGCGTCCATTGCGGTGCAGGACTGCGAGAAGGAACTCGACCGCACGGAGCGCCGCATTGACGAGCAGATCACCCGCGCCATCACCCAAGTCAGCGAGTCGGAAGCCCGCGAATTGCTGGCCTGCCTGAAATTCATCATCGATCTCGAACGCATCGGAGATCTCACCTGGTGGGTGACGCGGCGATTGCAGCAGCTTCCCTCAAAATTGCTCAAGGACGACCGCCGCGATCTCATCGCCATGGCCGACGTGCTGGAGAAAATGCTCGAGAGCATTCACCGCGGATTCATCCAACGCAATCTTGAATCCGCCGATTGGGTCATGAAAACCGACGTGCACATCGACCACATCTGCCGCGCCGTCTTTCAACGGCAACTGGAAGGCAAAGAACGCAGCCGCGATTACGGCACCCATCTTCTGTTGATGGCCCAGGCGTTCGAGCGCGCCGGCGACCACGCCAAAAACCTTGCCGAAGAACTCTTTCACCTGGTCGAAGGCCGCAGCATGAGGCATGAACCGAAGCGCTCCCGCACTTCCGTCTCACAGCGCTAAAGTTTTGCGTCCGCAGGTCACCGCATATACATCGTGATGACCATATAACCGACTCCGGCAAGCAAGACAAACGCTAGAACCGAAACCATCATTTTGCGCACTTCGTCCTTCCGATTGGTTTCTGGCGTCATCGCTTCTTCCTCCAGCACGGCCCAAGAATTCGCCCGCAAACTCACACGAGGTGTGTCCCAGGTATGCCTGTTGTTGGAGGCGTTCGCAGAAAGCACGGCATGGGTGCGCGTGTTCTTGCGAATGACTCCCAGCCAGGGAATTTGTTTTGAAACGACTACTCCGCTGCTGCGATAGGAGTTTTAGGCCAGAGCGAGCATGGGCGGCGGACGGTTGAGGAATGGAGAAAGGACGCCTGCGGCCAAAAGCGGAAGCAGTCCGCTCGGCAAGAGCGCCAATTGTGGTTGCGCGGGAAACGCCGCGGGGGCTTGCGGCGCGCAGAATTCAAAATAAAGCAGCGAGCACGGCCGTGCTGCCTTCGCAGACACTCCCGCGATCGACGGCTTCTGTCTTTCCGATGTCTCCGTCGCCATCTGCTGCATGGCAAGGTCGTCGTTGGCGGAGACCACCGGAAAAAGAATGATCAGCGCGCAAGCGAGAGAGCACAACTGAATGGCGACTGAATGCCTGGAGAAGCGACGCCCACGCCGCAACCAAGCCCAGGCAGCAGCCAGGCTTAACAAAGTCCAAAGCGCGTTCAGTAAACTAACCAACTTGCAACTCCAAAAGCCGAAGCCCGAAACGCTTTCGCGTAGGCCCGCAATCGAACTGGCCAAGGTGGCCGGTTTTCACGATACCTTTACATGAAAATTGCGCGCAATTCCATCAAATTCTTGGGCGGCGATAAATAGTAAAGCCGGCTTAAACATTGGTTTGAGTCACAGCCACCCAATGGGCTACAATTCGCACCGAGAGAGAATACATATGCTGATGGCACCCAGCCTCCGCCCTCAAACAGGAAGTTCATCAATTAGTTGACCTGCAAATTCAAACCCTTAGACAGCCTTCTTCCCTGACGATTACGCAACTGCGCGATTACAAACAGCGCTCGGAGAGGATTCGCCTGCTGTATGGAGAGCTGGATCGAATCGGACGTGCCAGGATCAGCGAGCTCAAGGCTTCATGAACCATTCCAACTCGGATTATTTCACCCTCACCAGTATGTAAACCGCGCCGGGAGCACGGGCTGCCAACGTTCATCGAAGGGTGACTTGTGACCGTGACGCGGATCCGATCGATCACGACGCTTGCAATCGTAATGCTTTTCTGCAGCTGCGCGTTCGGCCAGCAATCCACCAATCTGACCCCGGGCTTGAATCAGGAGCGGTTGCTCGGTCCGGCTGACAATCACATTTACACAATCAATTTGTCAGAAGGAGCAGCCGTGCTCGGAGAAGCGGACCAGCGCGGCGTCGACCTCGTCATCGACATTTTCGGCCCCGATGGCAAGCTCATTCGGACCGTCGATAGTCCAAACGGCACTGAGGGCCCCGAACCGCACTGAATCGCCGGCCTTACCCGTACAGCTCCTTCTCGCCGACTGCCGGAGGTGCGCCGTGCGCTTTCCCGCCTCTGGCTGCAGCTCCAAACATCGGTCCGCGAGCCGGAACCACTGGCGCAAAAGCTGCAAGCCCGAGTGGCTGGTGAATGTCGTCATAAACCGCTTCCATGCCGCCGCTGCGAAAATAAGTCTCGTGCCAAAAACCCGTGCCTCCGGAATTCTTCAGGAAATCCTGCCACCATCGCCGGTGCGGATCCGACCGCGTCCACTTAAGAAGCGATTCCATATCGCGCCAATATTGCCGGAAGCCAACGTGCATGGGAAACAAGGAGAGAATCAGGTTTTCGTGTCTGAGAAGGCCGTCGGGTTGCGCCTGCACGGAATTTGAGATCTGTGGCCCGAAGCCAAACAGGGTCTTGAGACCGGCCATTCGGTTCACCCGCATCCCGAGATAAATCACGATCAGGTCCGGGTAAGCGGAAAGATCGACAGTCTTGCGCTCAACTTTGGTGGGCATAGGCTTTCCTCGAGCATTAGATGCGGCGGGCGGGGAAAAGAAGAAGTCGCTCGCGCAGCGGATGGGCTGCGGATCCTTGCGCACCGCTTCGCAAGCGGAAATGATTGGAGTCGATCGGACTTGAACCAATGACCTGTCGATTACGAATCGGCATACGGCTCCGCGACAGAAGGTAGTAAACCATTCGAGACCAATCACGCACCGATTGCGAGGGGCTGAATTTTGCACTGGCAGGTACTTATCCACAAGAGAACTGTTTGTCACCGCCTAGCCGTTCGGCATAGCCTATCCAAAGGGGTGATCCATGAGCGTCATCGAAGCCAGCCAGCCAGCCGCAGTCAACGGTCTCAGTCCCTACGCACCAACCCGATCCACCATTACGAGCGCACCGCTTAGCGCGGACGAACTCCGCAAAACTGAAACTTACTGGCGGGCTTGCAACTATCTCAGCCTCGGCATGATCTATTTGCAGGAGAACCCGCTGCTGACGGAGCCGCTTCGTCCAGACCACATCAAGAATAGGGTGCTCGGCCATTGGGGATCCAGTCCCGGATTGTCGTTTATCTATATCCATTTGAACCGCCTGATCAAGAAGTACGACCTCGACATGATTTTCATCGCCGGCCCTGGTCACGGCGCGCCCGGTGTTCTGGGCCCGACGTATCTTGAAGGCACGTATTCCGAGATCTATCCGGAGAAAAGTCAGGACATCGATGGCCTGCATGAATTCTTCAGGCAGTTTTCGTTTCCTGGGGGAATCGGCAGTCACTGCACTCCCGAGACACCGGGATCGATCCACGAGGGTGGAGAGCTCGGTTACTCGCTCTCCCACGCATGTGGCGCCGCTTTCGACAATCCTGAACTGATCGTGGCCGCGGTGGTGGGCGATGGAGAATCCGAAACCGGCCCTCTGGCCACCTCCTGGCACATCAACAAGTTCTTGAATCCCGCTCGCGATGGCGCGGTTCTGCCCATCCTTCACTTGAACGGCTACAAGATCAACAATCCAACCTTGCTGGCGCGCATTAGCCATGAGGAATTGGAGGGTTTGTTCCGCGGCTATGGCTGGACGCCCTATTTTGTGGAGGGTTCTGATATCGACTCAATGCATCAAGCGATGGCGGCGACTACGGAGCATTGTATTCAGGAAATCCGTGAGCACCAGCGAGCGGCCCGCGAGCAGGGAGTGACCAGCCGGCCTCGCTGGCCGATGATTGTGTTGCGCTCACCTAAGGGATGGACGGCGCCCCGTAAAGTGGAAGGCCATTTTCTGGAAGGCTTCTGGCGGGCGCACCAAGTCCCTCTGCCCGATGCCAAGAAAGATCCTGAGCAGCTTCGCATCCTTGAAGATTGGATGCATTCTCAAAAGCCGGAAGCGTTTTTCGATGGCGACGAGACCCTTGCCTCGGTGTTCCGTGAACTGGCTCCATCCGGCAGCCGACGAATGAGCGCCAATCCACACGCCAACGGTGGGTGCATCAAGAAAGCCCTGCGGCTGCCGGATTTCCGCGAATATGCTTATCAATGCGAAAAGCCGGCCCAGACTTCGGTCGAGAACACCCGTCCGCTGGGTGCTTTCCTGGCTGAAGTGATGAAGCGAAACAGGAACAATTTTCGGGTTTTCGGCCCGGACGAGACCACCTCAAACAAACTCGACGCAATTTACAGCGTGAGCAAGAAATTCTGGATTGAGGAGTTCTTCCCTGAGGACAGGACGGCGGCGAACTCGCGACCGACGGCCGCGTCATGGAAATGCTCAGTGAACACACCCTGGAGGGAATGTTGGAAGGCTACCTCCTAACCGGTCGGCACGGTCTTTTATCCACTTATGAAGCGTTCGCCCACGTGATCGATTCGATGTTCAACCAGCATGCCAAATGGCTGGAAATAAGCAGGCAGCTCTCCTGGCGGCAGGCGATTGCCTCCTTGAATCTGCTGATTACTTCCACGGTATGGCGGCAGGACACAACGGTTTCACTCACCAGGACCCCGGTTTCCTCGATGTGGTGGTCAACAAGAGTGCCAGCGTCACCCGCATTTATCTCCCTCCCGACGTGAATAGTCTGCTCTCCGTCGCAGATCACTGTCTGCGGAGTCAAAATTACGTGAACGTGATCGTCTGCGATAAGCAAAAACATTTGCAGTTCCTGAACATGGAACAGGCCATCATTCATTGCACCAAGGGAATCAGCATCTGGGATTGGGCGAGCAACGATGAATCGGGTGAACCGGATGTAGTGATGGCTTCGGCCGGCGACATTCCCACGCAGGAAGCTCTGGCCGCGACCGCGCTGCTGCGCGCGGAATTTCCGGATCTCAAGATACGCTTTATCAACGTGATCGATCTTTTTAAGCTCGAGCCCGATACGGAGCACTCGCACGGCCTGTCCGACCGCGATTTCGATTCGCTGTTCACCGTCGACAAGCCGGTCATATTCAATTTCCATGGTTATCCGCAGCTGATTCATCGGCTGGCTTATCGCCGGAAAAACCACGAAAACATGCATGTGCGCGGCTACAAGGAAAAAGGCAGCATCGATACGCCGATGGAATTGGCCATCGAAAACAACATTGACCGCTTCAGCCTTGCCATGGACGTTGTCGACCGGGTGCCGAGGTTGCAGAGAATAGGCGGGCACGCTAAGGAGAGATTTTTGAACCAGCAGATCGAATGCCGAGCGTATGCCCATCAGTTCGGCATCGATAAGCCGGAAGTAGCAAACTGGGTTCTGGCCTTACTAATTGCTGTAGGAATCTCATTTACGACGGGTGCGGCACACCCAGGATGACTCGCACCGTGTCGCGGGCGATCAGGAGTTCTTCGTCGGTGGGGATGGCGTAGGCGAGCAACTTGGAGTCGTCGGTCGAAATTTTACCTTCGCGGCCGATCGTTTCCTGATTTTTCGCTGTGTCAAGATGAAGACCGGCCCACTCCATTCCTGTACAGATTCGGGCCCGGACATTGGGCGAGTTTTCTCCGATGCCGCCGGTGAAAACGATGGCATCAGCGCCGCCCATCGCAGCCAGATATGCGCCGATGTATTTGCGCGCCCGATAGCAGAAGATTTCGATGGCAAGCCGGACCCGACGGTCATCATGCTCTTCCAACTCGGCCTGCAATTCCCGCATGTCATTGGTGAGTCCTGAAATTCCCAGCAACCCCGACTGCGTATTGAGCAGCGTCTCCACCTCCGATGTCGACAGGCCCTCTTTTCTGGCGATGAGACCCAAAACGGCGGGATCAACGTCGCCCGAGCGAGTGCCCATGACTAAACCTTCAAGTGGCGTCATTCCCATAGAAGTATCCACGGAATATCCGCCCTTAATGGCAGCCACAGAGCAACCATTACCCAAATGGAGCGTGATGGCATTCGTCTGTTTCCGTGTCAGGCCTCGCGTCGCACGATAGCGGAAGGCGACATAGCGGTGGGAGGTGCCATGGAATCCGTACCGCCGGATGCGGTGACGGCGATAAAGATGATAGGGAATGGCGTACAAGTACGCCTGCTCGGGAAGCGAATGATGAAACGAAGTGTCGAACACGGCGACCTGGGGAACGGCATTGCCGAAAAGTTCGCGCGCCGCCTGGATTCCTTTGATGTTGTTGGGATTGTGAAGTGGCGCCAGATCGATGCAGTCCTCGATGCCTTTCAACACCCGATCGTCAATCAGGGCTGATTCCTCGAACGCCTCACCGCCATGCACCACCCGATGTCCCACTGCGTTCACGTCAGCCGTGCTTTTAATTTCTGCGATGCCCGATCGATCCGAAGCGACGTAGCGAACCAAATAATCCAGCGCCGCTGTGATGTCCCGCAACGGCGCGGTGAGGGTCTGACTTGGCTGGGTGCGGTACTGGATGTGAATGATTGCCTCTCCGCCAATGCCCTCTACTTCGCCCCGGCAGATGCGATCGTCTTTATCCTGCTTAATTCGCTCAAGGTCGGTCGCAATCACTTGAAATTTCAGGGTAGAGCTTCCCGAGTTTACGACCAGGACATTCATCCGCAGTAGCTTCCTTTGACAGCCTCGCACTAACGATAAGCTGGGACACCGGCCGACGGCAAACCGGTAACCTGGCAATGGTCGTGAAAGTCATGGGCCACACGGATGTGCGCACCTCGCTGGGGCATCAACATCCTGGGCTTGACTCGATTCGCGAGGCCATCGAGCGGCAGAATCTACGTCACGATCAACGTCAGAGTGAAGTTGAGCGTGCCATAAGGAGGAGCAGCAAGTGATTGAAAAGCTGGAGCCGACGAGCGGAGTTGAACCGCTGACCTGCCGATTACGAATCGGCTGCTCTACCAACTGAGCTACGTCGGCCTTGGTTTTAATTCTAAATGTGTGGCGAAAAAGGGTAAAGAGCATCGTCCTTACAGTAGGGTGGGGCATTTCCTTGCGGAAAACGGTGGTGGCTCAATTTGAAAATCAAGCCTCTCGATAGATTTGTCCGCGCGGCCCAATGGCGGCAACCAGCAACATGGCGTCCTCAACCTCAAACAGGATTCGGTAGTTGCCAACGCGACTGCTACGGTGGGTGCTATTTTTCAAAGGATACGACAAACGTAAATCCTGTGGAGCTTCCAGCAATTTGTTTGAGCTTGTCGGTCTTGTCCTAAAGTGCGTTGGAGAATAATTCCCGCAACGTCCATATGTGATCGGTGATTCCAGCTTCGACAGCCGGGGCAACGCGGATCGTCGAATGCACACGGCAGAAATTGTAATACGCGAAATGCAAAGCACAGGCGGCCTTGAGGTTGTCGAGCTTCTTGCTGTAGCCAAGCGTCAGGCGTGCGAAGCGCTTGAGCGATTGCCGGATCGTGAGGTTCTGCCGCTCGATATAGCTAGTCGAGATGTAGCGGGAATCTGGGCGACCGTCCCGAATTTTTATTATCGTTTGGGACAGGGACGCCGGGGAGTATCGCCCCGCTGCATCGGTCTGCCCGTGGTCACCAAATATTTTTATGATCTGGGCGAAGTCTACCTGTCCCGCGAAAATATCCTCAACTCCTTTGCGGTAAAAGTGGAAACCATCGGTGGTCAACTGGATTCGATGCTCCTCCGCAATCCGGCTGTGAAGTGTGCGGAGAAATGCATAGGTGGTATCGCGTGTACGCTTGCCAACCGTGTAGGCAGGAACCAATTTCGTGTCAGCATCCATCGCAACGAAAATCCAAGCGTCCCCAAGTTCGGGAGAATCTTCCGGTTTAACGTGGCGTTGCTTCTTGCCGCAAAATCCCCAAATCTCATCTCCCTGAATCCGCTGACAGCGAAGGCCTCGCATCTTCTCGTCCATCAGTTTCGCGCATCGCTCACCCGCAAGCACCAACAGCCGGAGAATCGTGTCCCGGTGCAATCCAGTTACGCGCTCCGTGGAGCGAATCGAAGTGCCTTCCAACAAAAGCTGAATCGCAAGCAGCGCTTTATCTTCGGGGACCATCATTTTCCCGAACAGACCAGTGCGGCCCTCGGTGAAGGTCTTGCCGCAGACTCCACAGCGGAAACGGCGTAGACCGTTGCGGTTCTTGCCATACTTCATGCACTCACGATTGCAAGTTTCGCAATTCATAATGAAGCAATACTACAGCAAGCGGTTGCTGTTTGTCAAGAGGGAATGGGGATAATTTTTATTGTAGGGAAAATGCGAGAAAGCGCTAGGCGGCTACGGCCTTCCATTTGTTATCTTTGACCGTGGCAACAATGTGGGCGGAATTCTTGGTGTATTCCCACGCGGCCATAATGTCTTGAATGGTCGGTCCCAACTGTTCAATCAATATGGGGTCTTTCGATGCCAGCGCGTAATACAAGCGGATGAGCTTGTCGGTTCTTTCGTTGGTCCGGGTATCGCCGGATTCAAATCGACAAAGTGTCTCGGGACGAACCCCGAGTTCCTTCGCAAAGTCGGCCTGTTTCTTGCCTAGACGTTTGCGGAGAAATCGAATCTCTTCTGGCGACAGCGCCTTTGGTTTTTCTACCAAGTCTCGCGCAATAAGGGATAACAACTGACGGGCAGCCGGAATCTCTGCAACGATCCGACCGCATTCGCAAACAAAGTAGCGGATGCCCACTAAGTAAACATCGTTCAAACCAGAATCCACAAACCGGAAAGGGTTCTCAGGCGTAGCCAACACTTCGCGACGGGTGTCTCGCCCGCATTCATGATCTATGCTTATCGTGGCCATCTAGTTAAAACCTCGAAAGACCTGTCCACAGTGTCGACAGCGACCAGTACAAGGATAGGCTTGCCGTCCGCATTTTCCGTGTCTATGTAATACTTCCACTGCCAAAATTTCTTGTTGAAACAGGGAGGGCGGTTAAACTTCCATTCCTGCTCAAGTCCGTGGATAACGTCATTGAGCTGAAGTCCCCGGTCCAAGTGATCGAACCGGGCATGGTAAGTTTCCGGGTTGGCTGTGTCCGGCGTTTCATCAATCGCCTCAAGTAGCAACTCTCGTAGCTGCCGTTCCGTAAGCGATGGAGGTATTGTTCCAATCTCTTGAACCATGCTAACCCCAGCTTGACATTATGTCAAGACGTAAAGAGTTACCTCAGTGCGATAACGCTTGATCTTGAGGCAAATCGTTGAATATAATGGCGGAGAGCGGGGGGATCGGACCCCGTTCCGGTAAAGGAACTCCCGCGTATAAGGGCGGGTTCTAGTGCCAACTAGTCACTCTCCGGTCATGGCAACAAAAGCAGAGACCTCATCACGGCTCGTTCCGCACCTGCCAAGGAAATCGGAACGGGCCTTTCTGTTTTCGCCCAACCCCACGATGAGGCAATGCGCCGATGGGGAAGGGCTATACGTATTCTGAGCATAGTTGCTAGGCGCTCTCATCCTCCTCGTCTTCGCTAGGAATAGGGATGAGGTCGGCGTGATCTCCTTCGTACTTCTGAAGCTGATCCACGATTGCAAACACGAACTGCCGATCATCCTGCGGCATCTTGAATGGATTGGCGGTGATCGACACCGTTAGCCTTCCTCCACTGATAAGACGGACACTGTGCGTGCTTGCTTCTGGTGTATGCACCGGAGCAAATGGAGCCTGGACCTGTTCAGCGATCCCGCTATCTCCGTTCACTCGTTGTCGCGCTCCGCGCTTTTTTCGCGTTGCACGAAGCAAGGAAGATAAATATGGGGACAGGGGCATATCCGCAAACTTCGCAGCCTTGAGGAAAAATGTGATGGCTTTTTGTTTTGTGCCTCCGCTCACCGAGAACGATTTTTCAAACTCATCTTCTAACATCTTCAGCGTCATCTTCGTGAGATCGTGCTTTGAGAGGATGGGTTCGTACTGGTATTCGAGCAGGGACTTGAGTTCCTTGCCGCGTTGGTTTGGACTCACGAGACGTTCTAGCCACTCATTAGCGCTGTCGTCATCCTCAACCAAGCCTAGGAACCTGTAAGCGTTCATAATGAGGCCCTGGGTGACTCCCGATTGGCTTCGCCACAGCATCCTGTCGATCTTCGGGGGGACGCCGTGTGACAGCGCATCAAGGGAACTAAGAAATGTCTTGAAGGGAAGATATGGCGGAACGCGCTTGGCTGTTTCCATTGCTCCTCGCTTATTGCGGTAACGAATTAAGATTATCTAATCTAACAGTTTGTTGCCGCATGCGCAAGAGTTTATTTCGTCATTGCGAAATTAACTGATAGCATCGGCCACACTGGAGCTAACGCTATGAATAAAGGAGACTTGGTAGAGGTCAAGACTTTTGCTGATGGCGTCGTACAAAGGCGAGTTGTGGAAATCGTGAGGAATACTGTGTATATTTGCACCGAGAACGAATGGCGAAAGGCGAAGGCGGAGGGGCGTCAGCCGGAGTGTGCTGGATTCAAGAAAGAATACGTTCTAGGAAAGGCCAGCGGTGCTGCAACTTAGCTTGGCTTGGGCGGTCTACCGCCCTTGTATTCCTTGCGCATCGCGGCTATTTTTCGGAAATAATCCGGCCCTCGCTTGGCTGTTGTCTTCCCGCCCTTTGCCCCCAGAGTGGCCGCTGGGGATTCCTCAAGAAGATCGTCTGCAAGATGCACGGCAGCGGTTAGCAATTCATTGGCGCGTTGGGAACGGCCTTCCGGCAGGTTCGTGGTCATTAGGAGGGATTGCGCCTCGCCGATCAAATTGCGGAGTGCGCGAAGATCATTTTTCTTTGCCATGCGGCAAACGTAGCACCAGCTATTCAGAAGTGCAAGCGGTTGCTGTTATTTTCTCCAACGCACTTTAGGACAAGACCGGGACTTGAGTTCCTTGCCGCGTTGGTTTGGACTCACGAGACGTTCTAGCCACTCATTAGCGCTGTCGTCATCCTCAACCAAGCCTAGGAACCTGTAAGCGTTCATAATGAGGCCCTGGGTGACTCCCGATTGGCTTCGCCACAGCATCCTGTCGATCTTCGGGGGGACGCCGTGTGACAGCGCATCAAGGGAACTAAGAAATGTCTTGAAGGGAAGATATGGCGGAACGCGCTTGGCTGTTTCCATTGCTCCTCGCTTATTGCGGTAACGAATTAAGATTATCTAATCTAACAGTTTGTTGCCGCATGCGCAAGAGTTTATTTCGTCATTGCGAAATTAACTGATAGCATCGGCCACACTGGAGCTAACGCTATGAATAAAGGAGACTTGGTAGAGGTCAAGACTTTTGCTGATGGCGTCGTACAAAGGCGAGTTGTGGAAATCGTGAGGAATACTGTGTATATTTGCACCGAGAACGAATGGCGAAAGGCGAAGGCGGAGGGGCGTCAGCCGGAGTGTGCTGGATTCAAGAAAGAATACGTTCTAGGAAAGGCCAGCGGTGCTGCAACTTAGCTTGGCTTGGGCGGTCTACCGCCCTTGTATTCCTTGCGCATCGCGGCTATTTTTCGGAAATAATCCGGCCCTCGCTTGGCTGTTGTCTTCCCGCCCTTTGCCCCCAGAGTGGCCGCTGGGGATTCCTCAAGAAGATCGTCTGCAAGATGCACGGCAGCGGTTAGCAATTCATTGGCGCGTTGGGAACGGCCTTCCGGCAGGTTCGTGGTCATTAGGAGGGATTGCGCCTCGCCGATCAAATTGCGGAGTGCGCGAAGATCATTTTTCTTTGCCATGCGGCAAACGTAGCACCAGCTATTCAGAAGTGCAAGCGGTTGCTGTTATTTTCTCCAACGCACTTTAGGACAAGACCGAGCTTGTCTGTTATTCGATTGCGGGTGGTTTTGTCTAGCGACTGTAGGTATTTCGCTGCGGAGGCACTGAGATGAATTTGAAGAGGCAAGCGTTCATTCGACCTGGGCTAAATCTATCAATTCTCCGCGCTCCTTTTCCTGCTTAGCCCGAGTGAACAGCGATTCTACTTGCTCTGGTTGTGAAGCTAAATCAAGCCAGTCCGCGAAATTGGCGATGGCATCAGTGTGCCGATGAATAGAACTCAATGAAGCAGCGGTGAGAGAGTTGTTAGTCAAGCCAACCCTTCGCAGGCTCTCATATATGTATTCCAACATGCGATGTAAATGCTCGAATCTATCCGCCTGTTCCCTGATTTGCTGGGGCGTGAGAGGTTTTTCATCTTTTGCTGGAGGTGGCAGTTTGCCTTCCATGCCAGCATTAACATTATCAACGATGTCTGTCACAAGCTTGTTCAGGGTGCGGAGGCGGTATGCCAGCTTTATTACATTCGTTCGATTTTTTACGGTGGCCGCGACACGAGAAGCGGCGGAGAGAACGCCATACATGCGAGCGTTCCACTCGTAGCTCCTAAAATTGTCCAGAATCACATCTGAGGTGTTCACGGAGGCCAACCCCTACTACTTCTTAGACGTTACAGCCTATCTTAAGGTTTCACTAGGGTCAATGAAACTAATCACCCTAGGCCACAAGTGCCTTTGGTAATAATTAGGTTGACCATTTCGGAAATATCCCCTGCGTGACCAGAAAGACCCGCTTCCATTGCAGGGGCCCTCATTAGGGGCTGATGAACCCGGCAGAAATGGTAGCACACGAACCAGAGGGCCATGCTAGCGGCATGGTTCTCTACCTTTTCGAGAAAGCATTTGCCAGTTGCGTGAAACGCCGAATCAATTGAGCTACTACCCGGAAAACACTGCCTTCGACGGCGCGGTGCCCGGGGTATAGTATCGAGGACAGCATAGCTCAGACGTAACTCACGCGAGGTGGTGCGTGCAGCGCAGGTCGTTCCTCAAAGGCGCAGGAGTTGTAACCGTCGCAGTCGTCGTCGGTGGCGTGTGGCGCGCTTACGATCAAGGTGTCTTCAGCGTCGGCGAAGGACCAGCCTACGAGCCTTGGAAAGACTGGCGCAGCAGTGCCAATGACGGCCCCCTGGTATTGGTGCGCGCTGCTATTCTTGCCGCCAGCCCGCATAACACTCAGCCCTGGCTTTTCAAAGTCTCCAACTCTTCCATCGAATTGCACATCGATGCCCAGAGGAACGTTGGCGCGCTCGATCCTTACCGCGCGAGGAACACATAGGCATAGGCTGCGCGCTGGAGAATCTGATGCTCGCCGCGCCGGCAAACGGCTATGCGGCCACCGTGACGCTCCTGCCGGGGAAACTTAGTGCGATTCCATCTGATCCCAAGCCTCAACTCCTGGCCCGCGTCGATCTTGCATCTGGAACGCGCGAAGAAAGTGAACTTTATAATGCGATTCCCCAGCGCCACACCAATCGCAGTGCTTACGACCCTCACAAACCGCTCCCACCCGACTTCATAGACGCGCTCAACCATTTGCCGGGCGACGACCCGGATGTAAAGCTGTTTCTTTTCCCCGCCGAAGCCGATCGCAAAAAGATCGCTGCAATAAGCTCGGCGGCGAATACGGAAATCTATTCCGATTCGAAAGTGAAGCAGGGCAGTGACCGCTGGATCCGTGCGCGATGGAGTTCAGTGCAGAAATACCGCGATGGCCTGACCCTTGATGCCGTGGGCCTGCCCCCGATTACCGCTGCCATTGCCAAGATGATGCCCGAGGGGATGCTGGCATGGGCTGCCTCGCGCACCGTGAAAGATACCTATTCGGGCCTGATGCTCAGTGCGCCACTTATCGGCTTCATCGCCGTGCGCGATCGATACGACCAGGAACAGTGCTTGCGGGCGGGCCGACTGTGGCAGCGCGCGCACCTTTTCGCCACCGCTCACGGCGTCGCCGGCCGGCCCTGCAACGAGGCGGTGGAAATGGTGGCACCATGAGCGGGCGCTGGGTAAACCAGCTTCCCGCGTCGCGCTGCTGAACGAAATTACCGGCGATCCCAGCTGGCAGCCCACTTTCGTTTTCTACATGGGATATCGCACCTTGGTAGCGCACGCCAGCCCGCGCCGTCCGGTTCAAGCCGTGCTCGTCTGAGGAACTGACTCCAACGCACTGTGGCCGTCTTCTGCCAGCTCATTCTGGCACACCTCATCCTGCCGTCAGCTGTCGCTCCTTTTTAATGCCGCTCTCGACTTTCTTGCTTAACTGTGGTTAACTATCGCACATCACCTATGGTTAATAGATCCGTAATCGCAGGTCGTAGGGTCTGATCGGGTTCTTGCAGAATGCAACGCTGCCTTCCGGTTCTCGTCGTCGTTGTGTGCGCTCTTGCAGGCCAAGCGCTGGGCCAGGGTGAGACCACGAGCGCAATTGTGGGTCAAGTCGGCGATGCGACCGGGGCAATGATTCCGGGCGCCGCAGTGACCGTCACGAATCATGACACCGGACTCAAGCGCAGCGCCAAAACGGATGAGGCCGGCCGCTTCAGCTTTCCTCAGCTTAAGCCAGGCACCTACACGGTCAAAGTGGAAGCCCAGGGATTTCAGCCGCAGCAGAACGCCAGCGTGTTTTCTGGGTTGGGCCAGAAGCAGACGGTGAACTTTACGCTGGCAGTGGCGCAAACCAGCCAAACCATTGAAGTCAATTCGGAAGCCCCGATCATCAATCCCAGCAACGCCAACACCTCGACCACTCTCGATGCCCCCGCGCTCGAAGACCTGCCGAATCCGGGCGGTGACTTGACCTATCCGCTGCAGTTCGCCCCCGGTGCGCTAATAAATACAGCCGGAAGCGGCAACGATTTTGTAGGCGGCTCAAACGGATACGGCAACGTCGAGTTCAATGGACTTCCCGCGCTCTCCAATGGCTACATCGTTGACGGATTGGAAACCAACGATCCGCTCACCAACCTTAACAGCGGCCTATCGACCAATCTCGTGCTGGGGCTTAATTCGATTTCTGAAGTTACCGTGAACACTCTCTCTTATTCCGTGGATCAGGGCCGGTATGGAGCAGCCCAGGTCAACTACGTCACCAAGTCCGGCACCAATCGGTTTCACGGAAACCTCTACGAACTGTGGAACGGAGCGGCACTCAACGCCGCGGATTACTTCACCAATGCCACCCCGGGCAATCACAAACCGGGTTCGAACGTGAACCACTTCGGAGGCAGCTTAGGCGGGCCGATCATTCACGACAAGCTCTTCTTCTTTTTCGATAGCGAGTGGGTTCGGATCGCATTACCCATCGTTACGCCGACGACCGTCCCCACTGCCGCATTTCAGCAATATGTGTTGCAACAGCTTCCCCTCGGAGGCAAGGATTCGATAACGGGATCAACCTACGCAGCGGCGCCGCAACTTGTGCCTTTTTACCGGAACATGTTTTCACTCTACGGAAGCACGAATGGCGTACCACTAGCCATACTCGGTTGCCCATTCAATGCAGACGGCACTCCAGCTTCCGGGGCTACTCCGAGCGGCAACGGGTGCGCGAATCGCCAAAGTGTTTCGCACTCCAGCGATGACCATGAGCAGGTGCAAACGGCACGGATCGATTACAACGTGAACGCCGACAATACGGCATGGTTCCGTTTCCAGGCTGATACTGGGTTGCAGGCTGCTTACACGGACCCCATCAACCCGCTCTTCAACTCCGTTTCTCCCCAACCGCTTTATTCATTCGCCGCGGGATATACGCATGTGTTTTCGCAGAATCTGGTGAACTATTTCAATCCGGCGTTTTCGTGGTATGAAAGCCTGTTTGCGCCGAGCGACTTCCAGAAAACAATCGCCGCTTTCCCGATTGTTTTGCAGGGAAGCGGCGCGAATGCCCCATTCACTACGGTCGGGGGACTCGATAACACCTGGCTTCAAGGCAGACGCGCTTCCCGGTTCTTCATCAATGACAACCTCGCCTGGAGTCACGGTGCGCACGAGATAAGGGTCGGTACCAATGTTCGCATCTTTCGGCTGAACGACTACGATTTCGGCGAAGGCACAGTTCCTCTCGTGACCTACACGGACTTGCCGCAGTTTATCTATGGAGTGGCATCCACGGCCACGAAGACCTTTCCGACGAACCTCAACGAACCTTTCAACTTCTTGAATCTTGATCTCTACGCACAAGACACCTGGAAAGTCACGCGGACGCTCACGTGGACTTTTGGGGTGCGCGACACATTCAACTCCAACCCGCTGAACCCGCATAATCAGGTTGCCCGTCTTCCGGGCGCATTCGATTCGATTTCGCACGATGTGAACCAGCCTCTCAGTGACGTTATTCAGACGCACCTTGGGAATCTTTTCGCATCTACTCCGTTGGCGATCCTGCAGCCGAGGACGGCGATTGCATGGCAGTTCAAACCGAAATCAGTGCTGCGAACGGGCTTCGGACTTTTCAGCGATATCTTGCCCGGCACTGTTGCCGACCTGATTGGAACCAACCCGCCTTACGTGAGGACATTTCAAGGGGGCATTCTGGGCACTGCCGGCGGTACGGCGATTGCCCCGAATGTTCCGAACAGCGCGGTCGACGCCACGATAGCCGCCAATCAGAGATTCAGTTCAGGATTTGCGAATGGACAGCTTTCGTGTGCATCCCCGCTTGCAAACCCGGCAACCTGCCTTCTCCCCGTCGCCATTACCGCCGTGCCCGACGGAACGCTTCACGCGCCTTATTTCATGCAATGGAGCTTGGGCATCGAGCAGCAACTGGGAGCGAGCGCTAGCTTGCAAGCTCAATACGTTGGAACTCGCGCCGTCAACCAGCCTTACCTGACGCAAGTAAACGGCTATCAAACCGTCTGCCCGGGGTGCTTTGCACCGTTTCCCTATATGCAGCCTGCCGACCCACGGTTTGGAGCGGTCACGCAGCTTTCGACCGGTGCGAACAGTAACTACAACGGTCTTCAACTGACAGCCATGAAGCGCATGAGCCACGGTCTGCAGGGACAGATTAACTACACTTGGAGCCATTGCCTGGACACGGTCTCGAACGGCGGATTTCTTCAGTTTTCTGCTGGTGGGATTCTCTCGCCGCTGCCGGGTCAACTGGCCCGCGATTACGGCTCCTGCGATTACGACATCCGCCACAATCTCACCGGACAATATGCGTATGCGCTGCCGTTCAAAGTGCGAAACCAGCTTGGGTACGTGCTGAATGGATGGCAGGTCTCTGGCACTGCGTTTTGGCACAGCGGAGTGCCATTCTCGGTGTTGAGCACACCGTACTCTGCGAATGGTCAAGGAATTGTGCAGGGCAGCGGTCCGCAGTTCGCAAACGTCGTCCCTGGCGTGCCGATCTATGAACATCATCCGATTCCCGGCGTCACTCAGCCGGGGACGATTCAGTGGCTCAATCCCGATGCGTTTGTTTCGGCGGTTGATCCCAGCAGCGGGGCCTGCTATGGCGGCGACGACCCTCAACACTGCCAGTTCGGAGATTCAGGCCGCAACGCCTTCCGCGGCCCTGACTTCGTTTGGAATGATTTCTATCTGACGAAATGGTTCCCGTTGAATGAGCGCATGAAGTTGCGGCTGGATGGCCAGTTCTTCAATGTCTTCAACCATCCGAATTTCGGTCTACCGAGCATGGTGCTGGCTGGCATTCCCGGAAAGCCCTCCACTCAAACCGGTTTCGGAGCCTTAGCTTACACCACTTCGCCGCCGACCGGATTACTGGGAGTCGGGTTGGGCGGCGACAGCAGCCCACGCATGATCGCCTTGCAATTGCGGCTGGAATTCTAGGCGGCAGAGCCTAAAAGAGCGCCGGAAAGACTGGTGTTTGAGCTATCTGTGAAGTTCAGGAAGCTGCCGATTGCGGCAGCGCCGGCAAACTGGCTGGGCCGGTCTTGAAGAAAGGTTGATTGCGCAACAGGCTTTCGACTCCCTTGATCACTTCCGCGCCGGTGCCTTTGGAAACCGCGCCCTGAAACCCCGCTTCGCGCGCCTCTTGCGCCAGTTGATTGGAAACTTCCTGCACCGTCAACAGCAGCATGGCTGCCGTGGGCAAGGTTTTCGAAATTTCACGGGCCGCTTCCAAACCATTCATGCGCGGCATGGCCAAGTCGAGCACGGCCACGTCGGGCTTTAATTCTGCGGCTTGCGCGACCGCGTCCTGTCCGTCTTCCGCTTCGCCGCACACCCGCCAGTTCGTACGGTCTTCCAGCAAGCGGCGAAGGAGTCGACGTATGGAAACGTCGTCGTCTGCGATCAGAATACGAGTCGGCATTACTGTGATCTTCTAGGCCCAAGTGAAACCCGTGATGACCTCGCGCCGAAAACCTAAGGGATTTCGCTGGTTACTCTAGATTTTGGTTCGGAAGGCCGCCAAGGCGCAATACAGCGAATACCCGATTACCTCATGCACTAACGGAGCCTATTTCGTCCCGATCTTTCCACGGATCACGATGATTGAAGCGGCGGGAATCTCGTATTCCGTGTCTTTGGCCGCCGCTTGCTTGTGATGGCTGATCGGCCCGTCCGGATCGGCCTTGCCGGGCAAATACGCAACCACTGGCCACTCCGTGGGATGCTCCGCGTGGGCAAAGAACTGTGTCTTCGCTGGATTCCACTTGTACTGCTGGCTGCCGAAAGTGGCAATCTCGACCGTGCCTTGGAATGAGTTTTGAACCGCAGCATCTTGTCCCTGAAACGCGATCTTGATTTTATAAGCATTGAACTGGTCGCGATTCACGATCAGCAGCGACCACTGCCCATCAGGCCGCTTTAATGCGTAAGCCGTGATCAGGGCGTGACCGGCCCCGTCATCGAGATCGCCCTTCGCCGGAAATACCTGGTGCTCGCCGGCTCCCGGCTGCACCCACTCCCGGTTGATCATCTGCGAAGTAAAGAATTGTGACAGCGGCTGCTGAATCTCAAATCCCGGGCCGACAGTGAACATGCCAAACGTCCCCGGAGAATCGTTGCAGCCGTGCTCCATCACCAGCGGCAGATAGTGAAAGTAGTAGACTGCGTTTCCCCCCGCGTTCAGAAACGAGCCAATATAATCCGCCAGCCAGATTCCAGCGAACAAATCCATGTAGGTCTCACTGGTCGCGGAGGAGAGATTCGACTCAGTGATGAACATCGGAATATTCGGCGGCAAACCATCGTCGCGCCAAACCTGCATAATGTGGCTGACCAGTTCCGGCTCGTCGTAGAGGTTCGCCCAATTGATTTTGCATCCCTCATAGGGATAATGCTCGAAGGAAAAAAACGCGAGATCGTTCAATCGTCCGTGCTGGCGAAGATAATCGAGAAAACGTCCGGTTCCAGGAAGATTTTCCGTTCGCATCCGGCCAGGTTTCAATGTCTTTGTTCTCGCCTGTGAACGACGGTTCGCCGAGTTTCAATCCCGGATCAACTTTGTGCAACGCCGCCGCCCACTGCAGATACAGCGCGCCGTAATCTTCCGGCGTGATGTACTGCCCGTCCGCTTCCTCGCCCATTTCAATGTAAGAAATCGGATAGTTGCGGGCTTTCAGATAAGTAATCTCCGCCGCTGAATCTTCCGGGGTTCCGTACAACATGGCGACCGGAATCATTGCCGGCAGCCCGCGCGTGATGCCGCTGGTGTAGAAAAGATCGAATCCGACCTGCGCCTGTTTCGTCGGCCCCAGGTCCGATGGTTCATGCCACGGATCGACCGAAGAGCAGTAAGTTGTCGTCTGCTCCTGGTCGGAGGTGTGGCGCACAACGTCGTGCAGCAGGCCGTCGGCGCTCGTAGTCCCGATATAAATTTCATTGATCGCGTAGCCGAGGCAATGTCGCGGATCGCCCGGGCCGTGCGTGTCGCAGGTATTCGACGACTCGGTCATCAAAATGCGCAGAAAGTGGACCGGCATCGGAGTGCCATTCAGGCGAATCGTCTCCTCTCCGCCTTTACCGGCACTGACCGTGCCAGAAGTAAAGTTCTGCCACGCACCTTTCGTCGGCAGATGAATCGGATCTTCGCCCGTCCAGGATTGAATCACGTACTTGGTCGCATACGGCTCGGCCCAGTTGATGCGGATGCTATCGATCGGCTGATTCTGATTCAAATCGACGATGACCCACTGCGGATGCAGCGCGTCGCTTTCGCCGGTGAACTTCTCCGTCAAATACGGATTGCTCTTCCAATAACTCCGCGGATCGCCATCGGTGAGCCGCGAAAAACCAGCGTTGCCAGTGCCGTCGTTGCGCGTGGTTCCACGATGCGGCAGCAGATACCCGTACGAATAATGAATGGGATCGCCTAGCGCCGTCGAGCCGGTGAAATATCCCTTGTCGCCGGGATCGCTCCACGTCCCATCGGGATTCCAGTGCCACGCCTCCATGGTCAGCTCAGTATTTTGCCGATACGTCACCGGCTGCCAGCCCGCGGCGAGGACTTTTTTCACCACCTCGGGAACCAGATCTTTATCGATGGCATCGACCGGAATGCGGTCCACTCCCGCGCCGAGCGTCTGCGACGGAATGAAATGATTGGTTGCATGCGTCGTGTCGACGGTCACGGTCTGGGCGGCGGCAGAACAAGAAAGCAGCGCGAAGAAAATTGCTAGTCGTTTCAAGTAAACCTCGCGGGGTTGAGTCAACTAGTGTAAAGCAATTGAAAGGATTTAATAGGGGGAGAATTGCTCGGCGTTCTCTGCGCGGCCTCTGCGAACTCTGCGTTTAAAAGCTCTTATCGCAGAGCACGCAGACAAATCCGCACAGCCCCGACCACCCCAAAACTGCTAGAATCTTCAGTTCGCCATCCTCTTTGAAGGTGCTTATATGCCGGATACCATGTTGCAAACCCCAGCTCCCACGCCTCTCACCAGCCTGACCGAAGACGAGATTCTTTTTCGCGACAACATTCGCCAGTTTGCCGACGACAAAGTCCGCCCCGCGGTCAAGGAAATGGACGAAAAAGGCGTCTTCGAAAAAGACATCATCCACGAATTTTTCCAGCTTGGACTGATGGGCATCGAAGTTCCTGAGCAATATGGCGGTGGTGGTGGCAAGTTTTTCGAGGCGATTCTTGCGGTCGAGGAGTTGTCCCGTGTGGACGCTTCCGCGGGCGTCATCGTCGATGTACAAAACACGCTGGTCAATAACGCTCTTCTCCGCTGGACCACCGACGACCAGAAGAAACGCTACCTCCCGCGCATGACCGCCGATACCTGCGGCGCTTACGCGCTCAGCGAGGCCGGCTCCGGCTCCGACGCCTTCGCCCTGCAAACCAAGGCTGAACTCAAGGGCAGCGACTACGTCCTCAACGGCCGAAAACTGTGGATCACCAACGGCAAAGAAGCCGGCATCTTTATTCTGTTCGCGACCATCGATCCCGCAGCCGGATATAAGGGCATCACCGCCTTCATCATCGAAAAAGAATTCCCCGGATTCACCGTCGGTAAGAAAGAAGACAAGCTCGGCATTCGCGCGTCCTCGACCTGCGAACTGATTCTTGAAGATTGCCGCGTGCCCAAATCCAATGTTCTCGGCGAAGTCGGCAAAGGTTACAAGATCGCGATTGAGACGCTGAATGAAGGCCGCATCGGCATCGGGGCGCAGATGGTCGGCGTGGCCCGCGGTGCCTGGGAATATGCCGCGAAATATGCCCAGGAACGCAAGCAATTCGGCAAGCCGATCTCGGATTTTCAAGGCATCCAGTTCCAAATTGCGCAGATGGCGACCGAGATCGAAGCCGCCCGGCTCATGGTCTACAACGCCGCCCGCATGAAAGACGCCGGAGTGCCGTTCGTGAAGGAAGCCGCCATGGCCAAGCTGTTCACCTCCCAAGTCGCCGAGCGCGTGACTTCGCTCTGCATCGAAGTCTACGGCGGCTACGGTTTCACCAAGGATTACCCGGTCGAGAAATACTGGCGCGACTCGAAGATTGGCAAGATCTATGAGGGCACCTCGAACATGCAGTTGGCCACGATTGCCAAGCTGGTGATGGGAGGGAAGTAGGGCCATGTGGGGGCGGGTCTCCGACCCGTCCAAGCCGAGCGTAGCTCGGCAGCGCACTTTGGGTGGAGAGGCCACGGCTCTACCCGTTCCCCCACAACTCAAGTTCCGTTCGTAACGCATCCTGATTACCTTTATCTGCAGCCGCTTGCACTTCCCATCCCATTTTCCCCCCGCAAAATCGAGCTAAGTTGCTTGTGGAAAAGACCTTCAATACTCCGCCTATATTGGTTCCCAAGCTGCACTAGCAGCGTTGCCCGCAACTCTGGGGCAGCGATTGGAGTGTCAAGTGTTGAACTGGACGTCAGAGAACGCAGTCCCGGTTAATGCCGTAGCCCCGGCAAACCCTAAGCCGAAGCGTTCCGCGCTTCCAGTCCTGGTGGTATTGTTCCTGTTCGCCTGGGCCCTGATGGCCTCGCTGATCGTCGAACAGGGACGCACCATCGAATCGCAGCGCTGGCTGATCCAGTCCTTGTTCCAGGACAGCTCCAAGTTGTTCCAGAAGCGGCAAGCCGAAGTCAAGGCCCAGGCTGAGGCAAGAGTTCGCTCCCAGGTTCAAACTCCGTCAACCCAGGAAAAGTCGCAAGACCAAGCTAAGCAAACTGACCCTAATCAAGACCAGGCCAGGCAGAGCCAGGCGAAAAACAGCCACACTTCCAAACTTCGCAAGGCTCCGCCACGGCCTCCTACGGACGCGGACACGCTGGCAGACGAGCGCAGAGTTTTACTCACGATCTGAAAGCCCGATCGGAACTTTGATCGGAGCTTTGATCGGAAGACCGGGCCAGGAGATTTATGAAAGTCCTGGCAATGTTCGTTGTGCTGATGTCCCTGCAGGTCCCGCGCATCTCTGCGCCCCAGCAGACGCCGCTCGCGCAGGCTTCGGTACCCGCCCATCCCCATGGCCAATGGTATCTCGCGGAAAACGGCCACGCCGTTTACTGCTACGGCCCAGTCCAAATCGTGAAAGACCCGCTTACCGGCATGCAGCGCGTGGCCACGTTCTGCAAAGGCGAGAAAGCGGTTGTTCCGCTGAAGGACTAAAGCCTCACGTAGCGGCGACGGTTCCGATCCCGCGAATTTCTCACTCACACTGTCATCTCGAGCGGAGCAAGGGAATCTGCTTTTCGATCTTCTCCGTGTACATTACTTTCATGCCCAAGTTTGAGAAGCACATCTTCATTTGCGGAAACCAGCGTCCCGCCGGACATCCGCGCGGCTGCTGCGATCCCGCCGGAAATGCCGCTTTGCAGAAACTCTTTAAGCAGAAGCTGGCTGAGAGTGGACTAAAGGGAAGAGTCCGGGCCAACCAGGCAGGATGCCTCGATCAGTGTGAACACGGCCCGAATCTTGTCGTCTATCCCGAAGCAGTGTGGTACGGAGGCGTGACACTCGATGACGTCGAAGAAATCGTGGAATCGCACATCGTAGGAGGCCGGCCGGTGGAACGGCTGAAGATCGCCGACTCCTGCCTCAATGCAGAAACCTGCCCGCACAAGCCCCGCAAGAGCTAGTGCCTACATGTGGCCCATCAGCCCGAACGAAGCCCGTGCGCACTGCTGCGGGTTTTGCAACAGGCGCGGATCGCACCAATTCGTCCAGTAATAATCAAGGAAGGTGGCATTGAAATACATCTGCCCGACGGGCTGCGCGTCCGCGTGCAGGCCATTGCTTTCTTGCGTGGTATTGGCCAGGAAATAATAGGCCGAATCGTTGCATACAGAATTGTTTTCGTTGGTGCACTGCGGCGACAAGTTGAACCAGTAAGTCGTTCCCGGCGTGACCGTAAAGGGCTTGGCCAGGTTCACCGCGGTTTCCACCTGCACACAATCACAGGGCCCGTCCGGCCCCGGTGTCAGGAATGCATAGGGCATAGGCCCGTCCCGTGGGCCACACTGGTGCCGCCATTGCCGCTGGAGACGCCGGTTCGAATATCATAGGTGGCAACGTCGGGATCGAAGATATTTCCCACCTGCGCCACCACGGTCGAAAAATAAATTCCGGTGATCACGGCGTGAGTGTTTTCCGGAAAGCTCACTGCGGTGTAGGTTGTGATATTGGCAACCAGCAAAGTATTGCCGTTAGCGAAGTAGTCGGCATTGGGGTCGCTCTCGTTCAAATCTCCGCCGTAGAAGATGCACCCGTTGCAGAGAGCAGGCACATGAGAAGAAGAGCCTGCTCTGGAATCTTGGGCGCTGCCGACGTTTCCTGCAGCTTGCGCTGCAGCAAAACTGCTGAAGGCAGCGACCAAGGCAAACGCTAAGAAGATCTTTCTCACTGGAACCTCCGGGCGCACACGATGATTGGCTGGACCCTGCGCCCGCTGCGGCCTAGGGGACTATCTTATTCCACGTCGAGCAGAAATCAAGTCCGGAGGTTCTTCGTTGAAGACGGGCTACTTCATCACTCCCCGCGCAGCAATGCCAATATTGTCGCGCGTGGTGTTCTTCACCAGATACATCATTTCATCCGCCTGGCGAATCACGTCATGCGGCGTCTTGGCGTCGTGCGGATAGGTGGCCACGCCGATCGACGCGCGAACGTTGAGATTGAGCCCTTCCTCGCGGCAGAAAAGGCTGGTGCGCAGGCTGTCGCGAAGCCGCTTGGCCACGACCAGCGCCGAATCTTTTCCCGTCTGCGGCAATAGCACCACAAACTCGTCGCCCCCGTAGCGAAACGCATAGTCGATCAGTCGCAGTTGGGCTTTCACCAGATATCCAACTTCCGCCAGCAGCTTGCTGCCGATCAGGTGGCCGTAGGTGTCGTTGACCTGCTTGAAGTGATCGAGATCGATGAACAGCACGGTGAACTCGTACCCGAAGCGCGCCGAACGGTAAGTTTCCGTCTCGAGTGTTTTATAAAGATGCCGCGCATTGAACAGGCCGGTGCAATCGTCGGTGATGGTCAGTTCCTGGATCTTCTCCACGGAGCGCGCGTTTTCAATCGCAATCGCCGCGTAATCGCACAGCGATTGCAGGAAATAAATTTCCTGATCGCCGAAGTGCTGCATGTCGACATTCACCAACTGAATTACGCCCAGCACCCGCAGCCGCGAGCGCAGCGGGAAGCAGATAATCGACCGTGTCTCCCAGCGGGTCATTTCGTCGATGCGTTTGGCGAAACGCGGATCGGTATAAACGTCGGGCACAATCAGCCGCTCGCCGTGCTTGGCGACATAGCCGGCAATTCCTTCGCCCACTTTCAGGCGAACGTCTTTCAGCGCCTCGGAGGCGGCGCCCACCGCGATCGCAAAGTACAGTTCCTCGCGCTCCGAGTCGACCATCAGCAGCGACCACGTGTCCGGACGGAAATATTCCGCCATTTTTTCCATGATCGTCTGCAGAATGGAATCGAGGTCGAGGGACGAGGTCAGGGCCTTGGCCACATCGTGAAAAATGGCCAGCTCCTGGGTTTGCCGGTTATGATCGGCTTCGGTAGCCCTCGTCATCACCATTGGTCTCAAAAATCGCGCGGGAATCTTAAAATTATATGCGGGTGGGGTAACCCGAGGAAAGAACCTTGGTAACCCGAATATGGTTAGGTACGTAACAGAAGGGGCGATTGGCGCAGGGTTGAAAGCGCGTCGTGGTGGTTACTTTTAGCGACGTTACCGCGCCAGACAGAATCGAAGCTGTCCTTGATTTCGACCTCCGTTGCCGCGGAGACCAACGATGGTCAGCGCTAGCTCTTCTGTTGACTATTCCCTTGACGGAATATTCCATAGGAATTATATTGAAATGTGTGTGGGAAGTCGAATACACCGACGAGTTCGAAGCCTGGTGGAATTCGCTTGCCGAAGCCCAACAAGAGGAAATTGCGGCCAAAGTTGAGCTGCTCGAGGAGCGCGGTCAGTACGCTTCGTCGTCCCCACGCTGACGGAATTGAATCTTCCCGGCATTCCAATATGAAAGAGTTGCGGGGAAAGGTCGACCAGCACCACTTACGAGTGTTGTTCGCTTTCGATCCACGCCGGACGGCAATTCTGCTGATTGGTGGCGACAAAACCGGCGACCCCGGTTGGTACGACAGGTTCGTGCCAATAGCTGACCGCCTGCTTGATGAGCACCTGAGAAAGCTCGGGCAAAGCTGCGAGAAATAGAACCCGCTGAACGGTCCTGCGGACCAGCGCACAGGAGAATACGATGAAGAAAAACTTCAAAACGCTACGGGAGAAGATGTCTCCCGCGTCACAGGAGCGATCTCGACTTCTCGCCGACAAATACCGTGCCGAGATGCCGCTGGACGAGCTACGAGAAGCTCGCGAAATGACGCAGACGACGTTGGCTCAGATCCTGAAGGTCAATCAGGCCGCCGTCTCCAAGATGGAGCGCCGCACCGACATGTACGTGAGCACGCTGCGCGAGTTCATTCGCGCAATGGGAGGAGAACTAAAGATCACCGCGCAATTTCCCGACGGCGCGGTCGAGATCAACCAATTTGAGTCGATGAAATAAGCCGCACGCGCCCAGTACTCCGAAGCAATCCGCCTAGCTCTTCTTCTCTTCTCCGCCCATCTGCTCGGCGAGGTAGTTCTCGATTCCCATGTCGCTGATGCATGTCAGTTGGGCTTCGAGCCAGTCGATGTGTTCTTCCTCGTCGGTGAGAATCTCTTCGAGCAGTTCGCGCGAGGCATTGTCGGAGGCTTTCACGCTGGTTTCGATGCCGGCATTCAACCGCTTTACCGCGTCATACTCGACTTGCAGATCGTTCTGAATCTGCGCCTTCACCGTCGAACCGATATTGATCTTGAAGTAGTCGGCCATATTGGGCGAGCCGTCGAGGAAAAGGATGCGTTCGATCAGCTTCTCGGCGTGCTGCATCTCTTCGATCGACTCGCCGCGAACGTGTTTGGCCAACGCGTAATAGCCCCAGTTTTCGCACATTTCAGCGTGCAGGAAGTATTGATTAATGGCTGTAAGCTCCGCCTTCAAGACCTGATTGAGCACGGCAATGACTTTGGGATCACCCTTCACAGTTCGCCTCGCAAAAGTGCAGAGAATGTTTTGTGTTCGCAAAAACTATAGCACGTGGCGGGGGCTACGAAGGAGGATAGTGGTCACATTTCTAGTGGGTAGTTTCAGAATTGGGAGTGGCGGCTGCCGCAACTTCGGCAGGAGCGGTTTCGGCAGAGGCAGGCTGCGCAGGCGTTGCAGGCTTCACCGCGCCGTCCACCACGCGGTTGTTCAGGCAATACAGCGCCAGCTCGAGACGATCGGCGACACCCAGTTTGTCGTACACTTTGCGCAGATAATTCTTCACCACCTGCTCGGTCGTTCCCACCCGCAGGGCGATTTCCTTGTTCTTCATTCCCTGCGTAACGCAGGAAACGATCAACGATTCTTTGGGAGTGAGCTGGACTTTGGTTCGCGCCGAACCGCCGCGCGTGCCCTGCGTGCGATAGGCCTCCAGCACCCACTGCGTGCCGCGGCTATCGAGCCAGGGCTCGCCTTTCGCAACTTTGCGCAGGCACTCGACCAGAAGTTCCGGTTCAACCTCGCGCGAAACAATGGCGTAAACGCCGCGGCGGAACAATTCCAACGTCATCTCTTCTTCCGGCTCGGCGGTGACCACTACCAGCCGCAATCCGGGATTCTGCCGCAGAAGGTCGGAAACGGAGTCCACCGGATTCGGCGATAGCGCCGCCTCAAACAACATTACATCGGTGGCAAACTTCTGCGCGGCAGTGAAGGCCTGGGACAACGTCTCCGCCTGTCCCACCACCCGGACGTCGTCTTCCACCGCGAAAATCTTGCGCAGCCCGGCGCGGAAGATCGCCTGTGTATCGGCCACAATCACGCGGATAAAATGGCCGTTGCCGTCGCCTTCGCGCGTCTGTCCGACGTTTTCCTGCACCGGCACTGGACTGCTTGCCATGGTTTTCCTCACCGCTCAACGGCGGTCAAAACGATACTCGTCAATCACCACGCCGACGCCATGCCTTCCGGCGTCTTCAAAATTGCGCACCACCCGGCCCTTGCAATCGAGCCGCACATCCACGTCCGCGCCCACAATGTCGGCCGGCAGCGAGATCGTAAAATCGATCGCCGAACCCACCGGCATGTCCGTATCCACCAGCTGAAACAGCACGCCGTTGGCGGAAATGTTTTCCGTCTCGGCCTGGCTTTCCCCCGATTTCGATTTCACTGAGACCGGCAGCTTGATGGGGAAACGCGGCGCGCTCTGCATCTCGGGATAATGTCCGCGATCGCCCTTCGAACTCGCTTCTTCCGCATTGCCTGAGTTTGCCAGCGCGGCATCTTCCCGCCAGGGAAACGTTCCCGCTTTCCCTTTGGCCGCAGATGGATCAATCGTAGACATTTGCCCGAAGACTACACCCGGGAACCACCAGTGCAAAGTTACGGAAGTCATGGCACGGATAGATGTAAAGTATTTAGGGTCATGCACTTGCGGTGGATTTTCGGGGCAACTACTTGGTGGGATGCTTCCTCAGGAATGAGGATGGGTCGTTTCCGCCGGATCTGTTCTCAATTCGATCGACGCAGCCGAGAACACCCCATAACTGAGGTGCCCCCGGTTAAGCCGTGCTCAAAGTAGCCGATCGACGTTACTGTTGCAATATCGCCATGGGCTTTCTCTTAGGATGGGATTTCCCCTCGGCTAACGCGTGATGTGAAACACCGTCCCGAGACCGTCGAAGCCGCCCATTGACATGCTGCCGTATACATCGCCCGCCGAGCCTAGAACTATGCCATTCGGGAAGAACCCGTCCTCGTTGATGCCGTTGGATTGCTCCTGAAAATCGAAAAGGTTGGCATAGTTTCCTGCGGTATCAAGTCTGAACAAGAACCCAGTGCCGTTGGCACCACCCATCCATTGGGCTCCATACAGGTTGCCTTTCGGGTCTCTCGCCAGGAGGTTGGTAACGAATGGGTTAGAACCAATCTCGGGAGTGAAGGTGAACAGCACGCTGTAAACATCGGTGCGGGTGTTCAACTTGAAAATAGTCCCGTAACCGCAACAGTTGCCCTGGAGATCTCCGCCTCCCGCTGCAATGCCATAAAGGTTATCTTCGGAATCGATAATCACACCGAGAGGGCCCGAGCCATCTGACTGTCCGGTGAAGGTATACAGCACGATGAAGTTGCCGTGGACATCTACTTTGAAGATGGTTCCGCAGCCCGCGGCACTATTATCACGGCCGTTGCCCACACTCCGGCAGGAGCGGATGCCGCCAAAGACAGCAGCGCCGTAGAAGTTGCCTTTCGAGTCGCGCACCAGGCCGCTCGCAGGGAACATTCCGTCCGTTCCGGTAAAGTTGTGGATTATCGTGAACTTGCCGTCCGGCGTCATCACAAAGAGGGTCCCGCAGCCCAACTCTTCACGGTCCCAACCGCAATTGGGTGTGCCCCCATAGGGAGTCATGCCGTAGAGGTTGCCTTTCGCATCCACGACGACAGGAGCATTCAGGGAGCCCTCTGGGGCAGGGTAAGAGGTTTCCTTTCCCTCCGGAGTAAGCTTGAATACCACCGATAGATTAAAAGTGCCAAGACCCTGGGTCGTCCCGTAGAGGTTGCCACTAGCATCTCGTGCAAGGGCTGCGAGAGGATACGCCCCATTGTTTCCGCCAGCGAAGTCGTAGAGCTGAGTCAGATTGCCAGCGCCATCGATCTTGTACACCATTCCACAACCTCCGAGGCAGTTGTTGGTGCCGCCGCCGCCAGCTTCCGCGGTGCCGTATAAGTTGCCTTCTGCGTCGCGGATCAGCGGGCTAGGGTATACACCGTCTGGTGTACCGGTAAACGTATGCAGAACGGTGTAGACTTGCGCGGTCGCGAGCGGTGTCGCAATCGATAACAGCGCCACCGCGAATAAAGTGCTCATCAGCATGTGTGGTTTTTTCATACTGCTCTCCGTCGACTACAGCCACTCAGAATGACCAGGTGGCTATTCGGTAGCAGACAGTAACATCGCAACAGAGTCAGGTTGTCATCAAAATGTAAAAGAAAAGTCATTACGGCGCGGAGAAAGGCGGCGGTCGCATCCCCAGCGTCGCCGATCTCACTCTAAGAGCGATAGGTGAAGCCCAGTCCGACGAGAGGATGCTTTGAAATGGCGGTTCGCGCATCGCGGTAGGTAGTTTACCAAGGATGGACTAAAAGGTTTTCATGCCCGACTGGCAACTTGCTGGACGCAGCGGGCCAGCATGTCAGCAACAAAAGAATCACCCGTCTCGGTATTAAACATTGCGTCATACAGGTGGATCTCAGGCCAGTTCAGCTTAAGGTATCTCTTGACGAAGGCGGCGCGATCTCGATCAATCGTGTCAACCTCGGTTATTGCCTTTTCTTGAGGTGTTCCAGCAGTGATCAGTCTTTGGATCTTTGACGTGCGAGACGCAAAGAGGAACGTCCGAAAGACATCTTTTCGATTGCGAAGAAAATATTGCGAGCCTCGGCCAACGATTACGCATGGGCCACCAGAAAGTGCGTGCGTGACCGCCAGTTCGGAAACGGTCGCGATTCGGCGCGCATCCAGCAGTTGCAGACGATCCGTGGGCGGTAGGCCCCCCTCGAATGCTCCTCTAAGAAAAGACTTAAAGACGCGATAAACCGCAGGATCGCTTTTCCATTCCCGCTGCTCGACTGCCTGCGGCGTGCTGTTGGTTAGCCGCGCGATTTCCTCCGTTAGTTCGTGGTCCCACAGCTTCCAACCCAGAAGTACGGCCAGCTTGGCAGCGATCTCGGAACCTCCACAGCCAAATTCACGTTCGATGGTTACCGCTTGAATTATCACGACAGTCCCCTAACCGGCCGCAACCTGGCCGCCCGCACCGGGGTCATTCTTCTTCAAGAAAAACGCAAGAACGAACATGATGGAGCAGAGCGCGCCCAAGACCCAAAAGATGTCCATATAGGACAGTGCGCCGGCTTGCCGATGCACCAATTCGTAGAACCTCGCAATGGCCTGGTCATGGGCATCCGCGGCCCGGAGCCCGGAGTGCGCGATTTGTGAGCTCAGCGCATGGAGGGCCGAACGATATGCAGGGGTATCGGAAGTGATGTGGCTGACGAGGATTTGCTGGTGATATTGCCCCCGTCGGATAATCATCGTGGTCACGACGGAAGTTCCAATACTGCCGCCGATGTTGCGCATGAAGTTGATTATGCCGGAGACGCTGTCACCTTTCTCCGGAGGCACTCCGATGTAGCCTGCTGCGGTGATGGGGACAAATAGAAATCCAATTCCTACGACTTGGGCGACGCGCAGCCACATCGCAAACTTGAAGCTGATCAACAAATCAATCTGGTGCGCTGAATAGAATAGTCCAATGGCAAGGCACAGCCATCCCGTCGCGATAAGCCATCTGGCTTGAATCTTGGATGTAAGCCGGCCGACGATGGGCATCATCACCAGCAAGACAATTCCGGCGCCGGACAGGACGAGACCTGCAAGCTCCGCTGTGTAACCCATTAGCGTCTGCAGAAATTCGGGAATCAAGACCAGGGTGCTGAAGAGCATGAAGCCCATCATGAACATCATTAAGTTCGCTGCCGCGAAGTTGAAGCTCTTGAACATGCGGACATCGATAATCGGCTCTTTGCGGAACCATTCCCAGATGACCAGCGAGATAAGGCAAACCGTTGCGGTTGTGACCAGGGTGGTGATGAAATGCGAGCCGAACCAATCGTCTTCCTGGCCTTTGTCCAGAAGGATCTGGAGCGAAGCCACACCCAGCGTCAAAAATGCGATTCCAATGTAGTCCACCCGAATGCCCCCCCTCTTTACGCGACGGAGGAACGGCGGATCTTCGACCAGGATGTGAGTCAAATACAGAGCGAGAAGAACCGCAGGCAGGGTGATGAAAAATATCCAGCGCCAGGAGTAGCTGTCCGTAATCCAGCCTCCCAGCATCGGCCCGACCGTAGGGGCGAGAACGGCAGTAACGCCATAGACAGCAAACGCCTGGCCGCGCTGCTCTGGAGGAAACGTATCGTTGAGGATGGCTTGTGCCATCGGTTGCAGTCCGCCGCCACCGATGCCTTGCACGGCTCGAAAGAACAGCAATAGCGGCAGACTAGGCGCTAAGCCGCAAAGCAATGAACTCACGGTGAAAATCGCAAGCGACATCATGAAGTACCGTTTGCGGCCGATCACTTCCGCGAGCCATCCACTGATGGGTAGGACGATCGCGTTGGCAGCAAGGTACGAGGTGAGTACCCAAGTGCTATCGTCGTAGCTGGCTCCCAGGCCTCCGGCGATGTAAGGCAATGCAACGTTGGCGACACTGGTGTCCAGAACTTCGACAAACGCCGCGATCGACACGGTGGCGGCGATCGCCCAAGGGTTCACCCTGGGGCGCCAGACGGCCTGCTCCGCGCCGAGAGTCAGGGTTGTGGCGCTCATCGCAAGTACACCTTCGCTTCGACGTTCATGCCGGGCCGCAGCTGATGGTCACCATTTTCGCCTGGCTCGATAACGATCTTTACCGGTACTCGCTGAACGATTTTCACGTAGTTGCCGGTTGCGTTTTCAGGCGGTAGCAGGCTGAAGAGGGGGCCAGTTGCTCCCGCGATGCTATCGACATGACCGTTGTAGGTGCGGCCATTCGAGTCGAGCTCAATCTCTGCCTTCTGGCCCACGCGCATGTGTTTGAGTTGGGTTTCCTTGAAGTTCGCGGTAATCCACACTTGATCCAGGGGTACCACCGTGAGCATTTGTTCACCAGGGTCGACGTTCAATCCCACGACCACTTTCTTAGTCACCTCACCGGTAACCGGAGCAAATACCTTGGTGTATCCGAGGTTGAGGTTGGCCTGGTCGAGTTCGGCCCTCTTCTGCGCTACGTCGGCAACGGCTGATAGCGCGTGGGCGCGAGTGGACGCCACCCGTTGCGGTCCCGCCTGGGCGGATTCATCCCGTGCGATCGCTTCAATAAGCCGGCTGCGTGCCTCCGCGACATTTTGTTCCGCCGCCTCCTCTTCCGCTTTAGCGGCAGTTATTGCAGCGCTGTCCGTTTGTGCCGCGGCTATCGCGTAGTCGTAAGTCTGCTTAGGTACTTCGTCCTTGGCCAGCAGAAGGTGGTAACGCTCAACGTCGTCCTGGGCCTTCACGTTTTGCGCTTCGGCTTCCAGAATGCGCGCCTGTGCGGCTGCAACTTGTTTCTCACCCGCGGCGATTGCGGATTTGGCGTTTTCAATGTCCGAAGAGGTGAACTTCAGTTGGCTGGTGGTGTCCACCGAGCTAATGGGCACATCGATGTTGAGAGCACGAGCGGAAGCCTCAGCGGTTTCGAGGTTCGCCTGCGCTTTCGCCACGGCGACTTGATAATCTTTCGGGTCAATCTCTATGAGCGTGGCGCCTTCCTGCACATACTGATTGTCTTCGACGTGTACTGCCTGCACGTACCCGGAGATCCTTGCACTCACCGGATATAGGTGAACATCGACTTGGGCATCGTCGGTGCTTTCGAAACCAGAGAAGTAGTGCCATAGAAAGATGCCACCGACAACAACGACCACCACGGCAGCAACAATAATCCAGCGCTTGCGGGAACGCCGGCTCGGATAGACAACGAGCAAGGGCGGGGTAGTATTTTCCGCAGGGGTATTGGGCGTTGCGGGCGATGAACTTTCCGGACTCTTGGCCGCCTCTTGGTCGGGCATTTTATTGTCCTTTCAAATACAGCGCATAGTTCGATTCGGCGTAACCGATGGCTCGCGCCATGGAGAGTTTTGCGGTGTTATAGCTGTACAGGCTGGCGATGTAGGCGTCGTTGGCATCCGCCAGGGATTCCTGCGCCTGAACCACTTCGATGTTGTCCGTTACTCCCGAGGCGAAGCGATCACGCGATTGCTGCAGGGTCTGAGTAGCGAGCCGAACGGCGTTCTTCTCAACCGACACTTCTTGGTCGGTAGCTTGCAAGTCAAGGAAAGCGTCACGAACTTCCTGGTCGATGCTGGCGCGGAGGTCTTCCAGTCGTTGCCTGGCCCTTGCCAGGAAGGAATCTGCGACAAGGTTATCTCCGTGAACCCTGCCTCCCTGGAAAATGGGTAACCGGAGCACCGCGGCTGCATCGACGGTGCCATGATTCGACGCGGTGTTGGTTCCGATACTTCCGTAGTCCGCGATGGCCGATAGTGTCGGGTAGCGCTCGGCTGAGGCGGCCTTCTTTTGCAACTCAGCGGAATGTACTTGCTCGGTTAAGCTTTTATAGTCGGCGCGAGAGGCGTAGGCCTGCTGCAATGCTTCATCGAGGGTTGAAGTCGCAAGCGGCTGGTATGCAACCTCCGTGGCTATCTCGAACGTTTGCCCTGCCGGCAGTCCAATCGCCCGCGCCAGAACTATCTTCTGTTTCGCCAGATTATTCCGGGCGACGATCAACCTTTGTTCGCGTGCTTGAAGTTCGACATCGGACCTCAGTACGTCAACCGCCGCCGCAAGCCCGGCTTTCTTTTGGTCGGTAGTTTGATCGAAGAGCGTTTTCGCAGTGTCCCGCTGAGCTAACGCGGAATCGACTTGCGATTGATCGGCGATGACCAACAGATAATTCGACGCAACCACCAGCACCACCAGCTCGCGTGCATTTTTGTAACTGTACTGGGCCGATTTCACTTGCGCAGCCGAAGACCGTGCGCGTTCGATCGACTCCCAGTTGAGAAAAGATTGATCAAGGTAACCGCGCGTGTCGAAGACTCCAAAGGGGCCGATGACGCGTGGAACGCCAGGGACGGGGATGTTGATGCCTATAGTTGCTTTCAAATCAACCTGGCGAACACCGTAACTAGTGGCGGTGGTCAGATTTGGCAGCAACGCGCTGAGTGCCTGCCACCGCTCGCCTTTCGCGTCGGAGACTGCGTCGGTAGAAAGCAACCCTCCAAGGTTTTGCCGCAGGCCACGAGCTACGGCGTCTTCTAGGGAAAGCGACAACGGCGTCGGGCTGGCTTTGCCCGTGGGAACTCCCCCCAGGTAAGGATTTTGCACTTGAAGGTCCGAGGTGTCCTGAGCAGCAAACGCAGGGGCACCATAGGACACCGTTCCTTGGCTCGTAGCAGACAAGTTGGACTGTCCGTAAAGCGGAGCCGCGATCAGCAGAGCCACGCAAAGCACGCTCAGCTTGGTACAAAGCTTCGGACGGTAGGCTGTCAACATTGAAGGGTTCGCTTGATTCGGATGCACTTGACGCATAAAAACAGAAGTGCCAAAGGGAAACAATTAGACCAAAGTATTGGCGATACGTTGGTATTAGGTGTCGAAGCGCTGAGTTGCGCTCGCTGGTGTGGCGACTACATGGACTCGGCTTGCCAGTCGAGCCGACGCTGCGATCGTGACGGAGCCAATCTCGAACCTCAGATCGAGGCGGGCTGTCCTCTACATCAACGGCGTGGCCTACACAAACGGCTCCAACTTGGCGAGAATGGTCGGCAGATACTCCGCGACCGTCGGATGAATGTGCATGGCGCGCTGGATGACCGTATACGGTGCCTTGGCATACATCACGTCCAGCAGAACGTGAATCACTTCATCGCCTCCGACTCCAAGAATCGCAGCCCCCAGAATTTGTTTCGTCTCTGCATCGACGCAGATTTTGATGAAACCTTGGGTCTCACCTTTTTCGTAGGCCCGGCTCACCCGGCTCATCGGATATTTCACAGCGAGCGCACAACGTCCGGATTTCCGTATCTCAGCGTCCGTCATGCCGCATCGCCCTAGCGGCGGATCGACATACAGCGCATAGGCTTGGATCCGGTCGGAAACCCGGCGATGGTCGGCGTTGAAGAGATTGTCCGCAACAATCTCGTAGTCGTTATAGGAGGTGTGCGTAAAGGCGCCACGGCCATTGCAGTCCCCCAGCGCCCAGACGCCGGACACGTTGGTTTGCAGTTGATCATCAACGATGATGTAGCCGCGTTGGTCGGTCGTGACCCCAGCCTGTTCGAGGCCCAGGTCGCTTGTGTTGGGGACGCGCCCCACGGCTAGAAGCACGTGCGTGCCTGCCACTTCTGGCGGGCCGTCCTCGCATGTAAGGCCGACGGCGACGCCGCTATCGTGTTTCGCCAGCGAGATACATTTCGCATTCAGCCGGATGTGTATGCCCTCAGCCTCCAGGATTTCGCGCACGGCTTGGGAAACGTCTTCGTCCTCCCGTCCAATCAGGCGGGGCCCCATCTCCACAATCGTGACTTCGCTCCCGAAGCGGCGATAGATCTGAGCAAACTCCAGCCCAACATAACTTCCGCCGACAACGATGAAATGCTCGGGCAAGAAATCGATGTCCATGATCGATGAGTTGGTGAGAAATGGGACGTCGTGAATCCCCGGCATCTCGGGAACACGGGCCCGCCCGCCAACATTGATATAGATCTTGTCAGCCTGCAGAACTTCATCGTTGACCGTGACAGTATCTGACGACTGAAAGCGGGCCTGGCCCTGAATGACCGTGCAATTTTTCGTTCCTCGGAGCCATTCCTCCACTCCCTTGCTTGACCTCGCGGAGGCTGCGTCCTTGCGGGCTTTCACTCGCTTTATATCGACGCGCACATCACCGATGGCGAAACCATATTCCGCACCCCGGCGGGCAACATGGATCGCATAAGCGCTCGCCACGAGCGTCTTTGTCGGGATGCATCCCGTATTCACGCATGTGCCGCCAAATTTATGGCGCTCGATAATAGCGACGGTCTTGCCAGCGCCGGCAAACCGGTCTGCCAGGGACGGGCCCGCCTGGCCCGTTCCGATAATGATTGCGTCGAAGTGCTTCATTGTGGCGGCTCTTTACCGCTCTGCTCGCGCACCATGTACTCGGCGTACCAGTCCGGCCAGTTCTCGTCGCGTTGCCCGGTTCGCTTTTCGTGTTGCCCGTGGGCGGCTTCCGCACGCCGCAGCGCGCTCGCCAGATCACTCACCGACGCGAAGCTCGTCGTGGTGGAGTCAATGCGGCCGGGTAGCCGCGTTGTAACCTCCTGCAGCAACCAGCCGTTGCCGTCCGGATCGCTAAACGAGGCGAACGAGCGGTAGCTGCCATGCGCAGCATCCGGACCGCTGACCCGGTGCCGTCCAAACAGATAGGGATCGTCCCCGCCGGCGTACACGCCGCTGTCGCCGTGGAAGACGTCGCTGATCGCAATGCCGTAACCGAGTATCTCTTTGCGGGCTGCCTCGATGTCGGAGACGATCAGGTACAGGCCCTTGGCTGAGCCGGGCGCTGCTGCGGTGACGTTTTTGCCGAAGATGATCGAGCACCCCGATCCGGGCGGCGTGAACTGGACCACGCGAAAGTCTTGACCGCTGTCGAAGTCGGCGTCGAGCCGCCACCCGAGTTTCGTGTAGAACTCCTTCGCGCGATCAACATCCGAAACCGGGATGACGACTATCTCGAACTTCAGGTTCACCTTCGCAGGGCTGGTGCGGCTGGTTGATTCGTTGCTGCTGGTTGCAGTCAGAGTTGCCATATTTTCCTCCTTTTTCGTGACCCCATTCCTCGCCTCGATTAGGCCAGAATCACGATGGCGAATCTATTGGACGAAAGTATCGATTGCCACAAAACTATAGATGGGACACATGAGCACCGAGTGGTGCGTATTTGTTCCAGGAGGGCAATACCAAGGTATCGCCGATACCATCGTCCAATTGATTCGCTCGAGTACCTCGGGTGTAATCTCTCCATCGCAGCCGATTCGGTCGGACACCGGTCTCCTGCGGGAAGTGCGACCAATTGCAGAGCAGACTGCTGCCTGAAGGGCAGCGGTCTTGCGAGACCGCGACATCCGTACAATCCAATTACCGGTGAGGCGCAATGACGAAAACGACGAGCTTTCAAATGGACATTCGCCCGCTCTTTACGGAGCGAGACATTCAAGGCATGAGCAAGGCGTTCAACCTGGGAAGTTACGATGACGTCAAAAAGCACGCTAACGCCATCTACGATCGCATTCGCGGGATTGGCGGCGCCGTAATGCCTCCCCCACCACCAAAAGGTGAAGGTCCATGGCCGCAGTCTCGGATTGAACTGTTCGCCAAGTGGATGGCGGACGGGTTCCAACCTTAGTCGCAATTTGGGGGTTGGAAAAATCTTCGCCGCCCCCTCTGGCCAAATATTTCAAAGAAAGGATGGCAAAGACATGCCGGAAGCGACTTGGAAACCTCACGAGAAATACGGACGGCTGACGATGCAGAGCGACTTACCCGACAGCGTCTACGCGTTTCCGAAGCAGCGTAAAGAACCACTGACCGACGCACAACATGTGCGTAACGCGGTCGCGCGGTTCGATCAAGTCATCAACGTCTCCGATGCCGACCGTGCTTTGGCGTTCGCGAACATCGAGAAAGCTGCGAGCTACTACGGCGTTAACCTCGCGGAAACTTCATGGCACGACCTGGGCATTCATCCTCAAAAGAAAGGAGGCGAATCATGAAAGCAATCGTTGTCCATCAATATGGCGGGCCTGAGGTACTCAAGTTCGAAGACTATCCGGCCCGGTTCCGGGTCCAGGCGAGGTGCTGGTGCGGGTCGCCGCCACGAGCGTGAATCCGATCGACTACAAGCGGCGTGCCGGATTAACGAAGGATTTTTATCCCATGCAGTTCCCGGGCCTTATAGGAGTCGATCTGGCGGGGACTGTGGTGAAGGTTGGGCCGGGAGTGCAAGGTTTTTCCGTCGGCGACCAGGTGTTCGCAATGGCAGACAATACTTACGCCCAACTTTGTGTTGTGAAAGCCGCGATTCTGGCGAAAGTTCCCAAGGGGCTCGATTTGATCCAGGCGGCGGCGCTGCCGCTGGTTACGACGACTGGCAACCAGCTCCTTTCAGCTACGGGAATCAAAGCGGGCCAGACGGTTCTGGTCGTAGGTGCTGCTGGAAATGTCGGGCGTTCGGCGGTGTTCACTGCGAAGCAACGCGGGGCGACTGTGATCGCGGGGGTTTTGAAGAGGCAGACGGATGAAGCAAACAGTATCGGCGCAGATCGGTTGCTCGCAACCGACGACGACAGCGCGATTGCGAATCTTTCTCCGCTCGATGCGGTGGCGGATACGGTCGGCGGAAGAACCGCCGAGAAGTTGATCGCCAAGGTCAAGCCGGGAGGGGTATATGCATCGGTTGTCGAGGCGCCGCAGAACGCCGCGAAGTACCCGTCTGTAAACGTGGTGCACGTATTCTCGAAATTCGACAGGAAAACGCTCGAGTTCATGGCCGAAGCGGTGCGAGATGGCAAGCTCGTAATCCCGATTAGCCAGAAACTGCCACTCAGTGAAGCGGCCGAGGCTCAAGCGGCGGCAGAAAAGAGTGGTAGCGGGAAGATCTTGCTGGTTGCTTGAGTGCGTTTCCTCGCGCATGATGAAGGGAAACGATCACCGATGAATCCCGCGTTTTATCGCACCATACAGGTTGACGGCCTGTCGATCTTCTATCGGGAGGCTGGGTATCGGGAGGCTGGGCCGACAAATGCGGAAACGATTCTCCTGCTCCACGGCCTTCCCTCGTCGTCGCGGATGTTCGAACCGCTTTTCGCAAGGCTTTCCGATCGCTACCACCTGATCGCGCCTGATTATCCGGGTTTCGGACACAGTGACTGGCCCGACCCGAGGAAATTCGCATACACCTTCGACCATTTGGCGGAGACCATGAACCACTTCACCGAGGCGCTCGGGCTCTCGCGCTATACCCTTTACATGCAGGACTACGGCGGCCCCGTCGGCTTTCGCATGGCGCTGGAGCATCCGGAGCGAGTCGAAGCGCTGATCGTGCAGGACGCCGTCGCCCACAACCGGGGCTTGGGAGCGAATTGGAAAACGCGCCGGGCATTCTGGGCTGATCGCGCTGCCAATGAGAGCGCATTGCGCACCAATCTCTTGTCGCTTGATGCCGCGCGCGCGCGACACGTCGGAAACGATCCCGACGTGGAGCGCCACGACCCGGACCTCTGGACCGACGAATTTTATTTTCTGAGTCGGCCCCGCCAGGCTGAGATACAAAGCGATCTTTTCTACGACTACCGAACCAACGTCGATGCCTATCCGAAATGGCAGGCATGGATGCGCGAGAAGCAACCGCGGCTGCTCGTGATCTGGGGCAAATACGAAACATCGTTTGACCCGAGCGAGCCGGAGAGCTACCGCGAGGATGTTCCGAATGCCGAGGTTCACATTGTTGACGGCTGCCATTTCGCCCTGGACACGGCTGCCGACGAGATTGCTTCCACGATGAGAAAGTTTATGGCGTCGTCCCAGGGAACAGACTCGATTTCAAAGAGGAGAACAAAATGGCAACAAAAGGAAAAGTCTTAGTACTGGTCTCGAGCGGTCACGGCTTGCCCTTGAAAGATGGCGGGTGTTACAAGGGCGCTGGCTACTATCTCAACGAACTGACGGTTCCGGTTCGTGCCCTGATGAACGAGGGCTACGAAATCACCTTCGCGAACCCCACAGGCAACACGCCGCAACTGGATGTCAATTCCGCGATCGCCCAGTTCTTTAGCGGGGACGAGGCTAAGCTTCAGGACTATCTGAAATTCAAGGACAGCCTGACGGGGCTCAAAAATCCAACTCGTATCTCGGATGTCATCGCATCGGGCCTGGATCAATATGACGCGGTTTTCGTCCCCGGCGGCCATGGCCCGATGATCGATCTTCTCGATGATCCTGACGCTGGCACCGTGATGAGACACTTTCATAAAACATCCAAGCCTACGGCAGTGCTCTGCCATGGCCCCATTTCACTACTCTCGGCTCTTCCGAATTCGACGGAAGTGGTCGCCGCGCTGAGTGCGGGCGATGCCGCTGGAGCGCACGCAAAGGCGCAGGGTTGGATCTATTCTGGATATAAGATGACTATCTTTTCGACGGCGGAAGAGCAGCAGCGGGAGCCGCTGGAGATTGGTGGTAAGGTTCTCTTCTATCCGGACTTCGCCTTGCGTACGGCGGGCGGTGACGTAAGTGTGCTCGCTCCTTGGTCGAGCTACGTCCTTCAAGATCGCGAGCTGATCTCAGGTCAGAACCCGTTCTCCGATGAAGCGCTTCTGAAACTTCTTCTACCCGCACTCGATCGGAGGAAGGGGTCGGTTTCAGCGGCATAAGAATCGGAGGGAAACCGGGGACGGGCGGGAGGCGTTTCCATTTTTCGGCAATGGAAATTAGTCAACGTCCCGTCTGTCCCCAGTTTTCTCCCAGTCTTTCAGGAGCTGTTCGATCGGATGACGCAGCTATACCCGCATTGGGTAGCCAATCAATCGTGGTTGATGTTCGGATTCCCGCAGCCATAAGCCACATCAACCGCTGATGCATTTCAAATCCCCACACAACGAAAACCGCGTTGTGTGGGCCACCCGTCCGTTCTCTGATGAAGCGCTTCTGAAACTTCTCCTGCCGGCACTTAACGCGAGGAAGAAGTGAGTCGGTAGGGGGCTGAAATGCGGGTGGGATGCGGGGACAGACGGGACGTTCGCCAGCTTCCAGTCATCGAAAAAATGGTAAACGTCCGGTCTGTCCCCGGTTTTTCTGTCCGCCCAGAAATTTGTCAATCTAAGGAATATAAGCCAAAGCAAAACGCCCATTCGGATAGAATGGGCGTTTGCTAATATCGTACGTCCCCAGGTGGAGGCTTTCGCCCACGTTTCCCGGCGGCTCGCATTTCCTATTATAGGCTTTGTCCAACAGATGTCAAATACAAAAGCTGTTCTCGACGCGATCAAAGATGGCCTATCCCAAGCAAGAATGGCTACTTACGAGGCAGCAGCTCGCACCACAGGGGACGGAGATTCGCGTGCTGTAGCCCTCTACACATGGAACGCCCAAGTTTCTGCCGCTCTCTTCATTCCTTTGCATTTTTGCGAGGTCGTAGTGCGCAACGCAGCAGCTGGCGCACTGGAGGCAGTCTACGGTGCTCGCTGGCCCTGGAACTCAGTATGTATTCTCAGCTTGCCGGATCCCCAACAGCCGAATATCTACAATCCGCGAGCGAATTTGATCAAAGTCGCCTCGCAGCAGCCGTCCACCGGTAAGGTCATTCCAGAACTTAACTTTGTATTTTGGCAGCAGCTGTTTACCCATCGACACGATGTGCGACTATGGAACTCCCATCTGAAGCGCGTTTTCCCAGAGCACGATCCCAAAAAGGCAGTAGTCGCAATACGCAAATCTATCTACGCAGATTTGGAGGTGATTAGGAAGCTGCGAAACCGAATCGCCCATCACGAGCCGATTTTCACAAGGAATCTTAAGCAGGATCTTGAGCGCATGCACGAGCTGGTTCGGTTGAGATCGAAGCTGATCGCATCATGGATGATGATCAACCAAATTGCCGATGTTGTAATTTCACAGCCCCCTCTCTTCAGAGGTGGCAAACTTTGGAATCCATCTCAGGAAGAGATTGCCGAAGTCGCTTATCGAATTTGGATCGAGAAAGGTTCGAAAGGTGGCGACGCCGATGCGGACTGGTTTGAGGCCAAAAGGCTGCTCGGCCTGTCGAACTGATTGCACTGTCGAAGGCTCCGATTTGCAGGCAGCATGTCGTCATTTCTTGCGTGGACAAATAATCCGGGAACAGACGGAACGTTCCCCAGTTTTTCCGTAAATGTTCAGAATTCCGACGACGGACTGACCTGAAAACCCGCTCAAGACCCCCAAGGATTGAACACACCCACTCCCGTGCGCTCAAGGTCGGCTGTATTCCGGGTCACGACGGTCAGGCCGTGCACGAGGGCTGTGGCTGCGATGAGGGCGTCACGGTCGGAGCGAGAACGAAAAAACTGGGGACAAACGAAAAAACTGGGGACAGACGGGATGTTCCCCGATACCTTGGTCCAATTGTTTTGCCTTTCCTCGTCAGGCATAATCGGCAGCAGGTATGAATACGAAACAAGCAGAATCAGTGATGAGCACTGTATCGAAAGGATTCGTCAATGAGCGTACAAGTCGAACAGAAGAGCTATGAGATGCCCCCGAAGGAGGGGATCAGCATTGCGCATTTTCTCACCGTCGCCGACATCAAGCGATCGGCTCACTACTACGAAAAGGTCTTCGGCGCTCGCATTCTGAGCTTGGGTGACGGCAACGCGCCTGGGTACCTTCAGCTGGCGAATATCTGGATGATTCTGAACGTCGGGGGCGGGCCGACCGCGGACAAGCCGACGGTAACGCTCAGCGTCCCCGACCCGAATCACCTCAACAGTTTTTTGAATTTCCGCGTGGCGGATATTCAAGCTTGCTACAAGTTATGGAAAAGTCGCGGAGCCGAGTTCATCACCGAGCCGATCCCTAAGTACGGCGAGATACGCTGCTACATCCGCGATCCTGACGGTTACATCATCGAAGTCGGACAGAGCACCGACCAGGTCTACGGTTAAGGCTCGGCGCGGATAGGAATTGGCCGTGAAGGCAGCCAGGATTCATAGCTTCGGACCGCCCGACGTCGTGGTGGTCGAGGATGTGCCGATGCCGTCGCCGGGCCCGAACGAAGTTCTGGTGCGCGTGATGGCCGCGGGCGTCGCTCCCTGGGATGCGATCATCCGTGAGGGCAAGAGCAAGGTTAGCCCGCAACCTCCCCTCACCCTTGGTTCGGACTTCTCCGGTGTCGTCGAGAGGATCGGCCCCGGGGTTACGGTCTTCGCGCCGGCCGACGAAGTCTTTGGCGTCACCAATCCGCAGTTCTGTGGCGCCCAGGCCGAGTTCGCCGTGGCCACGGCCGGGATGATCGCCCGCAAACCGCAATCGCTGAACCACGTAGAAGCCGCATCGGCTCCCGTCATCGCCGTAACCGCCTGGCAAATGCTGTTCCAGTATGCACAGGCGATGCGCGGACAAACGGTAATGGTGGTCGGAGCTGCGGGGAACGTCGGGGCCTACGCCGTACAAATGGCCGTAGACACCGGAATTCACGTCGTCGCCATCGCCCACCTCGACGACGAAGCCCTGCTCCGATCATTGGGCGTGAAGTCCATCATCGACTCGAGCAAGCCCGCATTCGAGCAGGATCTCCCACAGGTGGATGCTATCCTCGACACGGTCGGGGGCAGTACGCTTCAACGCTGCGTCGCTGCGTTGAAACCCGGAGGCAAACTCGTCACCTCGGTCTCGGCGCAGCCGCTCCCAACAGAGGCCATTTTCTTCTACGCTGAGGTGACCACCGCGCGCCTGCAGACACTCACAACATTATTTGACGCAGGCAGAATCACGGCGCGCGTGGGCTCAATCCTGCCGCTTTCGGAGGCGCGCCAGGCGCAACGCATGCTTGCGGGCGCACCACACAAGTCCGGCAAGATCGTGCTGCAGGTCGGGTCCGAGTAGCGATACCATCGTCCAATTGTTCAAAGCCCACCCTTCTGCTTTTATAACGTCTGCTGCAGGTTCAATCAGAATCTGCATTTCGGAAGCAATCGAAAGGACTGCCAAATGGACGGCACAAACGAACTAAAAGAGGCCACGCTAAGTGTGAACGTTTTTACCGCCCCGGGAAAGACTATGGTCGGCGAGCGGCCAAAGCCTTTCGGCGAAGCGTTCGGCTTTGACCCTATCACGTCGACTTTAATCTTCGGCGAATACGACGCGGTGCTGGTCGACGCCATGCTGACGGTGGCTGAGGCCGAGGCTCTCGCGGATTGGGTTGCTCTGCACAACCGCAACTTGGAGACCATCTATATAACGCACGCCCATTTCGACCATTTCTACGGTCTAAGCATTCTGCTCGACCGTTTCCCGGGCGCTCGGGCGATTGCAACGCCCAAGACGGTGAACGCCATGCAGATGTATCTCTCTCCCCCAGTGGAGCGATTAGCCCGCCGGATGTTTCCTGGGCAAGTGCCCACTAAGTTGGTTGCACCTGAGGCCTATGAGCGTGACACGTTCACTCTCGAGGGCCACGAATTGCGCATCATCGAGCAGGGCCACACCGATAGTGCCGATACGACGTCGCTGCACGTTCCATCGATCGGCCTGATCGTGGCTGGCGACGTTGTGTACAACCAGTGCCGCATGTACGTCGGCGACACCACTCCCGAAAGCCGAAAGAATTGGGTGGCAGCGCTAGACCGGTTGGCGGCGCTGAACCCGGCAATGGTTGTCGCCGGTCACAAGAAGCCGGGCGCTCCCGACTCTCCGTCGGCGATCCAGGACACCAAGCGTTACCTGCAAGACTTCGATCGGCTGCAGAAAACTGCGACATCCGACCAGGAGCTGTTCGATCAGATGACGGAGCTGTACCCGCATTGGGTAGCTAATCAGGGCTGGTTGATGTTCGGATTCCCGCAGACGTAAACGACATCGGCCGATAATGCGAATCCCCACACAACCAAAACCGCGTTGTGTGGGCCACCCGTCCATTGATGTCCAATGGCACACAATCTTATTTGACCTTAAGGTGTCCAATGGAGTACAACTAAAACTGTGCAGACGGTTGTCGAGACGCCTACCCATCTCGCCGTTGCCAACAAGCTCTTTGGCGAGGAGGAGCGTGCGGACATCGTCGCACTGGTTGCGGCTGACCCAGAATGTGGAGACCTGATCCGTGGAACGGGCGGATTTCGAAAGGTTCGGGTCGCGCGCAGAGGAATGGGGAAAAAGCGGTGGGGCCCGGGTTGTGTATATCTGGCGCAACGAGAAATTTCCGCTTTTTCTGATTACAGTTTTTCCGAAGAATGAGAAAGAAAATTTGTCCATGGCAGAGCGCAACGCTCTGCGGACACGGGCCAATAACATTGTCGAGACCTACGGGAGATAGCATGAAAACGCAATTCGAGCAGATGATGGATGGCCTGAACGACGTTGAGGCTTTCCTTGCTGGGGAGCAAGAAGGATTCAAGGCCCATGTGCCCCTGGAAGTTGATGTGAAAGCGATACGGAATCGACTTGGCATGACCCAAGCCAGATTCTCTGACACGTTCGGGTTCAGCCTGGACGCTATCAAGCACTGGGAGGGAGGGCGGAGGATCCCAGAAGCGCCGGCTCGCACTTTGCTCACTGTCATCGACAAGAATCCCGCTGCCGTGCTTACCGCGCTGAATCCCGCCGCGTGCGCCGCCTCCGTTGGCTCCTCTAGACGCACCACTCTCCGCGTCAAGGTTGATAGAAAGCGTCAGAGGTCTAGTGGCGTCAAACGGAAGACTCGTTTTGCCGAAGGCCGGAAGAGAATCGCGAGGTGAAAAAGAGCAGCTTCGGAATCGATCACCCCCCTAACTTACCCGCCAGCCAGTAATCGACACTGAACTTTCCCGGACCCGAGCAGATCAGCCAGACAAAGAAGAGCACGTAAAGGACTTCCGGAAGGTAGAGGAAATCGTCGAGCCAGTTGAGCGGCCAAAGTCCCTTAGGCAGGGTGGAAATTGCGGAGGTCAGGGTAGCGACAGTCATATCGATCAATAAAGCCACGCTGGCCACGCTCGAAAGAAGTCCCACGGTCACCAAGGATCCGCCAACGAACTCGACACCCGCTACGAAATAAGCCGTCTGGCGAGGAAATGGGACCTTGGCCTGAACCAGCGTGTCGTAAACCGGCTTGGTGCCGCCAGCGACAAACAATTTGTTCGCCCCGGAGATGGCGAAGAACAGCCCGATCGAAAGTCGTACCAGCAGGATGGCATACTGTTCCAAGTCACTGTTACCCAGCAGCACAAACTGAAGCAACCGTTTCCAATCCATATTATGTGTCCATCCGTTCGACCCATTGAGCGCGCGATGCGGGAGCCGCGAATGGATCCGCAAAGTACTGGGTTTCCCGCGCCACCTTGTCGCCCTTGAACTCCATGACGCTCACGGTGTAGGACGGCTTGCCGTCATAGGTCAGGATAAATTCTGTGACCCAGAGGTCACCACCGCCAATGATTCGCCGAATAGTAAACCGCTTTTTGTTTGGCTGACTGGCGCGTTGGCTCTGTATGTTGCGCCGGCCGCGGGTTCGTTCGCCTGACTGCGGATATTCCAGCACCGCGTCCTCGTGATAGATGCGGTGCTCGGTTTCAAAATCGTTGGCATCGGACGCCGCCCAATGCCGATCCAGTGCCCCGCGGATCTCTTGATCTCGCTTGTTTTGTTCATCGGTCATCGTGAGCCTTCAATTTGACACGAAGCTAAATGGACTGCCCAGTGGTTAGCTAGCCCGTGCGATAAAACCTGGGACGCCTGTATTCACCACCGGGTTGAGCCTCTGCCTGGTCTCAATACGATTAATCTCGTTGAACGCGTCTTCCGGAAGAGCAGAGATGTCGAAATTCTCTCGCGCGCGGGCCGCAGTTCTGGGCGTGGTAAGCAAAGCCGTGCCACGCTGCACCGCCCATGCCAGCAATACTTGCGCCGGTGTTTTTCCAACGCGTGCGGCGATTGCCGAAATGACTGGATCTTCCAGCAGCCCCGGTTTCATTCCGTGACCCAATGGCGCGAAAGCCAACAGGACAATTCCCCTCTCCTTGCAGAAGTTCAGAAGCTCCGTTTCCGGTAAATAAGGATGTGATTCTACTTGGACAACCGCCGGCTTGATTCTTGCGGATTCGTAAATTGACGAGAGTATGTCCAAGGTGATGTCCGACAATCCGATTGCCCGGCACCTGCCGTGGTCCACGAGATTTTCCAGGGCTCTCCAGGTATCGAGCAAAGTCACACCCTTGTCGTAGGGGACATTGCCGTTTTGATCCCGCGGATCTTGGTCGTCCCCCGGTTGAAAGGCAAACGGTGTGTGAATGAGATAGAGATCGAGATACTCCAGCCCGAGTTTCTTCAGGCTCCCCTCGAAAGCCGGCTCCACGCGTTCGGGCCGATGATTGGTGTTCCACAACTTCGTGGTGACAAAGATGTCTTCGCGCGCGATCTTGCCAGCGGCCGTTCCTGCCTGCAACGCCTCGCCGACCTCACGCTCGTTCCCGTATCGCTCCGCACAATCGAAGTGCCGAAACCCGGCCTCCAGCGCGTCTCTGGTCGCAGTGATGGTCTCGGCGGCATCGGGAATCAGGGTGCCAAAGCCGAGTGCGGGCATAAGGCCACTTCCATTGTTGAGCGGTATTTTCGTCAGCCGAATATCAGAAGATCCAGTCATGGTGACACCTCCGTGTCCAGACTTTGCTTCAAGCAGTTGGCCTGCCGTGCCATGCACAAGCATGCGTCACTCTATAGCGAAGCGCCATTGGACTTTAGTATCAACTACCATGATCTAAAATTTCCCGCCACCAGGAACTGACGGACGGCAAGTAAATTGATACGAAGGTGTCGTCGATACCATCGTCTAATTGTGCAGATCCGCTTCATCTGGTGAGATGCCCTCACGCCGATTCACTCGGAATACCACTCCGAAGGACAGCGAGGATTGTGCTTTCTAAATGTGCGAATCCGGCCTGTTTGAATACCTTCCGCTATCTGCATGACGGAAAGCTCTATTTGATTGACCGCAGGTTGAAATTGAGCGGTGGGAAGCGGCCATCGGGAGATGCAGGCAGATGCGGCCCCCTCGAATACGCGTGGCTCTGTTCCCAGTGCTGTCGCGGCATGACGATTCGGATTGACCAAGAACTAGGGCTTATCGTCCTTGGGAAGAATGAAACAGCGAACCGCCGCGATTTGCATGGTTCTTGCGGTACGGGCCGAGGTCGTTCCATTTCCTGAGCATCTGCCCCTAATCCCACCCCGCGCGGTCTGACGAATCTATTGGGCGAATGTATCGCGTCACCACCATATTATCGGTTGGACTTTCCGCTCAGAGTAGTGCATCCTTATTGTCACCGTCGTTGACTGCTCCGCACGCAGATTCGGGGATACGCTATGACGAAGACCACTGCTCCCATTCCCTTTGCTGGTTCCAGGCTTGATGAGACCCGTCATGTCTGCGCTTTCTTCAACAGCGATGACGAAGAATATCGGGTTTTGCTTCCTTTCATAAGAGATGGTTTCCAATCTGGTCATAAGGCGATTCACGTGGTTAATCCAAATCAGCGTGCCGACCATCTGCAACGCCTGGCTGCGGCGGGAATCGACGCGGCTGCGGCGGAACAGGGCGGACAACTGGAGGTTCGCATCAATACAGATGTCTACCTTCCGGACGGCCGCTTCGATCCGGATCGCATGATTGCCGTGTTTGAGCAGCTGGCCAGCGGCAACGCCCAGGGAGGATTCCCGCTAAGCCGTATTTGTTGTCGCATGGATTGGGCGGTTGAAGATCAATCCCATGTCGACGATGTCATTGAGTTTGAGTCGAGGGTGAACGAGGTGTGGCGTCGCCACGACGACGCAGTCATTTGCACCTATCATCTCGGGCAATTTAGTGGCGAGGCAGTGATTGATATCATGCGGACCCATCCCATGGTCATCGTTGGCGGTATCCTTCAGGAAAATCCCTTTTATGTCCCGCCGGACGAGTTCCTGCAAGAATTTCGCCAACGCCGGGCTGGTCGAAATATCTCACCCGCTGCAGCCTGATATGGAAGCGCACGTCGAAGATCCGGCCCAGGAGATCAGGCGCCTTGAGTGCTGCATTAACGATCTGGTCAGCATGCTGGCCCTGCCAGCTATCTGGCGCGGCGGTGAGCCTTCTGAAATTGTCCAAACTCTGCTCGATGTACTTTTCCGTGTGCTCAGTTTGGATTTTGCATACGCTCGGCTGAATGAAGGGTTCGGCGCGATGCCAGTGGAGATCCTCCGAGTCGCCGAGTACAGCAGAATCACCCTGCCAAAGCAGGAACTCCAGCATATTCTCAGCAACTGGTTTCGAGCCTACGCTCAAGGTTCTCTGCCAGAGATAAAGAACCAATTCGGAGTTGAAGGCATTTCCATCTTTCCAGTCCGGCTCGGACTGCAAGGCGAGATCGGCTTGATCGTGGTGGGTACTGACCGTGCGGGTTTCCCGGACAAGGCCGAAAGCCTTCTTCTGAGCGTGGCAGCAAATCAGGCATCCATCGGGTTACAAGAGGCAAGACTGCTGGACGAACAGAAGCGGATCGCGGCTGAACTCGAACAGCGGGTGGCGGAACGAACTAGAGCACTTGCCCAAGCAAACGAAGAGCTTAAGAAGGATGAGCGGGAACTGAAGCACAGTGAGGCGCACAAGGCAGCGATCCTGGCCTCCTCACTCGATTGTGTCATAGCGATCGATCACGAAGGCTGCATTACCGAATTTAACCCGGCCGCGGAGCGGACACTCGGGTACCGTCGCAAACATGTAATGGGCAAGAATCTTGCCGATGTCCTCGTCCCATCGTCACTCCGTGAGAAACACCGAACGGGATTTGCCCGCTACCTCACCACCGGCGAGTCCCATGTGCTTGGCCGGCGAATCGAGATGACCGCGCTGCGCGCCGACGGAAGAGAAATCGCAGTGGAATTAGCGATCACCCGCATCCCGCAGGATGGCCCTCCAGCCTTTACCGGGTACCTGCGCGATATCACCGAACGGAAACGAAACGAAGATGCCCTGCGGTTGGCGCACGCGCAAGTCGTCCGAAGCGAAGAACGGTGGCGATCTGTTTTTGAGAACTCAGCCGTCGGCGTTGCCCTTACCGATCTGAATGGCCGGTTTATTGCCACGAATCCCGTCTACCAGAAGATGCTGGGTTACACCGAGGCGGAATTCCAGCAACTTACTTTCCTTGACATCACCCACGAAGAGGATGTCGAACGCAGCCGGGGGTTGATCGGCGAGCTGCTCGCAGGAAAGCGTCAGCAGTATCAAATTGAAAAGCAATATCGCCGCAAGGATGGGCAACCAGTCTGGGTGCGCAATAACGTCTCACTCGTGCCAGGCGTCGAGCTAGCGCCCGGATTCCTGATGGCGCTCTCGGAAGACATTACACAACGGAAACTGTCGGAAGAGGCCCTCGCCAAAGCGAGATCGGAACTCACGAAAATGGCAAACGTGACCAGCCTGGGAGTGCTGACCGCGTCAATGGCACACGAAGTCAACCAACCGCTTTCTGGGATTGTCACCAACGCCAGCACCTGCTTGCGGATGCTTTCTGCCGATCCTCCCAATGTCGATGGTGCCCGAGAAACTGCCCGACGCACGATTCGCGATGGCAATCGGGCTTCTGAAGTAATCACGCGGTTGCGGACGCTTTACAGCAAGAAGGAACCGTCACCTGAGTCGATGGATTTGAATGAGGCGACTCGAGAAGTGACAGCGTTGTCCTTGAGTGAGATCCAGAGGGGCGGTGTGATCCTCCAGCACGAACTTGCGGATGACCTCCCGCCAATAGTCGGTGATCGCATTCAGCTTCAGCAGGTCATTCTGAACTTGCTTCGAAACGCTGTGGACGCAATGAGACCAATAGACGATCGCCCGCGAGAGTTGCTCATCCGGACTGAACGGGATGCGGACGACCGGGTTCGGCTAAGCGTGAAAGATTCGGGAGTCGGTTTCACGCCCCAGACCGCGGACAAGATCTTCCAAGCGTTCTACACCACCAAAACCGACGGCATGGGAATCGGACTCTCCGTCAGTCGCTCCATTATTGAGGCTCACCAGGGACATCTCTGGGCGACACCAAATGATGGACCCGGATCCACGTTTTCGTTTGCCATCCCTTGTAGAGCCGAGGACGCAGAGACTGAAATCGAACGGCTTGGCCCCGCAACCGATGCGGCATAACCTGGCTTCGTTAGCGGAGACGCGACCAATACCAAAGTACAATGGACGTCTCTGCTGGAATGCCGCATTGTTCTGTCATGGAGTCCCTGAAGGGCAGGGGCGGGGACGAACGCCCGCTTCTATCCGTAGTTGATGATGATGAGTCGATACGCGAGTCGTTACCTGACCTGCTTAGGGAATTCGGATTTGCCGCCCGAGCATTTTCGTCAGCGGAAGAGTTTCTGACATCTGACTGTCTGGGCCAGACCAGCTGTTTGATTCTCGATATCGCGATGCCGGGCATGACTGGGCCGGACCTTTACCAGGAGCTAAGGCGTCGCGGGCAAGAGATGCCGATCATATTCATCACCGGGCAAAGAGATGAGGCGGTTCGTGCTCGAGTACTCAAACAGGCCGCAGCCGGGTTTCTGCTCAAGCCATTCAGTGATGGAGATCTGCTTACGGCAATCAAAATGGCACTCCAGCCACTTGAGGGTTCCACAGGTCCATCTTCAGGGGAATTACAATGAACTCAGCGCGCATACTTGGTCATGTAGCGGGGGCATCGCCAATGTCGATCGTCACGCCGGTTGTGTTTATTGTTGACGATGATGTCTCGGTGCGTGAGTCGCTGGAACTGCTGGTCCGCAACGAGAACTGGAAGCCGGAGACTTTTGCGTCCGCACAGGAATTCCTGGATCGCCCACGATCGTTTGTACCGGGCTGTCTTATTCTCGACATCTCGCTCCCCGGTCTCAACGGTCTCGAGTTGCAGAAGCGGATTGCTGTCGATCGGCCCGACCTTCCCATCATCTTCATTACCGGTTACGGGGATGTACCGAAATCGGTTCAAGCCATGAAGGCGGGGGCCGTCGAATTCCTGACCAAGCCCTTTAATGACGAGACATTGTTGACCGCGGTCCGCCAGGCCCTTGAACGAAGCCGTCTCGCCCTCGCCCAAGAGGCGGAGATGCAACAACTCCGAAGCTGCTACGCATCCCTTACTCCTCGCGAGCGGCAGGTCATGGCGTTAGTGGCCTCCGGTTTGTTGAATAAACAAGTGGGTGGCGAGCTCGGCATCAGTGAGATCACAGTGAAGGCACACCGGGGCCAGGTGATGCAGAAAATGAAGGCTGACTCGGTCGCGCATTTGGTGAAAATGGCCGAGAGGCTTCACCCTCAGGCTCTACCGCAGAGAGTCAACCAGTCATAGGGCGCCGCGGCAAACCGCCGTAGTCACGACCCATCCTCGTGTTGTCGCCATTTCTATCGTGACATGGTGACCACGACTGCACATCGAAAACCGGATACCACATAACAACTTTAGATCCTATTCTTGTGACCCAAGATGGGCTGATCCTTGACGGATATGCACGATGGGAACTGGCTAAGAAACGAAGCATGGTAACCATTCTGTGCCTCGTCTATCAGAGGACCGAGGACGAAGTCCTTCGCAAGTTTCTCTGGAGGCATCGTCGATTTGACGGGCTGAATGATTTCACAATTAACCAGGACAGGTTACTCACTCTGCTCGCAAGCGGGCCTGTTGCACCATCTCGATCAGAACCTCTCTTGTCTCTGCCGGAGTGGTCACTTGTCGCGAGAATGAAATGCGAGCGCCCCTCATACCTTCTTGGGTTTTCAAGCGCACATGAAAGCCGAGGCGGTCGACAGCCGTCATCGTTGCTTCCTGCGAGCCAATGCGTGCAAATGCCCGGGCAAGCAGGATGAGCGCATCCTTGTGGTCAGCGTTCATGTGCTGAATGATCTCGCCTGTAGCGTCAGCCAGCGGATCCGGTTGCGCCCGCACATAATCCGAATTAGAAACCCAGCCCATCACCCCGAAGCCCCCGACGTAATAAACGTCAACGACATCCATCCTGTAGAAGGAAAAATCGTCGAAGTCCACCCAGTAAAGGCTGTTAGCGTAGCGAGCCAGGTAGAGTTTACGTGCCTCTGGCACCTCTGACTCCGGTATCGGCAGAACGTTTCCGATTAGCGTCACCCTGGACGCGCCTAGCGGATCGCCGCTCGCGTCAGGCTGGGTAACAAGCAGGCTGGCACGTGAGTCCGCCTGGAGGTTGTGGGTATGCATGGCCATCGTGCTTATGAGGAAGACGGGACGGCCGTGCTCGTCCAAGCCGTAGGGCATCACCGATCCGAACGGAAAGCCTGGCTGCTTGAGTGAAAGGGTCGAAAGGCTGCCGATGCGGGCCAAGTACACCAAGGTGCGGGCTCGCTCGGCGAACGAAGGCTCGGCAACGGCAGGTTGGTCACTCGCCGCGGCAGTGCTGGCATGTTTTCTGGTGGACGAAGAAGACATTGCAACTCCTACGCAGTTTAAATAACGCTGTTGGGGTTGTACAGAGTGCCAAGATTACTCAGCCTGTTACCGCCAGACGGAATTGCTGGCGGAAAACAAGACCGACAAGACCAGGGCGACGTACCTGGTCTATCTGCGGAAGTGGATACTTCCAGAATGGGAACGCGAGTACCTGCACAACATCAAACCTATTGTTGTTGACCAGTGGCTTCGTTCTCTCGATCAACTCAGCGGCGGAAGCGAGTCCAAAATCAGGAACATCATGTCGGCGGTGTTTCGTCATGCTGTGGACTGTTGTGGGAAGACCGGCAGCTAAAGCGTTGAATTGTTGGCGTCCCACGCGGAACGAATTGGTGCGTGCTTTGGCGGTTGCGGGGCGGGCGGGAGGAGATTAGTTACCCCGATGCTGCGGCGCTGCTTTCAGGAGGTTGGGTTCCGCAAAAGTTCGTAATGTCATCCAGCTTGGAAGGAGAGATCAGAAACTCTTTTGTGAACGCCCTGTACTTCCTGCGAGCAACTTCCATGTCATGCGAATCGAGTTTGTCCGTTCCACGATCAAAGCGCCGGACGCTACCGAATAAACACACCTCCCAGCACACAGGAAAATAAAGCAGCGTGTCGGGGTGCCGAAGTGCGTCCTCGACTGACACTCCCGGCTGCATCTCAAGGGCAAATGGAGCTTCGCTGATGACGAAAGGTTCCGTAACCGATTCAGTGTATCGGAGCGCCCAATTTAGATCCCTCAGCCAAGCGCCGCTTTTCTGTATCTCCTCGCGCATCTCGGAAACCGTCCGATTCTGGATAAAGGCACCAGGAGGCGGACTCCCCTCCATTGACTTGAGCTTGATCTTGTTACTATCTATTACCTCGTCAATGACCCAGGTTGGAGTGGCCTTCCACGCAGCTTCTCTTTGGTCGAAGTACAGCGGCGAACGGACGCGCAGCATGTCCATGTATCGCAACAAGAAGTCCAAATGCTTCGTCCAGTTTCGGAAGCCCTTCTTTTTTAGCATCAGGAGCCTCTGCCGAACGGCGGGAAACTCGTTTTCAAGCTCTAAGAAAGTATCGTCTGCCGAAGGTAAGGACTCTAGCTCCGGCCCTTTGCCCGCGTAGTCATAAAGGCCAGTGATGTGTCCGACAGCTTTGGTACTTCTCTCCGCCCACTTCTTTGAGGCGATATCGAGTTTCCAAAGAGGCTTGTCTTCGTTCTCACGAGCAGGATCAATGAAGCCCCGAAGGTATCCTTGGGGAAGGTAGTGATCGCGTCGGCCCTGCTGTGTACTCACTTTGCGTCCCTAGGGCCCGCCCAAGAAACTTCTCGGCTCGCTGTTCCGTCCATCTCGTTTATTTTGTTGGCGTCCCCGACGGGATTTGAACCCGTGTTACCGCCGTGAAAGGGCGATGTCCTAGGCCAGGCTAGACGACGGGGACAGTGCGAGAGAAGCGCTTGAAATCAACAGTGCTGATGGTAGCAGTGCCCGCCAGCACTGTCAAAAATCCCGCGCCTTGCAAATCCGAACCCCGGCCGTTTTCAGATAACTCACACGACAGCATTCCCGAAACGCACTCGGCGGCGGACGCTCAAAACCTGTTACAGTATGCTTCTGGCCCGCGGCTCGTGCCAGACTTCAATTCAAGCCAATCTGCTCTCGCGATGATCAAATCATGAGTTCTTCACGCGTGCTCGTCACCGGAGGCGCCGGTTTTCTCGGCTCGCATCTATGCGATGCCCTGCTCGGGGAGGGTCATTCGGTCATCGTCGTTGACAACCTGCTCACCGGCCGCGAATCCAATCTCGCCCATTTGCGAAACGATCCGCGCTTCGAGTTTCGCCGCATCGATATCAACCAGCCCTTCGACTGCGGCAAAGTCGATTACGTGTTTCACTTCGCCTGCCCGGCCAGCCCGGTAGATTACATGCGGCACGGCATTGAAACTCTGCAGGTCGGCTCGCTGGGCACCATGCACGCGCTCGATATCGCGCGCCGCTACGCGGCGAAATATTTCATCTCTTCGACATCGGAGTGCTACGGCGATCCGCTGGAGCATCCGCAGAAAGAAACCTATTGGGGCAATGTTAATCCCATCGGGCCGCGCTCGGTCTATGACGAGTCCAAGCGCTTCAGCGAGGCGCTGACCATGGCCTACCACCGTTATTACAAAGTGGACACGCGCATCGTGCGCATCTTCAATACCTACGGTCCGCGAATGCAACTCAACGACGGCCGTGTGGTCCCGAATTTCATGAAGCAGGCGCTGCTTGGCGAGGAAGCTCACCATTTATGGCACGGGTTCGCAGACGCGGAGCTTCTGCTATGTGAGCGATGAGATCGACGGCTTCATCCGTTTATCGAAATCGGATGAGCACATGCCGGTGAATATCGGAAATCCCACCGAGTTCACCATCCTGGAGTGCGCGCGGAGAGTGATTGCGGTGACTGGATCGAAGAGCGCGCTGCGCTATGAGCCGATGCCGCAGGACGATCCCAAGCAGCGCCGCCCGGACATTTCGAAGGCGAAGACGCTGCTGGGTTGGCAGCCGAAGATCGATCTTGAAACCGGCCTGCGGATGTCGCTGGAATATTTTCGGAAGGCCGTGGCGGAAGAGAGCAATGCTGCAAGAAATTCTGCCAGCAATGGATAGCGCGGGACGACTTTATTGTGGGACCGCCAGGAACCCGTGTACCACATTGCTTGAGTCTGCATACCATCCAGCGAGATGCCCTTTGTCATTGATGCCGCCCAAGACACAGCCATTCGAGCCGGGATAGTCAACAGTAATGAACTCATTCTTCCCCGGGACACCAGCCCAGCAGTGGGTCGGGCCAGTTTGATCATTGTAAGAACCCACAACCTGGTTCAAATCGTCGACGCCATTGATGTGCGTCATTACCGCTCCCGGGAAATCAACGTCCGAGTAACTCCCGCCCACGCCAGTCAACATGAAGCCGTGGTACTGGCACTGGGGATTGCAGGTATTGACCCAGGAACCGGCGATGACGCCGGCGGAATTCACCGCGCTGGGGTAGGTGAGCACTGCATTCGGATAGACAAGGTTCGTGTACGTTCCATTCTGTAGCGAGAATCCCCCCTGGCTCGGCCCGTTCTCCCAGGCTCCGACGATCTGCCCCTGATTGCTGATTCCATACGGTGTGGTCATTGAAGCGCCCGGATAGTCGATCGCGGAGAATTGATTCGGATAACGAAACTCAAAACCCCGATCAAGATCGTTGCTGTCCGTATAGAAACCGACTGCCAGGTTGGAGGCGTCGATCCCGAAGATAAGCGTTGCAACGGCCCCTGGATAGTCGATCGCTACGAACTTGCCTTTCGGCGAACGCGCGAAGCCATGAGTGGCGAAACTGCTGTCGACGTAATATCCGACGATGAAGCCACCGTTGTTGATTCCTAGAGGCTGTGTGGCGATGGCACCGGGATAGTCGAACGAAGTGAAGTTGAACGAGACAGAAGGAAACGTGGTCTGTGAACGCGCGGAGCCCAGTGTCAAGCATAGGGCTGTGGCCAGCACCAGAAAAGAAGACTTCAAAAGGGCGAGTCGAGATTTCATAAAACATCCTTTGTCCAAATCGTAAGAGAGGGTGGATTCACTTTTTCGAACGACTCTTCAGGGAGCGCGCAATAGCTGCAGTTTTTTACTACGAACCAGGGAACCGGTCAAGATGCAGGGTTTTGCATACCGCCGGGGGCGGAGTTTACACGGAATTACAGCAGTATTCCTGCAATCGAAGCTGAAATCAGGTTGGCCATAGTTCCCGCCAGCATGGCGCGAAAGCCCAGACGCGCCAGTTCTCCTCTTTTGTTTGGCGCGAGCGCGCCAATGCCGCCTATCTGAATTCCGATCGAGGCAAGATTGGCAAAGCCGCACAGCGCGAAGGTCGCAATCGTGAACGAACGGGGATCGAGGGTCGCGCGTTGCGGGCCGAGCATAGAAAAGGCAACCAGTTCATTGAGCGCCATCCGCGTGCCCAGCAGATTGCCGACCGCCGCACAATCGCGCCACGGAATTCCGATGATCCATGCGACGGGGGCGAGAATCGTTCCAAAAATTTTCTCCAGGCTCGCCGGGAACCATGCGATGCCGGCCCGCGCGAACTCGTTATGGGTCCAGCCGAGCACGCCATCTGTCAGTGCGATGAGAGCAAGGAACGCAATGAGCATCGCACCGACATTCACGGCGAGGCGCAGGCCGTCAGTGGTGCCGCGGGCAACCGCTCCTAATACGTTTTCTTCTTTTTCGGCTTTGGCTTCTTCTTCGCTTATCACCACGCGCCCGGCGGTTTTCGGGTTTTCTGTTTCTGGCACCATCATTTTCGAAATCAAGAGCGTTCCCGGCGCAGTCATGATGACTGCCGTCAACAAATGTTTGGCCTCAATGCCATACACGATGTAGGCCGCCATCATTCCGCCGGAGACGTGCGCCATCCCGCTGGTCATGATTGTCATTATTTCGGAGCGCGTGAGATCGGGAAGAAATGGCCGGATGGTGAGCGGCGCCTCGGTCATTCCCATAAAAATGCTGGCGGCAACATTCAGCGACTCGGCACCGCTCGCGCCCATGAAGCGGGTCATGAAGCGCGCGGCCAGCCGCACAAAGAACTGCATAATTCCGAAGTGATAGAGCACGGCAAAAAAAGCGGCAATAAAAATGATGGTGGGCAGGACCTGAAACGCAAAATAAAAGCCGAAGGGCGAGTGTTGTTTGCCGAGGTCACCGAAGACAAATTGCGAGCCGGCGTATGAGTAATCGAGCAGACGCTCGACCGCATCTCCCGCGCGCTCGAAAATTGCCCGGCCGATTGAAACCTTCAAAACAAAGATCGCGAAGATCCACTGCAGGCCGAGTCCCCAAAGGACGGTCTTCAGACTGATCGCGCGGCGGTTGGTGGAAAAAAGAAACGCCAGGCCGAGCATGGTCAGAATGCCGAGAATGCCGGTTAGGCGGCCCATTCCGATTTCGTCTCCAGATTGTCGAGTTAGTGCGCGTTCCCTGCCAGTTCGTGAACAATGCTATTCACGAAAGCTTTCGCATCGCCAAAGAGCATCAGGGTTTTATCAAGATAATAGAGCGGATTATCGATTCCGGCGAACCCCGGACTCATGCTGCGTTTGATGACCATGACCGTGCGGGCCTTGTCGACATCGAGGATCGGCATGCCGTAGATCGGGCTGCCAGTGTCGGTGCGTGCCGCCGGGTTGGTCACGTCGTTGGCGCCGATGATGAGGGCAACATCCGTCTGCGGAAATTCACCGTTGATTTCATCCATCTCGATCAGCTTGTCATAGGGAATGTCGGCCTCGGCGAGCAGCACGTTCATGTGACCGGGCATGCGTCCCGCGACGGGATGAATGGCAAAGCGGACGTCCACGCCTTTCTTGGTGAGGACATCGTAGAGTTCCCGGACTTTATGCTGCGCCTGTGCTACCGCCATCCCGTATCCAGGTACGATGACAACTTTGCTGGCTGCGCCCAGAATCCCGGCAGCTTCATCCGGCGTGGCGCTGCGGACCGTTCTTTCCTCCTGCACTCCTGCCGCTGAAACCTGCACTTGCCCGAAGGCTCCGAACATCACGTTAGTGAAGGAGCGATTCATGGCCTTGCACATGATTACGGAAAGAATGAAGCCGGAAGAGCCATCGAGAGCGCCCGCCACCACCAGAACTTTGCTGTTGAGGACAAATCCCAGCAGCGCGGCTGAAAAGCCGGCGTAGGAATTCAGCAGGGAAATCACTGTGGGCATGTCCGCGCCACCGATCGGGGTAACCAGGAGAACGCCAAAAATGAGCGCCACAATCACCATGACCGGAAAGAGCACCGCGTGAGCGGGATTCACGACCAAAGCGACCGCCAGCCCAAGCGCTCCTGCCAGGACGGAAAGGCTAACGATATTTTGCCCGCGATAGACTATGGGCCGCTGCGGCAGAATTTCCTGCAGCTTTCCCGCCGCGATCACGCTGCCGGTGAAGGTGAGTGATCCAATAATGACTTCCAACGCGATTTCGCCCATTTGGAACCGCGTCACCGGCGTGGTGCCCACGTAAAATTCGGCGATGCCGATCATGGCGGCGGAAAGTGCGCCGAAAGCGTGGCTCAAGGCGGTCCGTTGCGGCACGGCCGTCATATGTACCAGGCCCAGAGGGATGCCGACTCCGGCGCCGATAATTAAGGTGACCAGTATCCATTTGTACTGCACGACTTCGGGGTTGAATAGGGTAACGCCGACCGCCAGCGCAGCGCCAATCTCGCCCGCCAGAACGCCCCAGCGCGCAGTTGCCGGCGAACTCAGGAACCTCAGGGAAAGAATGAAAAGAACGACCGCAATGATGTACGCGAAATCGAGATACTGCTGGAGCGCCAGTTCGGTCATGATTTCTTCGGCCCGCGGGATTTGAACATGCGCAACATGCGGTCGGTAATCAGGAAGCCGCCTACCATATTGCTGAAAGAGGCGGCCACTGCGATCGCGCCCAGCACGGTCGTGAGCCGCGTCTCATGGCGGCCAGCGATGATGATGGCCGCGACCACCACGATCGCGTCGAGGGCGTTGGTCAACGACATGAGCGGGGTGTGAAGCAGGGGAGAAACGCGCCGGATCACTTCAAAGCCGACAAATCCGGCGAGGATGAACACATAAAGATTGGAAATGAAATCTGGTGGCATGATTTTTCCTTTGCAATCCCTCAGTCATCGGACACGGCTACGCAATACGTATTTACTGACGACTGGCTGCCGCTGCCGGCAGGTTCAGAAACTCGCGTACGCGCGCATTCACGATCTCGCCATCGCGGGTCAACAACGTGTCACGAATAATATCGTCATCCTTTTCTGATCGTACTTTGCCCTCTTTCACCAGATTCAGCAGGAACGAAGTCAGGTTACGCGAATACATCTGGCTGGCATGGTACGGAACTTCGCTGGCGATGTTGATCCGTCCGATGATCGTCACGCCATGTTCGACAATAGTTTCGCCTTCGCGCGTCAGTTCGCAGTTTCCGCCGCGTTCGGCGGCAAGATCGAAGATCACCGATCCCGGCGCCATGCCCTCAACCATCTGTTTGGTAATCAGGACCGGAGCTTTCTTGCCGGGAACGACGGCCGTCGTAACGACAACGTCGCTCTCCGCCACCACGCGGCCGAGCAGTTCGCGCTGGCGGGCGTAGAAAGTTTCGTCCTGCGCGGTGCCGTATCCGCGGGCGTCCTGCGCGTCCTTGGCTTCGATCGGCAATTCGACGAAGCGGCCGCCCAGGCTCTGCACCTGCTCCTTGGACGCGGGCCGCATATCGTAGGCCGAAACCACGGCTCCAAGCCGCCGCGCGGTGGCGATCGCCTGCAGTCCAGCGACGCCGGCGCCGATTACGAAAATCCGCGCCGGAGTGACCGTGCCGGCTGCCGTCGTCAACATCGGAAAGATCTTGGGCAGGGTATCGGCGGCGATCAGCACGGCTTTGTAGCCGCAAATCGTTCCCATGGAGGAGAGCGCGTCCATGCTCTGCGCGCGCGTGGTTCGCGGCATTAGCTCGACTGAGAAAGAAGTCACGCCAGTGCGTGCGATTTCCTGCAAAATTTCGGCCGAACCCAGAGGGCGCAGAAATCCGATCAGGACTTGACCACGGCGCATCAGGGGAAGGTCGGCTTTCCCCGAGAGGTCGTTCGATCCATAGCACAGGACTTGAGTGACGATGTCGGCCTGGGCAAAAACCGCGTTGCGGTCGGGCAATACCTTCGCGCCTTTTTCTGCGTAAAGCGCATCAGGGTAGCCGGCTTCGCTTCCCGCGCCACTTTGGATGGCGACGCTGAAACCGGCCTTAATGAGGTTGGGTACGACCAGCGGCACCAGCGCGACCCGCCGCTCTCCCGGATAACATTCTTTCGGCACACCAATCAGCACAGAGGTTAGTTCCTCGATGAGAACTTGACGACGATAGAAACACTCTATTCTAGCGGACGCTGTATTCCAACGGCAGTGCCCGGAGAGACCCGTTAGTATACATCCCCAAAGCGGGAAGTCGAGTGCGCGATGTACCCTGCGCCCGGCACGCGAATCCATCCGATACAATCACCATAGAGAACACTCACAGTTTTGCCGATTCAGCAAGAAAAAGGACGCCGATTGTCCCTCCTAACTCGCCGGAATTTTCTGATTACGGCCGGAGCTGCGACCGTCGGAGCCGCGATATTGGCCGAGGAGTGCATCGTTCGCGAGCCGAACCATCCGAGGCTGGTTCAAGTGGAAATTCCTCTGGCGCGTTTACCACAGACCTTCGACGGCTTCCGCATCGCGCTGTTGAGCGATTTTCACTACGACGATTTTTTTTCCGTCCATCCGATCCGCCGCGCCGTCGAGATGGTCAACCAAATCAATCCCGACCTGGTCGTCTTGACGGGCGATTTCGTCACCGTCTCCTATCTGGTCGATTACATCCACGACGAGGAGAAATCGGCGCGGGCGGCGGAACCCTGCGCCAAGCTGCTCTCCCAACTGCGTGCGCGGCTCGGAACCATAGCAACGATGGGAAATCACGATATCGCTGCCGACCCCGCGATGATCACGGAAGCTTTGCAATCGCACGGTATTCCGGTGGTGCGCAATGCTCTGCGAAATATCGAACAGGATGGCAAACGGCTGTGGTTTTGCGGCCTCGATTCGATCGAGGCCCGCCCAAAAATCGACCAAGCCATGCAAGGCGCGCCCACAGACGAGCCGCTGATCCTGCTGATGCACGAACCCGATTTTGCCGACGTGGCGCAGCGGTATCCGGTGGATCTTCAACTCTCGGGGCACTCTCACGGCGGCCAGGTCTGGATTCCCGGCATCGGCGCGCCGTGGCTGCCGCCGTGGGGCAAGAAATATCCGCGCGGACTCTATACCGTCGGCCGCATGCCGCTCTACACCAACATTGGCCTGGGCACGATTCGTGCGCCAGTACGGTTGAATTGCACGCCGGAGGTGACGCTGGTCACCTTGCGCGCTGGAGAATCCAGCCGGAGGGCCAACTGAAGCGGCTATACTGAAACGTTCGTTCTGGGGACGTTCGCTGGCTCAGGAAATCCTTTGGCGCAAACTCAACCAATCCTGGTGACCGGAGGGTGCGGCTTTATCGGGTCGAACTTCGTTCTGCAGTGGCTGGCGGAAGAAGATACTCCTGTCATAAATCTTGACAAGCTGACTTATGCCGGCAATCCCAGAAATCTGGATGGAGTCTCGGAGAATCCGCGTTACCGCTTCGTTCATGGCGACATCTGCGATCGCGAACTGGTCCGCGATCTCCTGCAGCGCCAGCATCCGCGCGCGATTGTGCACTTCGCCGCAGAGAGTCATGTAGATCGCTCGATCCACGGTCCGGACGACTTTGTGCGCACCAACGTGAACGGAACGTTTTCTCTGCTCGAAGAAGTGCGCAATTTTCTCAGCGGGACAGGCGCGCAGGAGAAATCTTCATTCCGCTTTCTACACGTTTCGACCGATGAAGTTTATGGCTCGCTGCAGCCGGACGATTCGCCGGCGCCGGAAGCTGCACCCTACACTCCGAACAGTCCCTACGCGGCCACCAAAGCGGCGTCTGATCACTTGGTGCGCGCCTACCATCACACTTACGGCGTGCCCACACTGACCACCAATTGCGCCAATAATTACGGGCCTTATCAATTTCCCGAGAAGCTGATCCCGTTGACGATCCTCCATGCGATCCAAGGCAGGCCGATTCCGGTTTACGGCGACGGCCAGAACGTCCGCGATTGGCTGTACGTCGAGGACCATTGCCGGGCGATCCGGACCGTGCTCGCGCGCGGGCGCGCGGGCGAGACCTACAATATTGGCGGACGAAACGAGAAATTCAATCTGGACGTGGTGAAGACGATCTGTGCGATTCTTGACGAATTGCGGCCGAACGCCTCTCTCGCTCCCCATCAAGAACTGATCACCTTTGTGACCGACCGGCCCGGTCACGACCGCCGCTATGCCATCGACGCTGGCAAGATGGAACGCGAACTCGGCTGGAAGCCGCGAGAAACGTTTGAAACCGGGATGCGGAAGACGATTGAGTGGTACTTGTCGCACGAAGCGTGGATCGCCGAAGTGACCAGCGGAAATTATCGGCAGTGGATCGCCAAGCAATATTCGATGTAACGCATGTCGAAGCCTCCCAAACCCGGCTCGTCGTATAAAGGCATCATTCTTGCCGGAGGATCGGGCACGCGGCTCTATCCCGTTACCCACGCGGTTTGCAAGAGCCTGCTGCCGATCTACGACAAGCCGATGATCTATTACCCGCTCTCGACGCTGATGCTGGCGGGCATCCGCGAAATTCTTGTCATTTCAACCCCGGAAGACCTGCCACGCTTCCAGCAATTCCTGGGCGATGGTTCGCGCTTTGGTGTCAATTTCAATTACAAGGTTCAGCCAAAACCTGAGGGAATCGCGCAGGCGTTCCTGCTGGGAGCTGAGTTCATCGGCCAATCCTGCTGCGCGCTGGTCCTGGGCGACAACATTTTCTACGGTCACGATCTGGTGAAATGCATGAGCCAGGCCTGCGAGAAAAGTTCCGGAGCGCGGGTTTTCGCGTATCCGGTGCAGGACCCGGAGCGCTACGGCGTGGTCGAGTTCGATTCCCACGGCCGCGCACTCAGCCTGGAGGAAAAACCGAAGCACCCGAAGTCGCGCTACGCTGTCACCGGCCTTTACTTCTACGACAATCGGATTGTAGAGATTGCAAAGTCGCTCAAGCCTTCGGCGCGCGGCGAACTGGAAATCACGGATGTAAACAAAGCTTACTTGCAGCGCGGACAGCTTGACGTGATCGTTCTGGGCCGCGGCATGGCCTGGCTCGACACCGGCACACATGAAGCCATGCTGGAGGCCTCTCTTTTCATTCAGACCATCGAAACCCGCCAGGGGCTGATGGTTTCCTGTCCGGAAGAAATTGCCTACCGCTACGGGTACATTACCTCGTCCCAACTGGAGCGCAGCGCAGCAGAAATGAAAAATAACGGATACGGAAAGTACCTGCTGCGCATGTTGCACGAGCAGGTCTTCTGAGGAAATTCATCTACTTCTCATGCAGGCGCACCGTGAGCACCGGGACGCTGCTGTTTCTCACCACATATTCCGCAACGCTGCCCAGTAGCAGGTGCGCCAGTCCTGAACGGCCATGTGTGCCCATGACGATCAGCTGACAGTTCAATTTGCGGGCGGCCTCAACGATGGCGGGGCGCGGGGAAGCTTCTCGCACAACGATCTCCGCTTCAGGTAGTAGTGCTTTCATCTCCGCCATTCGCTGTTGACATTGCTCGCGCAAAATCGGTAGCGGATCCATCCCGCCTTCCATCCCGCAACCCATTTCCGCCAGGCTGAAAATGTCAGTCACGTGAAGCAGGACCAGCTTCGCGCCGAATTGCTTCGCCAGGACTTTCGCCCAGTCCAGCGCGTTGCGCGCCTGCGAAGAAAAATCCGTGGCCACAAGAATGCGCGAAACTTGCGGCCCCGTGGTGTCACCCGGCCCTGTCATCTCAGTCCCGCTTACTCCGTCGCAATCTGCCAGGTTCCTTTGTCGTTCTTGCTGAGCGCCAAGGTCACCTGCGTAGGTGCGGCATGATAAAAGTCAGCTCCATGTTTCTGGATGAGCATGGCCCGGTCCCAGGTGTTAAAACTTTTGACCGTCTGAGCCGCCCGCGTCGAGCATGTCGCCGAGCGCATTCGTCTTCCAGTTCCAGGTCAACACAAAAGTAGCGCGGGCGATGCTAAGCATTTTGATATCGGAGACGCTCACCAGTTTTTGCTCCGCCACCGGGACTACGTAGACTTTTGTCCCATCGGTTTCGGTCGCCGAAGTCACGCCTTCAATGCGCTTCAGCAGCTGTTCTCCAGCCGGCGTGAGAGCAATAGGGTAAGTCGTCTTGTACGCTCCCTCGGCCTTGCCGATTTTCACCAGCCCAGCCTTCTCCAGCAAACGATAGTGCGGGCCGGTGGGATCGTCATTGACCGACGACTTCACCAACCCGGTGTGGAAACGAAACGTAGCCGGGCCTTGGTCAGCCAGCACGGAGGTCCCCACTTGCGTCGCTTCCTGCACGCTCAGGACCTGGCGGTTCTGCACAATGTAGTAGCCGGCAACACTCACCACGGCAATGATGAGCGCCACAATCAGCAGGAGAGGCACGACCGAACCTGTGCGTCTTTCCATCTCGATCTCTTGTTCAAACATCGCCATCCCTCCCTCAAAACTTTTCGGCGATCGCACCTGCACGACCGCTCAACCTCATTCTCGGTGAAATGCTCATAGCCCGATGTGATCTTGCTCACCGCGGCATGTTCCCGGCGTCACCTGGGAGTCCGGTCTTTTGAGCCACCGGGGAAGGTGCAAGCATTTTCACCCGCAGTTAGAGAATACGAGTTGCCGCCAATTTGTAAGCCTTATTTATTCAATGAGATATGGGACTCATCGGCTGGCACGTCGATTGCCCCTTTTAACAGGGATGGACGGGACTAAGACAATCTGGCGGACGCTGATCTGGCTGACAATGTTAAGCACCTGTGCAAGCGCGTCTACCTTGCCAGTGGAGGCCCACAGATTCCGCCAAACCGAGGCACCCGTCGCAACGCTTCACCACTCCGAGTTTGATCGCGCAACGCAAAAGTGCGAACTGGTGCAAGCGCCCGAGGCCCTGGCCACTCCCGATCCTCTGCTCAACTCCGTCGATCCCGATAGCAAAGTCGCCGTCAGTTTTGTCATCGGAATAGACGGACGCGTACACTCGCCGGTGATACTCGAAAGCGCCGGACACTCCCGAAGACGACCGCGTGCTGCAGGTGCTGCGCCTCTGGCGTTATCGTCCCGCGACCTGCAACGCCGCTCCCACCGAAATGGAAAGTAAAGTCGAATTCTCCAGCCGCTAGAACTTAAACGATTCGGCTCTGTGCCCCAGGTTCCGCGAGCGATTTTTGCGAGCTAACCTGGGCAACTTCCGCGCCGCCCGTTGGCCGCCTTCCGTCAATCGTTTAAAGTGAAGTATGTTGTCCATCCTGCAGAAGCGGGCGCTGCGTTTCGTCTTCGGCGCCAACTTAATTTCCATGCTCGGCAGCGGCATGAACGCTGCCGCTGTCGCCTGGTACATTCTGCAGGCCACACATTCCGAAGTCGCGCTCGGCACGTTTGCGGTCGTGCAAACCATCCCTGCCTTGCTGCTGCTTCCTTTCACTGGCGTAATGATTGACCGCGAAGACCGGCGCCGGCTGGTCATGCTGCTCGACGCCGCGCGCGGTGTAATTATTTTCGTGATCGCCCTGCTGGCTTTCGCCCATCGCGTAAAGGTCTGGGAACTTTACGCCATGAACATGCTGGTTGCCGCCGGCTTCTGGGTGTTCTGGCCGACCATCACGGCACTTATCCAGGAACTCACGCCTGGTGAAGGATTCGTCCACGCGAATACGTTTCTGCTTGCCGGCGTGCAGGGAGGCTGGCTCATCGCCGGCGCCATCGTGGGATTTGTCTACAACCACATCGGCCTCGGCGGCGTGCTGCTGATCGATTGCTCGACCTACGTCGTTTCGTTCCTCTGCTACCTCGCCGTGCGCAAGGGACGCCACGTTGTTCCGCGTCCCGCTGAACTGCACGCCGACATGATCGCCGCCGAAACGGCCCTGCAGCGTTTCGGACGCGAGATGAAAGAAGGCATCCAATTTCTGCGCGGAACGTCGCAACCTGATTTCTCTCGGCATCAGTTGGGCGCTTTTTCTCAGCGCGATGATGACTGCCGTCGTCGTCACCGCTCCCCTGAGCGACCAGGTCTTTCACGCCGGCGCAGTCGGCTACGGATGGTTCAACGGCGGCTGGGGCACAGGCGCATTTGTAAGCGCACTTTTCGCGCCGTGGTTCATCAGTACTCTCGGCGCGCGCCGAACCATTGCCATTTCCATGGGAACGCTCGCCATCTGCATGGTTCTCACGCCGTTTTCGCCGTGGCTGTATGAAGCGGTTTTGATTTACGGAGTGATGGGCTCGGGCCGCGGCCTCACTGGCGTAGCGATCAACACCAGCGTCATGGAGCAAGTGCCGAGACATTTCATGGGACGCGTTCAGAACATCTTCTACTTCGCTGGCACTTCGTTGCAGATCGCGTTGGCATTGATCGTCGGGGCGGTGGCGCAGGTCAGCCTGGCTGCTGGATTTTCGATTATCGGGATCGTCTACGCCATCGCCTTTGTGAGCGCGATCTGGCCGGTGGGCGCGCCAGTTCCAATCAGCGAAGCAACTTCGGCCGATTGATTTACCGCGGAGTCACGGAGAAACTCGTTACTCTTTTTGATTTGCTATACTCCGTGTCTCTGTGACTCTGTGGTAAACGGTTTTTGTAGGAGCTTTCATGTCATTCAATCTCGAAGGACGCACCGCGGTGGTATTTGGCGTCGCCAACAAGCGCTCAATCGCCTGGTCGATCGCGCAAGGCCTGCACGCTGCCGGGGCCAAACTGGCCATTACCTATCAGAACCAGCGACTGGAGCAGGAAGCCAAAGACCTGATTCTCTCGCTTCCCGGCGCCGAAGCCTTCATGTGCGACGTCTCAAGTGACGCCGAAATCGACCGCCTATTTGCGCAATTGAAAGAACGCTACGGCAAGTTGCACGTGCTAGTGCATAGCGTGGCTTTTGCTCCCGCCGAAGAACTGAAGAACGATTTTGTTTTGACCAGCCGCGAAGGCTTCCGCATCGCGCACGATGTGAGCGTCTATTCACTGATTGCGCTGGCCCGCGGGGCTGCCCCGCTTATGGAAGATGGCGGCAGCATTTTGACCATGACCTATTACGGCGCTGAAAAAGTTGTGCCTCATTACAACGTGATGGGCGTGGCCAAAGCCGCACTCGAATGTACGGTGCGTTATCTGGCATACGATCTGGGCAAGAAGAAAATTCGCGTGAATGCCATTTCCGCGGGCCCAATCAAAACTCTTGCCGCTCGCGGCATCGGCGGCTTCAGCGATATGCAGAAATCCCACGCCGAGCGAGCGCCTTTAGGCCGCAACGTGGACGTGGCAGAAGTGGGCGCGACGGGAGTATTTCTCGCTTCCGACGCCAGCTCCGGCATCACCGGCGAAACGATTTACGTTGATTGCGGTTACAACATTATGGGGTTCTAAGAGTTTTTCTTTGCGCTCTTTGCGAATCCTTGGCGCCCTTTGCGTTAAAGCTTTTGGGGCAACAGCAGGTTTCTCGACTTCGCAAGATCGTGCCCGCGCACGGAACCTTCTTGCTTCGCTCGAAATGACAATACGGGGATGGGGCGCATACGGGAATGAGGATCGGTTCCCAGTTTCCGTTCTCACTCCCGGGTTGTGACCCTCACTCTCCGCTCGTTCTCGCTCACCCGCTCCAGTGCAATCTCCACGTCCCGCTCGCGCGCAAAGCGGGCGAACTTTTCTCCCCACTCGATCAGCAGCACACTGTTCTCGCCGAGCAGATCGTCCAAGCCCAGCGTTTCCAGTTGTCGGGGCGTGTCCACGCGGTACAAATCGATGTGATAAAGATTGACTCCCGCTCCGCGATATTCGTGAACGAGCGTGAACGTGGGGCTGGTCACATCTTCCTGCGAGGCAGCGCGAAAGCCTTCGGCGATGCCTTTGACCAGGGTGGTTTTGCCCGCGCCCAGATCGCCGCGCAGCAGCACCAGCTTCGGAGGAACCAGGTCGGCCGCGAGTCTGCGTCCCAACGCAATCGTCTCCTCGGGCGAATGAGTGAAAAAGTCCTGCACGAAAGACAGTATAGGGGAAGGGAATTCACCACAGAGAACACAGAGAAACTCTCGTCCTTCTGTGGTCATCCGTGTCCTCCCTGTTGAGAATCTTTACCGCGCGTGAAAGCGGTTTGCGCCCAACAGAAATTCGCGGTCGGCGGTCGCGCTCACCGCGAACTTGAGCGTCTTGTGGTCGTTGTCGTCGAGCGCGATGAACTTGAACGCCTGCAGAATTCCTTCGGTCGAACGGCTCTTCGGCTGCAGCATCTCAGCCATGCCGTGCACCGGGCCATTCAGCGTGTGGAAGGCAACCTCTACAAAATCGCCTTCTTCGAGCGCCCTGGCCAGGCGCAACAGGCCTCCAGTTTCGGAGACGGTTTGAAGTTTTGCTTTCATGCGCTCCCCGCCCTCGGACTTCAACAGGGCCGTTCCTTCTGAGCTGGGCTGGATGCGGGTTGCGCGGTTCGTGGCGTGCGGTTGGGGATAGTGAGTCATAGCCAACGCCAATATGGCATGAAACCCACGGCCGAGGCAGATTACGGAAGCACCACGCGGATGATGCAATCCGCCAGGATTAAGACCGCGCCGATTGCCGCAACTGGCGGGCGTTTTCTGCTGTTAACGGTCTGGTTAATGTCCACTGGGACAGGCTACGGGTTGATCTGCACGTAGGGTTTTGCAGCGCCGGCCCGCACGGCGCGAATCGCCTCGGGCAGAGCGCGAATCAAGTCAGTTGCCACCAGAGACTGTTCACCCATGCTGTCCCGCGCCACGTCGCCCGCGGCCCCATGGAGATAAACCGCGGCGATGACAGCCTTGAACACTTCCTTGGGGTTCTGCGCCAGCAGGCCCGCGACCACGCCCGTCAGAATGTCGCCGGTCCCGCCGGTAGCCATGCCAGGATTTCCGGTCGTGTTTACCCAGACTTCGCCGCCGGGCTCCGCCACCAGCGTGCGATGGCCTTTCAGGACCACGATCAGATTGTGCTCGCGGGCAAAAGTTCTTGCCACGTTGATCCGGTCGCGCTGGATGGCGGCAATCGTCATTCCCGTCAGCCGCGCCATTTCTCCGGGATGCGGCGTAATGACCAGCGATTTATTCCGTCCATCGAGTTCAGAGAAGCCTTCAAAGGCATTGAGGCCGTCCGCGTCGAGGACAGGATCGCGCCTTCGTGGTCGCGCACCAGCGTTCGGACAAATTCTGAAGTTTCGGGATTGCGCGAGATCCCCGGCCCCACGGCGAGCACTGTTTTGCCTTTCGCCAGCTCGCTGAGTTTCCCCAAGGCTTGCCTCGCGATCGTTCCGGCCTCGGTTTCCGCCAGCGGCTCAGTCATAATTTCGGGATGAAATCCGGCGACCGTCGGCAGTACTGATTTTGGCGTCGCCACCGTTGAAAGCCCTGCGCCCACGCGCAAGGCGGAGATTCCCGCCATCGCCGCCGCGCCCGATTTGCCGAGCGACCCGCCGATCACCAGTACGTGACCGTAGCTTCCCTTGTTCGACTCTGCGGGCCGGGGCGCGAACAACGGAGCGATTTCCCGGGCCGCGATCAAATTCAATCGCTGTGCAGAAACGATTGCGTCATCCGGAGAGCCGACCGGGCAAATGCGGGTTGGTTCCGTGAGTTAAGCCTCCGAAAACGTGCGCCGGACGCGGAGCGGTGAAGGTCACGATGGCACCTGCGCGCGCGACCGCGCCGGTTTGCTCGCCCATCACGTCGGAGTCGGCGCCGGAAGGGATGTCAACGGAAATTACAGGCGCTGGCGCCCCATTCATGGCCTCAATCGCCTGCGCGTAGAGGCCGCTGACTGGCGGTTTGAATCCTGTGCCCAGAACCGCGTCCAGCAGAACGTCCGATTGAAATACTTCCCGAACCTGGTCGCGCTTTAGACCTTCCTCCGATGGCACGACAACTGCTACAACCGGTAGTTTGCGGAACATTTCTGCCGCATCGCCGCGCAAATCCGAAGGGTCGGCTAGCAGCAGAACGCGAACATCCATTGCCGCTTCCGTCAGCTTTCTTCCCGCGACAAAACCGTCGCCACCGTTGTTGCCCTTGCCGCAAATCACACCAATCCGCTTCGCCGATGGATAACGCGACAACACAAACTCCGCCATCGCCGCGCCGGCATTCTCCATCAACGTAAGGGATGGGACACCAAAGCGCTCGCCGGTCAGCTTGTCCGTTTGGCGCATTTCGGCTGTAGTCAGAATTTTCATGGAGGGTCGCTCGTTGAAACTATTCTAGCGATTTCGACGAGCCAAGGCCCGTAACCAATCACAGAAGACTAATCAACCATGGTCGGCGTTCTGTTCGGCACCCCTGCTGACTTATGCATCGCCTGCACCTTGCTGTGCTTCTGGCTGTAGGTGAAATACACGACCAAACCGATGACCAGCCAGATGATCAGCCGCGCCCAATTGACCCAGCCCAGCTTGTACATCATATAGCCGTTAGCGATGACGCCGAGGATTGGCACCAACGGGCACCCACGGAGTGCGGAACGGCCGTGGCTGGTTGGGATTGGTGTGGCGCAGCACCATCACCGCGATCGATACGATGACGAATGCCAGCAAGGTCCCGATGTTGACCATTTTTCCAAGTTGGTCGATGGGGGTTACGCTGCCTACAATCGCCGCCAACGATCCCACCAGAATCGTGTTTTTCCACGGAGTGCGGAATTTCGGATGCACGTCCGCAAAGAACTTCTTGGGCAGCAAACCATCGTTCGCCATCGAGTAAAGCACGCGCGTCTGGCCCAGAAGCATCACCAGCATGACGCTCGTCAGTCCAGCCAAAGCGCCCAGCGTGATGATGTGGGATGCTGTGGACAGGCCGCGATCTAGGAAGGCTCGTGCGACGGGAGCCTCGATGTTGATCTGCTGCCAATGCACCATCCCAGTCAGCACCGCGGCTACGGCAATATACAAAACCGTACAAATCGCCAAAGAAGCAATCATGCCAATGGGCAAATCGCGCTGCGGATTCTTGGCCTCCTGGGCGGTGGTCGAAACCGCATCGAATCCGATGTAGGCGAAGAATATGTACGCCGCTCCCGCCCCGATTCCCGCGAAACCGTGAGGGGCGAACGAACTCCAATCCATGCCCCAGTTAGCGCGATTGATGTAGCGAGCGCCCAGCGCGATTACGAACAGTACGACGGCCACCTTAACCACCACGATCCCAGTATTGAATTCAGCGCTCTCTTTGATTCCGATCACCAGGATCGCCGTAATGACTAGAGCGATTATGAAGGCTGGCAGGTTAAAGCCCACTTCCATGCCAAACAAATGCGGAGCGGCCAGCAGATCATGCGCGCGCTGCAGCAACTCGGGCGACTGCGCGCTGATGATGGTGGAAACCTTATCGAGAAACGACTGCGTGCCCACCACCAGCGTAGGATCGGAGGCTTGCGCCATCTGCCTGGCGACAATATTCTCTGCAGTTTTCAGAGCGGTCCAGTAATCGTAGGAGAGCCACAGCGGCATCTTGACGTGAAAAACATTCAGCAGTTCGATAAAGTGGTTCGACCAACCCGAAGATACGGTGCTGGCGCCCATGGCGTATTCCAAAGTCAAGTCCCAGCCGATAATCCATGCCAGTAATTCGCCGAGCGTAGCGTAGGCGTAGGTGTAAGCGCTGCCGGCCAAGGGAATCATGGCGGCGAACTCGGCGTAACACAGGCCTGCGAACGCGCATCCCAGCCCGGAGAGCACGAACGACAGAGTGAGTCCCGGACCCGCGTAGTGCGCCCCCAGCCCGACCATCACAAAGATCCCTGCGCCGATGATTGCGCCCACGCCCAGGGCGGTCAGTTGAAAGACGCCCAATGTGCGCTTCAGACTGTGCTCGCCGGTTTCCCGAGCCTCTTCCATCAATAAGTGCAGTGGCTTTGTAGCCAGCAGATTCGCCATATTCTCCCTAGACGACAGAAGTTTCCGATGCTGCCCGCCGCGGACGCCAGAAAAAATAGACCGGAACGCCCAATAACACGATAATCAGCCCCGGCCAGGTGTACTGCGGCTTGTAACGCAATAGTACGATATCAATAAACAGCGCCATCACAATATAAATCGCGGGCAATATTGGATAGCCAATGGCGCGGTAGGGACGTTCGGCATCGGGATGGGTGCGGCGCAATACGAATAGCCCAAAAATCGTAAGAATGTAAAATACCAGCACCGCAAAAATAATGTAGTCGAGCAGTTGGCCGTAGCTGCCGGAGACGCACAGCACGCAAGTCCAGACCATCTGCACCATCAGCGAAACCGCCGGCGTTTTATAGGTCGGATTCAGCTTGGCAACACTGCGGAAAAACAGCCCGTCCTTCGCCATCGCGTAATAAACTCTTGCGCCCGCCAGGATCAGCCCGTTATCGCAACCGAAGCCGGAAAGCATGATCGCGATGGCCATCAGCGCGCCGCCGGCCGCGCCGATGATTTGCGTCATCGCTGCAGTTGCCACGCGGTCTTCCGTCGCATACTTGATCCCGCGCTCGAGGACAGTGGCGCCGTTCCTGATGCCGTCCAGCGGCAGAGCGTTTAGATAGACGAAATTGCATCCGATGTAAAGAGCAATGACAACGCCCGTGCCCAGCGCGAGCGAAAGTGGCAAGTTGCGGCTGGGATGCTTGACCTCGCCGGCAGTGAAAGTCACGTTGTTCCAGGCGTCGGCGGAAAAGAGCGAGCCGACTTGCGCGACCGCAAGCACAGTTAAAGTGGTGACGAAAACTCCGCCGCCGATATCGTGCAGCGATCCCAATCCGGCATTGCGCCAAAAATTTCCGTTGAAATTCGCCGCCAGGGCCTGGGCATTGCGACCGAAGAATATTCCCAGCAGCGACCAACCCAAGCAGCGCCGAAACCTTCGCTGCAGTGAAAACGTTCTGAATCATCGCGCCGGTCTTGATACCGAAAATATTGATCACCGAAAGCATTACGACCACGATGATTGCGGTGAGATTCTGCGTGTTCAGGCCGACATCCATGTTGCCGAGGACCATTGGCCCGACGTGGATTGGTGGAACTTTCCAAAAGTGCAGAATCCAGTTTGAAGACGAAACCGCAGGGAAAAAGACACCGAGAAACTTGCCGACCGCTACGCCGACGGCGGCAATCGTGCCGGTTTGAATGACCAGAAACAGCGTCCAGCCGTAGAGAAATCCCCACAGCGGCCCGAGCGCCTCGCGCAGATAAACATATTGGCCGCCAGCCCGCGGCATCATCGCTGCAAGCTCCCCGTAGCACAGCGCGCCCACGATCGTCATAAAGCCAGTGACCAGCCAAGCGCCGATCAGGAGCGCGGGAGAATTCACTTCGCGGGCAATTTCGGCGGAGACAATGAAAATTCCCGAACCAATCATCGATCCCATTACCAGCATGGTCGCGCTGGTCAGGCCGAGGCCTTTGACGAGCTCTTTGTCCTGATGAGAATGAATCTCCCAATCGCTGGAGACGGCGCGTCCGGCGGGCGTTTTGGTTTCGGCGCTCAAAGCTTGTGTATGTCTTGTGCGGCGGAGCGAGCTTGCCCTAAGCGAAGTCGAACGGCCCGTCCTCCACAATTCAAATGACTCTATCTTAAGATGCGCAAAAATTCCTCTGCCGATTTTCGCGGGTCGCGCACCAGTTCGGATATGACCGCCACTGAGTCTGCCCCGGCATCAATGACCGCACGGCAATTCACTCGCGTAATTCCACCGATCGCCACCAGAGGTTTTCGCGTGAGATCCCGGGCGCGGCGTATGCCTTCAAGGCCAATAACAGGGTCCGGATTCGCTTTGCTGGCAGTGGCAAACACCGGACCAACGGCAATATAGTCGGCGGATGTTTTGTCACCTTCAGTGACTTGCTCGGGATTGTGGGTGGAGACGCCCAGCCAAAGCTCCGGCCCAATTACCTTTCGCGCCCCCTCCGGCGATAAATCGTCCTGTCCGAGGTGGACGCCACCGAAACCCGCTGCCAGAGCCAGGTCTGCGCGGTCGTTCACAATTAATTTGACAGAATTCCCTAGTCGATTCCTCAGTTCCTGCGTTTGATCGAGCAGTTGCCGTGCGCTGCCGGATTTGTTGCGATATTGCAAGAGGGTGACGCCGGCTGCGGCGAGTTCCTCGGCGGCTTCGAGCAGCTCCTTGCTACTGGCAAAACGAGAGGTGTCAAGAATGGCATACAGCCGAGGAAGAGAGATCATGGGCGATCTTTTCCCTCACTGTCAGCGGGAGAGGGCGCGATCGACTCAGTGCTTCTTAACATCTTTGGACAGGAACCGCTCAATGAACGTCGTATCGAACTTTCCGGCGCGAAAATCCGGGTCGGCCAGAATCTTCTGGTGGAGCGGAATAGTTGTATAAATTCCCTCGACGATAAACATCTCGAGCGCCCGCGCCATGCGCGAGCAGGCCTCGTCACGGTCTTTCCCGCGCACCACCAGCTTGGCGATCAGCGAATCGTAATAGGGAGGAATTACGCCTTCGGTGTAGGCGGCGGTATCGATGCGCACGCCCGTGCCTCCCGGAGGGTTAAACGCGGTGATTTTTCCAGCCGAGGGCGTGAACTTTTCCGGATGTTCGGCATTGATGCGGCATTCGATCGCATGGCCGCGGTGAACGACCGGCCCATGCAACACGGTTTCCAAGCGCTCGCCGGCGGCAAGTAAAATCTGGCTCTTCACCAGGTCAACATCGGTGACCATTTCCGTGACTGGGTGCTCCACCTGAATGCGGGTGTTCATCTCGATAAAGTGCAGGCTCTTGTCTTCATCCATCAAAAACTCGATGGTGCCGGCGTTCACATAGCCGATGGCAGACAGCGTCTTCGACAGAATGTCGCCGATCTGCTTGCGCAATTCCGGCGATACCTGGGTCGACGGCGATTCTTCCAGTAACTTTTGGTGACGCCGCTGAATGCTGCACTCGCGCTCGCCCAAACTAACGACGTTGCCGTACTGATCAGCCAGGACCTGAAATTCGATGTGCCGCGGGCGCTCGATAAATTTCTCCATGTAAAGATCGCCGTTGCCGAAGGCCGCCGCCGCTTCCGACTGCGCTGCTTTGAACAATCCGGGCAACTCTTCCGGGTTGCGGACAATTCTCATGCCGCGCCCGCCGCCGCCCGCAGACGCTTTGATAATCACCGGAAAACCGACCTGCCGCGCCCACTCCAGCGCCTCGCCTTCGCTGGCCAGAATTCCGTCCGAGCCGGGCAAAATGGGTACGCCATGTCTCTTCATCTCAGCGCGGGCTTTTTCTTTTTCGCCCATCATGCGGGTCACGTCGGGAGGCGGGCCAATGAATTTGATGTTGCTGGTCTCGGCCACTTCCGCGAAGTTGGCGTTTTCCGCCAGCAACCCGTATCCGGGATGGATCGCATCCACGTTGGTGATTTCCGCTGCGCTGATGACCGCGGGAATGTTCAGGTAGCTTTGCGAAAGCTGCGGCGGACCGATGCAGATGGCCTCGTCGGCAAAACGCACCGGCAGCGAGTTGCGGTCGGCTTCGCTGTAGATGGCGACGGTGCGGATGCCCAGCTCTTTGCAGGCGCAGATCACGCGCAGGGCAATTTCGCCGCGATTGGCAATCAGGATCTTATTGAACATTTAAATAAGGAAGCGAGCCATTCGCGCCTTCTAGCCGTCGCAAGGAACGCGACGGTTCGCGCGGCTCGCCCAGATCCCTCGCTGCGCCAAGAACGCTGGCTCGGGATGACAAAACAACGCATCATTTGGGCCGGATGGCAAACAGCTCCTGCCCGTACTCGATCGGCTGGCCGTTATTGACCAGCATCTTCACGATCTCGCCGGCCACATCCGATTCAATCTCGTTCATCAGCTTCATGGCCTCGACGATGCACAATATCTGCCCCACCTCAACCGTGTCACCAGCTTTGACAAACGGCAGCGAACCCGGCGAGGGTGACTCGTAAAACGTGCCCACAATCGGTGACTTGACCATGTGCACGCCCGCTTCCGCAGCCGGCGCAGCCTCTTTCGCCGATGGCGCCGCCGCATGGCTGGCCGCCGGGGCTGCTGCTGAAACTGGAGCATAAGGAGCGGCCGGCGCAACCACCGACACCACCTGCTCGGGTCCGCGCTTGATGCGCACTTTGACATCGCCGCGTTCGAGTTCGAACTCGGTGATGTCCTTCTCGATTAGAAACTCGATGAGTTCCTTCAGTTCCTTCTGATTCATGTATGTGATGGGACTGCTTTACGCTACCGCCGACCGCAAAACATCTGGCCGGATTGCAAAGACCGAAGATCGCTGAAGTCAACTGCTAGATTACGATCAGTTCTTTGTTTGTGGGCGTCAAGACTTCGCACCCTTCATCGGTCACCACGACCATGTCCTCGATTCGCACGCCGCCGATGCCGGAAATGTAAACTCCGGGCTCAACCGTAACCACCATGCCCGGTGCCAGGAGTTCTTCCTGCTTGGCCGCGATGCGCGGCGGTTCGTGTATCTCCAGGCCGACGCCGTGGCCTGTGGAGTGCGTAAAATACTTCGCTAAACCGCTTTTCTGCAACAACTTACGGGCCGCGCTGTCGATTCTTGCCGCGGTCGTTCCTGACTTGACCGCGGCGACGGCAGCGGATTGCGCGTCCTTCACTGCCTCATAGATTCTACGCGCTTCGGGCGACGGCTGCCCAACGTGCACGGTGCGCGTCATGTCAGAACAGTAGCCCGTGAGTATAACACCAAAATCGCACAGCACGAATCCGTTGACTGGGATCGCGGCCTCCGACGCCCGGCCATGCGGCAACGCCGAACGCGGGCCGGAAGCGATAATGGTTTCGAACGACATCGCTTCCGCACCAGCGCGCCGCGCCGCATATTCCATTTCCGCTGCGACATCGACTTCTTTTACGCCGGGACGGATTATATCGAGCGCCACATCAAATAAACTGGCTCCAAGAAGCACTGCCGCGCGGATCTTCTCGAGTTCGTCGTGATCTTTGACCATCCTCTGCTGCTCGACTAATGGCGGCGATTCACGCAAACGCAAACCGGACGGCAAATTTTTTGCCAGTCGAGATCGCTCCGCCACGGTCAGATTCTCGGCTTCGATGCCCAGGGTTTTGAGCCGAAGCTTCTTCGCGTTGTGGACCAGCCACTCTGCCACGGCGGAAAGCGGCGCTTTACTGGCAATGACGACTTTCGCTCCCTGCACTTCTTCGCCGGCCTGCTCGGTGTAGCGCCCGTCGGTAAAAAAAATACTTTTGTTCTCGGTAATGAGTAACGCACCCGCGCTGCCGGTGAAGCCGCACAGGTATCGAATGTTGGGAAGATGAATGACGAGCAGCGCGTCGATGCGGAACTTGGAGAGAACGTTTTGCAGCCGCTTCTGCCGGCCGTGATGGTCCATGGTGGGAGTTTAGCAGGGCGTGTTCCCCGCGCGGCGTGATCCGGATTGCCTAGGCTACGTCAGCCCCGGGGGACGGCATGGCAAGCGGCGGCGGTGTGTACAATGCGGGGACTGTCTTCGAGTTGACCCCCTGAGTCATGAAAATCATCCCAGAAGCATAAGCATGCCGCTTACGGCGGGCCGTGCCGATATCCATACAGCGCGTTCAGCCGCTCGACCGCGCCTCGTGTCAGCTGCTCGAAGCGCGCTTGCGATTGCTTGTCGATGATGTTGTCCAGCCCGTAGGGATCTTCGGCGAAGTTGTAGAGCGACTGGTTGTCGTCAACGGCGTCGGCCATATAGAGGGTTTGCGTCTGCTGGTCGAGGACGCCGAACACCGGCGCATAGCTCGACATAAAAAGGTGGTAGCGCTGGAAGTAGTCTTTCTGCTCGTCTGCCGTGCCGGTGAAGAGCGGCCGTCCAAAGAATTCTCCTTTGCGCAGGGTGCGATGTCCGTTCAGATATAAAAGCGAGGGCGCAATGTCGGTCAGAAAAACCGTCTGGGTGGTGTCGGCGTAAGTCTGCTTGGCCAGCGCCGGCGGCAGATGGATGAGCAGTGGCACCTGGAGAATCGGCGCCAGTAGAAATTGGCCATGCCCCCAGCGTCCGTATTCTCCCAGCCAATCGCCATGATCGGCGGTCAGGACGATGATGCTGTTGTCGAACTGGCCGCGAGATTTCAGGCCGTCGATGAATTCGCCGAATGCTTGATCCACTTTGCGCAGTTCGTCGGCATAGCGGGTATTGAAACCGGGATAACTCGCTTCCGGATTCTCGCCGCGCGTGGCGATTTCGTGCAGCGTGATCGGATGCAGGTTCTGCGGCTGCGTGTATACGAACAGTGGATATTTGTCGTCGGCTCCGGCATGGGCGAGAATTTCCGGCACCTCATCGCGAATATCGAAACCGATCCGGCCCGGGTGCCGGATGGTCAGTTCCATGTCCGTGGGGAATTCGCGCAGCACACCGCTCAGCACCATGTCGCGCAGCAGCAGGCGATGGTAGCCATCGGCAATGGTCATCTGCTCCAGCGCATTCATCTCGGAGAACGGCTGCGGGTTCACGACCGACGGAGTCATTTCTCCCGCCCAGATGGCCGGTTCGGAGAGCGCCGTTCCGCCGTAGTTCGTATAAGCGTGCTGGAAGACAAAACTTTCTTTGGCAAAGCCGGCGATGTGCGGCGTAAAGCTGACGCGCGGATTGTAAGGCGAAAGATAATCGCGCCTCATGCAGTCGACCACGATGATGTAGATGTTCGGCTTCGGCCCCGGCGTGGGGGAGAGCGACTCGATCAGTCCTTCTTTGGGGGGGTGAACCGGATCGGCGATCATGGCGTTGCGCCGCAGATAGGCGAAGAGGCCAGTCGAATCGTCGTCGCGGACCGTTGGGCGAAAGACGATTTGCGTGACTTGCAGGGAAGTGTCCATGCCGCTGTACGCGGCGCTCGATTGCGAAACCGATTTCAATCCGAGACTGTGCCAAATGCGGTTGGATTGCGCGAGAACAACACAAGCAATTGAGAGCACGGAAACCACGCCCAGCATTTTCCACAGTGACGGCTGCTTCGCGGCCGGACGCACAAAAATTCGCCACGCCACGGCGAAAGCCAGGACCCAGACTCCGACCGCTGCCAACCGCTGAAAGAGGAAGTTCCAGTCGACTCGTTCAATGAAGAAGGGAACTGCCAACGCAATCAGTAGAGCGCAGCCGGCTGCAATCGCCGTCCAAATGCGGCCTCGCGGGATGAATTCGGCAAGCATCGACTCAACCTGATCGGGAACTGCGCGGCTGCTCAATACGGCCCGGCGAACTTGCCAACCTGCGAGCATCGCAATGAAGCCGAGAGGATACGCCAGCGCCCAGGCGTCGGCGTGCCAGTTATTGAATGAGAGTGCTGGCGTAACCAGCTTGCGCAGCACAAAGGCGGCCAGCATCCAGAGGACGGAGAGAGAAACGATCGACTGCGAACGGACAGGAAATCTTGCGCGCTGCATCAGCCTGCGGAGCAGGACAAAGGCCGTGGCGAGACAGGCGAACATGCATCCGTGCAGCAAAAGAGAAACAGCCAGCACGGGCAAAATCGATGCCCGATGCGCCTGCGCATCCTGAAACCGCAACAGCGCAATCGCGAAATACCATAGCGCAACACTCGCTCCCACGCCAAAGGCGCCGAGCAGCGGCATGCTTTCGCTTTCTGATTTGCGCGTCCAGATTGATGGACTGCAATACATGGCGAGATCGTAGATGCCGAAACAGAGCAATGGCAGCGTCAGCGCTACGCTCCAGGCAATGTTCATCGAACTTTGTGGCAGGTCGGAGAGGAAGTACACGCGCGTCATCAGCAAGCCAATCGTTCCGAGGACAATCAGCAGGGCTTCGACCCACCAGCGTGCTGCACGCCGCGAGAATGCCGGCAGCAGCGTCACTGCATTCAGCAGAAATACCGTCCAATAAAGCCACGGGTAGGCGTGAACCAGTTCCGGAACCCACAACACATTCACGTTCCGCACAATGTTCGAATAGGAGAAATTGAAGCTGGAAAGCAGAAAGAACGTAGCGGTAACCAGGGCCAGCGCCGCCGCGCTGGCACGTGCCAGCCCGGTCAGTAACCAGCGATTCCGACAAACGCTGGATGGCGGAACGGGGCGCGTGGCGGCCTATCTCAGGAAGTTTCTGCACGGCAAGCCGTGCTCTCACGTCATGGATTTCGGCAGGCACAATTGCCTCATCAGGGAAGATCGGTCTCTAAGTTATATCGCCCGCAGACATTACCAGCAACGTTACCAGGGTGCGCCATAGCAGAGCGTGAACGCGGGCAAAACAAAACCGCCAGCGCCCTCATCGGACAGCCGGCGGCTGTTTTGCTGCTAACTCGCGACTATGTCTGAATAATGCGCGGAGTAATGAAGAAGATCAGCTCCTGGTTTTCGGTGCTGACTTGCGTGTGCTTGAACAAGTTGCCGAGCCACGGAATATTTCCCAGCAGAGGCACCTGGCTGATCTGCACCGAGTTGTTGGTCTGAATCACGCCGCCAATCACCACCGTGCCGCCGTCGGTCACGAGCACCTGGGTGGTGGCCTGTTGCGTAATCAGCGTGGGGTTGCCCTGGATCGATTCCGCGAAGTCCGGGGTGGTATTTTCCACGTCCACGTTCAGAAAGATTGTGCCCTCCGAGGTAATCTGCGGAATCACGGTCAGACGCAGGAACGCGTCCACGTACGTGACCGTGGGCGGGCCGCCCAACTGCGCCTGGGTCACGATGGGCACGCGTACGCCCTGCCGGACCAGCGCTTGAATGTTGTTCTGGGTGACCACTCGCGGACGCGAAAGAATCTTCACCAGCCCGCGCGATTCAGCCAAGCTCAAGTACGCATCCAACCGGACAGTGTTGCTGGCAGTAACGAATGACAAGCCGCTGGTTGGGTTGGTGGATCCGAGATTTGAAAACAGCGGGATTTGCACGCCGGTGCCGGGCGTCGGTGCCGTCGTACCGATGATCGGATACGTCGGAGTGGTGTCGAAGTTCGCCGACGGCGAGGTCCCGACTTGCGGCAGACCGCCAATGGCAGTGCTGCTATTGCCAAAGCCGAACCCGAGCTGAGTGCCGATGTCGCGGGCAAAGCTGCGGGTCGCGGCCACCACGCGCGCTTCGATCTCGACCTGCTGCGTCTTGCGGTCGAGTTGGGTGAGCAACTTGTCGATGACTCGGGACCACCGTCGGAACATCGTTCACAATGATGGCGTTGGTGCGTTCATCGGCGATCACATCGCCACGCTGCGAGATGAACTTCTTGCAAGTCGCGACCAGATCTTTGGCGTGGGCGTAGCTCAGGAAGCGGGTGAAGGTGACTTTGTCCACCGCCAGGGCTTCAGCTTCATGCTGGGCGCGGCGGGCGTCGGCTTCATGGCGAAGCGTATCGACCGTCGCAATGCGCAGCACGTTGCCGTCGAGTTGCCGTGCCAGATCGTTGTTCTTCAAGACGATATCGAGTGCCTGGTCCCACGGCACATCGTCGAGCACAATGGTCAGCGTCCCCTTCACGTTGGGATCGAGCACCACGTTCAGCCCGCTGATTTCGTGAATCAGGCGGAAGAAGTCTTTCAGGTCGACATCTTTCAGGTTGACCGAAATCGGCTCACCCGTGTACTTCGGCTCGGGTGCGGCGATGGTTTGAGTCTGGGTCTTCTGCGACTGCTGTTCGGCAGCCAGGTTCACGGCTGGCTGAACTGGGGCATTGCAGGGGCAGCCGGTGAGTTCTGCGGCTGCATGGCGGCGCTCGGCGTGGGCAGCAGATTGCCTTCCGGCTTGTCGACGAACTTGGCGGCGGCTTCGACCGTCCGCGCTGGAGGTTCGAGAGCGGGAGTCGTGTCGCCGGCCTTGGCCTCGGGCTTTGCTTTGTAAGTGGGCTCAACGAAGACGAAGGGTTGCGGCGAGCTGGAAGCCTGTTCCTGCTTCCGGGCCGGGCCGTCGACCCGCTCAGAGAGGCCGGAGTGGCCGGCGCGACTCGAACTGGAGCCGCTTCGAGCGCCGTGCGGTGAATCGCAGCCGGGGCCTTGGGCGCGGCCGGAGTCGAGACAGTTTGTGCAGGCGCGGCGGAAGCGGCGTGCAGTTTGAGGACGAACTTGTTGTCGCTGCCGGGCTGCAGGTCGTAGCTGCAGGCGCTGGTCAGGTCGACAACCACGCTGGTAGTGGGCGGCGTGCGGCCATCCGTGCCGATGCGCACTCCTTTCACCCCATCGCTGCCAACGCTGAGATGATTCACCGGCGTCGCAGCCGTGGTGTTCGGCAGCGTGACCAGCACGCGGGCGGGCGAATCCAGAGTGCTCACCGTGGGCACCATCTGGCCCCGTCCGGCGATTTCCACCTGGATGCCGTCGTCTCCACGCACCACCTCCACCCTCTGCAGGGTGGCATGTCCGCTGACAGCCGGCTCCGCATTCGGCGTCTCGGCTGCCGCCATCATTGACCAACAGCGGTAGCAAAATCATCCCAGTTGCTTTCGCATTTGCCTTCTCCCCACGGGCCCGCCTTAGCTTGCCGCGTGATCTGTTCAATCGAAATTCGTTGCCGCAACTCTGCCGCTCGCGTGCTCCCGGCTACACCGCCGGGGTGGTAATCTTCTTGGTCACTTCCCGGGTCACCGATTTGCCCACGTTGTCCTGCATGGTTTCCTTGAAGACGATCGAGTCGCCGGTGATTTTGACCACGTAGCCGTTGAAGACCGGATCGTTTTCCCGCAGGAAGTATGCCTTGTTCACCGAATTGACCACCACCGCGATCATGCCGCTATCGGATTTCACCACACCAGTCAGCGCGATCTGGTCAATTGCCAGGCAGCGCTTGCCGCTGCTGCATCCCGAGGCCACCATGCTGCGGCTTACCACCGGACTCACAAACGGATCGCGGCGGCCGTTGGCGGCGTAGCTCTTCGATTCCTTCTTAGGCTCGGTTGTCGGGTTTTGCTTGTCCTCGACCGCGACTGGCCCAGCGGGCTTTGCCGGAGCTTCCGCGGCCGCCGTGGTCGTCTTGGCTTTCGCCTTGCCAGTTTTAGCGGAATTCGTTTTGCTCGCCGACTGGCTTGGCGTGGTTTGCCCCGCTGCAGTCGTTGCCTTGGCTGGAGCCGGGTTGCCGGACGTGCTCTGTCCCGCCGCCGACAACACCTGGTTCTGGTCGATCACCTGCTTCTTCTGGACGTTTTGCAGCGTGCTCCGCGTGTCCTGGATCACGTCGGGATTTTGCGCCCACACCCTCCCGGACAGCATTCCCAACAGCAGAATTCCGATTCGCAGCTTCATAATCCTCCCTTCACCTTCGCCGCGGTGCTGGCCGGCGGCGTGGTGTCGTGGCTGAAGAAGGTCGTCGCCACGCAGGTAGCCACGATGCTCTCATTGGGAGCGTACTGGTAGGTGTGCTTGACCTTGGCATCGGATGCCTTCTTGGTGCTGGCGATCAACAGGTTGGAGACATTGACGATGCGTTCCAGCTTGCTCACGTGATCGAAGAAGCTCAGCACCGAGTAGTACGGCCCATCGATTTCCATCTCGAAGGGCACTTCGGTGTAGAAGTCGCGGCTGCTGGTCGGCTTCGCGGTATAGCGGCGAATCTCGATGCCGGTGCGCAGGGCCTCGGCGTCGAGCATCTTGATGAAGCCATCGACTTCCTTCTCGTCCGGCACGATCTTGCGCTCGATTTCCAACTGCTGTTTCAGGTTGGCAACCTGGCGCTCCATGTCCTTAAGCTTGGGCCGGTAGGACTCCAGCTCCGCGTTCTCGCGCAGCTTGCTGGTCAGGGCCTGCTGGGCCTGGGCATTGGCGTCCTGCTTGGACTTGAACACCAGAAAGTACACTCCCACGCTCAACAACGCGCCGCCCACCACCAGCAGCGCAGCCCACTGCTTGAGACCCGGCATTTCGCTGAAATTTTCCATGTTCTTCTTCCGCCTTTAGGACTTCGCCTTTTCGCAGGTCAGGGTGAACTGAAAGGCCTGCATGTCTTTGTAGCTTTCGTCCTGATAGGTTTCTTTGATTTCGATATTGCGGAAATGGCCGCGTCTTCTCCAGGTTCAGGATCAGCGCCGCCACCGCATCCGTGCTCAGCGCCATGCCTTCAATGTCGATGCTGCTGCCCTCATCCTTCATGGTGCTCAGCCACACCGCTTCGGTGCCGTTGATGGTGTCGCCGATGGTGTTGAGCAGCTCCACCGGCCCGGACTGGTTGGCGCGCAGCTGGTCGATCACGTCCACCCGGCGCTTGTAGTTATCGGCCTCGCGCTGCCGCTCCAGATAGCTGGTCTTCACATCCGCCAGTTCGCGGTTCTTCTGCTCGGCCAGCTCCATGTTGTGGGCAATGGTCTTCGACTGGTTGTCGAGCCGGTTCCAGTACGGCCATTGAGCTCACGGCCAGCCACCAGAGCCACGACAATCTTGCAGTCATCGGCGAACCGCTCTCGCCCATGTCCATACGACGACTGTAGGGAGCGACGCTGCGCTTGTTTTTCGGCTTCGGTGCTCCCAGCAGGTTGATTCGGATCATAAGTTTTCAAAACTCCTTAACGCCAAACCCACCGCCACCGCCAACTGTCCGGCGTTCTGTTCGATCAGCTCCACTCCCGGGCCCTCGGTCGGCGGCGCGATCTTCTGAAACGGATTGAAGATCTTCACCGGCAGCGAGAATTCCTGGCGCAGGGCCTCAATCAATCCCGGCACCTTCGAAGAACCGCCCGCCAGATAAATCTTCTCGATGTGCTCTCCGGCCGCGCTGGCGCGGAAGAAGTCGAACGTCTTCTGAATTTCCAGCACGATGATTTCGGTCACCTGCTGCAGGATCGGAGTTTTCGCGTCTTCGCTCACGGTGCCGACTTTGTTCTCCCAGCTTCAGCTTCTCGGCGTCGTCGAAGCTCAGATCGAGTTCCTTCTGCAGCGAATCGGTGTACTGGTGCCCGCCCACGCTGACGTCGCGCGGGAACAGCGGCGTCGTGCCCTTTCACAATGTTGATGTTCATCACGCTGGCGCCCAGGTTCAGCAGCGCCACCACCTGGCCGGGCGCGGGTTCATAGTTGTACTCGTAGCAGTTCTGCAGCGCCAGGGCATCGATGTCCACGATAGCCGGGGTCTTGCCCGCCATCGAGAGTACGTTGGTGTAGTTGAGGATCTTGTCCTTCTTGACCGCCACCAGCAGCACGTCCATCTGCGGGTTGCCGGCGTCTTCAGAAAGAATCTGGTAGTCGAGATTCACGTCCGCCAGGTCGAAAGGAATATGCTGCGCCGCTTCCTTCTGGATGGTCTCGGCCAGTTCCTGGTCGCTCATCGACGGCAGCGAGATCTTTTTCACGATCACCGAGTGCCCGCTGACCGCGGTGGCCACCGCTTTGGTCTTGATCTGGTTATCGGTAAACAGCTTGGCGATCGCGCTCGAAACCGTTCCCGAATCCACGATCATGGAGTCGACGACGATATCCGGCGCCAGCGGTTCCAGCCCCAGGTGCACCACTTCCATCCCGCTGCGTCCCTTGCGCAGTTCCACCGCCTTGATGCTCGAAGAGCCCACATCCAGACCCACAATCGCCTTCGATCCGAATCCAAACATGTGCCCGCCTTGTCGGGCCGGTCTGTACGGCCGGCCGGAGGTTCTCGCCTTACGGCATTCCGGCGGCATTGGCTGCCGCCTTGGTTTTCTTCTTGCTGCGTTCTTCCATCTGGCTGGACTTTCTCTTCCATCCACTGGTCGAGCCTCGATTTCTTGAAGCGCCAGCGGTTGCCCAGCTTGAACGCGGGAATCTTTTGTTCTCCGACGTACTTGTATAGCGTGTCCGGACTCACTCCCAGGTACTGCGACGCCTGGCGAATATTCATCACTTCCCGCGAGTCGGCCATAGTTCCTTTTCCTTTCCACAGAAACTGGGGGCCACGTGCAGCTTCGTCGTGCACGCCACAGGTCCGAATTGGGAGAGAATTCCTCGGACAGCTTGCGTTCGAGTGAATTCGGTTGTCCCGAGCATATATCAGCCGGGGAACTGCCAAGGGCTAAGTCGATTTCCGGTTTTTCCGGGGTTTTATGCGGGTTTTCTGGAAAGTAACTTCAGCGCAGGTGGGGATTGCTCCTGCATATTGTGTTCGACGTAGCGGCGGCCACAATTAGCGGGATCAGTTATACGGCTGAACTGCCTTCGCCGACGAACCGATAACCAAAGTAGCAGAGACGGTACGAAGGTCGTAAGACAAGCAGGAAAGACCGGAACGAAACCCGGCGAATCGCGGCAAACCGAGAGCCCCAGCGCTAGAAACTGCGGGGCGCGGCTTACGCAGCGCTTCCGAGCGGCACCGACACCGTCACTTCCGTGCCCCGCCCGCCGTCCGACTCTACCGACAGAGTCCCGTTCACCAGGTGAGCGCGCTCTTTCATCCCAATAATGCCGATGCCGCTCTTTGACGGCTCCACCGGCAGCCCGACCCCTTCGTCCCTTACCGTCAAGCGGAGAACATCCTCCGCTGCCTCCAGGGTGACGAAGACCTCTTCAGCGCGGGAATGTTTCGAAACGTTGCGCAGCGATTCCTGAAAAATGTGGTAAAGGCTTCCGGCCACATCGCGCGGGATCGATTCGGGGACCTGTCGGGCGGTGAAGTGGGTTCTGGATCCCGGAGCGTTCCTGGAATTCTTCGCAGTACTGTTCCACCGCCGCTTCCAAACCAATGTCATCGAGTACCGAAGGATGCAGCTGATGAGAAATGTGGCGAACCGTGTCGGCGGCTTCTGTGGCCCGCCCGCGCAGGGCGCGTAATTCGTTCTGCAATTCCTGGGAGGACGGTTTGGCCGCGAGTTTGCTGAGGTCCATCGCCAGATAAGCCAGCTTCTGACTCAAATCGTCATGCAGATCGCGTGCGATGCGGCGGCGTTCGCTGTCCTGCGCGGTCATCAAACGTCCCGCCAGCAGGCGCAATTGGTCCCCCTGTTGGCGGATGGCGTCTTCGTCCGCCTTGCGCTTGGAGATGTTGCTGACGAAAGCAACCCCCAGAGTTCCCAGCGAAGACTGGATGTAACTCAAACTGATTTCGACGTTGAGGGTGCTCCCGTCTTTTTTGCGCGCCTGCAAATTCAGACCCAGGCCCATGGGACGGTTTTGCGGATGGCTAAAGTATCCGGTGCGCTGGGAGACGTGGCGTTCGCGAACCGAGTCCGGAACCAGCATTTCGATGGGTTGGCCGATCAGCTCTTGCTGCCCGTAGCCGAGCATTTTTTCGGTCGCGGGATTGGCCATGACCACCCGGCCCGTGCGGTCGATGATCAGGATGGCCTGCGCCGCCGATTGGAACAACGCCCGTGCCGTCGATTCACTTTCCTCCTTCTGTTGCTGGACGGCATTTCTCTGGCGCACCGCCCTTCGAACATCGAACGGCGCGGTGACGAAGGCCACCAGCGCGAGCAGGACCCGCAATTATCCCAGCGATAAAACCAGCCCTCACCCGGGTTTGTCGGGTATTCTCGCGTTGCTGGAGCAAACGCGTCTCCTGGTCTTCAATTGCGCGGCTGGCATCCCCGATTTTCTTCGCCATGATCTGCCCTTGCCCCCCTTGAACCACCGCTTGGGCTGAGTCGAATCCGGAGTTGCGCCGCTGTTGCACTCCCTGGTTCAAAGTCTCGAGCCGCAGCGCAACGAGATCTCCCAGGCCCTGCACTCGTTGCTGCTGCTGGGGATTGTCCACCGTCAACTGACGGAGGCGGGCGAGGGTTTGCGGAACGTCCTGGACTGCGGCCTGGTAAGGCCCGACGTATTGTTCGTCCCCAGTGATGATATAGCCGCGCTCGGCCCCTTCGGCGTCGCGCACATCGATCATGAGCTGCTGGTTTGTGCTGATGACTTCCCGGGTATGATTGACCCAGAAGTCCGATTCCACTATTTCCCGCAGACTATAGGCGCCGACGCCAGCGATGACCAGCAACATTCCCAGGCCGATCACCAGCCAGAGCATCGACCGCCGGCTAAGAGCGTCGCCGCTTTGGGCGGGTTGGGATTCTCCAGGCTGCAACGCGATGCCTCCCGAAAGAATTGGCAGAACCTGTGCTGCATAATACTATGCTGTTAACTTTAATTACCATGAAGGCCCGTATACTGTTGGGGGACGACCACGCGCTGATCCTGGATGGATTGCGCTCCGCATTGCAGGCGCAGTACGAGATCGTCGGTTTGGCGCAGGATGGCCGCGCGCTGGTGCAGGCCGCCGAGAAGTTGAAGCCCGAGCTGATCGTGGTCGATATCAGCATGCCCCTGCTCAACGGTTTCGAAGCCGCCAAGCAGATCAAGAAAAGCCTTCCCCACACCAAGGTGATTTTCCTCAGCCAGCACCTCAATCCGGCTTACCTGAAACAAGCCTTGCGCCTGGGCGCAGGCGGTTATGTGCTCAAAGCCGGGGCCACCGAGGAACTGCAGCAGGCAATCGAAACCGTGCTGCGCGGCAAGACCTACATTACCCCCGCTTTCGGGGAGGAAGTAATTTCCCGGCTGTGGAACCGCGAAGGCGAGCTAAGCGAAGAAACGGAAGGACTTACCGACAGGCAGCGGGAGATCCTGCAGCTCATCGTTGAGGGCAGGGGAAACAAAGAGATTGCCGATATTCTTCATCTTTCTATAAAAACCATCGAGTTTCACCGGGCGCGGATCATGGCCAAATTAGGGGTCAAAACCGTGGCAGAGTTGACCAAAGCCGCCCTCCAGCAGGGTCTGATCCCGGGATAAGAATATCGCTCAAAACTAGGGTACGCCCTAGTCGCACTCCCTCCACCTGAGCGGTAGGCTTTATTCCGTAATAGGAAGTTTGCGTTCACGATGACTGACCCGACCATGTATGCTGCGGCCGATTCCGAGAGTGAGGACGCGACCGTGAGCCGTAAACGGGTTTTGCTGGCTGACGATCATGCTGCCATGCTGGAAGAAGTCCGCGCCCTGCTCGGAGACGCCTACGAAGTGGTGGGCGCGGTGGAAAATGGCGAAAAGCTGGTCGAGGCGGCGAGCATGTTAAGACCCGACGTCATCGTTTCCGATATCAGTATGCCCGTCATGACTGGCTTTGAAGCTGCCGCGAGAATCCGTGAGCTGGGCATCCCCTCGAGGATCATTTTCCTGACGGTTCAATCCTCGACGGCTTACTTGAAGAAAGCCCGGTCGCTGGGCGCCGACGGCTATGTGTTGAAAATTTACACGAACGAGGAACTCCCCCTTGCCATTGCCAGCGTTCTAAGCGGAACGCCATACTTTTCTCCGCAACTGAGGACCGGATCTCCCAACTCAGCGACTGGCTCTCAGACCGTCCTCCTCGCATTTCTCCTAAGCCAGCTCATTTCTCCCCAGCAAAATTGCGCCTTTCCCGTGTGCTCATCTGTTGTTACCGCAGACCCAAAAAACTAGGGATTCACCTAGTGGTGACGAAACGTGACAAACGTTAAAGTTGCTTCATCGTTGATTGAAGTTCGTGGGGTACGAACGAAATCATTCGCTAAAGGGGAAACTTCGATGGCAACTTCAATGGTTAGCACGGTAACAAGAGTTCCGGTGGCAGGCCTGGTTGCAATGTCCGAGAGGAAAGTGCCGGCCCACTCTCCTTATGGTTTACCGATTATTGACAACTGCATGAGCTGCAAACTGCGGAACAATAGTTTCTTCTGTGCGCTGGCCCAGAGTTCGCTCGAGGCCGTCGACCATGTGAAGCATTCCAGCTGCTACCCGGAGGGTTCGGTAGTGTTCCTGGAAGGACAGGACGCCCGCGGCGTCTACATTCTCTGCCAGGGCCGCGCCAAATTGATGACAACCAATGCCGATGGCAAGAGTCTAATCCTTAAAATTGCCGAACCGGGAACCATGCTTGGGCTGCATTCGGTGATCAGCGGCAGGCCGCACGAGGTTACGGTCGAAACTTTGCAGCCCTCCCAACTGGCTTTCATCCGGCGCGACGATTTTCTGCGCCTGCTCAATGAACACGGCGATGCTTGCCTGCGCGCCGCCGAGCACCTGGCCCGCGATTGCCAGTCGGCTTACGAAGTCATCCGGTCGATCGGCTTGTCTCACTCCGTATCGGAAAAGCTGGCTCGCTTGCTACTGCAGTGGTCGACTGATGGCCGGGTTGTCGACGGAACCATCCGCATGAAGCTGGCGCTCACTCACGAAGAGATGGCGCAACTGATCGGCACCTCCCGGGAAACCGTGACTCGTACCTTGAGCGAGTTCAAGCGTACTCATGTGCTGGAGTTGAACGGCTCGACCCTGTTGATCCGCAACAAGCTGGCACTGGAAAAACTGGTCTCCGCCTAACCAATTGCGCTGACGAAACCGGCTTCTCACAGAAAGGAGATATGGCCATGAGAAAGACGAACTCAATCGATGAAGCAATGAGCAACTTCAGGCATGAAGTGGAAATGCGCGCCGCCGGTGCCACTTGCCCGATGCCAGGATGCGGAGCGTTGGCCATCTCCTACGAAGCCGCCGACAGCCTGAACGAAATGTGCCGGGAGTATACCGCCAGTTGGGATTTTATCTGTTCGGAGTGCGGAGCAGAGTTCATGGCGCCGAAGAGCGATCTGCTCTTTCAGGCCATTCCGAGGGACTGGTTATTTTCGCAAGTTTGCCGCGCCTAGCGCGGCCCTCTTGGGCAGGCCGGTTCGCGCCATCGCGAGCCGGCCTTTTTTCGTCGCTTCAGTCTATGGCCAGCGCTTTCCAGCGTCTTCCCAGCCCACTGCACGGGCCGGCTGCGGCGCCGGATTGGCCGCCGGTTGCGGAATCCGGATCGGTTGCTGCGGCCCGTTGGCCAGGGCCGGTTTGTTGTTGGTTGCCTCCGCCAGGACCGCATTGTCCTCGGCAAGCAAAGGGGCGGCCACCCGCAAAGCTTCCACTTCCCGTTCCAGCCGGGAGAGTTCCAGTTCCTTCTGCCTCAGAACCTCATAAACATTCTTCATAGTTCGGTTTTCCCGTGGCACAACATTCAAATCTTGCCCCGCACTTTAGCAGGATTGCCGTCTTTGTCAAGTAGATAAGGGCTGCACTTCTTTTGAAAACTGGTTCGCCCTTAGCGCGACGCAGCGCTCGCCGCCTGAACTCGGCCAGCCTCGCGGGATCCAGCCTCGTCCTTGTTCCACTGCTCCGCCAGGCGCTGCAGGTCCACCAGCACCTTTTCAATATCTTTCATCCGCTTCGTGATCCCGTAAGTGACCGCCGGAGGAATCGTCGGCTCATAGTTCCGGTAGATGAAACCCTCGGCTTCGAGCCCGCGCAGCCGTTCCGTCAGCACGCGCGCAGAGATGCCTTCCACCCGCTGCCGCAAAACTCCGAAGCGCATCGGCCCCTGCATGGAGAGCGCCCATAGAATATGGAGCGTCCACGGCCGGGTCAGAACTTCGAGCAGCCGTCCGATGGGGCAAGGGCTGTCATTGGGTGAATGCTTGGCCATGTTCGTTCCTAAGTTACTATAGACATACTAATGCACAAAAGGCACCAAGTTATTTTATGTAACTAGCGCCGACAGCGAATCATCTATTCCTGCCGAGGAGGATCACAGTTATGGCGAGCATGACAAGTTCAGTAGGAAAATCGCAGTCGGGATATCCGGAAATTACGAACTTGCGCGAGCAGGCGCAAATCGGTTGGGTCACGCTTCTGGGCAGAGTGCTTTTCGCTCTCATATTTCTGCTGTCGGGCCCGCGGCATTTCACTTCCCAGGTGATCGACTACGCGGCCCACCAGGGCGTGCCCATGGCGCACCTCGTAGTACCGTTCTCCGGCCTGCTGGCGTTTCTAGGCGGGCTTAGCATTTTGCTCGGCTATCGGGCTAAGATCGGGGCGTGGCTGATCGTGTTATTCCTGGTTGGAGTGACGCCGGCCATGCACAACTTCTGGGCCGCAACCGATCCGGTGACGGCACAAATGCAGATGATCATGTTCATGAAAAATCTCTCGATGCTGGGCGGAGCGCTGTTGATTACGCAATTCGGCGCAGGGCCATGGAGCCTGGACGCGCGTCGCCGCTGAGAACGGGCAACTCATTACGGAGGATCTGGTTTTTATGGTCGGGCGCAGGCCTTATGGCCCGAAAACGTAGGCTATGCCAGGGCCAGGCTCGTTGTCATTTGAATAAGGAGCATACTGTGCGCCAACGACTCCCGTTGTGCCACTAATACTCAAAGAAAAGGCAAAATAATCCAGCGATTTCTTGGGGTGACCCTGCACCTCAAGATTGAACTTTGAAGTTGATTTCCAACCCCCGGCCGGGCGCACGAACACATAGACGGCGCCTACATAGTTCATCGGGTGGGTTCCGATAGCGCCAGCCGCAATTGTGCTCCCATTTCCTGTCACTGCCACTGAAACGCCTAGTTGAAACGTTGTGAGTTCGAATTCGGCCGTTTCGGTCGTATTTTGCCACCCCGCTTTCGGCTCCACAAACACGTACACCGCACCCTCGGAGGAATTCGCAAGGATAGCGCCGGCAACTATTGTATCTCCGTATATTGAGACTGAATATCCAAGAGCGTCTTCGGGGAGTCCGTTCGAAGCCGTGAGTTTAGCTGTCTGGATTGTGTCAACCCAACCGTTTGGGGGTTCGACAAAGACATAAACCGCACCGGGTCCCTGTTCGTTCGAATAGGTTGCGGCCTCTGCACCGACGGCTATCACGTTTCCGCTTATGGTTACGGCGTTTCCGAAATAGTCGCCGTTAGCTCCATCCGACGAGGTCAAGGTCGCCGTTTGGGTCATGTCCGTCCAACCGCCTGCAGGCTCGACAAAAACGTACGCCGCGCCCGGCCCTGTGATGCCTTCTGGTTGGGGCGCTCCCAAAACGATTGTGCTGCCGCTGATTGTTGCACTTTCGCCCACGCTCGCATTAGTGGACGCGTCTGGAACTATGAGCTTCGCGGTTTCGGTCATGTTAGTCCAGCCATGAGCAGGCTTGACGAATACATAGGCCGCACCCTGCTGGATGCCGTTAACCATCGCGCCCGGCGCACCCACCACGATGACATCGCCATCTATGGCAACTGAGTTGCCAAACTCATCTCCAAATTGTCCATCCGATGCGGTTAACTTCGCCGATTGCGTAGCATTCTCCCAGCCGTTTCGCGGTCTGACGAAGACGTATGCCTCGCCCGTGTCATCATCGTGAGCGGAGGCTCCGACAACTATCGTATTGCCGCTTATCGCGACCGACCGACCGAACAAATCTCCGTCTGCGCCGTCGGAGGCCGTCAGTAAGCCAAGCTGCTCTACCGTGAGCAAATCCGACGCGTGAGCGAGCGCGAGAAGTGAGATCACGAAAAAGCAGACTAGAGCCCGGCGCCAGGCTGGCATGGGAACCTCCACAATCTAAAGCCCACGGATTATACCGTCGATTGTTGCGCTCCGCATCACTCGCTGTTGCGAACTTCCGCAGCCGCTGGGCCTCGCCGCAAGTCGCTCATTCCACAAGCTCATCGGTACGACGCATTGAAAATCCAGCAGTTCCATCCCAAGGCCCTGTTGCGATTCTCATCAAACCGCCGTTGCAGATTTCACCAATCTCCCTCGCCCAGGGCTGCCCAGACAACTCAATCTTTCCTGCTTTCAATCACATGCCCCGAAAAAATGAAAACGCCAGTTCATGGCACCGCAGTTGCCCTTACTCATAGCGGCGAGCGGCCACGGAAAGAAAGAAAAGGCCCTCGGGCGAGGTGACTTATGGCAGTCATTCTGGTTCTCCTGACTTTCACCACTTTCTTACTCATCGATTACTTCTACACCCGTAAACATGGCCTATTGCAACCGGCAATTCGCGTGGCTCCTGCGGTCATGCCGCGCATGGCTTCGACCGTTGTCGCCGGATTCGAAGTTCCAGCCAATCTCCGATACCACCCCGGACACACCTGGGCGCTGAGCGAGAGTCCGACCCTGGTGCGCGTTGGCATGGATGATTTCGCCTCCAAGCTAACGGGAAAAGTCGCCGAGATTACGCTGCCCCAGCGCGGACAGTGGCTGCGGCAAGGCCAGAAAGTCTGCACGCTGCATCGCGACGGCTCTACGGTCGAGATGCTTTCGCCGATCGAAGGCGTAGTGGCCAACATCAATGACCAACTGGTGCAGAATCCCGACCTGGTCGGCAAAGACCCCTACGGCGACGGCTGGCTGGTCACGGTGCAGGCGCCCGATTCCAAGATCAACTTCCGCAATCTGCTGGCTGGAACCATGGCGCGCTCGTGGATGAATGAATCGGCAAGCCGTCTGCGGACGATGATGCCCGCAATGGCTGGAGCGCTGGCGCAGGACGGCGGCGTGGCGGTTGGCAACCTGGGCGACCAGATTCCCAACAAAGACTGGGCCACGCTGACCAAAGAGTTCTTTCTTTCCTAAGTAGTAGTCACCCGCCCACCCCCGGCAGGACAACCTGCCGGGGGTTTGAGTTTCACGAATGAATCAAATTGCAGAACGCTTTTTTCATCCGCCCAAGAGCGCGCCCATGTGCACCGCTTTTTCCTGTGCTAGTATTTTTTTCTCGCAGTGCGGTCGCAAAACGACTGCGCGACGCACCAGCGAGAATCGTCATCCAAGCGGAGGCGGAGGCAGGCAGGTTAAATGAAAGACACGCTCGGAGTCTTATTGGCCGGTGGAGCGGGCGAGCGTCTGTATCCGCTGACCCGGGACCGCGCCAAGCCTGCCGTCACTTTCGGCGGCATTTACCGCATCATTGACGTTACTCTCTCCAACTGCGTCAACTCCGACCTGCGCCGGGTTTACATCCTCACCCAATACAAGGCGCTTTCGCTGAACCGGCATATCCGCGAGGGATGGAACATTGTTGGCCGCGAGATGGGCGAGTTCATCGAAGTTCTGCCGCCCATGAAGCGGGTCAGCGAGGAGTGGTACCAAGGAACCGCAGACGCGGTCTATCAGAATATTTATTCCATCGGCTCCGAGCAACCGCAACATGTGCTCATCCTCTCTGGCGATCATATTTACAAAATGGATTACAGCCGGATGATGAAGCAGCACCAGGATTCCGGCGCTGACGTGACCCTCGCCACCATTCAGGTCAATCCGGATGAGACTTATCGCTTCGGCGTGGTGGACGTGGATAGCGACTACCGCGTGAACGGCTTTCTGGAAAAACCGCTGCAGACCACGCTTCGCTCGCCCTATAACCCGGAGAAGGTTTCCGGCTCGATGGGTGTTTACATCTTTAATACGGATGTTCTGATTCCTGTGCTGCTCAAAGACGCGGAAGATCCGGCTTCGAGCCACGACTTCGGCAAAGACATTCTGCCCAAAATGGTGGACGACTATCGCGTTTACTCCTTCGACTTCGTTGACGAGAACAAGAAAGAAGCGCTCTACTGGCGCGACGTGGGCACGCTCGAAGCCTACTACGAAGCCAACATGGACATCGTTTCCGTATCGCCGGTGTTCAATTTATACGATGAAAGCTGGCCGATCCGCACCCACCAGCGGCAGTATCCGCCGGCCAAGTTTGTGTTTGCCGAAACCGGCCGCACCGGGAGCGCGCTCGATTCCATCGTCTCCGCCGGCTGCATCGTCTCCGGCAGCATGGTGAAAAACAGCGTGCTCTCGCCCGATGTGCGGGTAAATTCCTACAGCGAAATCGACGCCAGCATTCTTTTTTCGCATGTGAATGTGGGCCGCCATTGTCGCATCCGCAAAGCCATCATCGACCGCGACGTGCACATTCCCGAAGGCACCACCATCGGCTTCGATCCCGAAGCCGACCGCCAGCGCTACTTTGTGACCGACAGCGGAATCACCGTCGTGACCCGCGATTATTCGCTGTTTGAAAATCCTGTCACGGTTGATTACTTCACCAGCGAATAACCTCTCCCTAAATGTCATCCCGAGCGGAGTGTGCATCGCACGTAGCGATGCACGCGGAGTCGAGGGACCCCGTGTCTTCCGATAAACAGCACCGGCCCGGGCAGGAATTCTCAGCAGGAAATTCGGAGGAATCGACCTTCTTCGCATTTTTCCACTTGACAATCACCATAATGTCTATTATCTTAGTAGACTATAAAGGAGGGATGGCGATGGCGGCCTTCTTCGAATACACATGTTTCTTCTGGTGGATCCTGGCGGTGGTTGCGGTCCTGCGCTGTTTTGCCAGCGCGTCTTCGCACGATGACGAAATCGACTCTTCCGCCGAACGCAGTCCTGAGCCCGTGCCCGGCGAGCAGCAGCCCGGCACCTGGCATCGGTGCCCTCACGACGTTTACTTTGGCGGCCATGCCGCGTAGGAGGTGCGCAATGAGTTTTACCCGCTTCAACGATTTTGGCGAACTCTACCGCGCCGCATTCGCCGAAACCGACGAGAAAACGAAGTCCAGCCTGCTGCGCGAGGTGGAACGGATCATACGAAATGCCCAGTCCGAGGCGCCGCAAGAGGCCCGTTATGCGGCCAAGGCTGCATAGCACCGGACTGCCGGACCTGGGCTGACGGATCACGATATCTGCGACGGAGCCGGGGTGCAGCCGTCGTAGGTGCTCCCCACTCAAGCCGCTCTCTCTTGAGTGGGGAATTTTTTCGCCGAAGGGGACGCTTCCCGACCGCGCACGTGGGGAAGCGCGGCCAAGAGAGCCGAACTTAAGCGAGGCCCGAGGGAAATCTGCTCTACTATCCTGGGTGGCAAGCAGATTTCCCGTCGGTTTTTTGATCGCTACTGCCCCTGGCCGCGCCCCCGGCTTGGCAATGTTATCCTGATAACGGCCACTTCGACCCGAGAATTCAACCCTCCATGCCCAGTAATTCAGAAATCCCACAAGCTCCAGCTGCCGGCGAGTCCACCGAATCGTTCGGCGAAATCTTTGCCCAATACGAAAAGAGCCACCGCGCCAAGCCCGACGCCAGCGCCAAGGGCCGCGAAGGCACGGTTGTCGCCGTAACCGCCGACTCCGTGCTTGTCGACATCGGTTACAAATCGGAAGGCATTCTTCCGCTCTCCGCCTTTGCAAATCAACCGCCGAAGCCGGGCGACAAGCTGGTCATCTCCATTAAAGGCCGCGATCCCGAGGGCTATTACCAACTCACTCGCGGGCGCGTCGAGCGGCCTAAAGATTGGGCTGCGATCGAAAAAGCGTTCACCGACAAAGCCACCATCGTCGGCACCGTTTCGGCGGTCGTCAAAGGCGGCTTGAGCGTCGATATCGGGGTGCGTGCCTTCATGCCCGCCTCGCGCACTGGCACACGCGATGCGGCTGAGATGGAAAAACTGGTCGAGCAGGAAATTCGCTGCCGCATCACCAAGCTCGACGTCACCGAGGAAGATGTGGTCGTCGATCGCCGCGTCATCCTCGAGGAAGAAGAACGCGTCATCAAGGATCGCCGCTACTCGGAGGTCAAAGAAGGCGAGATCATGCGCGGCACGGTGCGCAGCCTCACCGACTACGGCGCATTCGTCGATATCGGCGGCGTCGACGCCCTGCTCCACGTCAGCGATATCTCCCGCACCCGCATCAGCAAGCCCTCGGATGCGCTCGCCCTCGGCCAGGAAGTCGAAGTCAAGATCCTGAAAATTGATGCCGACAAACGCCGCATCTCGGTCGGCATGAAACAGCTTGAGCCCGATCCCTGGGACACCGTTCCCGCCCGCTACCGGCCCGGAGATCGCGCCCGCGGCATCGTGACTCGCATTCTGGATTTCGGTGCATTCGTCGAGATCGAACCCGGCCTCGAAGGACTGATTCACGTCTCGGAAATGTCGTGGGCGAAAAAAGTCAGGTCACCCAGTGACGTGGTAAAGCCCGGTGACACCGTTGAGACCGTCATCCTCAGCGTCAGCCCCGCTGAGCGCCGCATCGCGCTCGGGCTCAAGCAGGCCCTGGGCGATCCCTGGAGCGAAGTTCCGCAAAAATTCCCCATCGGCTCGGTCGTCGAAGGCCCGGTCACCAGCCTGACCAAGTTCGGCGCCTTCGTGCAGCTTTCCGACGGGATCGAGGGCATGATTCACGTCAGCGACATGAGCGCGGAAAAGCGCATCAACCATCCGCAGGACATGCTGAAGCTCGGCCAGCAAGTCAAAGCCGTGGTGCTGGAAGTCGATACCGAGAAGCGCCGCTTGAAACTTGGCATGAAGCAGATGCTGCCGTCGAGCGCCGAGGAATATATCGCCGAGCACCAGCAAGGCAACATCGTCTCGGGTCGAGTGATCGAAGTCTCCGGCGCGCAGGCGAAAATCGAGCTCGGTGAAGGCATCTTCGCGACCTGCCGCATTTCGCCCACAGAAGCGGCCCAGGAAAAACAATCTGCTCCGAAGGCTGATCTGTCCTCTTTGACCTCAATGTTGCAAGCGCGATGGAAGGGCGGCGCAGCCACAGGTCCGGTCAAACCGGAAGAAATCCGCGCCGGCCAGATTCGCAGCTTCCGCATCGTGAAGCTGGATGCGTCTGCTAAGAAAATAGAGCTCGAACTGGCATAACCTTTCCTGTCGAAGTGGCTGCGCGACCATATTATGGATTCGGAATTTTCACACAAACTTCGGTGTGCAGCGCTGTTCTCAAGGCCGGAGCTTCTCTGATATCATGCCTATGAAGACGAGTTTTTCTCGTCGATACTCCTCAGTAGCTCAATGGCAGAGCATCCGGCTGTTAACCGGAGGGTTGTAGGTTCGAGTCCTACCTGAGGAGCCATTCTTTTTTTCTACCCCTGCAATGGTTTACGCGGCTTGCGCCGCACTGATTTCGACAATTTTCTGTAGCCCACGTAGCCCATTCAACGAAAAGCCAAGGCCAACGCGCTCACACCACTCTCGCCGCCACGCCTCATCGGATTGCAAGCCGCTGGCGTAAAGGTCGGTTATGGTGCGTCGTGCATGGCCAAGCCACAGGCCAATCAAATCCTCCGGCGCGCGCGCACGGCGCAGCGTTTCTGTGCGGAAACGTCTAAAGGCGTGAAATCCAGTGCTCACGCCTGCGTCGTGCAAGGCTCGTAGGAGATTGCGTTGGCCGAGTGGCCGGTTGCTTTTTCGCGTACCGAACAGATAGCCGGAGGGGATGCCAGCCACGTACTCGCACATTAGTGCGGCCAGCGGCTCCGGAATATCAATCACGCGAACAGCAGCGGGCGTTTTCGGTTCCTGTTCCTTGCCGTGCCAGATTGAACGCCGTACAAACAGAATCCGGCAATCTTGCGAAAAGTCAGTTGCTTTCAGCGCCAAGGCCTCGCCGATTCGCAAGCCGGTACCGGCCAGCAAAGCAAAGAGTGGTTTATACCTCGGCAGGATATTCGCAAGAATAGTGGCAACCTGGGCTTCCGTTACCGTTGGCCGTGGCTGTTTGTTTTTATCCACTATCGGCATTCCTACAAAATCGTGATTCCACTTGCGAGGGTAAAGTTGGTCTCCTTCGGAATTCACAGCCGAAGCAACAACCAGCTTCACCACCAGCGTGTAGCTCACGTGGGATGGTGATCGAAGTTAGGAGCGAACCTTTTTGGTTTTCCATCTTTACAAGCCACAACGGGTCGGTGCCGAAGATCATGAAACGACTCCTTTGGGCGGCAACTCGTCGTGTTACGTGGGGCGAATCCCAAAGCATAGGTGTTTCTGGAGTCTTCAATAACGGCTCCTTGGCGTCGTCCTCGTCAGTCGGTAGGTACAATCGCTCCCAGTCGCTCTCGTCCATGTCAGGCGGTTTATCCCTTTCCAGATACTCTTTCCATCTGTTCTCTGCGTCCTTTCGGTCTGGGTGATGCTTCAGCAACCGTATCAGCCAGTAGGGATCAAGAACGTAGACTATGGAGCCGCTCTTCGGGGGCATGGTCTTGTCTCTCACTGCAAAGTGCAGGGCGATCAGTGCCCCATCCGACCAATCCAGAAGGCGGGTCGGAGCACCATGATGTTGCATGAGGAAGTACGATTCCCACTCATCGTCGATTGACGTGTCAGAAAGTTGAGTCGCACAGCGGCCAAATTCCTCGTAGAGATCGTTTTCAATTTCCAGAAGTTTATCGACCGACTTGCGTAGTCCGCTCTGTCTCTGGCGATAGACGCCCGGTTGAAGATGTGTCTTGCGGTGTGATGTGTCTTCGGCTCGAAACCACAATTCAAGATGCCGAGGAACCTTCCACCCCTTCCGGATCTTGCCGACCGTCGAGAGATATTCGCCCAACGAATGGGCCACTTTAACGCTCACAGGCAGTAGTGTAGTATGTCTCCGTCTTCCGTAACTAGGAGTGCCGATGTGGCTCGGTTCGGTGTGGCGAGGGATATATCGGTTCTTCGCGGCGTAGAACCGCCTGAACAAAGCCCATCCTTTTGTTTCTGCGTTCAGTGCGTTTGTCGTGTTGCCATGTGTCCTGCTCGGAGGGACGCTGATTTATATGGCGTTGTCGGAGGCATACGACGAATTCAAGTTTAACCGTCTACCTCCCGCTGAACATTTGCGACTGGCTCAAGAAGCTTGTCGCACGCAGCAGTATGGGGGCATCTGTGCCGATCCCCCTACAGCAACTTTGCACTTGAATAAAGTCCCGCATGATGCCCCTGAATACGGTGACGCTCACAAACTCTTGGAAGTGATCCGACTTCAACAGGAAGCCGCCGCTGAGCGTCAACGTCAAAACTTAGCCAAGCAGGAAGCGGAACGCCTTCGTTTAATAAATCAGACTCAGCAGGAGTCCTTCGATCAAATGGAGAGGAATGTTGCGGGAACTGCCCATGATCATTACAGTTGTGCGACCTCTACGGTGGGCACGCAAATATTCTCGTTCGACAACGGGCATTATTGGTGGGCGGATGATGGACGCTGTGCGGCAGAAGAACTGAAGAAGCAAGCGGCAGCAGAGCAAAGACAAATTGAGCAGAGAGCGGCTCACGAGCGTCAACAGAAGCAACGTGATGAAGATGCTCAAGCCTCCAGTTATTGGCCCACCACCTTGCGGGTAGATACTGACATGGATTCATTTTGGCTCAACAACGAAGAACGGACTTGCACGACCTCGCCAGATGACAAAGGCAGAGTGGCACGGGTGAATTGCAGTGCGAATGCATCGCATCAGGATCACAGCATACCCGTGAAGTTTTGGGGCGGTGTTGATCGGGATACCGTTTCCGACTGGAAGTGTCGCAGAGAAGGGGACGAATTTGTTTGTCGGGCGATTAACTGAAGCCGTTACTTTCGCTTCACGTTAGTCCGAGGAATTTATGTCATGACAAGCCACAAGGCTGTCATATTCGCAACCATAATTAAACGGCGAGTGCTCAGAATGAGGACATTCCCATTCGTGATTGTAGCGTTCATCGCCCTAGTGACACCTTGCCACGCCGGAAAGAAACCAGCGATCACCGAAGAGAATCTCGCCAAACTCCGAACTGTTAAAACCGTATTTGTGGAGGGGAATAGCGAGTCGGCAGACAAACTCCGCGAAAAGCTGGAATCATGGACGTGCTTGAAACTGAGCAACAACAAGTCTCAGGCCGATGGGATTATGAGCACCGAAGAGCGAGAGAAAACGAGCGACATGCACAAAGTTGCGGCGTCGGTTACGATCACGATGCCGAACGGGGATCAGGTGTGGTCACGGACAAAGACAGGTGAAGGCTTTGTTCATTCCGGTGCAGGCATGGCCGCAGAAAATCTCCTGCACGATCTGGCGAAGGATGCGTGTCCCGGTTGGTCACGGAGAAACCACTAATGAAGAAGATCGCTATTGCCTTGCTTTTAGGACTATGCGTTGTGGGCTTCGCACAGGATGCAGCCGAACCGCCCGACCACGGGGCCTACTACAAAGCGAATGACGGTTGGCAGAAGCTAGAGTTGCTCACCGCAACTGGCAACAAGGTGGGTGGGGGCTGGCCCAACTTTGATTTTCTCGATCCCTGCACGTGATCGGCTGCCCCATGCTTCGCGGTGTTCGAAGCATGGGCACCACGAACTTTCGATTTCGCTGGGAAAAATCTCCTGATACCGTCGATCGAATGCCCACGCTTCGAAAACCGCGAAGCGTGGGGCATCCTCTGGGGTGATGGCGCAACGGGGAGAAAAACCGAATCGTGGCCAGCCCCCTGCCGGGGCCAATACTGCGCCACCGGTTTCGCATCCATTTTTGTTGGGCAAATTCGCGCTGTCGGAGATTGACAAATAGCGTACCGGGTCAGTTTCAAACTGGCCCAGTAGCGAAATATTGACTATTTGTTCGAAATGCGAGAGGCTGTCCCGCAACCTGGGCGGGGGCAATGGAGAACGCCGATTCCACGATTTCGATATTGATCGACCGGGCGGAGCAGGGCGACGGCGTTTCCGGGGAGAAACTCTTCGGCATCCTGTATGCGGAACTGCGTCGCCTTGCCAAGAGCCAACTTGCGCGCCAAGGTATCGTAAGCCTGAGTGCCACTACTTTGATCCACGAGGCTTACCTCGACATGGCCGGGCGAGAAGGCCAATCCTTCCCCGACCAGGGCCGCTTCATGGCCTATGCAGCGCGCGTCATGCGAGGACTGATCATCGACCACGTGCGAAACCGCCTTGCCATTAAGCGTGGCGGCCACTTCGAGATCACGGCCCTGACCACCGACGTGGGAGAGAAGACGACCGACGATCAAGAGCTCACGCGCATTAGTCAAGCGTTGGACGAGTTGGCCAAGATCGATGCTTCCTTATCACAAATTGTGGATCTGAAGTTTTTCTGTGGATTTTCTTTCGGCGAGATCGCCGACTTAAGCGGCGTCTCCGAGCGTACCGTTCAGCGCAAATGGGAAAAAGCCCGCATTTACCTGCACCGCAGCCTGCGGGCAGATTTGCCATTGTGAGAAAACGATGCTTGCCCTCAGCCCAGATCGATGGCCGCTGACGTACCTGAATCCGTGTGAGCCGCAGAACAGCTTGAAAATTCTGGCTCGGCATTGGCGTGTTTAGTTCGCCATTTTCGATTCTTAAGGGAGGTCAGAAATTTCTATTGCTCACTAAGATCACTCCCGATCAATGGCTGCAGATAAGCCCGTATCTCGACGAGGCTCTCGAGATGACCGCAGAGGAGCGGGCCCAGTGGCTGGTCTCGTTGCGCGAGAAAGATGCCCACCTGGCTTCGGTTCTGCAGGCGCTATTGGAGGAGCAGCAATGCCTGGCGCTGGAAGGGTTTCTGGAAAATTCTCTGGTGCCTGCGGCGGTGGGGCTAGCTGGGCAGACTATTGGCGCTTACACCCTGGTCTCGCAAGTCGGGCAAGGAGGAATGGGCAGCGTCTGGCTGGCGCGACGCAGTGACGGACGCTTCGAACGGCAAGCTGCGGTCAAGTTCGTGAGTATCGCGCTCGCCGGGCGGGTGGCGGAAGAACGATTCAAACGCGAAGGCAACGTTTTGGGGCGGCTTACTCATCCCCACATTGCCGAATTACTCGATGCCGGTGTGTCTTCGACGGGCCAGCCCTTTCTAATCCTGGAATACGTTGACGGCGTAGCCATCGATCTCTACTGCGACGAGCACAAGCTCGATATCGAGACGCGCATTCGCCTCTTTCTGGATGTGCTGGCGGCGGTGTCGCATGCCCACGCCAATCTGATCGTCCATCGTGATATCAAGCCATCGAATGTGCTAGTGAGCAAAGAGGGTGAGGTGAAGCTGCTGGACTTCGGGATCGCCAAACTGCTCGAGGGTGAAGGCCAGGCGGGTGCGGCGACCTTGCTTACGCACGAGAGCGGTTCAGCCCTGACTCCGCAGTGCGCTGCACCGGAGCAACTTTCTGGCCAGCCTATCACCACCGCAACCGATGTCTATGCGTTGGGCGTATTGCTCTATCTGCTGCTGACCGGACAGCATCCCGCTGGCCAGGTCGCATTCCCCCGCGGAACTGGTGAAGGCGATTGTCGAGACTGAACCTGCACGCGCATCGGGCACAATCGCATCGGCTGACGACAAGATCGCAGCCGAAAAGCGCGGCACTACGCCGGAAAAACTTCAGCGCCAGCTAGGTGGCGATTTGGACACGATTGTGGGCAAGGCCCTGAAGAAGAATCCGACGGAGCGGTACGCCTCAGTCACTGGGTTTGCCGACGATCTTCTGCGTTATCTGCAGCACGAACCGATCAGCGCGCGACCCGACACGCTTGCCTATCGAACCGCCAAATTTCTGCGCCGCAACCGCACCGTCGTGGCTCTGACCGCGGCCGCTCTCGTACTTGTGATTGGCAGCCTCTCGGCGGGACTCTACGTCGCGAATCAAGAGCGCAAGATCGCCGAGCGCCGATTCCTTCAAGTACGCCAACTGGCTAACAAATTCATTGCGCTCGATAACGACATTCGCGGTTTGCCGGGTTCAACGAAGGTCAGAATGCAGCTCGTGTCCGATGCGCAGCAATATCTGACTTCGCTGGGCAGCGACGTTCATGGCGACCGGGACCTTCGCGCTTGACATCGCCTTCGCCTATGTCCGGGTGGCGCATGCACAGGGTGATCCGACCTCGCCAAATCTAGGCCAGTTTGCGGAAGCCGAAGCCAGTCTGAACCAGGCGTCGACATTCGTCGACCCCATCCTGGCGAAAGATCCTAACAATCAACGTGCGCTCTTCATCGCCACCACAATCGCGCACGATCGCATGGTCTTGGCCAACTACCAAGGCGATCGAGCGAAGGAACTGAAGGGGGCTGACGTCACTGCCTCGTTGATTGAGCGATTCATGGCTACTCGTCCTGTCGAATCCCGTGACCTCTATGCCATGAGGTATTTCTCTGAGAACGTCGGTACCAGTTACTTGAATGCGAGGCGTTTCGATGAAACCATACGCTACTCCCAGCGAGCATTGGACATCCCGGTACCGGCGCCCAAGGCGAACGCGTTGCGTGGAGGCGCCCTTTCCAACTTGGGACTCGCGCGTTGGCAGCGGGGCGATCTTGATGGCGCCCTGAAGACCATTCTTGATTCGATTGATCTCAGGAAAGCTGAGGCTGCGGATGGGCACGCGACGCTTCTTATTAACCTGGCAGACTCTTACGATCTTGGAGGCATGATCCTGGGCCGGGCGGACGCCGAACCAAGCCTGGGCCGCAGTCGAGAGGCGCTCGCCAGTTTTCGAAAAGCGTTGGATATCGCCGACGATCTCGCGCAAAAGGACGCGAACGACTATCTCGGTCGCCATTATGTTGCTCTCGCCAGCCTGGAAATTGGCAATATCCTTCGCCATCAGAGTCCGCAGGCTGCGCTGGCGGTCTACGACCATGCCCTCGCACGCATACGCGAAGCAAGAAGTAATGTCAGCTCACAACAGGATGAGGCTGAACTCCTGGCCGGATCATCCTACGCCCTGCGCTGGACGGGCCGTGAGAATGAGGCCAAACAACGCATCGATAAAGCCTTCGGACTACTGCACAGTGCCCAACTATATCCATCAGACAAAGTCGAGCCCATGAGCGAGACCTACGATGCACTTCGAGCCCAAGCCGACGACTATGCTCAGACTGGCCAAACCGCGAAAGCGATCGAAGCCTACCAGCAACTGTTGGACAAGATGATGGCATGGACGGCCGATCCACAAAATGACCTTCGCGATGCGACCTGTCTTTCCCGTACCTGGACAGCACTTGCCGAGCTTCTTCGCCGTAGTGGGCAAAAAAACGAAGCCTTGCAACTTGAAGCCCAGCGCTCACAGCTCTGGAACCAATGGCAGGGCAAACTTCCCAATGCTGAATTCCTTCTTCGCCAATCATTGAATCAAATTATTCCTCCTCCAGCATTCCGTAAGGCAGGTAAGTACTAGATAAGCCTGGGGCTAGTCCTCAGCCCGAGGCCCGGACACCCATCTCGCGAACATCGCCGCACATTCTTTTTGCGGCCTCGTTGTCGTGTTTTCCCACGCTTTTTCGATACCTCTACTAAGAGCCGGCATTTTTCGCTGCCGCTCACAGGCTCGACTTCGCTCCTCGGGGGTTTCAAATGAAAAAGACTTGCACATGCCACATGCCTCTGACCCTGTCCAGGTCTCTACTCTCGACGCTTCTTCTAGTTCTTGCGTCGTCCTCTTGGCTGGCCGCACAGCAGGGGGTTCAGTCCTCTGCCGTTGTGCCGCGGTTGGTCAACTTCTCCGGAAGGGCCATTGATGGCACAGGCAAACCTGTTTCTGGCATAGCTGCAGTCACCTTTGCGATTTACAACGAGCAGCAAGGTGGCGCGCCGCTGTGGATGGAAACCCAGAACGTCCAGCCGGACGCCAAGGGAAATTACACCGTCCAGCTCGGGGCGACGACATCGGAGGGTTTACCACTCGACGTATTCACCTCCGGTGAGGCTCGTTGGCTAGGAGTCCGAGTGAATGGCGGCGAAGAGCGGCCACGTGTGCTGCTGTTGAGCGTACCTTACGCTTTGAAAGCTGCCGATGCGCAAACCTTGGGAGGACTGCCGGCATCAGCGTTCGCGCTTGCTTCACCGAATGTCTCCACTGGCACCTCCTCGGCGGAGCCATCCGCAGCGCCAGGTTCTGGCACAAACATCGGAGGAAGCGGCACTGAGGACTACATTCCGCTGTGGACCGACAACAACGGCGATTTAGGCAATTCCATCCTCTACCAATTAGGCTCAGGTTCCACTGCCAAGATCGGCATCAACGAGAAAAGTCCTCTTTTCACGCTGGATGTGAACGGTCAGGAACTCGTGCGTGGCCTATTCGAGATGGCCACTCAGAACTATGCCAACAAGAGCAAAGGCTATGACTCGCAGCCGTTGAATCTGGAGTCATCGGCGTTCAACAGCGGGCACCGGCACATACACGCTGAATCATTTTCAGTGGCAGGCGGAGCCGGTGGGCAACGATACGACCACGCCCGGAGCAACACTGAACTTGCTATACGGCACCGATCCCGCGTCGCCGGCAGAAACCGGATTGAAGTTGAACAGCAGCGGAGTTCTTACGTTTGCTACGGGTCAAACATTTCCAGGGACGGGCACCATCACTGGAGTGACGACGGCGTCCGGGAGCGGGCTGAGTGGAGGCGGCACGAGCGGAAATCTGAATCTGAGTCTGGTAAATACCTGCGCCACGAATCAAGTGCTGCAGTGGAATGGCAGCGCGTGGGCCTGTTCATCGGCGGGGGCGGGCACGATCACCGGGGTGACAGCGGGAGCGGACCTGACTGGAGGTGGCACCAGCGGCAATGTCACTCTGAATGTCGACACCTCACAGGTGCCGCAGCTGGCCGGCAACAACGTCTTCACCCAAAATAATACCTTCGAGCCGTTTAACACCGATGCCATTGACGCCTATGCGGCTTGGCCGGGTAAAACCGCAGTGGTGGGCATTCAAAACGCGAGAAGCGGCGGTTCGTACGGGGTTTGGGCAAGGACGGCCGATCCGACAGGAGCCGGCGTCGCCGGCATTGACGGCAGCAGCGGAGGCGGCACCGGAATCGTTGGAACGAGCGTCAACGGCAACGCAATCGTTGCCAATGGCAACGTCAGCCAGAGCCTCACCGGCGGCGGTTGGGTCAAGGCCATGGCCTACATCGACTACCAGGTTTATCCCTATTCAAGTTCAGTGCTCCGCTGCTTCAACTCAACCTTGCTAGGTTCGGCAGCCACCACGCCTCCGTGCAATTTCGCCCTAACCGTTGCGCCCGGCCAAGGAGGTCCATTTGTCGACTTTGGATTTCAGGTCGACAACCGCTTTTTTATGGCACAGGCAGCACAGTTAAACGCTTCGATCATCACTTGTGTCGACACCGATCAGTATTGCTCCGCTTTCGGAAAGGGGCCAACTTCAACTCAAGTACTTGTATTTGTCGACAACGCAAACGGAAGCATAGGAAATCAGTTTTACCTTTTCGTTTATTAGCCCATTCCAACTCGTAACGACGCGAACTGAGCCCCGAAGGCGAGGTCTTCAAGCTCGATTTTCAACGCGAAACGGACAGGAGCGTACCACATGCAATTCGTCAGAAACTTGCTTCTCTGCTGCACATTCATTCCACTGATACCCCTCGCAACGAGCGCACAGAACACCGTCGCCTCGCCTGCATCTACGGTCGTCCCGCGGCTGGTCAACTTCTCCGGCTCGGCGATCAATGATCAAGGTAAGCCGGTCACGGGCATCGTCGGCATTACATTCTCCATTTACAACACCCAGCAAGGCGGCGCGCCGCTGTGGCTGGAAACCCAGAACATCCAGCCGGACGCCAAGGGCAACTACACCGTCCAGCTTGGGGCGACTACGTCGGAGGGGTTGCCGCTCGACGTATTTACCTCGGGCGAAGCACGCTGGCTGGGAGTGCGGGTGAATGGCGGCGAGGAACAGCCGCGAGTGCTGCTACTCAGCGTGCCGTATGCGTTGAAGGCGTCCGATGCGCAAACCCTCGGAGGATTGCCGGCCACTGCATTCGTCCTCGCTTCACCCACTGCTTCAACTGGCGCTTCTTCTTCGGCGTCAACCCCCGCCTCAGGTTCTGGTTCCCAACATCGGCGGAAGCGGCACCGAGGACTACATTCCACTCTGGACCGACAACAACGGCGATCTGGGCAACTCCATCTTGTATCAACTGGGCTCAGGTTCCAGCGCCAAGATCGGCATCAATGAAAAGAGCCCGCTCGAGACCCTGGACGTCAACGGCACGGAACTGGTGCGCGGTCTGTTTGAAATGGCGACGCAGAACTATGCCAACAAGAACAAAGGATTCAACTCGCAACCCTTGAATTTCGAGTCGTCGGCGTTCAACAGCACTGCCGGAACCTACACCCTGGAGCATTTCCAGTGGCAATCCGAGCCCACGGGAAACAACACCAATAACCCATCAGCGACGCTGAATCTTCTGTTCGGCGAGGGAACGAATAATCCCTCGGAAACCGGTTTGAACATCGCCCCTAATGGCCAAATCGCGTTTGCGACCGGGCAGACATTTCCGGGTACGGGCACGATCACCGGCGTGACAACAGCAACGGGGAGCGGCCTGAATGGAGGTGGCACAAGCGGGAATCTGAATCTCAGCCTGGTTAGCAGTTGTACTGCCAATCAAGTGCTGCAGTGGAATGGCAGCGCATGGGTCTGCGCCTCGGCGGGCACAATTACTGGAGTCACGGCAGGAACCGACCTGACCGGGGGCGGTACCAGCGGAAACGTCACCCTAAACCTGAACACTGCCAACGTGCCGCAATTGAATTCGGTCAACGCCTTCAGCGGGCTGAACACCTTTCCCAATGTTGGTATTGGCACGAGCAGTCCGCTTGCGAATCTCAACGTCATAGGAGGCGGTGGCCTGCATATTCTGGCTGGCGATCCCGGATGCGGAACTTTCGCCGCGATCGGCTTCCTCATCCAGCGCATGAGCGGTTGCGCCAACTATGCTCTACTTGGGAGACTCATCAGGAGGAACTTACGTCAACGCCTCGGGCTCCAGCAAGCACAATTCACTTCCGGCTCAACAACTCCGAGGTGATGGACATCGTTCTCGAAGGGCACAGTTTCTGCTGCGGGCCCGTGGGTATCGGCACCGGGTCGCCTGAGGCCGATCTAGACGTAGAAATCCCCAACGAGAACGCCGCTGGCTGATTCGTGAACGATAGCGATAGTGAAGACGACTTTAGTCAAGCGCTCAACGAGGCGCCGTCTCCCGACAACAACGCGTTTGCTTTGTTCGCAGGATCTCCAACGGTAGCAGCCCATATGGCGCGTGCGAGGTTGATATTTACGGTAGTTATTACTGTTCCGGTAGCAAGTCCGCCGTGGTGCCGGTTGACGGCGGCTCGCGCAGAGGTAGCACTGTACGCAGTGGAAGCTCCCGAAAACTGGTTTGAAGATTTCGGCTCAGGCCAGCTCTCCAACGGCTCGACCCGCATCGATTTCGAACCGACCTTCGCGCAAACCGTGAACACCGATCTCGACTACCACGTGTTCCTCACCCCTAAAGGCGAATGCAAGGGACTGTACGTCAGCCACGAATCGGCAACATCCGGATTTGAAGTGCAGGAACTCAGTGGCGGGACGTCAGAGCATCGCCTTCGATTACCGCATCATCGCCAAACGCAAGAAGTACGAAACCATTCGCTTGGCCGACCTCACCGAGCGATACAGGAAGCTGGCGGAGCAGCGTGCCAGGATGCATCAGCATAGGCCTGCGGCAATCCCGGCAGCTTCAAACTCGGCGGCAGCCGAATCTGCCGCGCTAACTCACCGCAGCCCGAAATGAGCTGAGGTCGGCGAACTGCGAGGACACCTTTGAGCACGACACTAACAGGAACTTACGACGAAGGAATCTTCCGGCCTGCCATTGGAATTTATGAGCCAATTGGCTTGAATCATGGCGAGACAAGCCGCAAGACCAACCAGCATATTGGTGCGCAGGCCGGCGGAATGGCCGCGTTCATCGCGCTCAAAGACGAGCGCTCCCGCGCACACCGCAGTCAGCAGCAAACGCAAAGCAACGTCTGGCCATGTCAAAACGGTTGGCATGGTTGTTTCGGATCTCTAATCCGACGGCGGAGGATTGGCCGGAATCGGTGCTTTCTGCAAGTCGGTCTTCAACTCAAATTTCTGGTTCGGAGCCAGGTCGATTTCGGTTTGGAAGGTCTCGTATCCGGGCAGGCTGATAGTCACTTTGCGATGGCCAGGCGCCACCAACAGGCTGTGAGCAATGCCATCGAACTCGGCCACGTGGCCAACGAACAGTCCGTCCACGAACACCGCGGCCCGGTTCGGATTGACCGCCAGCTTGATCTCCGAAAACACCGACGGCATTTGGAAGCGCGGGTCCCGGTTCATCGTCACTTCGATCACTTGCTTTTGCGCTGGCTCCACGTTGATGGTCTGGCGAAAATCGACGTAGCCATCTTGCCGCACCAGAATCTCATGTTGACCAGGAATCAGCAGAATTCTCTTGTCGCCCTTCAGTTCCTTTAGAAAGCCGAGATATTGGCCGTCGACCCAAACTCCTGATGTCTTCTCAACCTTGCCGGCGCCCTGCAGTTCGACCTCGCCGAGGACTTTATTCTTGCCAGTATCGGGATCGTCTTGCGCGAACGCTGCGGCGGAGAGCACCAGAGTGAAGAGAACAATGAGACAGCGTTTACAGTTTCTTAACATTGGGTTTCCCTCGGCAAGTTGGGATGTGTTTTCCGACTTCGGCGTTGCCGGGAGAGACTACAGCCTTTCCCGTAGGTCAGCCAACGCGTGGCAGGTTCCAATGCCGCCAGACGCTTACCACCCTCAGCGCGAAGCAAACGCTTCCGCCAAGCGCCGCAGACAAGGCCGGGGAGAGATTAAATCTTCTGCAGATCACCATGACTGCCGCTCCCGCCAGAGCTGCGGTGGCATAAATATCGGCGCGGAGAACATTGGGAATGCGCGCCAGAAGAACATCGCGGATGGTGCCGCCACCGACCGCCGTGATTCCTCCCAGCAGAACCGCGATGAATGGCGGGGCCTCATACATCAGCGCTTTTTGCGCCCCCGCGATGGCGAACAAGGCCAACCCGGCGGCATCGAGCACCATAATCAGATGGGGGGGAATTGCCTGCACGAAATGGTTGAGGGAAAAGACCAGGGTAGCGCCGCTGAATGCCATCGCTGAATACCGCCAATCGCGCAGCGCGTTGGGCGGCACAAAGCCGATGAAGAGATCGCGGATGATTCCACCGCCGAGCGCAGTGGCAAATGCCAGTACCATGATTCCGAGCAGATCGAGATTGCCGGAGATGGCCGCGGTGGCGCCTTCAATGCCGAACAAAAGTGTCCCAGCCAGATCGACAGCATAGAGCAGGTTAGGGGACTGTGAGTTCACGTTCTCCGATGCCAACAAATTTATCACCAGGCGAAGTCATCGGGTTTTAGAAATCAACTTGCTCCACAGGGCCGGCTTCGGCGAAGATGCGAGAAGAAGCCGTGTCGCGCAAAGTCCAGGCCGCTCACCAGAAAATCTCCCCTGCCGCCGCCAAGCTGCGATTGCTGAAGCGCCTGAAGTGTACGGTGAAGTTCGAGAAGCTGGCGTGGAAGGCAGGCGCGACTCTCGTAGCCGGCGTGGATGAGGTCGGCCGCGGATCGCTGTTTGGGCCGGTGGTTGCCGCCGCGGTCATTCTCGATCCTGCGTACCGTATCCGGGGTTTGAGGGATTCGAAGTTGTTGTTGCCCGAGCGGCGGGAAGTTCTGGCGGAACGCATTCGCCAGCATTCGATTGCGTGGGCGGTCGCGGCGGTCGATGCCGCCCGCATCGATCAGATCAATATCTATCAGGCTTCGCGGCTTGCTATGAGGGAAGCGGTGATGCGGTTGCAGCCCGCCGCCGATCATTTGCTCGTCGATGCCGTCCGGTTGGATTGTGAACAGCCGCAGCGCGCGATTATTCACGGCGATGCGCTCTCCGCTTCGATCGCCGCAGCCTCGATCCTGGCGAAAGTCGAGCGAGACCGCATGGTGACCGAATGGGACGCGGTATTTCCGCTCTACCGACTCGCCTCGAACAAGGGCTACAGTACCCCGCCCCACATTGCTGCTTTGCGAAAATACGGCCCGTCTCCGCTGCACCGTCAATCTTTTGCTCCGGTCTGGATGAATCCAGTTCCGCAGGAAGTTCTGGCGTTCATGCTGGAGGAGAAGCCGGAAGAGATTTTGCAAGAAGCCGCCGAAGCCGCAGCGGTATGATCTCTCGCTTGCTCAAATCGATTTTTGGCAAAGTTCAGGCCGTCGCCCCCAATCTTGTGCTCATCTGCCGCGCGAGCTCCTCCACGTCGTGAAGTTTGGTCGAAGCCACGGCCGGCAGGCCGGAGACTTGCAACGCCATTTCGCAGGACAGCAGCAATGCGGTAACCGTGCTGTTTAATTCGTTTCGCAGGGTTTGCATCGCCTCGTTTTTTGCAGCCGCCAAATCGCGCTTCCGGCGCTGTAACGCCAAACGCAGTACGCGCTCTACCCGCGGAGAGTTGCTGACGGCAAAGTTGATATAAACGGGAGCCGCACTTCCGAGGTTTTTCAGGACGGTGTGGCCTTCGTCGGGCTCAGAATCGAGCAGGAGTTGATCGAAGATGACAGCGGAAAATTCCTGAGCTTGCAGCATGGTCACAGCTTGCGCCGCAGAAGTACATACGGTGACCGGTTCATTGACGGCATCCTGCAAAACCCGGGCGCAGTCGAGAACTTTTGCCAGAGATGAAATTAGCAGAATCATGACCGCAAGATTGCACCTTGCGGGCCACGTCGTCGATGGTCAAAACAAAGGATTTGCCATGGGCGCGGCTGCAAAACGGTTTCACAGCGGGAAACCGGCTCCCGAAATGTAACTAATCTTGCCCGTACTCTTTCAGCTTGCGGTAAAGCGTAGTCTTGCCGATTCCGAGCAGTCGCGCGGCCAGAAGTTTGTCACCATTAAGCTGGGTAATGGTGTCGAGGATGGTCCGCCGCTCGAGTTCTGAGATCGGGATGATCTTCGCCGATGGAGTTCCTGTCGCCGTTGCCCGGCCATTGCCCGAGAGTCCGCTGGGAAGATCGGTGATCTGAACCTCGGGTCCGCTGTTCATGGCGCAGGCGCGCTCCAGGCAATTTTCGAGCTCGCGCACATTGCCGGGCCAATCATGGGCGAGCAGGGCCTTCATTGCATCCGGACTCATGGTTCGAGTTACGCCGGAATCGCGCGAAAGTTTTTCCAGGAAATACCCGATAAGCAACGGAATGTCCTGCCGCCGTTCGCGCAAAGGCGGAATCCGAAGGCTCAGGACATTCAATCGGAAGTAAAGGTCGCGGCGGAATGCTCCCTGGGAAACGGCTTGTTCCAGGTCTCGGTTGGTCGCCGCCAGCACCCGCACGTTGATCGCAATTCTCCTGGTGCTGCCCACCGGCCGGATTTCTTTTTCCTGAATCGCACGCAACAACTTCGCCTGCAGGTCAACCGGCAATTCGCCAATCTCGTCCAGCAGAACGGTCCCACCTTCCGCCATGGTCAACAATCCATCTTTGGATTGGGCTGCGCCGGTGAACGCTCCCTTCACATAGCCGAAGAGTTCGCTTTCGATCAGCGTCGGAACCAGCGAACCGCAGTCCACGGGGATGAATGGCTTATCGCGATAAGCTCCGGAGAAATGGATGGAACGCGCCACCAACTCTTTGCCGGTGCCGCTCTCCCCGAGAATGAGCACGGGATGGTTGCTCTGCGACGCTTTCGCGATCATGCGGTAGAGCCGCTCCATTTCCGCCGCGCCGCCGACAATGCCGGCAAAGCCTTGACGGCACTGGCTGCGCTCCCGCAGCAGGCGGTTTTCACTTTTCAGCTTCAGATGTCCCGCGACCCGCTCCAGCAAGTGACGCACTTCTTCCATGCTGAAAGGTTTGGTGACGAAATCGAAGGCGCCGCACTTCATCGCCTGCACCGCCGATTGCACGGTGGCGCAGCCAGTCACCACAATCACCTCCGCGGCCGGCCGAATCTGCCGGATACGTTGCAGCGCTTCCAACCCCGGCGCGCCCGGAGACTTCAGGTCGAGAAGCACCACGTCGACGGGATGCGCGTCCAGCAGACGGTAAGCCTGCTCGGCGGAGTCGGCCATCAAAACGCCGAAACCCTGGGTGCGAGCGGCTTCGCGGCAGGCTTCGCGCACGGTGCGTTCGTCGTCGATGATCAGCAGGTTCAGGAAATTTGCGGTTTCGTAGGGGGTTGGAGTCGTAGCCAGCAGAGCAGCGGTAGTCATTCTGGGTTTCCTTTTTCTGGAATCGGCGACGCTTCAGCGGGAAAGCGGACGATCACTCGCGTGCCCGCTCCCTGCTCGCTTTCAATGTCGATGGTCCCGCGATATTGGCGGACAATGTTGAGCACGGTGGACAGGCCGAGGCCCGTTCCTTTACCCAGCGCTTTGGTGGTGAAGAACGGCTCGAAGATCCGCGCCTGGGTCTGGGCGTCCATGCCGCAACCGGTGTCGCGAACTTCGAATTCGATTTGGGGCTGGTTTGCGGAAACGGAATGAGGATCGCTCGCAATAGTCGAAGGACGTGTGCTGAGAGTCAGCTGACCTCCCTCGGCCATAGCATCGCGCGCATTGAGCGCCAGGTTGAGAATGATCTGGCGGGCGCGAGCGGGAGTGATCTTCACGCAACCTAAGTTTTCCTCTAGTTCCATCCGTAAGTCGATGTTTTCGCCGATAAGGCGCGACAGGAGATTACGCATATCGACCACAACTTCGTTGAAGGAAAGCAGCGTAGGCTCAGTGGTGCCTGGACGCACGACGGCGGACAGTTGCTGTACCAGGCTTGCCCCTTGCGCCCCGGCCGAGCGGATCTCGAGTGCATAACGCCGCAAACGGCTGTCGCGATCCAAACCAGCCAGCAGCAGATCGGAGCAAAGGACAATTCCCGTCAGCAGGTTATTGAAATCGTGCGCGACGCCGCTGACCAGCCGCCCGATCGCTTCCATGCTTTGCGATTCGTTGCCGGACCAGTCGACCTCCGAGGCCTGTGATCGTGGAACTTGAAGTTGTGGCGCTGCGCTCATGTGTTGTCGAGGCCCGCCAGAGAACGGCTTCGGAAAACGGTCTCCCATCCTGGAAGCCGTCCTCAATAGCGGTCTGTTTGGGGAAGTCTAAGAGGACGATGTCGCTTGCTCTTAGGATAGTTGTCACCGCGCGACGGTGACGGTCAAACGTCGATTTCCACAATGGGAAACGACAAGGAAAGGGAATCCGGGGACGGACTCAAGTGCCTGTGTTTTCAGACCGGAAAGTGCCAATTCGGGAGATGCTCATTCTCTGAATGGAAGGGGTTGCACCAGAAAGAAGACCAGTTGCCTTCCGGTGGAAAACTCAACTTCGCGGGCCGCCGCAGGTGATGTAGAGGAAGCGCTGACCGATTGAAGTCCAATTTCGGAACCTTCATCGCGCCATGTGCCTTTAGCAAAAACCGCCGAGGTGTGAAGTTCCAGCGTCCTGCGATCAAGACGCAGTGTTGACAGCGCGAGCCGCAGATAGCCGGGTTGAGACGAGGAACCAGAAGAGCTGGCCGAGATCACCCTTCCGCTGACCGCGGCACCGCGGGGAACCATGGTTTCGCCCTGGGACACAATCGGCTCATCGAGTGCTGCTTCGAAAGTCTCTCCTGAATGCGAGGCCGCGCTTGACAGTGCGGATTGCAGCCGGATCACAATAGGTGTTCCGATGGGGACTACTACGTCGGGCAGCGCGCGTGTAGGAGAAGAGCCATTCTTTACGGCTGGACTATCCTGGCCGGACGTTGCAAGTACCCGTTGCGAAGCGTCGACCACCTGCCGTGAGCACGCGGTGGTGAACGCCAGCGCCAGCACAATAACAGCGGCACACTGTTTCCACGTATTGATACGGAAAGGCTGCCCCAGAGCCATGTCTTCCACAAGTCGCAAGTCGGATGCCATGAGCGAGACATCTGCAATCAAGCAGTTAGAGCGAGAGAGAAAAACCTGGAAGGTATAATTTTCCGCGCTTCTGGAACCCGAGAGCCGATTGGAATCTTGGAGGAACAGCTTTTCCACAGCTTCGACCGCGGAAGTCTCCCACTGAGAAGAGCTTATGGCGGCGGGACTTTTGACGCACCCAACTTCTAAACACAACTGCTTGTGGTCATACAATCAGTAAGCCACAATTTCTCGTGGTTTAGCCCATCTGTGACTAGCCCCCGCCCCTACCAAAAAATTTGTTATTGACAACAAACAATTTAGGCGTAGGATGTGGTGAAAAGTGGTAACAAGTGGTCAAGAAAGCAGTGATCGTGGGCAGAAGTGAAACCAATGAGAGGCGCCAGTGGATTTTGTAGCTGACACCCCGAAAAATAGCCCGAACGAACTCGAATTGACCGGTTTTACGACTGCTGTCACCTCCCTCGTGCTAGTGGCCGTGCTGAAGAGATTGACCCCGATAAAGGGCAGAACGCATGTTTCGCGGCAATCACCCAACTCGCGTCGACGAAAAGGGACGGTTGAAGGTCCCCGCGGAATTCAAGCGCGTGATCGACGAGAAATACGGCACCCAATTTTACATCACCAGCCTGGACGGAAAGGTTGCTCAAGTGTATCCCTTCGAGGAATGGGAGCGGATCGAGCAGAAGATGGCCGGGCTCTCCACTTTCAATCCCACGAAGAAGAAGTTTCTGGATCGCGTCAATTACTGGGGTCAGTCGGTCGAAATGGACGGCCAGGGCCGGCTGTTGATGCCGCAGTTGCTGCGCGAGTCGGCGGAGATCAAGGGCGAGGTTGCGGTGACGGGCAATTTGACCTATCTGATCGTTCGCAATATGGAAGCGTACCGGAAAGAAATCGAGGAGCAAGCGTTCACGGCCGAGGATGAGAAGACGCTCGACGAATTGGGCATCTAGTGGACGAGGGTTTAACAGAAACCCCTCAGGGGGTTGGACGTGGTGGGACGCACGTTCCGGTTCTTCTAAAAGAAGCGATCGACTTTTTAGCCGTCCGGCGTGGCGGGGCCTATATCGACGCCACGGTGGGCTTGGGTGGGCACAGTTACGAAATCGCAAAACACCTCGGCGCACCGGGACATTTGATTGGGGTCGATAAAGATCCTGCGGCGCTGGGAATTGCGCGGGAAAAGCTTAAGCCCGCTCTAGGCTGGCCTTTAGCTTTTGGCGAAAGCAGTACGTCAGAGCACGCGGGGGAAGGTGAATCAACAGACTGGCCAAGAATTGAACTACGGCAGGGATCGTTTGCGGATGTTGCGATGCACGCAAACCTAGCAGCCGAAAGCCAAGAGCCAATGGCAGATGGCATCCTGGCCGACGTTGGCGTCAGCAGCCTTCAGTTCGACGACCCGTCGCGAGGCTTTAGTTTTCAGGCGGAAGGACCGCTCGACATGCGAATGAACCCGCAAGCCGAGCTGACCGCCGAACAAGTGGTAAACCACCTCGACGAGCGTGAGCTTGCCGATGTGATTTACGAATTCGGTGAGGAAAGGAGGTCGCGGAGAATCGCCAGAGCCATTGTCCGGTCGCGGCCGATACGAAGTACCGCGCATCTTGCGGGCGTCATATCAGCCGCGGCCCGGCCAATGAATCAGGCGGAACGCAGAATTCATCCCGCGACGCGAACTTTTCAAGCTCTCCGAATTTTCGTAAACCATGAACTAGACGATCTGCGGGCGCTGCTGGAAGCAGCCCCGCAGTTGCTGAAACCGGGCGGACGAATCGTGATTATCAGCTTCCACTCGCTGGAGGATCGCATCGTGAAAGATGCCTTCCGCGAAGGAGTGAAGCAAGGTCACTACCGGTTACTGACGAAAAAGCCGGTGACGCCGGGTCAGGAAGAGATTGATCGCAATCCGCGGTCGCGCAGCGCGAAGTTGCGGGCAGCGGAAAAGATTTGAGGTTCTGGGTAGGCAGGAGGCAACACGATGTATACAGGCAATCTGATCGACGAACTGACGAAAGCTGTGGAGCGCGCCGAGCGGCGCTCTCTGCAGGCGAGATCTCCCGAAGAGAAGCTCGCATACTTTTATTCGGTCGCACAAAGCGAACTGGCGCAGCACGAGTCGCAGGTGCAGGGAGCCGCATAAATGGCCGCGATCGCCCTTCCCATGCAAGCATCGCCCCGGCCGCGGCGTAATCCGTGCTGGACGGGTACACCGGAGATTTACTTTGCCAAGCCGATCGACAATTCGCGCCTGGTGAAAGTGGAGGATCCGCGCCGCAGCCACGAGATGAGGCAGTTTGGCGTCGCCATGTGCTGCCTGTTCCTGCTGGTGATGGCTTACACCTGGCAACATTTCAAGGCGATTGAATACGGCTACAAAGTCGAGTCTTTACGGATCGAGCGAGACGGCTTGAAAGAAATGAACCGCACTTTGCAATGGGAGGCGGCTTCGCTGCGGTCTCCAGAACGAATTGACAAATGGGCGCGCGAGCATGGCATGCAACCTCCGCAAGCTGGACAGGAAATTCGCATGGAATCGACCACACCCGACGGCGGTTCACCGGTCATGGCGAGCGTGAATCCGGTTTCGGTGGTTTCGATACCGTAAATTCGCCACGGATTTGCGCGGATGAGCACGGACCAAACAGGAAAAAAGATTTATCCGTGAAGATCCGCGCAAATCAGTGGCTTGCTTTCTGGCGGCTTGCAAATCAGGCCGCCATGTTTGTCTAAGGGCAAAATCGTGGCAGCCAACTCGCACCGCAACAGTAATCTCCGAATTTACATCTTCGCCGCGGGGCTGGTGCTGTGGTGCTGCGTCATCTGCCTGCGGCTGGTGTACCTGCAGATTTTCCGCTACGGCAATTTCATCCAGAAAGCCCAGCATCAGCAGCAGCGCACCATTGAAGTTTCAGCGCCGCGTGGGATTATCTACGACCGCAACGGCCGCGAACTGGCCATGTCGATTGCGGTGGATTCGGTCTTCGCCGTTCCCACCGAAATGCCGGACCTTGCCGGCACCATCTCCCTGATCTCGAAGATCACCAAGACTGACCCGCACGAAATCCTGACCCGCTGCCAGGTCGCCAGGACATTTTGCTGGGTGGCGCGACGGACCGACTCCGATACGGCGCAGCGCATTCGCTCGCTGAACCTGCGCGGAATTTATTTCCAGAAGGAATCCAAACGTTTCTATCCCAAGGGTGAACTCGCGGCTCAGGTGATCGGCTACGTGGGGATGGATGATGCGGGCCTGAGCGGCATTGAGCGAGCTTATGACGACGAGTTGCGCGGGCGTCCCGGAGAAATGCTGATTTCAGTCGATGCGCGGCGGAAGTGGTTTGGCAGCGTCGAGAAACAGCCGGAGCCCGGCCACAACGTCGTCTTGACCATCGATCAGCAAATCCAGTACATCGCTGAGCGCGAACTGCAGGTAGCGATGGACGAGACGAAGGCGGTGAGCGGCACCGTGGTGGTGGAGAATCCCCATACCGGCGAGATTCTCGCGCTGGCAAATCGACCGACATTCGATCCCAACCTGCCGCGCGAGATCACGCCGGAAAAACTCAAGAACCACGCCGTGAGCGATGTGTACGAACCGGGATCGACGTTCAAAGTTGTGACGATCTCGGCCGCGCTGGATGAGAAGCTGACCAACCCGGATGAAAAGGTCGATTGCCAGATGGGATCGATCGTCGTGTTCGGGCGCAGAATTCACGACTGGCACCCGTTTGGGGTGTTGCCGGTTTCCGAGATCCTAGCGCACTCAAGCGACGTGGGCGCGATCAAGATTGCGCTCCGGCTGGGCGACGAGCGCATGTACAAATACATCCGCGCATTCGGTTTCGGTCAGCAGACTGGGATTGAATTGCCCGGCGAAACGCGAGGGCTGACCAAGCCGCTGAATCGCTGGTCGAAAGTTTCCATCGGCGCGATTGCCATGGGGCAGGAGATCGGGGTTTCGCCGCTGCAGTTGGCGGGGATGGTTTCGAGCATCGCCAACGACGGCATCCTGGTTGGCTCGAGAATTGTGGCTGCGACCACCGAGCCGCAGAGCGCACCCCAGACGATCGCATTTCATCCCGCACAGCAACGGACGGCGGTGAGTCAGTTCACCGCAGCCGAGATGCGACAGATGATGCAAGGCGTGGTGCTGCACGGGACCGGCAAGAAAGCGATCCTCGAAGGCTACAGCTCGGCGGGCAAAACCGGGACGGCGCAGAAGGTCGATCCGGCTACGCACACGTACTCGAAGACGAAATATATCGCTTCGTTCGCGGGGTTTGCTCCGGTCAATAATCCGGCGATTGTTTGCGTGGTGATTTTGGATTCGCCGATTGGCGGACATCACGGCGGAGAAGTGGGTGCGCCCGTATTTCACCGCATTGCCCAGCAGGTGTTGGAATATCTGCATACACCGCACGACGTGGAGCTGCCACCGAACCGCTTGCTCCTCGCGGCTACTCGACCCTCGCCGGAACAGGATTTCGGCGAAGGGTCGCCCGACCGCCTGGGAGAAACGTTGGATCTGGCGGAATCCCTGGATGCAAAGCCTGCAGAAGCGAATCTGCCTCCGCCAACCGTGCCTCAAGTGACCCCCGCTGTGGTGGTTCCGGCTGCGTTGCGGCAACAGGAAGTTGTGGCGGAAGCGCAGGCACCGTTGCCGACTGCGACTCCTGAAATTTTGTCGGCCGCCAAGCCGCCAACGACGGGGACTCTGGTGCTGGAGTTGGACTCGGGAGGCATCGTCGTGCCCTCGTTTGCCGGAAAAAGCGTGCGGGCGGCAATTGAGATCGCGGAGGAGAACGGCTTGGGACCTCGATGCCGTGGGCAGCGGTCTGGCCCGGGACCAGTCGCCACCGCCGGGAACACGAGTTCCGAACGGAGCCACAGTGACGGTGCGGTTCGCAAGATAGGGTGCCTTGAACCCGGGATTAAGGCGGCAGTACCGGGGAGTATCATGGAGGTTGCGAATGGCAAAAATGCAAAAGCGCAGAGAGTATAGGTTCGAAATCGATGCTTTTAGCCCCACAAGCATGCCTATGTCTCGCCTCGCGGAGTACATTTCGGACCTCGCGAAGATATTTGGCAACAACAATAGTGTTCACCTTCTCAAGATCGCCGAAGGAAGTACGGTGCCAGTGGTGATGGTGGAGTGGGAAGCGGAACCGAAAGTGCGCGAGCGCCTTCGGGCCATAAAAACTCACGAAGCGCCCGAGGAAGCGCAACAGGCCGCAAAGGACATTAATCGGCGGCTACTGCAAGACAATGCCAAGGCAGTTTTGGTCGATCCTGCGGGGGCCAAGGTATTCCCGTTTCCAGGGCGTGACGGCGCCACAAAACTGGAGTTTGGGCCGGTGAGCCAGGCTGGCGTGTTTCAGGGTGTCCCTATAAAGGTCGGTGGAGAGAACGATCCGGCCCCCATACATCTTGAGGACGGAAAGGACAAGTACATTGTTTTGGCTCGCCGCTCTCTAGCCAGGGAGATTGCGCAACACCTATTTACCTCGGTGGTTCGGGTCGAAGGAACAGGCCGTTGGATCAGGCACACTGATGGGGAGTGGGAAATGCTTACGTTTCACGCTGCGTCCTTCCGAGTTATCGAGGACGCGAACGTCCAGATAGCTTTCGGCGAGCTCCGCAAGCTGCCCGGAACGTGGAAAGAAGTGGATGACCCACTGGCTGAGCTGGAACGCATCCGGCGCGGTACGAAATTGCAATAGATGGTTGCCATTGACAACACGTTCCTAACATTGATGTTGCATCCTGAGGCGCGGCGTCCTAGAGATCCCAATACCAAGAAACCGCTGGAACGCATTGGCGACCGCATTGAAAAGCTCCTCGAAGACCTGGACGGTGAATCGGAGCGGATAGTTCTGCCAACGCCGGTGCTGAGCGAATTTCTTATTCTTGCCGGACAAGACGGTCCGGCTTACCTTGAAAGAATTTCTGCCATGAAGGTCATCCTCGTTAAGCCCTTCGACGAGAAAGCAGCGATCGAACTTGCAGCTCGCGAAGTAGAGGGCCAGAGCGGGGCAGGGGAAACGAGGTGGATCGACAAACCCGTGGGCGAAGATCAGGTTTGACCGCCAGATTGTTGCAATAGCAAAGACCAATAATGCGAAGCGTATCTACTCCGATGACGAAGACGTGGCAAAATTCGCCGCGAAGATCGGGATTGAAGCCGTTGCTACTTGGCAACTTCCTCTTCCTGCAGCCAAGCAGATACACATGTACGAAGGCCGAAGCGACGACGGCAAATAGACCGAGGGTACCTTAGAATCACTGCAATGACGTTCCAACGTCTTCTCGATGGCGCGGAAGTCCTCTCTCAAAACGGCAATCCGAATGTCAGCGGATTGGAATACGACTCGCGCCGGGTGCAGCCGGGAAATGTTTTCGTAGCCATGCGCGGCGAATCGAGCGATGGCAATCGGTTCATCGACAAAGCCATCGCCAACGGCGCCGCGGCAATCGTGACCGACTCTTCGACCGAGCAACCCCGGCCGGGAGTTGCATGGGCGCAAGTTTCGCATGGCCGCCGAGCTCTCGCCAGGCTGAGTGCGAACTTTTATAAGCGTCCAGCCGAGCGCTTGCCCATCTCCGGGATTACCGGAACCAACGGCAAAAGCACGACGGCATTTCTTGTTGAATCCATTCTCACAGCTGCGCGCCGCAAGAGCGCCCTAATCGGTACCATCGAATACCACGTAGCCGGCAAAATCCTGCCGGCTCCGCACACCACGCCCGAGTCGCTCGATCTGAATCGGCTGCTCAACCAGGCCCTGGGTGATGGAGCGACGGAGGCGGTGATGGAGGTCTCCTCGCACGCGCTCGTTCAGCAACGCGTCTACGGAATTCCTTTTGACGTTGCCGTCTTTACCAACTTGACTCGCGATCACCTCGATTATCACCACACGATGGAAGAATATTTCGCGGCCAAGCAGATTCTGTTCGAGGGATCGGGGACGGATGCGCCTCGGGTCGCGGTACTGAACGGCGACGATGAATACGGCCGGGCATTGATCAAAATCAGCAAGAAGGCCGGATCGCAAGTGCTGACTTGTGGCTTGTCGGCTGGCGATTTTCACGCCGAGAATCTGTCGGTTCTTTCGCGCGGTTCGCGTTTCGACCTAATCACGCCGGCAGGTCATTGCGCCAATCTTTTCTCCCTTGATTGGCAGAGTAAACGTCTACAACGCGCTTGCGTCAGCAGCGGCGGCGTACGCTCGCGGTTGCGAAGTGCAAGCCATCGTTAAAGGGATCGGAGATTTGTCCCGCGTTCCGGGCCGATTTGAGCGAGTAGACTGCCAGCAGCCTTTCACAGTCGTCGTCGATTACGCGCACACCGATGATGCACTCCGAAATCTCACGGCGCTGGCCCGCGACTTTGTGCGGGAAGCCGGAAATTCGGGCCGCGTGATCACGATTTTTGGCTGTGGAGGCGACCGTGACCGGAGCAAACGTCCGCTCATGGGCGAAGCCGCGGGGCGAGGCAGCGATCTAGTATTTCTGACTTCCGACAATCCGCGCAGCGAAGATCCGCTTGCCATCATGAACGACGCGCTCGTCGGCCTGCAGCGATCCGGAACGCCGTATAAAACCGAGCCGGGCCGAAAGGCCGCAATCGGTCTCGCGATTCAGGAGGCGCGGCCCGGCGATATTGTGCTCATCGCCGGCAAGGGTCATGAGAAAGTTCAGATCTCGCGCCAAGGCTCCGTTCCCTTCGACGATGTGGAAGTTGCCCGCGAAGTTCTGCAGGGCGCCGGATATGACTGCGATTGTGCTGCCGCCGGGAAACAAGCATGAAGCTACAGCTTTCCCGCATCGCAGAATTTATTTCCGGGGCCGGCAGATTCGATCAGAATGCCGTGGCGGTTGGCTATTCGATCGATTCGCGCACCATTCAACCGGGAGAACTCTTCTTCGCGGTGAAAGGCGAGCGCTTAGACGGCCACGACTTTATCGGGCAGGCGCTCGAGCGAGGGGCACTGGCTGCGGTCGTGCGCAAAGATCAAGTCAGCCGATACGCCGAAAAGAAGTGGCTGCTTGCTGTGGACGACACGCTTGTCGCGTTGCAAATGTTGGGTGCTGCTGTTCGCCGCTTGTGGGGGAAAACGGTGGTCGGCGTAACTGGGTCGACCGGAAAGACCACCACCAAAGAGGCGATCGCCCACGTCCTGGCGGGACGGTTTCGCGTTCTCAAGTCGGAAGGAAATTTCAACAACCATTTCGGTTTGCCGTTGATGCTGCTGAAGCTGGAGCCCGAGCACGATATCGCGGTGATTGAGATGGGCATGTCGCACAGCGGAGAGATCACGGCATTGGCCAAGATCGCTCAGCCGGAGATAGGGGTGGTTACGAACGTCGCGCCGGTTCACCTGGAATTTTTCAACTCGATTGGCGACATTGCGCGGGCTAAATACGAATTGGTCGAATCGCTGCCAGCCGGAGGAATCGCGGTTCTCAACAGCGACGACGAATATGTCTCGCAGTTCGGGCGGGACTTTCACGGCAAGGTCGTCCTTTACGGAACCAAAGCTACCGCCGATGTGCGAGCGGAAAATATTGAGCAACACGGCGCTGAGGGCTCGACGTTTGATCTGGTCGTTGGCGGTTGCCGGGAGCCGGCACGCTTGCCTCTGGTGGGTGTTCACAATGTTTATAACGCCCTGGCTGCAGTGGCGGTTGGATTGGAGCGCGGGCTGACGCCGTCGGAAGCGGTCGAACGGCTGGCTTCGCTTGCCCCTGCCGAGAAACGTGGGCAGGTCGTTCAAGTCGGCAACATCACAGTCCTCAACGATTGTTACAATTCCAATCCAAAAGCGCTGGATGCTATGGTCGACGCTCTGGCCGCGATGCCGGCGGCACGACGGATTGTGGTCGCAGGTGAGATGCTGGAACTGGGCCCGACGGGCGCGGATTTACACCGCGGCTCCGGCGAGCACATGGCGCAGAGAAAAATCGACCTATTGCTCGGGGTGCGTGGATTGGCCAAAGAAATGGTAGAGGCGGCGCGAAGCGCTGGCGTACGCGCGGAATTTGTGGCCAGTGCCGGAAGAAGCTGGGCAGTGGCTGGCCAAAGAAACCCGGCCTGGCGATGTTGTGTTGTTGAAGGCATCGCGAGGAGTGAAGCTGGAGAAAGCCCTGGACAGTTGGATCGCGGTTGCCGGCCTTGCGGCTTCAGCCGTCGCGGGGCCAGCGACGAACGACCGACGACATTAATCACCACGGAGGCGGATTGCTTTATTGGCTGTTGTACCTCAAGCTGTTCCGGTTCTTCCCGCCGTTCCGCATCTTCCGTTATCTGACGTTTCGCACCGCCTTCGCCAGCCTGACCGCGCTGTTTACGGGACTTATCGTCGGTCCGCTGGTCATCAACCGTCTGCGCGAATTTCAGATCGGCCAATACATCCGCGAAGAAGGCCCGCAAGGCCCATCAGAAGAAAGCCGGCACGCCGACCATGGGCGGCTTGCTGATTGCGATTTCCATCGTCATTCCTACATTGCTTTGGGCCGATCTCAGCAACCGCTTCGTCTGGATCGCGGTCTTGTCCACGTGTGCATTTGCTGCCATCGGTTTTGCCGACGATTACACCAAAGTTGTGCACCGCAGAAATCTCGGACTGACGGGCAAAGCAAAACTGGGCTACCAAGTCGCAGCCAGCGTTCTGATCGCGGTCGCCCTGATTGTCATGCAGACTCGCGGACTTTATTCAACCCGGCTGATGGTGCCGTTCGTCAAAACAATTTCGCCCCGATCTGGTGATCAGTTCGGTCGAGCACAACCCTCACATTTGGCCTCTTGCTTTCATTCCGTTCATTGCTTTTTGTGGTGCTGGTGATTGTCGGCTCGAGCAACGCGGTCAATCTCACGGACGGTCTCGACGGCCTGGCCATCGGATGCACCGTTATCGCCGCCGGCGCGTTGGCTGTGCTGACCTACGTCAGCGGCCACGCGACTTTCGCCGCTTATCTTGAGCTGCAACGCATGCCGCAAGTCGGCGAGCTGACCATTTTTTGCGGCGCCATGGTCGGCTCGGCCATTGGATTTCTCTGGTACAACGCCCACCCCGCCGAAGTATTCATGGGCGACGTGGGATCGCTGGCGCTGGGCGGTGCGATCGGCACGGTCGCGGTCATGATCAAACAGGAATTGCTGCTGCCGTTCATCGGGGGAGTTTTTGTGATCGAGGCGATCTCAGTAATTCTGCAGGTTGCATCGTACAAACTTCGCAAGAAGCGCATCTTTAAAATGGCGCCGATGCACCATCATTTTGAGTTGTTGGGATGGTCGGAATCGAAGATCATTGTGCGGTTCTGGATCGCCTCGCTGGTGTTCGCATTGTTTGCGCTGACTACCCTGAAGCTAAGATAATCTCACCACGGAGACAGAACAAGGAAGCGAGCCGGTCGCGCGGTCGTCCGTCGCAAAAAACGTGACAGTTTACGCGACTCGCCCGGATCCCACGCTGCAAAAGAACGCTTGCTCGGAATGACAATCGTATTGGGTTTTCTCGGCGTCTCCGTGGTTAAATACTCTCAATGAATCTCCAGAACAAACACGTGCTGGTCGTAGGGCTCGGCAAATCCGGTGTTGCTTCGGCGCTTTTCCTCAAGGCCCGCGGGGCGAAGGTCACGGTTTCCGATTCGAAAACCCAGGACGAACTCAAAGCCGAAATCCCCCGATTGCTCGATCAGGGAATTGCGGTCGAGACCGGCGGACACGGCGAGCGAACTTTTCAGGGTCAGGACCTCATCGTGGTAAGCCCGGGAGTGCCCCTGGATGCGCCTCTGCTGCAGTCGGCGCGGGCGATGGGTGAGAAAGTGATCGGGGAAATGGAACTCGCCGCCCAGTTTTTCCCGGAAGCATCGTGGCGATTACGGGTTCGAACGGGAAGACCACGACCACAACTCTTGCCGGTGAGGTTGTGACCAACGGCGGATTCTCAGTCGCGGTGGGCGGAAATATTGGCACGCCCGCAATTTCGCTGGTGGAAGAGGCAACCGACGATACGATTGCCGTGCTCGAAGTTTCCAGTTTTCAGCTCGAAACCATTGAGACTTTCCGTCCCCACATCGCAGTCGTGCTCAATGTCACGCCCGATCATCTTGACCGTCATCGTACCTTTGCCGCCTACACTGACGCCAAGGCCCGGATCTTTGAAAATCAGCGGCCTGACGACTTTGCCGTGCTCAACGCCGACGATCCAACCTGCGTGACGCTGGCCCCTCGCACCCGCGCCCAAGTTTTTTGGTTCAGCAGAAAGAAAGAAGTCAACCAGGGCGCTTACGTTCATCAAGGCCAGATATTTTTCCGCGATGTGAACGGTCAGCGCGAGATCATGCTGGTTTCAGAGATTCCGCTGAAGGGCGCTCACAACGTGGAGAACGTCCTTGCCGCGGTCTGCATCGGCATGTTCAGCGGCGTGGAACCCCGACGCATCGCCAAAGCGGTCCGCGAGTTCCGTGCAGTCGAGCACCGCCTGGAATACGTGGCCACAGTCCGCGGCGTGGAATATTACAACGACTCCAAAGCCACCAACGTTGATGCGACCATCAAAGCGCTGGAATCGTTTCCGGCCAACATTCATTTGATTCTCGGCGGCAAGGACAAGGGTAGCGACTATACGCTCTTGAACGATCTTTTGCGGCAGAGGGTGAAACGGGTTTATACCATCGGCGCGGCTGCCGCAAAGATTGAATCTCAGATCAAGACGGCAGCTGAAATCGTGCAAGCGGAGACCCTGGAAAATGCCATCCGCCTGCCTCCGAATCAGCACACGCCGGGGGATATCGTGCTGCTCGCTCCTGCCTGCTCCAGCTTCGACCAGTTCCGCAATTACGAGCAGCGTGGCAAGGTATTCAAAGAAGTGGTGCATAGCCTTGCGGAAGTGAAAGTGGAAGCAAAGTCTGGTTGAGGCAATTGAACCAGCGTAGTTAACCCCTCCACAGCAATCCACAGGATTTGTCACTCCGTGTCTCGGCGCCTACGTGGTGAAATAAGGCTCAATGGCCAAGCGCGTCAGTGTCGATCGATGGCTCTTCACCGTGACTCTGCTGCTCATTTTTGTCGGCCTCGTCATGGTCTTCAGCGCCTCCGCCGTGATGGCCAAGGAACGTTACGGCTCCGGATACTTCTTTCTGCTGCGCCAACTGGGATGGGCCACTGCCGGTCTTCTGGTCATGGTCGCTGCCATGAAGATCGATTACCGCACTTACAGGCATCCGGCGCTGGTGTTTTCAGTTCTCGGGCTGACCACGCTGATGCTGATCTCGGTATTTTTTCTCGACCGCGCGCACCATACGCATCGCTGGATCCACTGGGGACCGTTCTCATTTCAACCTTCCGAGATGGCCAAGCCCGCGCTCATACTGTTTCTGGCATTTTTCCTTGAGAGCCGCACTAGGGCGATGGACGACTGGCGGAACACCATCATTCCGGCGGCAGTGCCGACGATGATTTTCATTGCTCTGATCGTTTTTCAGCCCGACTTGGGCACTGCCATCGCCTGCGCGGCGATCACCGCCAGTGTGCTGTTTGTGGCGGGTTTGCAGATGCGCTATCTGTTCTACGGCTTTCTAGCCTCGATACCAGCGTTATATCTGTTGATTTTTCGGGTGGCCTATCGGCGGGCGCGCATTCTCGCATTTCTCGAATCCTTATTCCGATCCGCAGGGCCGCGGCTTCCACATCATTCAATCCCTGATCGCCGTGAGCACGGGTGGAATCACCGGTGTCGGCCTGATGGAAGGGAAGCAGAAGCTGTTTTACCTGCCCGAGCCGCATACGGATTTTATTTTTGCGGTGACTGCGGAAGAGTTGGGCCTAGTCGGGTCGCTGCTGATCGTGCTGCTATTTGTTATTTTCCTCTGGCGTGGCATCCGCACCGCGCTGCGCACGCACGATATGTTCGGACGCCTGCTGGCCGTCGGCATTACCAGCATGATCGTGGTGCAGGCTTTCATCAATATCAGCGTGGTTCTTGACCTAATGCCGACCAAAGGCATTCCCCTGCCGTTCGTTTCCTACGGCGGATCGTCGTTATTTTTTGCGCTAGTCAGCGTCGGCGTGCTGCTGAATATTTCGAAGCAGGCGGAGTAGCACGAAACACGTAGGGACGGACGCCCTCGTCCGTCCGGTCGAGCGGAAGCTCGACCGTTCTTGCGCTATGGGAAGCTTTGGGACGGGGGCAACCGAGCCACGACGGTTAACTCGCGTCTTGAAGCGTCTCGCCTCGCGTAGTTTATAGTCCCATCATGCGGGCCATTCTGGCGGGAGGGGGCACGGGCGGACACGTCATTCCCGCGCTCGCCATCGCGCAACAACTAAAAAAAGACTATGGCGCGGAAGTCATTTTTATCGGCACATCGCGCGGCATCGAAAACCGCCTGGTTCCGGCCGCCGGATTCGAACTGCGCCTGATTCAGGTCGGAGCGCTGAAGAACGTCAGCGCAGCTACAAGGCTGAAGACGTTCTTCGATCTGCCGCAAGCCATCTGGGCTTCGTCGCGCATGATTTCGGAATTTCGTCCCGATGTCGTGATTGGCGTCGGTGGATACGCTTCCGGCCCGGCGATGCTGGCTGCCGTCGCCCGGCGTGTTCCGACGCTAGTTTTTGAGCCGAACTTCGTTCCCGGATTTGCCAATAAGATTGTGGCTCCGTTCGTTTCGGCCGCGGCTGTCCAATTCCCGGAAACGGGGAAGTATTTTCGGCATTGCGAAGTCACTGGGGTTCCGGTGCGCGAGGCGTTTTTTCAAATCAACAATCAGCTGACGAGTCCAACACTGCTGGTTTTTGGAGGCAGCCAGGGAGCGCACGCCATCAATCAGGTCGTAATGCAGTCGGCGGCAGAGTTGCTGAGCAAAGTTCCGGGGCTGAGCATCGTGCATCAAACCGGCGAACGTGACAATAATGACGCGCAGGCTGCATACTCGAATTTGGGCGGAGCGGTTGAGGGTGGCACGGTGGAAGCCCATCGCTTTATTGACGATATGCCCGGATTTTTTGCCCGAGCCAGCCTCCTGCTTTGCCGTTCTGGAGCCAGCACCGTGGGCGAAGTGACGGCCGCGGGGAAGCCCGCGATTTTCGTGCCTTTTCCTCGTGCCGCTGACGATCACCAGAAGCGAAATGCCGAGGCTCTGGAGCGGGCCGGAGCCGCGGTCATGCTGGAAGAATCGAAATTCAACCGCGACAATCTAATCTCTGCGGTCACATCGTTGGTTGCTGCGCCCGCCAAGCTTGAGCAAATGGGCACAGCGGCGCGAAGGCTGTCGCATCCCAATGCCGCGCGCGATATTGCGGCGATGGCGGCGAGGATTGCCGGAGTTGCGAAGTAAAGTGGTACTTCGTGTCCTTCGTGGTGATTTTTTTGTAAACACGGAGGTCACAGAGGAACACAGAGGAATTCATGATTAAGGCGGTTCGAGGAACGCGCGATTTGCTGCCGCCGGAGACGGCGCTGTGGAACTTTGTCGAGGCGGTAGTGCGCGACGTGTTTCGCGTTTACAACTTTCAGGAAATCCGCACCCCGATTTTCGAGGAGACGGCGCTTTTTTCGCGGGCGGTCGGGGAAGAAACGGACGTGGTTTCGAAAGAGATGTACACGTGGGAGGATCGTGGCCGGGCAGAGAGTGACAAAGGCCAGTCGCTGACTCTTCGTCCCGAAGCCACTGCCGGCATCGTGCGTGCTTATATTGAACACAAGTTGTGGGACCGTGGGCTAAATAAGCTTTACTGCATCGGCCCAATGTTTCGGCGGGAGCGGCCGCAGAGAGGCCGCTATCGGCAGTTCTATCAGATTGATGCGGAGATAATCGGTCCGGCATCGGCCGGAAGCGATTCTCCCGCTCGCGACGCAGAACTGCTTGAGATGCTCGCCACTCTCCTCAATCGTCTTGGCATCGAAGGCTGGACGTTGCACTTAAACTCGATAGGCTGCGCCGATGACCGCGCGAGATATAACGAAGCCTTGCGCAAGGCGCTGGAGCCGGTGGCTGCGCAGATGTGTTCCGATTGCCAGCGGCGCGCCGTGACCAATCCCTTGCGCGTCTTCGATTGCAAAGTTCCGGAAGATCAGCCAATCATCGAAACCCTACCGCGGATCAGCGAATATCTCGATGAGTCGTGCCGCAAACACTTCGAAGAGGTGCAAGCAGTTCTGAAATCTGTCGGTGTCGACTTTCAAATAAACGACCGTCTGGTACGCGGATTGGATTATTACACTCGCACCGCGTTTGAGTTCACGCACGGTGCTCTGGGCGCGCAGAATGCGATCCTCGGCGGCGGCCGCTACGACGGCCTTTCGGAGTCGCTCGGCGGCCCGAGCGCTCCAGGAATTGGTTTTGCCATCGGCGAAGATCGCCTGGTGCTGGCGCTGAAGCAATCGGCCGAGGCTGTGCGGGTCAAGCCGGACGTATATATCGCTCCGCTCGGCGACGGAATGAATCGTGAAGCGGCGCGGCTGGCGCGTGAGCTACGGCGTCACGCTGTTGTCGTCGAGTTGGGGGATGAGAGTTTTCGTTTGAAGAAATCATTCGAGGCCGCGACCAAGGCGGCCGCGCGGTACATTCTAATTGTCGGCGAAAACGAGGTTAAGGCCGATGCCTTCGCGCTGAAGCATCTGGAGAGCGGCGAGCAGGTGTCGGTGGCTCGGGGCGAGTTGGCGGAGAAGATTGAGGCGGGACGCTAGAGCAATCTTTTACTTGTCATCCCAACCAGCAACTGCAGATTCCTCGGCACACTCTCGCCGCGCACTGCGCGACTGCGAGTGGCTCGGAATGACAAGTTCTAATGAGAGGACATCCTTCATGGTCACCCCGCACCCCGCGCCCGAACTCCAAAAACTCGACTACTTCGTTGGTACCTGGCTTCTCGACGGCGAGATGAAGTCCGGCCCTATGGGCTCCGGCGGCAAAGTCACTGAGACCGACATTAATCAATGGATGGACGGTGGTTTCTTTCTGGTGGTGCGTTCTGAATTCACGATTGCCGGCGTGAGCGGCACTGGGGTCGCATATATGGGCTTCGACCCGAACGACAAAACTTATACCTACGACGAATTCAACTCCATGGGAGATGCGATTCACTCGAAGGGTACGGTCGAAGGCGATAGGTGGATTTGGACAGGCGACCGCAAGACCGAGAGTGGCGTCGCCAAGACCCGATGGGTGGTCAATATTCTGTCTACGACTTCGTATGACTTTAAGTTTGAGACTTCGGCGAATGTTGATGAATGGAATACGGTAATGGCAGGCAGAGCCACGAAGCAGTGATTCTCCGCGTTGCGCCTCTTTCATTCGGCGCGTAGCATCTAACCAGCATGGCGACAGCCGTCACCACCGCGCCCGCGCGGCGCAAACCGAAGCTGGTTTTCAGCGAAATTGTCAGCTTCGGTTACGACACTTTTTGCAGCAACAAAATGCGTTTCGCGTTGACTGCGCTGGGCATGGTCATTGGCACGGCTTCTCTGATTCTGGTGGTCACGATTGGCATGACCGGGAAGCAGTATGTGCTCAATCAAATCCAATCCATCGGCGCCAACATGATCGACGCCGAGTACCAGGGCAACGCGCAGACCAACACCAACCGCGACCTGCTGACCATTGACGACATGAACGCAGTGCTGCTGCAGGTGCCGGGAATTGTCGCTGCCTCGCCGGTTGTGCCGCTCAACGACCGCATCTCGATTGGCGGCGGCAAGCAGCGCGATCTGCGCGTGCTGGGAGTTTCCCCCGATTACAGTATCGTGCGCAATCTGGTCGTTCTCTCGGGAAGGTTTTTCGATCCGCAGGACCGAACAGGCGCGCAACAAAGTCGGCGTAATGCAACAGAAGCTGGCGGAGCAGATTTACGGCGCAGTCGACAATGCCGTGGGCAAGCAAGTGCAGGTGATGGGCCTGCCGTTCACCATTGTTGGCACGTTTCGCGAGCGGGTCAACACCTTCGGGCAGTCGGAAGTCACCGACAATACCATGCTGATCCCGTACACAGTGTCACGTTTCTTTACTGACACCGCCGACGTGAACCAGCTTTACTTCTCCGCGGCCGAGCCTTCCATGGTGGTTCCGGTGACCGAGCAGGTGCGGAAGGTGATTCAGTCGCGGCACCGGCCGGAGTCGGTGTACATCGTCCAGAACCTGACTGAACTGGTGGCCGTTGCCGATCGCACCGCCAACGCGCTGACCATGGTACTTTTGCTGATTGCGACCGTCACGCTTCTGGTCAGCGGCATCGGGATTATGAATATTATGCTGGCCACGGTGAGCTCGCGCATCCGAGAAATCGGGATCCGCAAGGCCATCGGCGCCACTAATCGTGAGATCCGCTTTCAGTTTCTCTCGGAAGCGATCATGATTTCGCTCATCGGAGGGCTGATCGGCGTAGTTCTGGGTCTGGCCCTGCCGTATTCCGTGCGGTTCTTCACTGAATACCGTTTGCCGATCTCGGGACTGTCGGCGATTGTCGCCATCGTAGTTTCTTCGCTGGTGGGGATTTTATTTGGAACGGTGCCGGCGGCCCGGGCGGCGAAGATGGATCCGGTGGAGAGCCTGCGGTACGAATAAGACGGGGCGCGTCTCCCAGAGCAATCCTGAAAAAGAGAGCCGGGCTATTCAGCCCGGCTCGCCACTTCACTTTCCTCAGGAGAAAAACCCAACTCCCTTGCGAATTTGTGAACTTCGTTTACATCACCATGGCCAGGTTTTCGAGCTCGACCTGCAGCACCGGTATGGAACAACCGGACATCTCCACGCGGCCGGCGGCATCGAACGCTGCCTGGCGCGAAACCCCGTAGCCACGGCCCATCAGGAAAACCTGCAGCAACTCGGCCGCCTCGATCGAATCAATTTGGCCGCTCTGCAGCAAGTCATTCCGCAAAGCCGTCAATTCTGTCACCGTAAATCTGTCATCTTTCTCTGTCATGGTCGTCACCTCCGACCCCTTATCGCTTCCCTTGACCTTTAGACTGCGCAATCGCCGGTTACGTTGCAATTTTGCTGCCGCAATTTCGCCGTATGCGGATTCGTGCTTGTCTGTAGCCCCACGTTGTCTATAACCCATTTACGGGTGGGAAGTTGCGGTTGTACCCCGGCCACACCAGGAAGGCCGTAGGTCTTTTTCTGAAAGTCTACAGGCTGACACGTTGTGTCTTTCCGGGACGGGGCAGAGACGCAAAACCACAATGGGAGGCGTATTGCAGAATCGATTGGTCGTCTACGACGGTTCGGTCACCGCCTCATCGATCAACAAAATCGGAATGTTATCGCGAATCGGGTAAACGCGATGGCAGTGGCCACATTTCAGGCTCTCGCCGTTCTCCTTGAGGACGAGCGGCTTTTTGCAAGCCGGGCAGACCAGAATTTCGAGCAACTCTTGGGAAATCATGCCGCTATTTTACGCCTCCCGAAGGGCCGCGAATTCCCGACTTTTCGTGAGTAGCAATTTGATACGCGGTATCAAATTGACTTTCACCGCGCCAGCGATTAGATTTCAAGCCCACCAGCTTTTTGTTCTTTCTCAAATCACGTTGGTTCGCGCAACCTCGTCGTCTGACGAGGAGGGAAGCGGGTGAAAATCCCGCGCTGCCGCGCAACTGTAAGCGAGGAAATTGCTTCCGGTCACTGGGAAATTGCTTCCTGGGAAGGCCGGGGGCGAAGACCGGATGGTCGTAGTTGATGAACCATCCTGACTCGCTAAGCCAGGAGATCGGCGCGAACCGCCCACAGACAACCCTTTCGCGTTCAAAGGAGGAGTGCCATGCGGTTCTTCTGGTCAGTCATTTCTATCTGCGTGCTGCTGGCGGCAGCTTCCGCCACCGACATCAAAATCAAAGTTGTCGATCCACAATCGGGCCCGGTTGCCAGGGCACAAATACAGCTCACTGCCCAGGGAAGCACTGAGCCACTCATAGAAACAAGTTCTGCGGAGGGTATTGCCATATTCCGCGATCTCTCTAATGACCGTTACAAGCTGCGAGTACTCGCACCGGGGTTCGCCGAGGAGAACGTGGACGTGTCTCCGGCCAGCCAGGAAGTAACCGTGAAGTTGCGCCTGGCTGCAGCAGCAGAGACCGTTGTGGTTACTGCGACGCGGACTCCAGTTCCGACCGAAAACGGCGGCGCGGACGTTTCGACGCTTAACAGCCAACAACTGCAGGTCATGCAACCGGTGGCAGCGAGCGACGCGATACGCTACCTGCCGGGCGCGGTGATCGCGACGGCGGGACAGACTGGGGGACTGGCGTCGCTCTTTGTCCGCGGTGGTAATTCCAATTACAACAAAGTAATTGTGGATGGCGTGAGTATCACCGAGCCGGGCGGCACGTTTAATTTTGGAACCCTGCCATTGGGCGAGGCTGATCGAGTGGAGTTCTTGCGCGGAGCGCAGAGCACGCTTTATGGCTCCGATGCGATGACCAGCGTGGTGCAGGTCTTCACGCGAACTGGCGCGACTCCGGGCCCGGAGCTGAGCTTCGGCGCGGATGCCGGGAACTACAGCACAGAGCACGGCTACGCATCGCTTGCGGGCGCGCGTGGGATGTTCGATTACGACGTATTTGGCGACCAGTTCAACACCTCGGGGCGCGGAACCGAACGACGATTACTCCAACTCGCTCGAAGGCATTAACGTTGGAGCGAAGCTAAACGATACGATCGCTCTTCGCTTGCGGGCGAGGCACGACAATGCCGTGACCGGGGTGCAGGACGAATGGAATTTCAACGGCGACCCCTTGCTCTCGCCAGACCTCAACGAACGGGCGCGTCAAAACAATTTTCTTGGAAGTTTCGAAGTGATGATCGCCGGGCCCTCCCGCTGGACGCACCGCCTGACGGGCTTTGAAGCCAGCTTGAACCGGACAAACAGTGATCCCGCGACCGACCCAGGAAGAATTACGCCGTTTGGCGAAGTGGATATTCCGTACGCCGATTTCACGCACTTCAACCGGGCGGGCTTGGACTATCAGGGCGACTACATCGAACGAAGCTGGGCACAGACGACCATCGGTTACGAGTTCGAAGATGAGAACGGCACGGTAAATGATGCGATTCCCGCGCCGCCGACGATAGCGCATGGCTTGCGGCGCAATCAGGCAGTTTATGGGCAACAGGTGCTGACCCTGGGGAGATTAAGCGTTGTAGCGGGTGCACGCTTTGTGCACAATACGACGTTCGGCAACGCCGGAATTCCGCGGGTGGCGCTGGGATATCAAGTTTTTCGCGGCGGGCAAACGCTGTCCGGAACGCGATTGAAGTTTGGTTACACCACGGGCATTAAGGAGCCGAGATTCGAAGAAACCTTCGCCGTCGGTCCGATTTCAGATTCCGAACCCGAATTTGAAGGCAGAGCGGAATCGGGCTTTTGAAACCGGATTCACGCAGAATTTTTTCGCCAAGAAAATGGTGCTTGATGCGACTTACTTCAACAACCTTTTTCATGACCAAATTGAGTTTGTGACGGTCGATCCCGACACGTTCGTCGGGCAGTACATCAATCTGGAGAAGTCGCTGGCTCATGGAGCCGAAGTTGAACTGCAGTCGAGGATCAGCTCGAAGCTATCGTGGAACAATTCCTATACCTATACTTCCACCCAGATCATCCAGGCACCACCGGGAACAGCGCCGCCCTTTGCAATCGGTGATCCCCTGCTGCGGCGGCCGCACCATGTGGCCACCTCGCAGCTTTCGTATTTGGGCAGGCGCTGGGGCGCGAACCTTGGCGCGAACTACGTCGGCAGACGGCCAGACTCGGACTTCTTCGGCTTCAATATCAACCATGCGCCTTCCTACACTCTGGTCAATGCGGGCGGCTGGTATGCGCTGACTTCGCGCGTGACCGCTTACGTGACCATCAACAACCTGCTCAACAAGCAATACAACGAGGTGGTGGGATATCCGGCACTGCGGGCAAACTTCCGTGCCGGCATGAGATTCCGGGTCGGCGGCGACTAAACGACAAGTACAAGCCGCGAGTGTAGAATCGGCGTCAGTGATTGCCGGTTCCGGAGATGCCATGACCATCGGAATTAATGTCTGCAGAATTAATGTCTGCCGCCTGGCGGCATTATTTCTCACCGTTCTGATTTTCGCGCCGTCCGCGCTCTGTGGGAATTCGACGCAGCTGGAGCGTTCGAACGATCCACGAATGAAGCGGGCCTACGGGTTCCGCGAGAATGGCTGGACTTTTGTTCACCTTGAGGGCTCGCCCGCCGAGATCGGCTTCCAGCACGGATATTTGCTCGCCCCGGAGATCGGCGACGCTCTTCGCGTGGTTCAATTGGAAGATACACACGACACGCAGCGCAACTGGGCATTTTTTCGCAAGACGGCGCGTGAGATGCTTTGGCCGCACATCGACCGCGAGTATCAACAGGAGCTGCAGGGGATCGTGGATGGTCTGAAAGCGCACGGAGTTTCAATTGATCTTTACGACATTGTTGCTCTGAACGCCTTCACTGAAGTTCCCGATTACTACGTTCCCTGGCTGGACAAGAGCCAGAAACTTGCGCACGCTCCCAAATTGCCGGCCAAAGGCCACTGCAGTGCGTTTATCGCTACCGGCAGCATGACCAAAGACCACAACATTGTTATCGCCCATAACAACTGGACGGGCTATCTCGACGGCTCGCGCTGGGTAATGATTTTTGACATTCAGCCGGAGCGCGGCCGTCACATTATGATGGACGGTTTCCCCGGGGTGATCACCAGCGCCGACGATTTTGGCATCAATTCCGCCGGGCTGATGGTGACGGAAACCACAATTACCCAGTTTGAGGGATGGGACCCGAACGGCAAGCCGGAATTCATGCGCTCGCGGAAGGCGCTGCAGTATGGAAGTTCAATCGACGACTACGTTCGAATTATGAGAGAAGGAAACAACGGTGGATACGCCAACGACTGGTTGATCGGCGACCGCAAAACCGGAGAAATCGCCTATCTGGAGCTGGGTTTGAAGAACACTCCGTTGTGGCGGACCAGGGACGGGTACTACATCAGCTCGAATTTTCCTCGCGATCCTAAGCTGATGGCCGAAGAAGCGCCGGAGTTTGACCCGAACGATAAGTCCTCCTCCATGAACGCCCGCCGCATTCGCTGGGAGCAACTGATGCAGCAGTACAAAGGGCAGATCGACGTAGAACTAGCGGAGAAATTCCTCGGCGACCACTTCGACAGCTACGAAGGCAAGGAAGACGCAGATGAACGCTCGTTATGCGGACACCTGAACCATTCACCGCGCGGGGTGACGCAATGGGGGCGCGAGCCGTACTTTGACGACGGAGCCGTACAAGGAAAGGTGACCGACAGCGTGATGGCGGGGAAAATGAGCATACGCGCACGGGCCGGACATCCCTGCGGCGAGGATTTTTTTGCCAAAGACTTTCTCGACCAACATCCGGAATTCAACTGGCAGAAACCCGCGCTGCGCGACATGAAAGCGGGTCCGTGGACGACATTCACGGCGGGGCAAGCGCCGCCGAAGGAGTAGGCCGGCTAGCCGGTTATTGTTTTCTCGCGTCTCTTGCGAGAGGGAGACGAGTCGCTCCGCGTACTGCCGTTGCGGCCATTCTCGGACCCGCCATCGCAGGGTAGCCGTGCAGCCGAATGATTTCCCTCGTATTTGCTGCGAGCCACCAGCAGTTTTTCCAAGTCCTGCTCTTTCAGCGGTCGCTGACGGCCGAGAATGTGCGTCACTAGGGCGATCTGGGCGAAATGTTCGACCGTCTCCATTTTCATGTAGGCGCGGCTCAGAGTGTCACCGTAAGTAACAACGCCGTGGTTCGACATCAGGATCGCGTCGTATTCGGCGACCAGCGGCTCGAGCGATTCGGAGAGTTCCGGCGTGCCCGGAGTGCCATATTTTGCCAGCGGGATTGAGCCGAGGCCGATTACAACTTCACACACCAGAGGCTGGCTCAGCGGAAGTCCTGCGGCGGCGAATCCGGTCGCGGTTGGAGGATGGGCGTGCACGATGCCATGAACGTCCGGACGCAGCCGGTAGATCAGCAGGTGCATGGCGATTTCGCTGGAAACGTGCCGGCTGCCACGGATGACGCGGCCATCGAGATTGACGATGACTAGGTCCGACGGCCGCAGCGCCCCCTTGCTCATGGACGTGGGCGTGGCCAGGATGCGTTTTTCGTCGAGCCGGATGGAGAGATTGCCGTCCATGGCGGCCACGTAGCCGCGCTGGTGCAGCATCTTTCCGTAAGAGACAATTTCACTCGCGGTACTGGCGCTCGCTCGGCATGGTTCGGAGTGAGGGGGAGAGTGCTCGCGTATGGTATCGCACGATCAGGGCAAAAAACAATCCATTTCTTTCTCTATTAGATTGTCATTGTGGCGTGTCACCAACCCTAACCGTGTGCAACCTATAATAAAACGCCGTGCGGGTTTCCGATTTCAATTTCCACCTTCCGGCTGAACTGATCGCCCAGGAACCGCCGGCCGACCGTGCCGGTTCCAGGATGCTGCAGCTTGACCGTAACACCGGCGCGCTCCAGGACAGATGTTTCCGGGATTTTTCAGAACCTGCTCCACCCTGACGACCTTGTCATTTTCAATAACACACGCGTCTTTCCGGCCAGGTTATACGGTCGCAGAAGCGGCGGGCGGGCGCAGCCTGTCAGCCCGCGAAACCGTGCGTCCCGGGAGTTTTTGAAGGGTGAGATCGAAATTCTGCTCACGCGGCAAGTTTCCACAGATCCCAATGAATGGGAATGCCTGGTGCGCCCGGGGCGGAAGATCGGCGTGGGGGAACGGCTGTACTTCGGAGAATCCAGCGAACTGCAAGCGGTGGTTATAGACCGGGGAACCTTCGGCGAGCGGCGTATCCGGTTTGCTCCTGGGGTTGATTTTTGGCAAGCGATGGAGCGGTGGGGCCATGTGCCGCTCCCGCCTTACATCGACCGTGCCGATCGTCCGGCGGACCGGGAGCGCTATCAAACGGTTTATGCCCGCGAGCGAGGCTCGGTGGCTGCACCGACCGCGGGCCTGCATTTTACGCCGGAGGTTCTGGATCGCATTCGAGACCGCGGGGTCCTAACAGCCGAGATTACGCTGCACGTAGGACTGGGAACGTTTCAACCCGTACGCGTTGATCAAGTCGAGGACCATCGTTTGCATCGGGAGTGGTATTCGATCTGGCGAAGAAGCGGCAGAAAAAATCAACCGCGCATTGGATGCGGGTCGGAGGGTGGTCGCGATCGGAACCACCACTGTGCGGACACTGGAGTATTCGGTGAAGGACTCGGGCACGGGTGTTGGCCGGCAGCGGCGAAGCGGATATTTTCATTTACCCAGGGCATCAATTCCGAGCGGTGGGGGCGCTGCTGACCAATTTCCATTTGCCGCAATCGACATTGCTGATGCTGGTTTGCGCGTTGGGAGGGAAGGAGAGAGTTCTGCAGGCTTACGAACATGCCGTCGCCCAGAGATACCGGTTTTATTCCTACGGGGATTGCATGTATGTGGAGTAAATCTCTGGTTTTCTCTGCGTCCTTCGCGAAAGCTTGGTGTCCTCTGCGATAAAGTTCCTGCCAGAGCGTTATACTGCTTTGGGGAGTCAGGAAACATGGGTCACAGAGCGCTATCGGGGTAGGTTTCGATCGCCGATTTTGTGGCCGAGCTGCGAAAATTTCCCGAGGCCGCCTTTGCCGGCACAGAGCAAATCGTCCGCTTTCTGCAGCGCACGCCGGTGGCCCCCGATACTCTGGACGCCCTACCTCACCTGGGACCGGCAGCACTACACCCGCAACCTCATCGATAAAACGCCGCTGTACGAACTGATGGCGATCTGCTGGGAGGTTGGACAAGATCAGCTCGGTGCACAACCATCGCGATCAGAACTGCTGGATGGCGGTGCCGATCGGGCGCTTGCTGGTCGAAAACTACCGAGTGATTGCACAGAACGTCGAAGAAGGTTGCTGCCAGCCTGGAAACCGCCGAAACAGTAGAGATGAATCCGGGCCATCCTTGCGCAGTCGATCCGCTGGAGCCGGTGCATCGCGTCTCAATCCGCGCGAATTCAATCAAAGGGCGGTCAGTTTGCACGTCTATTCCCGGCCTTATGATTCCTGCGTGGTTTATTCTCCGGAGCAAGGGACGTGCGGCGAGATCAAGCTGCATTACAACAGCGAGTACGGGAAGAACGCGTTAAATTCGAACTGGCAACTGAGGACTCTCAGCCGGGAACTGGATAATTACCAACCTTAAGTTCGCTACGGTTTCCTTGTAAACTTACTCGTTTGCCTGCCAAGAGAGAAATCTTCGGCTGCCCAGCTTGATACGGGAGCGTCCGCGCCCGCAAACACGCCAGTTCTCGCGCCGCCGAAGTCCGATCCCAATCGCATTTTCCTGATCGACACCATGTCGTTCATCTTCCGCGCTTATCACGCCATGGCGCGGCAGCGGGGAATGTCCACGAAATCCGGCGTTCCGACCGCGGCCGCGTTTATGTTTTCGTCAACATGCTGCGCAAATTGCGGGATGATTTTTCGCCGCAATATCTGGCTGCGGTGTTCGACGTGGCTGCGCCAACCTTTCGCGATCAGCAGGCCGAAGCCTTCACTACTGTGCGGAAGTTCGATCTGAAGAGCGCAGACTTTTCAGGAAGTCGAGTATCACGGGCTACAAGGCCAATCGCGCCGAAATGCCCGGCGATCTGGCGCAGCAGATACCTTACATCCGCCGGGCGCTCGAGGCCTATCGCATTCCGATTCTTGAGATGCCCGGTTACGAGGCCGACGACGTGATCGGCACGCTGGCGCGAAGGCGGCGGAAAGGTCCATCCCGTGTATGTGGTTTCGAGCGACAAGGACATGCTGCAACTGGTGAACGACCGGGTGCAGGTCCTCAATCCGCCGAAAGACAACTTGATTTGCGATGCGAAAAAAGTCGAAGAGATTCTGGGCGTGCCTCCGGAGCGCGTGGTGGACGTGATGGCCTTGCGCGGCGATTCCATTGACAACATTCCCGGGTGCTCCGGGCATCGGCGACAAAGGTTCGGTTGACCTGATTCAGCGTTTCGGAACGGTGGAGCAGGCGCTGGATCGGGCGGCAGAAGTGGAAAAGAAAACCTATCGCGAGTCGCTGCAGAACAACCGCGAGAATATTCTGCTTAGCAAGCAGCTGGTGACCATCGATCGCAACGTTCCGGTTGAACTGGACGAGAATCGCGATGAAGCTGGGAGAGCCGGACGCGGACGCGCTGCGCGAGCTGTTTACCGAACTGGAATTTACTTCGCTGTTGAAAGAGCTGCTGCCCGTGGCAGCAAGTCGGCGAAGCCCATTACAGCGAGGCGAAATCGGCGGCCGATGTAGAGGCGGTGTTGAAAGCGGTGCCCGCCGGGGGTGCGCTGGCGGTCGCAGTGGAAGCAGAGCTCGCAAATTGACGAGCCACGAAGAGCAAGAGCGAGAGGAGTCCGAGACCGGGATGCTGCCGTTGACCGCGCGGAAGCGTCGCCGCCTGCGCGCGGGCGTGCCATGGCTATTTCGTCCGTGCCGGGAGTGGCGGTGACGGTGTCAGCCGAGGCCGAAGGAGGCGACGGCGAGGCTCAAGCTCGCGTTGGCGGACGGCGGTTGCCGAAAGCCATTCATGACTGGAAAGTCGGCGACTCATGCGGTGGCGCCGATGGAGATATCCGACTAGGTGGCGTGCAGCATGACCCATGCTGTATTCCTATTTGCTCGATCCGACATATCCGTCGCACAGCTTGGCGGACGTTGCGCTTGCGCCGCTTCAATCTCAAGCTCAGCGGATGGCTTGCCTGAGGCTGCGGACATCACTGGCAGGCTGGCGACTGTGCTTCGCCGCGAGGTCGAAGAAGCGGGCTGCTCAAGCTCTACCACGAAATCGATCTGCCGCTGGTGCCGGTGCTGCCGCGGATGGAGCACGCCGGGGTCAAGATCGACCGCAAGGCGCTGGCGGAAATGTCATCGCGGCTGGAGAGCGAGATTGCGGCCAAAGGCAAGAGAAGTTCACGAGGCCGCGGGCTGCGAGTTCAATATCGGTTCGCCTAAGCAATTGGGCGATGTGCTGTTCAACCGGATGGATCTGCCCAAGCCGGTGAAATATGGCAAGGGCAAGACAATTTCGACCGCGGTCGATGTGCTGGAAGCGCTGGCCGAAGACCATGCGATTGCGCGCATGGTGCTCGATTATCGGCAACTGACCAAGCTGAAGTCCACTTACGTGGATGCGCTTGCCGGCGTTGCATCAATCCAGCCAGCGGCCGCTTGCACACGACGTTTGGTCAGGCTGGAACGGCGACCGGCCGGTTGTCGTCGGCGAATCCGAATTTGCAGAACATTCCGATTCGCACCGAACTGGGCCGCGAGATTCGCGCAGCCTTTACGGCCGAACCCGGACATGTGCTGCTGGCGGCGGATTATTCCCAGATCGAGCTGCGGCTGCTGGCGCACTTCTCGAAAGATCCGCTGCTGGTCGAGGCGTTTCGCCGCGGCGACGACATTCACACGTTGACTGCATCGCAGGTGTTTGGCGTGCCTCCGCTGATGGTCACGGCCGATCATCGCCGGCAAGCGAAAGTCGTGAACTTCGGCATTGTTTACGGCCTGTCGGCATTTGGGCTCTCGCAGAATCTTGGCATTGAGCCCGCCGAAGCCAAGCAGTTTATCGAAGCTTATTTTGAGAAGTACAAAGGCGTGCGAAGGTTCATCGACGAAACGCTCGACGAAGCGCGGCGCGCGCAACGAGTGAAAACGCTCTTCGGGCGTGTGCGGCCTATTCCGGACATCAATAGCAAGAACTTCAATCTTCGCGGATTTGCCGAGCGCACGGCGGTCAATACGCCTTTGCAAGGCACGGCGGCCGATTTGATCAAGCTGGCAATGATCCGCATCGATCGCGAACTTCTCGACCGGCGGTTGCAATCACGGATGACACTGCAGGTGCATGATGAATTGGTGTTCGAAGTTCCGGAAGCGGAACTCGACGAGATGAAAACCCTGGTGCGGGAACAGATGGAAAGAGTCCATCCGTTGAGCGTGCCGCTGCAGGTGGACATGGGAGTGGGAGCAAACTGGCGGGATTTGGAGTAGGGCTGCTGTTTATTTCAGCCGGATGCCGCCGACGTAATCCTGGCTGCTCACCCCATCGCTGGTATCCATCCAGCTAGGCTTTTGGCCTGGGCACCCTGATTTTTCTTCCCCTTAATAGATACCCAGAGAGTCCGGGAAATCAGTGCAAGATTGGAGCTCTATCGCAAGTTCTTCGTGCTCAAGGACTGGCGGAGAGGGAGGGATTCGAACTTGAGGCGATCAGCGGGCGTGAGCGAAGCGGGAGCCCGCTGCCGAAATCCCGAGCAGAGCGAGGGACCGTCAGAGAAGAGGAACTCCGGGGAAGTAATGGCGGAGAGGGAGGGATTCGAACCCTCGGTACAGGTGTTAGCCCGTACAACGGTTTAGCAAACCGCCGCATTCGGCCACTCTGCCACCTCTCCGGCGACGGGTTTTCAGCAGTTTATCACGAATGCCGCCCACACTCGGATACGCCTTGCAGGTACGCCTCTCCGATCACGGCTGCCGGGTTATGCCGAATTGCTGTGAAAGGATGCCAAGTTCGTTTTTCACTTTCGCCCTGGCGCTGTGCACCTAACGTTGCAAGCGACTTATTTCGACTGGCGCCAAATCGAAAAGCGTTGGCAAAAAGCGGAAGAAACGGCACAACTTTGTCTTACCCTAACATCGCAATTTCAATCATTGACCAGCAGTCAAAACGTGCAATCGCCTGGTTACATCAACCATTGGCAAGCGGAAGGCGCCGAGGAAGGAGTTGCCGCTATTGCAGCTTCGCGAGCTCCGCTTTCGCTTGCTTTAGGATGGGGATATCGGGGTCGGCGTCTTTCCAGAGCGTAAGGAAATCTTTGTAGGCGGCGCGCGCCCGGGCGCGGGCGGCGTCGCCATCCGGGCCCTGTGAGGTTCTCGATTGCAATGCGTTCGCACGAGCCACTCCCAAATGCGCCAAGGCTCCCGTCCAGCAGTTCCATACCATGCCGCTGTGGTCGAGAATCTTCTGAAATTCGGAGGCGGCGGCAGTGCCTTGTCCGGCTGCCAGATATGCCTCTCCGCGAATGTAAGTCGGATACAGGCAGGAAATATTGTTGACGAACGAGACTTGCCCGAACTCGATGGTGCCCAGCGTCCGGCAGTGCGTTCAGCGCGGAGACTGAGTTTTTTCTATCCAAGGCCAATTGCGCCTGAACCGCAGGCAGCCAAAGCGACTGCATCTGGGAGTTCAGCGGAAAGCGTTTTTTCATGTCCTGGGACAAGGTTTCGGCGTGCGACGTATCGCCTGCCATGGCGAATGCCAGTGCCGCTTCGGCCTCGGCCCCGGGACTATCTGGAGCAAGTTTCAAAGCCTCTTCGGCTGACTGCCGGGCTTCCGCGGCGCGGCCATAGGCCGCCTGTTGCAGCGCGGCGTTCGCCGTATAGACTGCTCCATTTTCCTGGTGATCTTTACGGATCGCGGAATCAACGGCCTGCTTATTGATTTCCCATGCCTTGCTCACGTGGCCGAAGTATGCCTGCGTGTCGGAGGCCAATGCCAATCCGTAGCTTTCATATTCGGCCTGATTCTTAAACCACTGCAACTGCTCCGCTGTCCCGGCAGGGTCGGCTTCAGAAAGGCGCAAGCATAGAGGACGTTATGAAAGAGCGCATCCTCGAGCTTATGCGCCTGCGCATCGTGAATGGTCTGTTGAGCCTCATCGAAGCGCTGCAAAGCAAGATCATTGGCGGCGAGATTCGCATATGCCGTGGAACGGTCCGGCGCAACGTGCATGGCCAGCGTGTTGAGCTCTGCCGCTTTCTGATACTGGCCGCGTTCGGCGTATGTGGTATTGCCAAAGGCTGACTTTCCGGTCGGATCGTATCTCTCTCTCACTGCGTCATAAATCTGGGACGCTCTATCCAGTTCCCCGGTGACAGTTTCGTAGTAGCTGCCGACAATCACGATTTTTTCGACATCGCTGGTGTGTTCCCGTAACTGGTAGGCTTGGGCGAAGTTCTCGCTGGCCCGACCCGGCTCGCCCAGACTGAGGTAATCTTTGCCCAGCGCATAGTAGGCTATGGCGAAATTCGGATCGAGCTTGACGGCGTACTTATGGTAGGGCAGCGCCTCGGCGGATCCCTTTTCATTAAACAGTTTGCGCCCGCGGCTGAACGCGTCCAGCGCATCAATCGAAGACGTGGTGGCCCCTAGCAGGCTGCTGAAAAAGTACTGCTAATCCACAGCCGGGTATGTTACGAAAAAGCATGCGCGGAACCGATCAGCAGCAGAATCATATCTTCAGTTACTTATCTCCCGAAAACCGTGTGCGCAAGGATCATCCGCTGCGCGCCATCCGGTTCATGGTGGATGTGGTGCTCGCCCAGTTGTCGCCACGATTTGACAGGATGTACGCCACGGTTGGGCGGCCGTCGATTCCGCCGGAGAAGCTGTTGCGGGCGCAGTTGCTGCAGATGCTGTACACCATCCGCAGTGAGCGTTTGCTGATGGAAGAGATGGACTACAACTTGCTGTTCCGTTGGTTTGTGGGTTTGAATGCGGATGACGAGGTGTGGGATCCGACCACGTTCACTAAGAATCGGGATCGGTTGCTGCAAGCCGACGTGGCTAAGGAATTCTTGGCGCGGGTTGTGGCACAGGCGAGTGCTCGAGGCTTGACCTCGGATGAGCATTTCACGGTAGACGGGACCTTGCTGGAAGCCTGGGCGGGAGTGAAGAGCTTTCAAGCCAGGGAGAAGAAAGCTGGGCCTCCGCCAGATGATCCGGGCAATCCTACGGTAGACTTTCACGGCGAGGAGCGGGTCCAACGATACCCACGAATCGACGACCGATCCCGAGGCGCAGCTGGCGCGCAAGGGGCCGGGCAAGGAGTCGAAGTTGAGTTACAGCGGGAATCTGTTGGTGGAGAACCGCAACGGTTTAATCGTGGCGGCGGAAGTGTTCCAGGCTAATGGTACGGCGGAGCGCGACGCGGCGCTGGTGATGTTGGAGAAACTGAGGGGAACGCAGCCGGTGACGGTAGGGGGAGATAAAGGATTCGACACGCAGGGATTCGTGGTCGAGTGCCGGCATATGGGGGTGACGCCGCATGTGGCGCAGAACCACAAACGGCGTGGCGGGAGCGCGATTGATGAGCGCACGACGCGGCACCCCGGTTACGCCGTCAGCCAAAGAAAGCGGAAGCGAATCGAAGAATGTTTTGGCTGGCTCAAGACGATTGCGCTGATGCGCAAGCTGCGGCACCGTGGAGTATGCAAAGTGGATTGGATCTTCACCTTCGCCTGCGCGGCCTACAATCTGGTGCGCATGCGAAACCTCGCAGCCGCAGTTCCTGCGGTGTAAGTCGAGGCCGAAGTGTGTCCCGCAGCGCGAAAAGAGAGCGCTGGGGGCTAGAAAAGCACTGAGAATCAACTTTTCCGACATAGAAATGACGAAAACAATGAAAGACGGAAAGAAAACTATGTCCGTCGCTAGTTTTTCAGCGGCCTGCTAGGAGTTGCACATCCGACTTCTGCACCGAAGCCAGAGATTGGCCGAGTTCTCCGCGCAGCTTAGACCCCGCATCATCCAGCGCATCCAGCACCTTCTCTTTGGATGCCGAGGTCGCCTGCTCCTCGGCCAGCGTGTCTCCACTCTGGCAGTCCATTGCGGTCAATTGCAGAACATACTTGGTGCCGATAGCGCCAATCGATCCGGCAACGTAGGCTTGGCTGCCCGCCCGCCGACAAAGTTCGCGGGCAACGTCCGGTGTGAGTTTCGTGTCCGCCGGACGAGTCATCAGTTGCAAGGTTTTGGTGACTTTGCCGTTGGAGAGCACATTGGCTGGCCCCAGCGAACGTCGGAGCCTCGGTTTCAGCGTCTCGTTGAATATCGGGTCGCCAGTTTTATTGTCGAAATCGGCCAGAACGATCGTCTCTTTATCGCTGAGTTTCGGCCCCGAGCGCCAGTGCTGGTAAAGGAGAACTCCACCCACCCCCAGCATGGCAATTACCCCTGCCACACCTGCGCGTAACGACAGCTTCTTCCTCGTCGACTGGGAACGGACGTTGGCTGCCGACGTTTGGGCGCTCACGAAGCTTCTGCGGCAGCTCCCGATTCCCGGCCTCATCCGTAAACAGGTTATACAGATAGACACGGGCCCCCCGTGCTTGACCTCGGCCTCTCCCAGGTCATGCAAGGCGGTCTTCCATGTGCTCACCTGCTCCAGCACGTCGGCTACGGCTTTAGGAAACCAGGATGTGCCCGGCATCGCCGCAGTCCATCACCCGTTGCGCCGTGTTAATGCCGCCGCCAGCCACGTTGCTCGCGGCGTTGATGTCCTCCACCCGATACACTGGCCCGGTATGGATGCCCATGCGCAACCGCATCTCCGGCCACCGCAGCAGGATGTGTTGCAGTTGCAGAGCGCAGCGCACGGGCGCTTCCACGTCCCCAAGAAAAACCAAGGCCATGCCATCGCCGGTGGGCAGTCGAATCAGTTGATCGCTGGACTGAGCCCGCCCGAATTCCTGGTTTCGCGGAAGGCTTCCTGCAGATGATAGAGCGCCGCCTCTTGCTGATCCATGGGAAGGCTGGAATAGGCCACGATGTCGGTGAACAGGATGTGCGCCATTTCCAGTCTTCGGACAGAACCCCAATCCGATGGCGCCGGTCGGCCCGCTGCAGAGGACGAACTTCTGCTTGTCACCGAACTCCTGCTGGCGATCGAACCGCTGCTATCGTCGCCGGCGATCGATGCGGACGACTCGATGGGCCGGGAGGAAGCCTTCAGTATCCCGCTTGACCCGCTGCAGGTCAGTTCGCATATCGGCCGCGCTCTGATAGCGCAGGTTGCGATCTTTTTCCAGGGCTTTGGTAATGATGTCTTCAAGCTTGGCCGGCAGGTCGGGATTCAACCGGACAGGGGCTACTGGGGTGCGGTTCAGAATCGCCTCGAAAATGGTCGCCGTGCTGTCCCCGCGGAAGGGCAACTGGCCGGTGGCCATTTCATAAAGGACTGCCCCGAACGAGAAAAGATCGGTGCGGGCGTCCAACTCTTTCGCCCGCGCCTGTTCCGGCGACATGTAAGCCACCGTGCCAACTGTGGCGCCAGGACTGGTCAGGTGTTGTTCATTTACTGGGCCCGTTTTTGGGCCCGACATTTTGCTGGCCAGGCCAGGGTACCGGCACAGGCAGCTTCGCCAGCCCAAAATCCAAAACCTTGGCATGGCCCCGCTTGGTGACAAAGATGTTGGCGGACTTAATGTCTCGGTGGACGATACCCTCCGCGTGGGCGGCGTCGAGCGCATCTGCAACCCGATCGCCAGCACCAACAAATCGTCGGTTTCAATGGGCTTGCCGGCAATACGCTGCCGCAGCGTCACACCATCCAGATACTCCATGGCAATGAACGCTTGGCCGTGCTGGTCGCCGACTTCGTAGATTGTGCAGATGTTCGGGTGATTTAGAGCCGACGCAGCTTTGGCTTCAAGTTGAAAACGGACAAGAGCCTGCGGATCTTTGGCGACCTCGTCAGGCAAGAACTTGAGGGCAGCGAAGCGGCCGAGCTTTACGTCCTCAGCCTTGTAAACGACGCCCATGCCGCCATCGCCGAGCTTTTCAACGATGCGGTAGTGGGAAAAGGTTTGATCGATCAATTCGTCAATCACGGCAACACATGCTAGAACGCAGATTTGCGGACCGTCAATGCGCTGTAGTGTCAGGACTTTCGCGGCTTGCGCGCAGCCGCGTGCTCCTGCAGATCAAGCGTGGCGAATCTTACTGAGCGACCCGCAAGTCGATGAAAGTTGAGGAGTTGGCAGTGCCAGCAAAGGATCGTTGAGGTGACATCCTAAATGCACTTATTGAACCATCGTTGACTCAACGCTCGTCAAACACATATTCGTGCTGCGCGTCTCTGATGGTCAACGTTCGCTTGGCTCCCGAGCCAACCACGAACTCAAAACCCAACTCACCTGGCACCGTGGTGATGAAGGAAATTGTGCCGTCGGGATTCTTGCGGCTGGCGACCTCGCTTTTCCACTCGCCGAAATCAAAGATTGTGGACGCGCCAGACGTACTGACGGTGATTTCTCCAAGCGATGCGTTCGCGTAGCGTCTGGCGAGCCTGGCACTCTCATTCGCATCCGCCGGGATCGTCATCAACTTGCGCTCGGCGGCCAGGTCGGCATAAAAACTCTTCGCATCGGCGTTGAGCTGCGCCTCGGCCTCAGGATGTCCATCGAACAGAACCTCGAGCAACTTGCGCCGGATGCGGTCGCGAAGCAGCCATCCGGGCGCCGCTG